>NZ_SOAZ01000007.1 GCF_004364155.1 Fonticella tunisiensis | reverse complement strand
AAGACCCCTCAAAGAACATGAGGTTGATAGGCCTGAGGTGTAAGCGTCGTGAGGCGTTCAGCTGACAGGTACTAATAGGTCGAGGGCTTGATCAAAGCTGTGCAGTTTTGAGAGAACTAATATTAGTTCTTTTAGTGTGTCAGGCAGGATAGGAAAGACCCTAAAGGAATGCTAAGGAGTCTGACTTCCGACATCCGACCTCTGACATCTGTAATCCGGTGGCGATGGTGCAGGGGATACACCCGTTCCCATTCCGAACACGAAGGTTAAGCCCTGTAACGCCGATGGTACTATGGCGGAGACGCCATGGGAGAGTAGGTAGCTGCCGGATGAATAACACCTGACGATAGGGAGTGCAGGGTGAGTAACCCGCTCCCATCCGAGCCAGGTCGGTTAAGCCCTGCAGGGCCGATGGTACTGAGCTGGAGACGGCTCGGGAGAGTAGGTAGCTGCCGGATTCAATTGAATAAATCTTTATCGTTCCATGGTAGCTCAATGGTGGAGCATCCGGCTGTTAACCGGAGGGTTGGAGGTTCGAGTCCTCTCCATGGAGCCATTTTATTTTTTGAATACAATGTTGTCGCAAGCCAGCTGTTTAACGGTCGGGTTGGAGGCTTAGGTCCTCTCCATGGAGCCACTTTATTTTTTGAATACAATGTTGTCGCAAGCCAGCAGTTCAACGGTCGGGTTGGAGGTTCGAGTCCTCTCCATGGAGCCATTTTATTTTTGAATACAATGTTGTCGCAAGCCAGCAGTTCAACGGTCGGGTTGGAGGCTTAGGTCCTCTCCATGGAGCCATTTTATTTTTTGCATATAATAATGTTGCAATTAGTTTGACAATATCCTGCTTTCTGCTAAGAAAGCGGAGATAAAAAATATATGGAATTCACATAAAGCGAGCATCTAGAAGTTCCAGGCGAAGGGATGCAGAAAAATCCTAGAACTTTCATTTGTTTGAGCAAGGCGAGTTTGATGAAAGTTCTTGATTTTTCAAATCCCGAGTCTTAGAACTTCTTTGCTAAGCGCACTGGTGAATGAAATATATTTTTTATCGCAGCGTTCTTTGAAAGTGAAAACCAGAACGATGAGTTAATTTAGAAATGAAATATGGACAGACTATAGAAGCAATAGCAAAAGGTGTATGCTCCTTTGGGCATGCACCTTTTGGATAAATACGTCTTACAATTATCTTAGCAATTCAACTGCCTGCATTGGTACGTAAACATCCTCAACATTATATTTATCATTTTTCTTTATACAAACAATAACTCCATTTAACTTGCAAGTATTTCCGTTTAGCTCTGCAATATTAGTGTAGCCATGAAGTTTTAGGATATTTGTTCCTTTTGTAATATTGACTACAGGATTATCAATATCTGATGCATCTATTTCAACCTTCGCTCCACGAGCTTCAAATACTTTCTTTGCATTTACAAAGAGTTCTTTAGTGGCCTTTTCAAGATTTAATCCTAAAACTCTTGCCATATACCTTCCAACCTCTGTATTATCCTTAACACCCTGCAATCTTTCAACACCATAGGGGGCGTAGTTAAATAAAGCAACGTCTCCTCCTACATGTCCGCCGGTTGTCCAACCTACATTCGATCTGGCGCTTATTACTTGCTTAATATTTTGAGGATCAGACTTAATAGATGATATTTCTTCAACTGTTGGATCGTTAATGCCATAGTAAGTATTTAATACTTCCTTTATTTTGCCTTCATCAGCATTCTTAAGAAGGGAAATGGCTAAATCTGCTGAAGCCTTTGCAGTCCTAAGTCTATTGACGCTTTCATCAAAGGTTATATATGAATATTCTTTATCATGTACTTTACTTCCTATCGTCAATCCACCTGTTCCATGATCCGCTGAGGAAACCACTACTGTATGGCCATCCTTCCTGGCGAAATCAAGTGCTACTTTAACAGCTTTATCAAAGGCTATTATGTCACTTACAACGCCCACAGGGTCATTTGCATGGGCTGCCCAGTCTATTTTACTTCCCTCAACCATAAGAAAGAATCCATCCTTATCCTTTGATAAAACTTCTATAGCCTTTTGAGTCATTTCCGCAAGTGTAGGCTGATCAGAGTTTGTAGTTTGACGGTCTATATCATACATTAAATCTCTAGGTGCAAAGGCTCCCCAGATTTTTGAAGCCTTTGATTTTTTCATTTCATCCCTTGTTGTCACATAATCATAGCCGAGGCTTTTTATGACTTCCCTGAGATCCTTTCCATCAGTTCTTTTTCCACCAGCTGCAGGCGTAAAAAATTCATCTCCTCCCCCAAGAACAACATCTAAACCGTTATATATTTGCTGTTTCATAAGAGAATTATAGTTTGATCTATCAGGATCATGAGCAGTAAAGTCTGCAGGAGTTGCGTGCATTATTTCTGATGTGACTACTATTCCTGTAGATTTTCCTTCAAGCCTTGCTGCTTCAACCAGCGTTGCAACAGGTCTATTTCCTTCTTGTTCGCTTAAAACGCCTACATGTTTATCATCTGTTTTATAACCTACTGCATATGCTGTTCCCCCTGGAGCTGAGTCGGTTATTGGACCATCTTTCCAGTAGGTTCTTGTAAGACCAACTGCAATTTCATCCATGGCAAGTGATTTTCCGCCGTTATACCATCTCGCCAGAGTTATGGCCTCTATGCTTGTTCCATCTGGAATAAGCATAATGACGTTTTTAACTTGAGTTTTGTTGTTAGCAGATGCTCCACTGCCAACGTTAAGCGAGTGTGTGCTGGTTACCAAGAATAGTAAGAACAGTACGGCTACTATAGATTTTTTGAGGTTTTTTAATTTGATCATATGTAGATCCCCCTTATTAAAATTCATATACATTATAAATGTATATGTTGAATATCTAAATTATTAATATTAATATGTGACAATATATGTTAAAATCTAAAATGGCTTTACATTGAGATTAAATTACTAAACCAGTGGAGATAGAAAGAATATTGAAAGACGATATAAAAATGCTGTAAAAAAGATTGATAAAAGATAGATTGCTTGTATTATACAAATTTGTTCAAAAATTTGATATTATTATAATATTAAGACATATTTTGTTAAAAGAAAATGAAATGAAAAACATTTCGAAATCATGTTTTAATAATGAATGGATTATATGTTTTTTAAGGAATATTTTCAGTTCCTATAAAGCTAAACATAATTAAATGTGGGATCTATAGTTGAAAGATTATAATATTTTATGAAAAAAATGGCGTGAAGTCCTATTTGCCTTTGTTATGCTGATTTTTATCAAAAAGAATTAGCGATATGTTAAATTCTATCAATTAACTATCTGTTAATAAAATAACATTATTGTTAATTGTCAAACAATTCTGTATTTTAAGCATCTTTGGCCTATAGTGCAATTATTTAGTGTTTTGGCACGATTATTGCACTATATATAAAAAAACATAAGGGGGTAATAACATGAAAAAAAGCATATTTGGGGAACTGGTGGCAGAATTTATCGGATCATTTATTCTTATATTCATTGGTGCTGGAGTTGTTGCAACTCTTGTTCTAAACAAAACCAACATAAGTCAATGGGAATTATCATTGGTATGGGGACTTGCAGTTACAATGGCTATCTATGTAACAGGAGCAGTTTCAGGAACACATATAAACCCTGCAGTAACAATAACTCTTGCAGTATGGAAGGGGTTTGACAGGAAGAAGATTGTTCCTTATATTATTGCTCAAATTGCAGGAACGTTTACCGCTGCTGCAGCGGTTTATGGGCTGTTTAGACCAGCATTCCTTTTATTTGAAAAGAACGCAGGTCTTGTAAGAGGAACTGCGGAAAGTGTAAAGCTTGTTGGAATATTTACAACCTTCCCGCAGCCATATTTAAATAATTTTGAAGCTTTCATGGTGGAGTTTGCAATTACTGCATTTCTCGTATTAGTTATTTTTGCAGTAGGCGACTCAAGAAACACCAATACACCAACAGCAGGAATGGCTGCTGTTATGATAGGCCTTACAATAGCAATCATAGGAACATCCTTTGGACCATTAACAGGATTTTCAATGAACCCTGCACGTGACCTTGGGCCAAGGCTTTTTGCCATGATTGCGGGCTGGGGAAGGGCAGCAGTGGGAGCGAATGAATATGGATTTATAGTTCCTATATTTGGACCAATAGCTGGTGCATTAGCAGGTGGATTTGTTTATGAAAAGCTAATTGTGCCATATTTTCCGGGAATCAAAATTGAGTCAAAGAGTAAAAACGTTAATAGGTAATATTGGACTATTAATATAACTCGTTGTGCCATTTTTGGCTTAAAAAACGCTGTGATAAAAAATATATTCCATTTACTAATACGCTTGTGCAAGGAAGTTTAAGAGATCGGATTGGCTGATAAGCATTGAAGCTAACCAAATAAACATCTATATAAGAGATGTTCTAAAAAAGAAAACCTAGGGGGGAGTTAAAATGTCAAAGTATATCCTATCATTTGATCAGGGAACAACAAGCTCAAGGGCTATAGTTTTCAACAAAAGTGGTGAGATAGTATCCGTTGCTCAGAAGGAGTTTACTCAGATTTATCCAAGGGCAGGATGGGTTGAACATGACCCTATGGAGATTTGGGGAACACAAATAGGCGTTGCAAATGAAGCCCTTGCCAAAGCAGGAATATCTGCAGATGATATAGCTGCAATAGGTATAACAAATCAGAGAGAAACTACTGTTGTATGGGATAAGAATACCGGAAAACCTGTGTATAATGCAATAGTATGGCAGTGTAGAAGAACATCACCGATTTGTGATGAATTGAAAAACAAAGGGCTTGCTGAAGCGATCAGAAAGAAAACAGGGCTAGTTGTTGACGCATATTTTTCAGGAACCAAGATAAAGTGGATTCTTGACAACGTCGAGGGAGCAAGGGAAAGGGCAGAAAGAGGAGAACTTCTCTTCGGAAATATCGATACATGGCTTATTTGGAACCTGACAGGAGGGAAAGTGCATGTAACTGACTACTCCAATGCCTCAAGAACAATGCTATTTAACATACATGAACTTAAATGGGACGATGATATACTTAAAGAGCTCAATATTCCAAAGTCGATGCTTCCAGAGGTTAAGCCATCAAGCTGTATCTATGGCTACACTAAGCTGGATGGCTCAACAGTTGAAGTTCCAATAGCAGGGGATGCGGGAGACCAGCAGGCTGCGTTATTTGGACAGGGATGCTTCCAGGAAGGTATGGCAAAGAACACCTATGGAACTGGATGCTTCATGCTCATGAATACAGGGGAAAAGCCAGTTGAATCCAAAAATGGGCTTCTTACAACCATAGCATGGGGAGTTGATGGAAAGGTCGAATATGCACTTGAAGGAAGTATATTCATAGCTGGTGCAGCGGTTCAATGGCTGAGGGATGAACTGAGAATGATAAAATCTGCAGCTGAGACAGAAAAATATGCATCATCCGTTGAGGACACAAACGGTGTATATTTTGTTCCTGCCTTTGTTGGAATGGGAGCACCATACTGGGATATGTACGCAAGGGGAACACTGGTTGGGCTTACAAGAGGAGCAAAGAAGGAACATGTTATCAGGGCGGTTCTTGAATCACTTGCATATCAGACGATGGACGTTTTAAATGCAATGCAGGAAGATTCAGGTATTAAGTTAAGTACATTAAAGGTTGACGGAGGAGCAGTTGCTAATAACTTCTTAATGCAGTTCCAGTCCGATATTTTAAACGTTCCTGTTGACAGGCCAAGGGTTATTGAAACCACAGCATTGGGAGCAGCCTATCTTGCCGGACTTGCAGTTGGATACTGGAAAAACAAGGAAGATATTCTCACCAACTGGGCAAGGGATAAAAAGTTTGAACCTAATATGGAACAGAAAAAGAGAGAAAAACTTATAAAGGGATGGGCAAAGGCTGTTGAAAGAGCATTAAAATGGGAAGAAGAATAAGTTTGAAATTTTAAAATATTATGATATAATTTGAGTAAAGTAAATATTTAATGGCGAGATGTGAGAGCCGTGCTGATTGGACCATAAATATGGTCTTTTTGGCACGGCTTTAATTATTGATTAGGGGGTGTAATTATGATTGATGTAATCGTTATAGGAGCAGGAATTACAGGTACTGCAATCGCAAGGGAACTATCAAAATATCAGATTGATGTAATGGTTGTTGAAAAGAGCTATGATATAGCTAATGGTGCGACAAAAGCAAACAGTGGAATTGTACATGCAGGTTATGATGCAAAGGAAGGAACATTAAAAGCTAAGCTGAATGTGATGGGAAATGAAATGTATGAGGATTTATGTAAAGAACTTGATGTTGATTTTATAAGAAATGGTTCCTTGGTAATAGCCTTTAGTGATGAAGAAATGAAGCATGTTGAAAAGCTTTATGAAAGGGGAATAAGAAATGGAGTTAAGGAGCTTGAAATCATAGATGGGGAACAGCTTAGAAAAATTGAACCTAACATAAGCGAAAATGCTGTTGGAGCGCTTCATGCAAAAACGGGAGGAATTGTGTCACCTTATGAATTGGCAATTGCCCTTGCAGAGATTGCTTTTCAAAATGGTGTAAAATTTCAGTTCCAAACTGAAGTTAGAAATATAAAAAGGAGAGAGGATTACTTTATAGTAGAGACTAGCAGAGGGAATATAGAGGCTAAATATGTTGTAAATGCAGCAGGTTTGTTTGCGGACGAAATAAACAGAATGCTTGGTGGTAAAGAATTCAGGATAATCCCAAGAAAAGGAGAGTACTGCCTGTTAGATAAGACTCAGGGAAAACATGTTAAAAACACTATCTTTCAGGTTCCAACATCAAAGGGAAAGGGAATACTTGTTTCTCCAACAGTTCATGGGAACCTGCTTTTAGGACCTAATGCTGTTGAAATTTATGAAAAGGATGATACGTCAACCACCTTTGAGGGCCTTGATGAAGTAATAAAAGGAGCTCAACGGAGTGTAAGAAACATAAATTTAAGGGACGTAATAACTTCATTTACAGGGGTTAGAGCTACGCCTGATACGGGAGATTTTATAATAAACTCTCCTTCAAAGGGTGCTGTAAATGCAGCAGGGATTGAATCACCGGGACTTACATCTGCACCTGCAGTAGCACTTATGGTTTTAGATCTTCTAAGGGAACAGGGACTTATTCTCAATAAAAAAGAGAACTTTAATCCAAAGAGGGTTAAACCAAGAAGATTTATAGATATGAACCAGGAAGAAAAGGAACAGGCCCTTAAGGAGAACAAGCTTTATGGAAGAGTGATCTGCAGGTGCGAACATATAACAGAGGGAGACATAATTAATGCAATATACAGGCCCCTTGGGGCAAGAACAGTTGATGGGGTTAAAAAAAGGCTCAGGGCTGGAATGGGAAGATGTCAGGGTGGATTTTGTATGCCAAGGGTTGTTGAAATCCTGGCCAGAGAGCTTAAGGTAGAACCTGAAGAAATCCTAAAGGCTGGAGAAGGCAGCAAAATACTTACAGGCAGGACTAAATAAGGAGGGATAACATGGAAAGAGAGATTGTTATAATCGGCGGAGGACCTGCGGGGCTTGCGGCAGCAGTTGAGGCAAGAAAAAACGGAATAGAAGATATACTCATTCTTGAAAGGGATAAGAGCCTTGGTGGAATACTTCAGCAGTGCATTCATAACGGATTCGGACTTCACATATTTGGAGAACAGTTAACAGGTCCAGAATATGCTGACAGGTTTATAAAGGAAGTAGAGAAGTTAAATATTGAATACAAGCTTGATACAATGGTACTTCATATATCCAGTGATAAAACTATTCAGGCTATAAACCCTGAAGATGGAATTATAAATATAAAAGCTAAGGCAATTATACTTGCAATGGGCTGCAGGGAAAGGACCAGAGGGGCGCTAAACATACCCGGTACAAGGCCGGCAGGTGTGCTTACAGCAGGAGCAGCTCAAAGATTTGTTAATATAGAAGGACATATGGTTGGGAAAAAGGTTGTAATATTGGGTTCGGGAGATATCGGACTAATTATGGCAAGACGTATGACGCTTGAAGGAGCAAAGGTTGAAATGGTTGTAGAGCTTATGCCATACTCAACGGGGCTTAAGAGAAACATTGTGCAGTGCCTTGATGACTTTAACATACCTCTGCTTTTTAGCCATACGGTTGTGCGGATACATGGAAAGGAAAGGCTTGAGGGAGTAACTATAGCTAAGGTTGGAGATGATAGAAAACCAATACCCGGAACCGAAAGGTTTGTTGAATGTGATACACTTCTACTTTCGGTAGGGCTTATACCTGAAAACGAGCTTTCAAGGGAAGCAGGAGTTAAGATAAACGATATAACATCTGGTCCTGTGGTGGATGAATCTATGCAGACATCCATAGATGGAATATTCGCATGTGGAAATGTTGTACATGTACATGACCTTGTGGACTTTGTTACAGAGGAAAGCAGGCTTGCAGGGCGTGGAGCGGCAAAATATATTAAAAAAGAGCTCAAAAAGTCTGATGAAAGAATATACGCAAAAGGCAACGGCGGCGTACGCTATGTAGTTCCATGCATTATAAATTCTGAAAATGTTGATAATGAAGTGAACTTCTTTATGCGTGTCGACAATGTATACAGAAACGTATATCTATGTGCAAAGCAGGGCGACACAGTAATAACAAAAGTAAAGAAGCAGATGGTTTCTCCAGGAGAGATGGAGCATCTTAAAATTAAAAGAGAAGTACTAAAACAAATCAAAAAGGGAGAAATAACATTCCATCTGGAGGAGGTGTAAATATGGAAGTAAAGAAAATGATATGCATTAATTGCCCTCTTGGATGCAGTCTGGAGATAACAATAGATGGCGAGGAAATTAATGTCTCTGGCAACAAGTGTAAAAGAGGAAGGGAATATGGAATATCAGAGATTAAGGACCCAAGAAGGATTGTAACTTCAACTGTTAGGGTTCTTAATGGAGATAAAATGCTTGTATCTGTAAAAACCAGCAGAGAAATACCAAAGAAACTGATATTCGACGTTATGAAGGAAATAAACGGTGTAAAATTGAAAGCCCCTGTATCAATTGGTGATATTGTAATTAAAGACATACTTGGTACAGGTGTTGATGTTGTTGCCACTTCTAATGCAAAAAAAATATGATTTCATTACTTAAGGAGTGAAGCAGCGTGAGTGTATCGGCTCGTGCTTATGAGTATATATCTCGCCCTATTATGGTTCTTGATAAAAAATTGAACATAAAGTATTTCAATAGAGCATTTTCAGCAGCCTTTAAAGTCAGCAGCAGGATTGAAGAAGGAAAAAATGTCGACTATTACAGGGAATATGATTGTTTAGGGTGGATTCATAAAAGAAAAAAAGAAATAGAGGACAAAAGTATTGAAAGTATCTGCATAGATGGAAATAGAGTGCATCTTTTTTATGAAGAAAATGGTGATGTTTATGTGGTATGGGATATATCTGCATACAATAGCGATAACAAAGTTAAAAGTATGAATGAACCGGTAATAATAGGTAAGAATAAAAAATTTATGGAAGTTCTGAATATGGCTAAAAAGATAGCATCTACCGAAGTGCCGGTTGTTATTTGTGGAGAGAGTGGAACAGGGAAGGAACTGCTGGCTGATTTAATTCATAGCGGAAGCTGGAGAAAAGATGGGCCCTTTGTAAAAGTTAATTGTGCTGCCTTCCCTCAGGGGCTTTTGGAGAGTGAGCTATTTGGATACGAAAAGGGAGCATTCACAGGGGCATTGAAGGATAAAAGAGGAATATTCGAAATTGCTGACGGAGGTACCCTATTTTTGGATGAAATAGGGGAGCTTCCGCTTGAAATGCAGGCAAAGCTTCTCAGAGCACTTCAAAACGGTGAAATACAGCGTTTAGGGTCAGAACGCAAAATCATAATCGATGTCAGAGTTATAGCTGCCACCAACAGGAACCTTGAGGAAATGGTTATGAAAGGGAAATTCAGGCTTGACCTGTTTTATAGATTAAACGTAGTGAACCTTCTTATTCCACCTCTGAGGGAACGTAGAGATGATATTGAGATGATGGTGGAGTACTTTATAGAGAAGATTAACATAAAAAACAGAACTAAAATCAAAGGTATTAGTAAGGAAGCCCTTGATGTCATGATGAACTATAATTGGCCAGGAAATATAAGGGAATTGATGAACGTGGTAGAGAGAATGATAGTTCTTGCGGAGGGAGAATATCTTTATGTTAATGATTTGCCCAAGAATATAAGAAACTGTCAGGGCGATTGTGTAAAAGAATGTGCAATAGAATCCTTTTTAAAGGATGGAAAGATCTCCAAAATAGAGGATTATGAAAAGGAAATTATTAGAGCAGCTTTAGAAAAATATGGAAGCTTTAACGCGGCAGCAAAGGCTCTGGGAGTTACCCATGCTACAGTAGCAAGCAAAGCAAAAAAATATCAAATTGTAGGATATTAAAAGCATTATTAACTTTATTACATGCATGTTATTTTAAAAATAACTAACTAATTACCTAATTTATGTAATTTTTTAGAACGTTATCAGCATAAAAATGTAGGAGAAAAACAAATGAATACTTTATGAATATCCATTTATTTTCATGTCCATGAGCTATTCCCGTAAGGGAATAAATTTATAATATACCAGGAGGGGAAAAAATGAAAAAATTAATTAACAATCCTGAGGTAGTTGTTGAGGAAATGATGCAGGGCATAGTTCTTGCATATCCACAGTATGTAAGAAAACTCGACTGTGGAAATGTTCTCGTTCGTAAGGATGCACCATGTGTGGACAAGGTTGCTCTGGTTAGCGGCGGTGGAAGCGGCCATGAGCCTGCCCATGGAGGATATGTTGGAAAGGGAATGCTTGATGCAGCAGTTGCAGGCGCAGTGTTTACATCACCAACGCCGGATCAGGTATATGAGGCTATCAAAGCGGTTGCAGGAGATAAAGGTGTTCTCCTTATAATTAAGAACTATACTGGAGATGTTATGAACTTTGAAATGGCTAAGGAAATGGCTGAGATGGAAGGAATAAGGGTAGAAAGCGTTGTAGTTAATGATGATGTAGCAGTAGAAAATAGCACATGGACGACAGGAAGAAGAGGAATTGCAGGAACTGTTTTTGTACATAAGATAGCCGGGGCCGCTGCCGAGGCGGGGGAAGACCTTGATAAGGTTAAGGAGGTTGCTGAAAAGGTTATAGCAAATGTTAGAAGTATGGGTATGGCATTAACACCATGCATAGTTCCAGCAGCGGGAAAACCTAATTTCACCCTCGGGGAAAATGAAATGGAAATAGGAATGGGAATTCATGGTGAGCCAGGAACCCACAGAGAAGAGCTAAAACCAGCCGACGATATAACTACACATCTCATGTCAAAGATACTTGAGGATATGAATCTTTCACATGGTGATGAAGTTGCAGTTATGGTAAACGGCCTTGGGGCCACACCACTCATGGAACTTTTCATTGTTAACAGGAAAGTGCATGAATTATTAAATGAGAGTGGAGTTAAAGTTTATAAGACATTCGTTGGAGAGTTTATGACATCGATGGAAATGGCCGGATGCTCTGTGTCACTTCTAAAGCTTGACGATGAATTAAAGGCCCTCCTTGATGCGCCATCAGATACTCCTGGATTTAAGGTATTATAATACAGATAAAAGGCAGCAGAATATATATTGCTGCCTTTATGCTCAATTATATTTTTCTCCATTGTCATTGGATTAAATTCTAATGTAAAGTCTTTATTTCTTTTTTATGGAAGTACTTAAGGGAGGTTATAAAAATGTCATTAAAAGTTAGGGATGTCGCTGCCTTAATTGAAAAAATAGGGGACGTTATAGAGGAAAATAAAGAGTTTTTAACTGAACTGGATGCAGCCATTGGAGACGGAGACCATGGGCTGAATATGAACAAGGGATTTAAAGTTGTAAAGGATAAAATGAATTCAACAAATATAAAGGATATAGGCGAGCTTTTTAAGCTTGTGGGATTAACCCTTATAGCAACCGTTGGCGGAGCATCTGGACCTCTTTATGGTACAGCCTTTATGAAGGGCGGTATGGCTGTGGCAGGAAAGACTGAGGTAGACATGAATGATTTTATAAAGATTATGGATGAAGCAATAAAGGGTATTAAGATGAGGGGAAAGGCTGAGGCAGGGGACAAAACAATGATAGATGCCCTAGAGCCGGCTTTTAATGCGCTGAAAGAAGGGGTTTTAAAGGAGCTTCCTGCGGTTGATATACTTAAAAATGCCAGAGAGGCTGCTCTAAACGGAGTAAACTATACAAAGGAGATAGCGGCACGAAAGGGAAGGGCAAGCTATCTTGGGGAAAGGAGTATTGGACATCAGGATGCAGGGGCTACATCAAGCTTTTTGATGATAGATGCGATTTATGAATTTGTTAAGGACAACACTAAATGTTAGGAGAAACAAATTTTTAAAGGGCAGTGATAAAGAGATATCAAACAGTTTTTAGTAAGAATAACATAAACCTATGTAGGAGGGAAAATATGAGGCTTTTTGGTAAAAGAGTTATTATGCTTGCTGAAGAAGGATTTGAGGATTTAGAGCTGTGGTATCCTGTGCTTAGGCTCAGGGAGGAGGGATGTGATGTGGTCATCGTTGGAAGTGGAAGTCAGAAGACCTATAGAGGTAAATATGGTTTAAGTGTAACTGTTGATGCAAATATAGACGAAGTAACTTCAGAGGGATTCGATGGAATACTTGTACCAGGAGGGTGGGCACCGGATAAGTTAAGGCGGTATCCAAAAGTAACCAGTCTGGTTAGGAAGTTCTTTGAAGAGGGAAAGCTTCTTGCAACTATATGCCACGGTGGATGGGTGTTCATATCAGCTAAGGTTTTAAAGGGGTACAGGATGACATGCGTCAATGCAATTATCGACGATGTAGAAAATGCAGGAGCAAAATATGTTGATGAGGAGGTAGTTGTTGACAGGAACCTTATTACCTCAAGAACTCCAAAGGATTTGCCAGCATATATGAGGGCTATAATTGATTATCTTGAAGGGGTATAATAGATTAACATCTTTGCTGCTTTGTGAAGAAATATATAGAATAAATTATTTTTAGGCTCTTATTAGAAAAACGTAAGGGGGGATAATTATGTTGGGAATAATTGTAGTCTCGCACAGCGAAAAGGTTGCCGAAGGAGTTAAGGACATAGCTGAACAGATGAATAGTGGACAGGTTTTAATAAGAGCAGCAGGTGGAGCTGAGGATGGAAGAATTGGAACAAACCCTGTAAAAATAAAGGAAGCCATAGAGGAAGCAAAGGTGGCAGATAATATACTTGTTTTTGTTGATATTGGAAGCGCTGTGATGGGAACTGAAACTGCAATTGACATGCTTGAGAAGAGTATAAGGGAAAAGGTAAAAATAGTTGATGCACCGCTTGTAGAAGGAGTTCTTGCTGCAGTTATACAGGCATCAGTTGAACAGGACATTGAGGGCGTTATAAACACCGCTATTGAGAGCAAAAATATGTGCAAGCTTTAAAAATCAGGAGGAAGTATTATAAATGATCGAAAGACAGATAACTATAAAAAGGGATGATGGTTTTCATGCAAGGCCTGCAGCTGAAATATTAAAGGCTGCCAACAAATTTAAAAGCACTATATATATTAAAAAAGATGGTAAATTGATATCCGCAAAAAGTATACTTAACCTATTAAGCCTTGCTTTAAAATGTGGCGAAACAATTGAACTTATAATAGATGGAGAAGATGAGAAACAGGCTTTAGATGAGATAATTGGATTATTTTAATTTTAAATAATCACGGGGATAATAAGCTAAAGGGATGACGTTCTGATTTAATCTACGGGAACATCATCCCTTTATAACGTATTATTAAAATATGCTACTCTAAAAAGCCCATTGGAATAATAGCAGAAAGAATATGCAGATCGACGCTGTGATAAAAAATATATTACTCTCACAACTACGCTTGCGCATAGAGGTTCTAAAGCTCGGGACAGCTGACAAGCCAAGTAAGCTTTTAAAACTCGCTTAGCTCAAACACCACGAACTCTACTTCGGCTTCTCAGATGTCCTCTCGCTAAGAACCTCTAGTTGCTCGCTAAAATAGTTCGTTTCATATATTTTTTATCGCAGCGTCGGTCTGTAAATTTATCTAGCACAACGAGTAAAAATAATAACATAATAAATGAGCAAAATAAAATGGAATAAATATTTATAGTAATGTATTATCGAATAGGAAATAAATGTATTATCATAAATATTAATTACTGGAAATTAAGTTATTTTATATCTATAATATATAATATATTGTATATAAATTGATGGATTTGATCTGCTGGTTGCGAAATATAAAATTTGATAGGAGTGGTGCATAATGAATCTGGCAAATAAAATTACCATAGCAAGGGTTTTTTTAATACCTGTTTTTCTGATTTTTATATCCATAAAAGGAATATCCTTTGGTGTTCCGATAGCAACTATTGTTTTTATAATAGCGGCTTCTACGGATAAACTTGATGGATATATAGCAAGAAGCAGGAATCAGATAACAAACTTTGGGAAGTTCATGGATCCCCTTGCAGATAAGTTGCTTGTAACAGCTGCTCTTGTATCCCTTGTGGAGTATAAAATGCTTCCTGCATGGATAGTTATAATAATCATCGCAAGGGAATTTGCGGTAACGGGCTTAAGGGTTTTAGCGATGGCAAATGGCAGAATTATCGCAGCAAGTAAATGGGGAAAATTAAAAACAACAACACAGATTGCAGCAATAATCATAGCCCTTTTAAATCTTGATCATACCTTTATAAGCGTTTTTTCAAGTTCAGAGGCAAAAATTTTCAATAACTTCATAGGCACATTAGCTCCTATTGCCATATATGCTGCGCTGATAGCAACGATTATTTCAGGAATAGATTATTTTTTAAAGAACAGGGATGTTGTTAAATCCAATGAATGAAATGTATAAAGAAGGCTGTCATTGAAATATTTGAATGACAGCCTTCTTTATTACTTCTCCTTGGATGGAGCAACCTGGTTCATGGTTTCAACGCTTATTTCATCGGAAGTTTCTTTCTTCTCATTGTTTTGTTCAAGGCTTTTTAATATGAGGTCCTTAATCTCTTTAACCCTTGTATTTTCTACCTTGTCTCCTGTGCCATCAATCTTAACTCCAAGCTTTTCGCCAATAATTAAACTAAGAAGCATTTCAAAGGCGTTTACAGAGGAAGCTCCTTGTCCCATTGATATAACCGTCTTTGGAACTATGTCTATCTTTGATCTTTCAATGGCTGAGGTAAACTTATTCATTATATCCTGGAGAACTTGATATTGTGGGCCGCCGTAAGCTCTAACCTGCTCTTCAATTGCAATAGCTTTACCAATACCAACCCTTGCTTCCTTTTCGGCTTCTGCTTCTGCAATGGTCTTAATCTTTAAGGCTTCCTGGAGGGACCTTTGGAATTCTGCCTTACCCTGGTTACTTTGAATCTGAATATTTATTTCAGACTCTGTAAGGTATTTTTGCTGTGTGGCCTTTGATTCAGCTTCCCTAAGCTCCCTTTCCTTGGCAGCTGCCTTTTCCTGCTGAGAGTAGGTTTCAATTTGTTCTAATGCTATCTGTCTATCCCTTAGCTGCTTTAGAATAATCTCTATCTTATCATCATTTACGGAGGCTGAAGGTGTTCCTATTAGTACTTCCTCAAGTTCAAGGTTGTAGTGGTTGAACTTTTCCATCATTTCACTTGAAGCAATATTTTGAATTTCATTTCGTTCCTGTATAAGTTGTATAAGGGTTTTAGTTTGACCTATATTTTTAAAGTAAGCAGACACCATTGGATCAAGGGTCTGGTCAACGAGCATCTTGATATCGCCAAACCTTTGGATAACAAGGGGAGCTTTTTTGTAATCTATGTGCATAACTACTGAAAGAGGGAGGGATGGCTCAAAGGCATCCTTGGTGATCAGGCTTACTTCTTTAAGGTTTTCATCGTATCTATGATTTCCGCTCTGATTGCTTATCCATTTTAATATGATGTTTGTTGTTGGAACCTTTATAATCTTTCCCGCATAGGTGTTAAAGGCGTATTTACCTGGCATTAGGGGAGTTCTCCAAACGCCCCTATATCCATTTTCAACAAGTTCGCCATGCTTATACTCATCACCTGTTGAATCAATACCCTTGGGGCCTATATATGATACAACAACTCCAACGTAACCTACATCAATAATAGTCTTATCAATAAGCTCAACCGTAGCAAAAAGCCTGTTAATAAAGTAGGTACCTTCAACTAGTACCTGATGCTGCCTTCCTCTAAACCCGCCAGCCCTTAGGAACTTTTCAGGGTCCTGAAAGTTGTTGTGGTAGGTATCAGGATCCTCTGGATTATCACCAACGGTTGGAGCTATAATGTCATCCCTGTTAAGGGACAAACCGTCATGAACTGTAACGATTCCGACCTTGTCATCAGTACCTTTAATTACTATAGGGGTAAATCCATTCCTATCCTTTAAAAGAGCTGCCATTTTATTAATGGTAACTTCCTCTGAGTGGGAACCCATAGGAAGATAGTAGGTTTTGTCCTCAGTTATTATGATAAACTGTGCAAGGTTAAAAGCGTAGGTTCCTTCACGGATGATACCTCTTTGAGGACCTTTCTGTCCACCCTTTTCCAGAAAGGCTTTTACATTTTGGAAGTTGTTACATTCAGGGATTACCCTTCCCAGGGTTTGTGTAGGCTCAAGGGGTTTACCGTCTCGGGCAAATACGTAGGCTATTTGACCCTGGGGTATAGTAACAAGTGGAGCCTTATGAACCTTATACATTAGAGGAGTTTTAAAGTGAATACCACCTCTTAATACTTCAGGTTGGTAGCCGGCTTCTCCATTTAAGGCTATTATCTGCTCATTTAAGGAACCCTTTGGAGACCACCATTTTTCAACAATGCCTATCTTGTTGCTGGGGATTATCCTAAAGCCTAAAAGCCATAAAAGAACAATTACGCCAAGTATGATGAGCATAGGAGTTGCAAGGGTCGCAAGTGACGTTAACATAAAATAACCTCCCATAAATTTATTTGAATTTTGTTATTAATGATACGAGTAAACTTAAGCCATTCCATGGAAACACGAAATCATATTGCTTTCATGCCTCTTTTATACAATGTAGTATAAAATACTACATTGTGCTATATAAAAATGATATTACATAGTAGAGATAATTACAATCTTCTATTTTAGAAGAAAAATATAATTTTTATAATATTTACCATTTATTTAAATATATCTTTACTTTTCGTGGATTATGCAGGTATATCATAAAAATTGTGGAATGGGGTTTGATGGAGAAAAAATATAAGCCAATACCAGAAAAGGGTATTGGCTTATAGCAAAAAGTCATATCCTATTAACAACTCTGACTAACGAATATCTTAATTCATTATGCTATAAAAACTAATGAATAGCTTATGCCAGGCAGATGGTGAAGAAGCTGAATAAAATTATTATTCAGCTTCTTGATTATTTTGTATTTTAAATATTTGAACCAAACCGTTCAGCTTTTCGGCAAGCTCAGCCTGACTCTGTGCAGATTTCGATACTTCTTCAATGGCAGTAGAAACTTCAGTAATGCTTGAAAGTATTTCCTCAGAGCTTGCAGCTGACTGCTGTGTTGTAGCTGACACGTTTTGAATAGCCATGTTTATCTGGTCAATGGATTCAAGCATTGACTTGGACGCAGTTGCTATTTCATGCCAGTATGATGTCATAAACTCAGAGTCCCTTTCGTAGGCCTCAGCTGTTTGTATGAGAAGTTCATAGTCGTTTGTTACATTTGTTTCCATGAAGTTTATAACGCTTTCAGCGCTTTGAGAAAGGTGGACAAAGGCTGCATAAACCCTTTGTATAACCTCCTGAATGCTGGAGACAGTTTGTGCAGACTGCTCCGCAAGCTTTCGTACCTCATCGGCAACCACTGCAAAGCCCCTTCCATGTTCTCCAGCCCTTGCAGCCTCTATTGCAGCATTTAGGGCAAGGAGGTTTGTTTGTGAAGCTATGTTTCCAATCGATTCAGCCATAACCTTTATCTGCTCTACAACCTTACCCTCTTCAATTGATTTTAATATATTTTCCCTTTGTTCCTGCATGATTCTCTTTGAATTTTCCATGGATCCTGTTCCCTTATTTTTTACTTCCCTTGCGTTTTTCATAACCATTTCAACATACTCTATTGTACTCTTTGCACTTTCAACAAAATCACTTGCAGTTCCCCTTACTTCCTCCATGGAAGTGCTTATCTGCTGTATAGATGAGCTCAATTCCTCAGCACCCTGGGATATTTGCTTTGAGGATTCGTTTACAGCTGCCATCTGGGATGAAATCTCTTCAATCGATGCGGACAACTCCTCGCTGGATGCACCAAGCTCGTTTGAACTCATATTTATTTCAGATATAAGATTTCGGGTATTTGCTGCAGCCATATTAAGTGAATTAATAATTATTCCAAGCTCATCCCTGGAGTTTGATGATATGGATTGAGTAAGATCACCTTTTTCAAGGCTCTCAGCAAAGGCCAAAACCTTTTTGGCCTCCCTTGCAAGGAGGTTTGATATAATTATTCCAAGGGCTATGGACAAAATAGCTCCAATTGAAATAATTATAATCATATTTATAAGTGATGAATTAAATATAGAGGCGTTTTGCTTTTTAATCTCCTCTGTATTTGCGAGTATTACGTTTATTATTCTTGTCAAATTATATTCAACATTCTTTCTAAGAGAATTATAGTCACCAGTATAAAGGCTATAGGCTGTAGCATAGTCTCCATTTTTTATTGCGTCCATAATATTTTTTTGAAGAGATTTATACTTATCATAATAGGGCTTAAACTCATCCTTGTAAATCCTTTCTTCATCCTCTGAGGAAAATGGTATAGCTTCAAATGCTGTAAAATGATCCTCATTAGATTTGCTTAAGGCATTTATTGCATTTTCGTACTCTTTAAGATTATCCTTATTCTGGCTGTTAAGTGCCTCTGAAATGTTTGCGCGCATTTCAAGAATATTTTGTTTTATATTAGTTATATTTTCAAGGGATGCGAGATAGCTGTCAGCTATAACCCTTCCGTTAGAGTTAATCCTCTGCATATTGATTATACCTTCAAGTCCGATAGATAGTAAGAACAATATGACCAAAAAGAAAGATGGTATAAGTTTTTGCCTTACTTTTAGGTTTCTAAACCATTTCATAAAATTTCCCCCTTAGTTTTTGCGTGTATCGACATATATATATGCATCTCTTTAATATTATCGAAGCTTTAGGATAGGTCTTTACCTTTAAAATAAATTTTTTAAAATAATATTAATGTTAGTTTAAATTATAACTCAAAGAGCATTCAGGAATTAGTGATGGATGCATAATAACAGGCTGGAATAAAAAACTTGACAATCCCTTTTACCATTACTATCATATATAGTAAAATTTACTAAGGAAAGAGGGTTATGGCTTATGCAAAAGATACCTACAAGGGAAGAGGCCTTTGAGCTTTTGAAAAAATATAATAAGGATGAAAGCCTCATACGCCACGCTGTTGCTGTTGAAGCAGTTATGAGACATTTTGCAAATCTTTTTGGCGAAGATGTAGAGAAGTGGGGAATTATTGGGCTTGTGCACGATCTTGATTATGAGATGTATCCCGACAAACACTGTACGATGACCAAGGAAATACTCGAAGAGGAAAACTGGCCAAAGGAGTACATAAGGGCCATAGTCAGCCACGGGTGGAAGCTTTGTTCAGATGTTGAACCGGTAGAGAGAATGGAGAAGGTATTATATACAATAGATGAGCTTACTGGGCTTATTGCTGCTGCAGCTCTTGTTAGACCAAGCAAAAGCATCATGGATATTGAGGTAAAATCCATTAAAAAGAAGTGGAAGCAGAGGAGCTTTGCGGCAGGAGTAAAGAGGGAAGTAATCGAAGAGGGCGCAGCAATGCTTGGTCTTGAACTCGATTACGTTATAGGGGAAACCATAAAAGGAATGCAAAAGGTAGCAGATGAGATCGGACTTAGGGGAACGGTAAATTAACTTAACGCGTTGTGCTACTCTGAAAAGCCCGTTGGAATAAAAGCAGATAAATTTACAGGCCGACGCTGCGATAAAAAATATATTTCATTCACCAGCACGCTTTGCAAAGAAGTTCTAAGGCTCGGGATTTGAAAAATCAAGAACTTTCGTTAAACTCGCCTTGCTTAAGTCACGAAAGTTTTAGGATTTTTCTGCATCCCTTCGCCTAGAACTTCTAATTGCCCGTTTTATGTGAATTTCATATATTTTTTATCTTCGCTTAGTTCCTGAACTGAAAAGCGGATTAATTTAGAAACTGTTTTCATAATATTGTGGTGAATTTTGTTTCATGCAGAGCTAGTTTTATTTTCAAAAGACGCTGTGATAAAAATATATTGCTCTCACAACTACGCTTGTGTACAGAACTTTTTCGTATCTGATGCAGGGAGTGAAGGTTCAACGTCTTAGCTGATTTGTGGCGAATTAATATGAAGACAAGGAATATTGCGTTGTATCCCTCTGGAGAGGAATTTTCAAACAAGACCAGTATTATAAAGAATGTCTAAGGTTGACATAAACGATATCCTTGCCGGAATGATGAATGGAGGAAAAAAATCTCCGCGATTTAATCACGGAGATTTTTTCTTACTTAAGTTCAATTAATTCATAATCCCTTGAGCCCATGCCAAGCTCCTCTCCATAGGAAAGCTGCATTTCTCCTCTGGTTTCCGGATGAAGGGCCTTAAATTTATCTTCCCCCGACTTAAGGCCATGTCCGCAGTCACCAAGTGCACTGTGGGAATGGCCAAGCTGCTGGTTCACAAGGTCATAGCTTGCCTGGTCTATTGCAACGGGGTCAAAGGATGCAAGTATACCTATATCAGGTACGATTGGGGCGTCACTCCATGGAACGCAGTCACATAGAGGAGTAACGTTTATAACAAAGTTTATAAATGCTATTTTATCCCTCTTGCATGAATATGCACCGTATGCGTATTCCGTCATTCTTTCAATGAAGGAGTCCATAGCTGTTCCCCATTGGGGCTTTATTACATCGTAGGTACAAATTGATATACATTCACCGCAGCCTATACATTTTTCAGGATTTATATATGCTGAACCGTCTACCATTGTTATTGCGTCAGCAGGGCAATTTTTAAGGCACATCTGACAGGCCCTGCAGTGATCACCAACCACTGGCTGAACAGTTGAATGCTGCTGCTGTTTTCCTGCGGCAGGGGCACATCCCATAGCAAGGTTTTTAATAGCTCCTCCAAAGCCAGCTATTTCATGGCCTTTGAAGTGAGACATAACGATCATAGAATCGGCACGAACTACGTTTGAAGATATCTTAACTGATTTAAAGTGTTTTTTATTGATTTCAATCTCCATGGAATCTTTGCTGTATATTCCATCGGAAATTACAATAGGAGCATTTACAACAGCATAGGCAAACCCATTTTCAATTGCAGTAACCAAATGGTCAACTCCATTTGCACGACTTCCCTTATACAGCGTGTTTGAGTCGGTTAAAAATGGCTTTCCTCCATTTGCTTTAACCTTATCAACGACCTGACGCACATATACGGGATTTATAAAAGCTGTGTTTCCTCTTTCTCCGAAATGAACCTTAATTGCAACAAGGTCATTCTCTTTAATTATGTTTTTAAAACCAGCAACATCGAAAAGCTTTGCAATCTTTTTGGGAATAGCCTGGGAAGCCTTGGAAGCCCTCATGTTGTAAAAATATACCTTTGATTTCATAACCATCCCTCCGTAAAAGATAGTGAAGCAGAGTTTTAAAACATTGTTTTTTGTACAGATTGAAGATATGCGAATTTATTGGAATTAAATAAAAATATTATAAATACATGAACAATTTAGAAGAACATAAAATCATTATATATAAAAAAGACTCTTAGTTCAAATGGAATTTGAAAGTATAATTTGAAAGCATGTTATTATAAAGAATGCAACATTCCAGGGATGGAGGAGAAATATGGAGACACTTGGAATATATTCAGCAATACAACCATAATGGATAAAAGGCCTGAGAATACTGAGCTAATTGTTTTGATTGTTGATGAAAAAATTGGAACACTTGAGGAAAAATAATATAATAAGATGTAAGGATAGAAGCAGAGAAATAAGAATAACCTGCCCATGTCTATGCAGGCTATTCTTATTTCTATTTTACCGCTTCTTCTGCGTTTATGATTCCTGCACCCTGGGAGTTTTTGTCTACACCTGAAACAGGAATGGCGGTTTTAATAAGCCTTTCCTTTACCTCACCGGGGGTAAGGGATGGATTTGCCTGAAGCATCTGACATACAACTCCGGTACATATTGGTGTTGCCATTGATGTCCCGGACAGAGAAGTGTAGAGATTTCCAACTCTTGCACTCTTATTCTGTTTATCAATGAGTGAGCCGGGTACTCTAAGGGATATAATATCAACTCCAGGTGCTACAATATCAGGTTTCTGAAGGTTATCTATTGTGGGGCCACGGCTTGAAAAATCGGCTATTACGTCGTCAAAGGCCGGTATTGTATTGTTGTCGTTTAATGCTCCCACAGTAATTATTAATGGGTCTATTCCAGGGGAGTTTATAGTGTTTGGCTCGGGGCCGCTGTTTCCTGCTGCAGCGCATACCACTATCCCTGCTTTCCACGCACTTTCAACTGCCTGGCATACAGGGTCATCCTTATAAGACTGCATTGGGGGGCTTCCCAGGGACAAATTCATAACCCTTATATTTAAAAGATCCTTATTGTCTATGCACCACTGAATTCCCTCAATAACAGTTGAAAAGCTGCCAGATCCCTCTTTATTTAGTATCTTAACCCCAACTATATTTGCCTCAGGTGCAGTCCCGCGATATTTATAGTTTGAACTTTTTCCGCTTGAGGCTATATTGCCTGCAACATGGGTTCCGTGGCCATTGTCATCGTATGCAGTTTTTTTATTTTTTATAAAGTCTACAAAGCCAATTATTCTGCCCTTAAGATCTGGATGATTATAGACTCCTGAATCAAGTACTGCTACCGTAATACCCTTTCCTGTAATGCCGCTTTTCCATAGTGTGGAAGACTTTATAACGCTTGAGGCCGTATCAAGTACAGCGTGTACTTCACCATCAAGCCATATCTTTTTTACACCTCTATTTTCAGCGAGTTTTCTAAGTTTTTTTGCATTAACTCTGGTACGGAAGGAGTTTATCAAAGGAAGCTCCTTTTCTATCCTGCATCCTGTTGATGACGCCAGGGACATAATTGAAAAGGCACTGGCATGATTTTTTTCGACTTGAACGATAACATTATATTTTTTATAACGCTGTTTTAACCACTTAAAGAAGTTTTGCATAAAACATGGAACATGCCTGAAGGATCGATACCATTCAAGGGCGATCTTCCTTAAGGCAGGGCAAAATTTTTGGCTGTTGATTCTTATCCAGCTTACTTCTTGAAATATCATATTAAACCTCCTGTCATTTCTCTAAGATATAATATTCAAGAAATTGAAAAATGACATAAAGCAATGTGGAGGTTAAGATGAATTTTCATTTTATTGATAATAATTGAAGCGAATGATAAAATATAGTGGATACCAATGAATTAAGGAAAAACGAGGAGTTTCATATGAAGAAGCAATCAACAATAGGTGGTTTTGCATATTTATCCGTAGCAGTACTAATTGTAAAGGTGTTGTCCCTTTTATATTTACCTGTGCTAGTTGCAATATTAGGGGATGAAGGCTATGGAGTTTATGCTGCTTCCTACCAGATATTTGTTGTAATTTATGCAGTGACAAACTCAGGGCTTCCCCAGTCCATTTCAAAACTTGTATCGGAGCTTACGGCAGTTGGAAACTATAAGGATGCTGTAAAGGTATTTAAAATGTCCAGAGCGCTGCTGATATGTCTGGGTTTTATAGTTTCAGTTTTGTTTTTCATATTTGCAAAATCCATTGCAGCTGCAGTGCATTACCCAAGGTCATATTTAGGGGTGCTGGCACTGGCTCCAACGATATTTTTCTCCACAATAAATACATCATATAGGGGATATTTTCAGGGAAGGGGCAATATGGCTCCCACAGCTGTTTCGCAGGTAATTGAGCAGGTTATAAATATAGTATTTACTCTGATTCTGGCCTATGCATTTATAAGGCACAGTTTGGAAGCAGCAGTCGGGGGAGGAGCCTTTGCAACTTCCATAGCAGCCCTTTTTACATCTTTATTTCTTGTACATTTATATAGAAAGAATAAAGAGTCAAAAATTGTAAGAATGCATGACCCATCGGTTAAGAGATATTCAAATAAGCAATTATTTAAGAGGATATTAAATTGCAGCATACCCCTGTCAGCATATACGCTTATGTACAATCTAGGAAATATAATAGACCTCAGCAACACGAAAGCAAGGCTTCTGCATGCAGGTTTTTTAGAATCAGAGGCCACAAAGCTATTTGGTTTTCTAACCAAATATAATCAGCTTATAGGAATTCCGAATGCAATAATTACTTCCCTATCTGTGGCAATTCTTCCTGCAATTGCAGCAGCTGCTGCAAGAAACGATAGGGATGAGGTCATAGATAAAATAGAAATGGCGTTTAAAACCTGCTTTTTAATATCAATTCCCTCTGCAGTTGGGCTGAGCATTCTAAGCTACCCCATTTACAGGCTTATGAAGTTTGGCGGTGGATCCTATGTAATGCTTTATGGGGCTTATGTCCTGGTGCTTATGTCAGCCGTTCAGGTATTCAGCACAATACTTCAGGGGCTTGGAAGACTTTATCTGGTTTCTTCCTTTCTTATAATAGGAATTGCAGGGAAAATAATAACTAACTATTTTGTCGTTGCGATACCAGATATAAACATCCTTGGTGCCATAATTGGAAATACGATATACTATCTCATACCTCTGGTGCTTGGGAATATAATACTTGTTAAGACTATAAACAATAAAACAAACGTATTTGTTTACGCCGTTAGGCCAGCAATAGCATCTGGCATAATGGGAATTGGTATATATGGCATTTATACTGTACTCCATTATGTTATAAGTTTCATTAGCAGTGGATATATTTCATATGCTGTGCCTGCATTGATTTGTATTGTTTTAGGAGAATATGTATATTTTGTTTCGCTGATTTTTATGAAAGGCATTACAAGTGAAGATTTGAATATACTGCCTGAAAGGCTTAGAAAGTTTATTCCAAAACACATGATGGATTTGATTAAGAAAAGAGAAAAAACTGGTCAATATATTGACAATTAATGCTGATGGTGATAGGCTTTAATTATAAAAATTAATATTACCTTCAGGGCGGGGTGTAAGTCCCCACCGGCGGTAAAGCCCGCGAGCCGAAAGGCATGATCCGGTGAAACTCCGGGGCCGACAGTTAAAGTCTGGATGGAAGAAGGTGTACGAGAAATTGTATGTTTTTTATATTTATACAGCAGAATAATATCTTGTACAAAAATAGCCCTGAAGCTAAGACTTCAGGGCTATTTTTTATTCGGAGGTGAGATTTTGCATATTGAATATATGGAAAGGGCCTTAGAGCTTGCAAAAAAAAGTGAAGGGTTTACAAAACCGAATCCTTTAGTAGGAGCAGTTATAGTAAAGAACGGAAGAATTATAGGCGAGGGATATCATCAAAAATATGGAGAAAATCATGCTGAGATAAACGCCTTCAATAGTGCCACTGAAAATGTTAGTGGAGCCGTCATGTATGTTACTTTAGAACCATGCTCCCATTATGGAAAGACACCACCCTGCGCCAACGCTATTGTTAAAAAGGGGATTAAAAAGGTAGTAATAGGGATGATGGATCCTAACCCTGTTGTATCAGGAAAAGGTATAGAAATTTTAAAAAGCAATGGTATAGAAGTTGAAGTGGGAGTGCTTGAAGACAAAATAAAAAAACTGAATGAAATCTTCATCAAGTATATAACAACTCAGATTCCATTTTGCATTTTAAAAGCTGCCATGACACTGGATGGTAAGATAGCTTCATATTCTGGAGATTCAAAATGGATTTCAAATGAACTATCAAGAAGATATGTCCATAGGCTCAGGCATAGGGTGTCCGGAATTATGGTGGGTATAAATACAATTATTAATGATGATCCTCTTTTAACAACGAGACTCGATGATACTGATGGAATTGACCCGATAAGAATAGTTGTTGACAGCAAGGGGAGAATACCCTTGAGTGCAAAAGTTTTACATGGAAATTCAAAAGCAAAAACAATAATCGCAGCTACTGAGTTTATAGACAAGGATAAAATAAAAGCCATTCAGGAAACTGGTGCAGAGATTATATTGACTCCTCCAAAAGATGATAAAGTTGACTTATGTTATTTGATGAAGGAGTTGGGGAAAAGAAAAATAGACAGCGTTCTTTTAGAGGGAGGAGGAACGCTAAATTTTGCTGCTCTGAGGGAAGGAATTGTTGATAAAGTTAACTTCTTTATAGCACCAAAAATATTGGGGGGAAGGGAAGCAAAAACTCCTGTAGGTGGACAGGGCATAGGTTTAGTAAGGGATGCTATTATACTGAAGGATATGGAAATTTATAGATTTGGTGAGGACATCATGATAGAAGGATACATTTTGTGAATTTCTAAGGAGGTTAATTGATATGTTTACAGGATTGGTGGAGGAGGTAGGTGTTGTTGAGTCTGTAATTAAATCCTCAAAATCAGCTGTTATTAAAATCAAGGCAAAGAAGGTACTTGAAGGTGTAAAGATAGGGGATAGTATAAGTACAAACGGTGTATGCCTTACAGTAACGGACTTTGATTCAAGCAGCTTTACAGTTGATGTTATGGCTGAGACCATGAAAAGAAGTAATTTAAAGAATCTTATGCGGGGAAGCAGAGTCAACCTTGAAAGGGCTTTGAAAGTTGGTGACAGGATAGGAGGACATCTTGTCAGCGGCCATATCGATGGTGTTGGAGTCATTAAAAACTTTGAGGAGGAAGACAATGCCCTATGGATATCCATAGCTGCCCCTCAGGATATATTAAAATACGTTGTTTATAAAGGCTCTATATCAATTGATGGTGTAAGCCTGACCGCTGCATATGTTGATTGCGATATGTTTAAGGTATCAATTATTCCCCATACAAAGGCTGTAACTACCCTTATTGAAAAAAACATAGGTGATGAGGTAAATCTTGAATGCGACATGATTGGAAAATATGTTGAAAGGTTTTTATTGTTTAAAGAGCCTTCAAATGCCAAAAAAGACATTGACATTGATTTTCTAAGTGAACATGGATTTATATAAAATGTGAGGTGAACTAAATGTACAAGTTTAACACAATTGAGGATGCCATTGAAGACATTAGAAATGGAAAAATGATAGTTGTTGTTGATGAGGAGGACAGAGAAAATGAGGGAGATCTTCTAATGGCAGCTGAAATGGTAACCCCTGAAGCCATAAACTTTATGACAAAGTACGGTAGGGGGCTTATATGTATGCCTATAATAGGAGAGAGGCTTAGGGAACTTAATATTGGCCCAATGGTTGTTCAAAATACCGATTCACATGGAACGGCATTTACAGTTTCAATTGATGCAGTTGAAACTGCCACAGGAATTTCGGCCTATGAAAGAGCCTTTACAATACAGAAGGTATTAGACCCTAAAGCAACTTACAGGGATTTTAAAAGGCCGGGGCATGTTTTTCCACTTGAAGCAAGGGAAGGTGGAGTTTTAAAAAGGGCAGGACATACTGAGGCTGCAGTAGACCTGGCAAGGCTTGCAGGGTTATATCCTGCAGGGGTAATATGTGAAATTATGAATGAAGATGGAACAATGGCGAGAGTTCCTCAGCTTATAGAATATGTAAAGGAACATAATCTTAAAATGATAACCATTGCTGATTTAATTGCCTATAGAAGAAAAAACGAAGTCCTGGTAAAACGTGTTGCAGAGGCAAATATGCCAACTAAATACGGTGAATTTAGAATAATTGGATATGAAAATATTTTAAACGGTGAGCATCATGTTGCTCTGGTTAAGGGTGATGTTTCAGATGGAAAACCTGTGCTTGTAAGAGTCCACTCAGAATGTCTAACTGGAGATGCCTTCGGTTCCTTAAGGTGCGACTGCGGAGAACAGTACGCAGCTGCAATGAAGAAAATCAATGATGAAGGCAGAGGTGTTCTTTTGTACATGCGCCAGGAGGGGAGAGGTATAGGACTTATTAATAAGCTCAGGGCATATGCTCTTCAGGACCAGGGACTTGATACAGTTGAGGCAAACTTGGCACTTGGATTCCCTGAGGATATGAGGGACTATGGAATTGGGGCGCAGATACTTGCTGACCTTGGAGTTAAAAAAATAAGGCTTATGACCAATAACCCAAAGAAACTTTCAGGGCTTTCAGGCTATGGAATTGAAATAGTTGAAAGGATTCCTATTCAAATGAACCATAATGAAAGAAATGAATACTATTTAAGAACAAAGAAAGAAAAAATGGGACATATGTTAGTTTTTAAGGAGGCAAAGTAAAATGAAAATTTATGAAGGAAAATTAGTTGCCCAAGGTTTGAAGTTTGGTATAATAGTTGGAAGATTTAATGAGTTTATTGGAAGCAAGCTGTTATCAGGTGCCATCGATGCTTTAAAGCGACATGGAGTAGATGATGATAACATTGAAATTGCATGGGTTCCTGGAGCCTTTGAAATACCACTTATTGCAAAGAAAATGGCAAAGTCAGGCAAGTACGATGGAGTTATATGCCTGGGGGCTGTTATAAGGGGTGCAACTCCTCACTTTGACTATGTTTCAAATGAAGTTTCAAAGGGAATTGCAAGTGTATCCCTTGAAACGGAAGTTCCTGTCGTTTTCGGGGTACTTACTACAGATACAATAGAGCAGGCAATTGAAAGGGCGGGAACAAAGGCTGGAAACAAGGGTTATGATGCAGCAGTTACGGCTATTGAGATGGCAAATCTAATAAGATGTCTATAATCAACTCATAATTTCATATATCAATAGTAATTGTTTTAAAAGAGCCTTCGGGCTCTTTTGTTATTGTTTGAAATAATTTATTAACCAAAAATGCAAAATGTTTAATGGAAATATTGTATAATTAAACTGTTGAATAAAAACGGAGGTGGAAAAATGAAGTGGGATAGCATTGATATCGCAAAGGCGTCGATTAAAATGGCTATATCCTCAAGGGAAGATGAACAAAGGCTAATTGAGGATTTTAGGGAAAAGGGAATCTTGACTGCTGCAGTTGATTTTGGAGGGGATCTCATCTCTTCAATACCAAAGATAATCGAAAGAGCTCTTGTGGCCTCAAGAAGAAGTGGAATTACAAAGGAGTGCCATGTACACGACGGCGCTGTTGCAGGTGCCGCCAGGGAGGCAATAATGCAGGTAGCTGCAAAGGCAAATGGTCTTAACGTTGGAGGCAAAATAGGTATAGCAAGGTGTGGAGAACATATAAGCGTATGTATTTTTATGAGTATTGGCCTTCTTCACTTAAACGAGGTTGTTATAGGGCTTGGCCATAGATCAATTCCGGAAAATTAATAAAAATACACTTGAATTTTGAACATAAAGGTTATATAATTATATTTAAATAACACTTTGGAAGGTATTGGTGTAGTTTTGTAGTATAGGTTCAAATGTAGTATGGTAGTTTAGCAGTATAGAAGGAGATAGCTCTCCCCTCATGGGATATTGATCCATATGTTTATAAACTCTCCTCTGGAGGGTTTTTTTATTATATAAAATTTTTAGGAGGATGGTAGTATGGTAGGTAAAAACATTTTCAAAATCACAACTCTTATTGTTCTTTTAGCTTCATTTCTTATGGTGAGCTGCAGTAAAGTTAAATCTGGTTCATCAAATTCAACACAAGATAAAATCGTCAAAATTGGTATCTCACAGCTTGTGGAACACCCTGCATTGGATTCAGCAAGGAAAGGTTTTATCGACGCACTTAAATCAAAGGGCTTTAAGGATGGCAATAATATAGAGATAGATTTTCAAAACGCTCAGGGAGACATTCCAACCTCCCAGACCATAGCTCAAAATTTTGTTTCAGAGAAAAAGGATATGATACTTGCAATTGCAACTCCAGCTGCACAGGCTGCTTTTAACGCTACAAAGGACATTCCAATATTAATAACAGCTGTTACAGATCCGGTATCTGCAGGGCTTGTAAAATCTATGGAAAAGTCAGAGACGAATGTCACAGGTACGAGCGATGCAGCCCCGATTGAGAAACAGTTTGAACTCATTAAAAAGCTTGTTCCAAACGCAAAAAAGGTAGGTATATTATACAATACAAGTGAAAGTAATTCGGAGGTTCAGGCGGAACAGGCGAAGAAGATAGCACCTGATTTTGGATTTGAGATAGTAACCTCAGGAATTACAAACGTTAATGATATTTCTCAGGCGCTTGAGGCTCTTTTAAAGAAAGTAGATGTTTTATACGCTCCCACTGACAACGTTATTGCATCATCAATGGCATTGATATCAAGTAAATGTGTTGAGGCTAAAATCCCCGTAATAGCGGCAGAAGCAGGCATGGTAAATTCAGGAGCTCTTGCTACAGAAGGTATTGACTATTATAACCTTGGATTCCAGACAGGTCTTGCAGCAGTAGAAGTAATAAACGGCAAGAGACCTCAGGATATGCCGGTAACTACCCTTAAGGATACAAAGCTAATAATCAATACTGAAACTGCTGATAAGCTTGGAATTACAATTCCACAGGAATTAAAGGATAAGGCGGAGCTTGTTAAAGGAGGAAAGTAGCATGTCAGGACTTATAGGTGTAGTGCTGGAGCAGGGGTTTATTTTTGGAATAATGGCACTTGGGGTGTATATCACCTATAGAACACTGGATTTTCCAGATCTATCGGTGGACGGCACTTTTGCCCTTGGAGCAGCTGTTACGGCAGCCTCCCTTGTAAAGGGCATAAATCCAATAACAGCCTGCACACTATCATTACTTGCAGGGATACTGGCAGGTGCTGTAACAGGATTTTTACACGTAAAACTTGGAATAACAAACCTGCTTTCAGGTATTTTAGTGATGATTGGGCTCTATTCCATCAACTTGAGGATAATGGGAAAGGCAAACCTTCCCTTTTTTAACAAAGAAACTATATTTACAGGCAGCAGCCCTAAAATAGTTATAGTTTTAGTTATTGCAATAGGTGTAAAGCTAATATTGGATTTGTTTCTTAAAACAAAGATTGGATTTGTTTTAAGAGCAACTGGTGACAACCCGGGCATTGTAGTCTCCCTTGGAATAGATATAGGGTTAATTAAAATACTTGGCCTTGCACTTTCTAATGGACTTGTGTCCCTTTCAGGATCAATAATGGCACAGTATCAGAGGTTTTCAGACGTTGGAATGGGAAGCGGAATTATTGTAATGGGACTTGCATCCATTATATTTGGAGAGAGCGTTTTAAAAAGATTTTCATTGATTTCGCCTTCTACAATGGTTCTTGCAGGTGCTATTATGTATAAGGCAAGCACTTCTATTGCTTTAGAGCTTGGATTCCCTCCAACGGATTTGAAGCTTATAACATCTATAATAGTTGTCATTGCACTTGGATTAAGCAATAAGAGGATAGGGACTACTTTAAAGCGTGTAATATCAAGGGGAGGGGATTCAAATGCTGCAAATGCAAAATCTGCGTAAGGTTTATAACAGGGGTACGGTTAACGAAAACGTTGTTATAAATGGTTTGTCCCTAAACATTGATGAAGGTGATTTTATAACAGTAATTGGCAGCAATGGAGCAGGAAAGTCAACCCTTTTAAACGCTATATCAGGAGCAATTGAGGTGGACGAAGGCTCAATAGTTTTAAATGGAAAGGAAATATCAAATCTTCCTGAGTTTAAACGTTCAAGATTTATAGGAAGAGTATTCCAAAACCCTGCAATGGGGACTTCACCTTCGATGACCATTCTTGAGAATCTGTCAATGGCCTTTAACAAGGGAAAGAGGTTTGGGCTAACCTTTGGGGTTTCAAAAAGGAATATATCCCACTTTAGGGAAATTTTATCTCAGCTTAATCTTGGACTTGAGGATAAGCTCAATGTGAAGGTTGGGCTTTTGTCCGGAGGGCAAAGGCAGGCACTATCCCTTATAATGGCTACAATGTCAGATCCCGAAATACTTCTTTTGGATGAACACACAGCTGCCCTTGACCCTGCAACATCTGAGAGAATAATAGAGATAACTCAGGATATAGTTCAAAGTAGAAAGATAACTACCCTTATGGTAACCCATAACCTTCACCATGCAATAGACCTTGGAAACAGGATTATTATGATGCACAGGGGAAGTATAATACTTGATATCAAAGGAGACAAAAAGAAGGGACTGACAAAAGAAAGCCTTTTGAAATTATTTGAAAAGACACATCCTGATGATTTAAGCGATAGGTTACTTCTTGCATAAATACCCCCCTATTGATAAATATATAAAAACCCGGCTCCTAAAGTAGAGCCGGGTTTTTACTGTAATATAGAACTCGATGCTTTCATTGAGAATATGGAAGATGTTATTAAAATTGATTTAATGGCTATGGAATCACATGAACAATATTGAATATTTTATCCAGATATATTGTAAAGCTATAACTTTAATGTTATATTTATCTAGAAAAAGTAGTAAATAATATAAGAAAAAAATAAAGGTGGGGGATTTATGCAGGATTTAGAGGAAATTTTAGTTGAAAATCCTGTTATTGCAGCAATAAGGAACGATGCTCAACTGGAAGATGCATGCAGTGGAAAGCCTAAAATAGTTTTCGTTCTCTATGGGAATTTACTTAATATAAAGGGCATATGTAACAGGCTCAGGGAAGCAGGTAAAATAATATTCATCCACATCGATATGATAGAGGGGTTAAAGGGTGATGCACTTGGTCTTGAGTACATAAAAAAAGAGGCTAATCCGAATGGAATTATAACAACAAAGGTCAGCAATGTAAGGCATGCTAGAAACCTTGGACTTATAGTAATTCAAAGAATATTTATATTAGACTCCCTCTCGCTGGATACGGGAATTAAAAATATGAAGGACCATATGCCCGATGCAATAGAAGTATTGCCCGGTATTGCAAGCAGAATAATTAATTCAATTGAAGACAGGGTTTCACTTCCTATAATAGCAGGTGGACTTATAAAAACTAAAAAGGATGTACTTGAGTGCCTTTCTATGGGTGCCATTGCGGTATCAACAAGCAGCACGAATTTATGGGATTTATAAAACATAATATTTTAAAAATTCCGAATAAATTTTTCTCAGCCCTAATATATATATATTAGGGCTGAGAAAAGAGAGCCGTATTTAAGTTAAGTTTTACTTTGCTTAAGTGCGGCTTTTTCGTTGCCCAATATATTTTAAGGGGGAATTTAGAAATGGCCAGGTACATAATGGCACTTGACCAGGGGACTACCAGCTCAAGATGCATCCTCTTCAATGAAAAGGGGCTTAGCGTAGGAGTTGATCAGAAGGAATTTACACAGATTTATCCAAAGGCTGGCTGGGTTGAACATGATCCTATGGAGATATGGAAGACCCAGTATGAAGTTGCAAAGGGAGCTATCGAAAGGGCTAACATTACAGCTGAAGATATTGCAGCCATTGGAATAACCAATCAAAGGGAGACAACTGTTGTATGGGATAAGAGAACAGGTCAGCCTGTTTACAACGCAATAGTATGGCAGTGCAGAAGAACGGCTCCTATTTGCGACGATCTTGTATCAAGGGGATTTAAAGAAAAGATTAGAGAAAAGACAGGCCTCATAGTTGATGCATATTTCTCAGGAACAAAGGTTAAGTGGATACTTGATAATGTAGAAGGTGCAAGGGAAGAGGCTGAAAAGGGAAATCTCCTGTTTGGAAATATCGATACATGGCTTATTTGGAACCTTACAAAGGGTAAGGTACATGTTACTGACTACAGCAACGCATCAAGAACTATGTTATTCAATATACACGACTTAAAGTGGGACGAAGAGCTTCTTGAAATACTAAATATTCCAAAGGCAATGCTCCCAGAGGTTAAACCATCAAGCTGCGTTTATGGATATACTGACCCTTCACTCTTTGGTGCTGAAATTCCAATAGCAGGAGATGCAGGAGATCAGCAGGCGGCATTGTTTGGACAGACATGTTATGAGCCTGGAACAGCTAAAAACACATATGGTACAGGATGCTTTATGCTTATGAACACAGGAGAAAAGGCAGTTGAATCGAAGAACGGCCTTTTAACTACCATAGCCTGGGGAATAGATGGAAAGGTTGAATATGCGCTTGAAGGAAGTATATTTGTTGCAGGTGCAGCAATTCAGTGGCTCAGAGATGAACTCAAAATAATAGAAACATCTCCCGAGTCAGAAAAATATGCAACTGCAGTTGAGGATACAAATGGTGTATATGTGGTTCCTGCATTTGTTGGCCTCGGTGCACCATACTGGGATCAATATGCAAGGGGAACAATAGTTGGCCTCACAAGAGGGGCTAAGAAGGAGCATCTAATCAGGGCAACCCTTGAATCACTGGCATACCAGACCTACGATGTGCTTAAGGCCATGGAAGAGGATTCAGGAATCAGCCTTAAGGCACTTAAGGTCGATGGTGGAGCATGTGCTAACAACTTCCTAATGCAGTTCCAATCAGATATACTTGGTGTCCAGGTTGACAGGCCGGAAGTTATTGAAACAACAGCTCTTGGTGCTGCTTATCTTGCAGGGCTTGCAGTAGGTTATTGGAAGGATAAGAAGGAAGTATCACAGAACTGGGCAGTTTCAAGATCCTTTAAGCCTGGAATGGACTGCGAAAAGAGAGAAGAGCTTCTCAGGGGATGGCATGAAGCGGTTAAGAGGTCACTTGGATGGTATAAGGAAAGTTAAATCAGGGAGGGGTATAGATGTCACATTTTCTGGGAGAAGTCATAGGTACCATGATACTTATAATTCTTGGCGACGGTGTTGTTGCCAACGTAGTTCTTGGAAAGACAAAGGGTAATAGTAGTGGATGGATAGTTATAACTACTGGTTGGGCATTTGCAGTTGCAATTCCTGCATTCATTTTCGGTGGGATAAGCGGTGCTCACTTTAACCCGGCCCTTACCATAGGACTTGCAGCCATAGGAAAGTTCCCGTGGGCAGAGGTTCCAACTTATATAGCTGGGCAGATGATAGGTGCATTTCTTGGTGCAGTTATTGTATATCTCCATTATCTTCCACACTGGTCGGCAACTGAGGATAAGGCTTCAAAACTTGCTGTATTCTGTACAGGTCCTGCAATTAGAAGCACAGGTGCAAACTTCATATCAGAATTCATAGGAACCTTCATACTTGTATTTGGCATTCTAGGGCTTGGAACTGTTAAGATGGCAGATGGCCTTGGAACGCTGGCAGTTGGCCTCTTAATCTGGGTAATAGGTCTTGCACTTGGCGGACCCACTGGTTATGCAATTAATCCTGCAAGGGACCTTGGGCCGCGTATAGCCCATGCGGTACTTCCTATTCCAGGAAAGGGAGATTCAGATTGGGGATATGCCTGGATTCCAGTTATAGCTCCCATACTCGGGGGATTAGTAGGGGCACTTATATTTAATGGATTATTCTAAGTTTATTTTGTAATAATTATATATATGATAATATTTAATAGATTTTAAATAAAGGCCAAGTACAGGAGAGCCATTATTTAAGGACCTGAGTTCTTAAATAATGGCCTTTTGCATGGGGAGGGATTACATGTTTGATATTACAATAATTGGTTCTGGAGTAGTAGGGTGTTCAATTGCCAGAGAGCTTGCAAGGTATAAGCTTGATATTTGTGTTTTGGAAAAGGAAAGCGATGTTGCCTGTGGTACCACAAGGGCAAACAGTGCAATTATACATGCAGGCTACGATGCAAAGCCAGGAACCCTCAAGGCAAAGCTAAATGCACTTGGTAATCCAATGTATGATAAGCTTGCGGAGGAACTTGAATTCCCATTTAGAAGAAACGGTTCAATCGTAATATGTTTCAGCCATGAAGAAATTAAGGGGCTTGAAAAGCTTTTAGACCAGGGAAGGAAAAATGGAATACCAGGGCTTAGGATAATTTATAAGGATGAACTTATGAAGATGGAGCCAAATCTTTCAGATGAGGTTGTTGCAGCACTTTATGCTGAAACGGCAGGAATAGTTTGTCCATATGAAATGACTATAGCACTTGCTGAAAATGCAGCAGAAAACGGGGTAGAGTTTAAGTTAAATTCGAGGGTATTAAACATAGTTAAAAAGGAAAACTTTTATGAGATTGAGACTATAAATGAAGTGATTAAAACGAAAATGGTTATAAATGCTGCAGGAGTCTACGCCGATGAGATAAATAACATGGTAAGTAAGAATAAAATAAAGATAATTCCAAGGCGAGGGGAGTACTGTGTATTTGATAAATCCGTTGGGGATATGGTTAAAACCACAGTATTTCAGCTTCCAACTGCCCTTGGTAAGGGAATACTTGTAGCCCCTACAATAGATGGAAACCTTCTCGTGGGACCAAATGCAGTTGATGTTGAGGATAAGGAGGATGTGAGCACAACGAGAGAGGGACTTAACGAGGTTTTAAGAGTTGCCAAAAGGAGTGTGAAATGCATTCCAACGGATAAAATAATCACTTCCTTTGCAGGCCTTAGAGCAAGGTGCACAAAGGAGGATTTTATAATTGGGGAGGCCGATGATGCAGAAAACTTTATAAACGCTGCAGGAATAGAATCACCTGGACTTACAAGTGCACCTGCCATTGCCAGAATGGTTGAGGGAATTGTAATTCAAAAGCTTAATCCAGAAATGAAGAAGGATTTTAATCCCATAAGAAAGGCCATTAAAAAGTTCAGGGAGCTTACAAACGATGAAAGAAGGGAAATTATTAAAGAAAATCCTTCCTATGGAAAAATCGTATGCAGGTGTGAAACCGTTACTGAGGGAGAGGTGCTTGAGGCAATAAGAAGGCCGCTTGGTGCAAGAACCCTTGATGCAGTCAAAAGAAGAACAAGATGTGGAATGGGAAGATGCCAGTCAGGTTTTTGTTCAACCAGGATAGTCGATATACTCTCAAGGGAGCTTAATGAGCCAATAACTGATATTACAAAGTTTGGGGGGCATTCAAACATATTGGTTGAGAAAAACAAGGAAGGCATTAATTAAATAAGGGGGCGCTCTAGATGAAGGAATATGATATTGTAATAATCGGTGGAGGACCGGCAGGGCTTGCTGCTGCCATAAGTGCCAGGGAGGAAGAAATAGAAAATATTCTCATTCTTGAAAGGGAAGATAAGCTTGGAGGAATATTAAACCAGTGTATTCATAACGGTTTTGGTCTTCACATTTTTAAGGAGGAGCTTACAGGGCCCGAGTACGCTAAAAGGTTTATAGATAAAGTTTTAAAGTTAAACATCCCCTATAAGCTAAATACAATGGTAATAGATTTCAATAGGGACAAAATAATTACCGCAGTAAACGAGGAGGACGGCCTACTTGAAATAAAGGCAAAGGCCGTCGTGCTTGCAATGGGCTGCAGAGAAAGGCCAAGGGGAGCCCTCAATATTCCAGGCTCGAGATGTGCAGGCATTTTAACTGCAGGAACTGCACAGAAATATGTGAATATAAAGGGATATTTGCCAGGTAAAAAAATTGTGGTTTTAGGCTCAGGAGATATAGGGCTTATTATGGCAAGGAGGATGACACTTGAAGGGGCAAAGGTTGTTGAAGTGGATGAGCTTTTGCCATACTCAAGTGGGCTTAAAAGAAATATAGTCCAGTGTTTAAATGATTACAACATACCACTAAAACTCAGCCATACAGTAGTTGACATAAAGGGAAAGGAAAGGGTAGAGGGGGTTACCGTTGCCCAGGTTGATGAAAATAGAAATATCATACCGGGTACTGAGGAGTTTGTTTCCTGTGACACCCTTTTACTATCAGTTGGGCTTATACCTGAAAATGAGCTTACAAGGAAGGCGAATATTGAAATTTCAGGTAATACGGGAGGGCCAATGGTTGACGAAACAATGGAGACAGAGATTCCAGGGGTATTTGCCTGCGGAAACGTTCTTCATGTCCATGACCTTGTTGACTTCGTAACTATGGAGAGTATGGAAGCGGGTAAAAATGCAGCCAGATATGTAAAGGGAATGTATGAAAAGAAGGGGGAAGTAGTAGAACTTACAGCAGGTGAAGGAGTAAGATACACTGTTCCTGTTTGGGTTCATACAGGAAACCTTGGTGATGGAGTAGACGTAAGATTTAGAGTTTCAAATGTTTATAGGGATAAATATATATCTGTATATTTTGATGACGTAAGGATTATGCACCTTAAAAAGAGGATACTAACCCCCGGAGAGATGGAAACGATAAGGCTCAAGCCGGCATTTTTCAAGGATAGGACTGATATTAGGAAAATAACGATTAAGGTTGAGGGGGAGTAGTATATGATTAAGAAGGAGCTTATTTGTATAGGATGCCCCCTTGGATGCAGCCTTGAGGTTTTAGTGGAGAATGGAAGTGTTATAAAAATTTCAGGCCATTCCTGCAAAAAGGGAGAGGATTACGCCGTAAAGGAGTGTACAAATCCCACAAGGATAATTACCACAACCCTTGAGGTTATAAATGGAGCAGAGGCTATGGTTTCAGTTAAAACTGAAAGGGATATACCAAAGGATAAGATTTATGAATGTATAAGAGCTTTAAAGGGAGTGAAGGTGGAAGCTCCTGTTGAAGCAGGACAGGTTATAGTTGAAAACATCCTTAACACAGGAGTAAATGTAATAGCCACCAAAAACGTAGCAAGGAAGGCTTAGCCTTAACTTGGATGAAGATGCAATTCAGCAAGCCCTTGTGACATCTTAGCCTTACTGCTTTATTAAACTAAAACCCGGCAGTATAAATACTACCGGGTTTTTAGTAAGCTATAAAAACATAATTTTTCTAATCTATTAAAACTACAGGTTTTATAAGATCCTTTGGCTTGTCCTTCATAAGCATTAGAGCCTTTTCAATATTTTCAAAACCATGGAAAACATGAGTAACAAGTTTGGAAGGATCAACACGTTTATATTTAACGAGGTTTGCTAACTTTTCCATTCTTAATCTTCCACCTGGGCATAGTCCTCCCCTGATGGTCTTGTGGGCCATACCACAACCCCATTCAAGTCTTGGAACTGGCAATACTTCTCCAGAGCCAAAATAATTTATATTGGATATATTACCGCCAGGTTTTGTTATTTTAACTGCACTAGCTAATATGTCTGAATCACCTCCAGCAATAATAGCAGCATCTACGCCTTCGCCGTTTGTTAATTCTATGATTTGCTCATCAATTGGGCCGTTTTTATAATTTACAACATCTGTAGCACCATATTCCTTTGCAACCTCAACACAAACTGGTCTGCTGCCTACAACTATTATTCTGCTGGCACCCCTTAGCCTTGCACCAGCAACAGCCATCAAGCCTACAGCTCCTATACCCAAAACTGCAACAGAGTAACCCAATTCGATTTCTGCTAATTCTGCTCCATGGAAGCCTGTAGTCATCATATCGGTTAGCATGACAGCTGCTTCCAAAGAAATTCCTTCCGGTAAATGTGCAAGATTCATATCTGCATCATTTACGTGAAAAAATTCACCAAATACACCATCTTTTATATTTGAGAATTTCCAACCTGCTAACATTCCTTCCGAATGCTGATGATAATTGCGTTGAACTTCAAGTGTTCTCCAGGAGGGTGTTATGGCTGGAACAATTACCCTATCTCCTGGTTTAAAATCCTTTACTTCACTACCAACTTCAACTACTTCTCCTACTGCCTCATGGCCTAAAATCATATCATGTCTTTCACCAATGGCTCCTTCAAATACTGTATGAATATCTGAGGTGCATGGTGCTACTGCCAGTGGACGAACAATGGCATCAAATGGTCCAGGAGTAGGTTTTTCTTTTTCTATCCAACCTACCTTACCAATACCAAGCATTGCAAAACCCTTCATTGAAAATCTCTCCCTTCTGAATTTAAATAAATTATTATAGTTATTTAAAAATAAAAATCTGATTTGTGATATTAGTAACAATAAAAACCAGCATAAACCTTTACTTGTGTTAAATAAAAGTCGTATATTTTTTCACAGGAAGTAGGAACTAATGCAGGCTTAATCCCTGTATATGGCAATAAATCAATTTCTTCAATTGGAAAAAAGCATTCTATCTGAAGTAGATGGAAGTTGTATAACAAATTTTAATAATAGTATTTTATCACAAGGAAATTTACCCCCCTAAGATTGGATAAATACCTTTACGCATTTATATTTGTCCATAATTAACGATTTGATTTTAAAAAATTACATACTTTATGTTATTTATTTAACATATTATTGTAAAAAAAATGCTTAGGCTTTTTTTGAGTTTATAATAATTATATGTTACTTATTAAATAATTTACCTTTTGTGAAAATTCTAACATAACATTTTGAAATAGTCAAGCAATTTTATATCGTTATGCTTTAGGATTTAAAGAGATAAGATTATCGTTGTTGGGAGACAATTATTGAATTATGGCAAAGAGTATTTACTGAACACAGTAAAGGATTATATGAGGTTGGCAAAGAGACTTTACATAGACAGGAGATTGGACACAAATGAAATATCAATATGATATTTCATTGCGGACAATTAAGTTTGAGCACATAAGAGGTGAATAGGTTTCTAGTCAAAATAGCGTTGTTTCAGTATGTATAACTGTCATTTTGATGGCAGCCATCAAAATGACAGCTTTTTTAGATTGAGTTTATTTTCGTTTATTTTTGTTTATTTTTGTTTTTAGCCTCTAAGAACATACCGAAAATTATATCTATAAGTAAAAGCAGTGTAGATCTTGGAGTAATGTCGTATCCTCTATATTCGCTTTTGTTGGAATGTGCATTTATGGACAATGTAACATGCCTTGAAAGTGTAGAGTCAGCAGCATTCACAATTGCGGCAGTTTTATAGTTTCGATAGCTTAGCTTTTCAGCTATTGAAAGTAATGTCTTTGTTTCTCCACTGTTGGATATAAAGATAACCAGATCATCCCAATTCATCATCCCTGGAAGAAGGTCTATTATGTGGGATTCATAAACGTATAGTGTGTTTTTGTTTATCTGCATTAAAAGTTTGGAAAAATATTCTCCTATAGTTTTTGAAAGCCCTACGGCTACAACTACAATCTTTTTAGAGCTTATCATAAGTCTTATAAGAGAATGTAGAGTTTCGATGTTTAAGTTTGATAGAGTGAGGTTTATATTATTTTTTATGTTGTCTAACAAACTACTTTCAGAAGAAACATTATTTTGTTCTATATCTTTTAATATATACTTTAATTCAGAAAAACCGGAAAGTCCCAATTTATTGCACATGCGGACGATAGTAGTAGTGCTTACATTATTTACTTCAGCCATCTCTGTAAGAGATTGCTTTTTAGCCTCTTCAATATTGCTTTCAATATAATAAAATACATGTTTTTCTGCATGGCTAAGTTTAGGAAGGTCATTAGCAAAACGATTTAATAGTTTACTCATAATACTGCTTGCTCCTTTTGAGTTACAATATCATTAATGATTATAGCAAAAATCGATAAAAAGTAAAATTGTACGCTGAATGTATAAATATTTTTAATTCGTTTATGCTATAAAATAATTGAGAGGCTTTTGAAGAGTCTTAAAATTCAAATAGGTAGAAAGGAGTATCAAAATGAATCTTCAGAGAATGACAAAGGAAGAACTCATTCTTTTAGATCTAGAAGCTTCTTCAAAGGAAGAAGTTATTGAAAAAATTGTACATGCTCTTTATAAAGAAAACTTCATTACATCAAAGGAAGAATTTTTAAAGGCTGTTATGGAGAGGGAAAAGCATTCACCTACAGGCCTTGAGGATGGACTTGCAATTCCCCATGGTAAATCAAAGGCTGTAAAAAGAGCTGCTTTTGGAGTTGCACGTTTGAAGAATAAAATATCAGCATGGGAAAGTATAAGCCAAAATAATCAAGTAGAGCTTGTATTCCTGCTTGCAATTCCAGAGGAAGAGGCAGGGTCAACACATCTAAAGCTTCTTGCAGAGCTTTCCACAGCATTAATGAATAAGGATTTTGTAAACAGATTAAGGAAAGCCAAAAATGCAAAGGAATTTATAGAAGCCCTTGATTATAATAACGAAAGAAAGGAAGAAGGGCTTAAGTACTCTAAAACTGTTCTTGCAATTACAGCCTGTGCAGCAGGTATAGCCCATACTTATATGGCAGCTGAAGCCTTAGAAAAGGCAGGAAAGGAAATGGGAGTTAGAGTGATTGTTGAAAAACAGGGAGCAAATGGAATAGAAAATGCGCATACAAAGGAATTAATAGAAAAGGCAGATGGAGTTATCTTTGCAACTGACATAGCACCAAAAAAAGTAGAAAGATTCAATGGAAAACCCTATGTAAGAACAAAGGTTGCAGAACCTCTGAAGAATGCAAAGGCACTGATAAATAAGGTTCTAACTAATCCCGATGGAATTGTTGAGGAGAAGGAAGAAGTTATAGCAGAAAGTGGTACGAAAAAGGGCGGAATTCTTTCAGAAATGTCCCAGGCAGTTCTTACAGGCATATCCTATATGATTCCAGTAATAGTAGCCGCCGGTCTTATGATAGGTATTGGTAAGCTTGGAGCAATGGCATTTGGAATAGTAAAGGAAATTGGAGATGCAAAGTATGCGGCCAGCCCGAATGAACTTATAAAGATATTACACTTTCTTGATGCCTTTGGTGGAATGATCTTTAAATTCATGTATCCAATTTTCTCAGCCTATGTTGCTTATGCTATAGCTGACCGTGTAGGTATTGTTTCAGGGCTTATCGGAGGTGCATTTGCAGCAGGACTTCATTTCACCTTCTGGGGAGTTAAGGATGGTATACCATCAGGATTCTTTGGAGCACTTATATTAGGGCTTGCAGCAGGATATATTTCAAGATTCCTGAATGAAAGGATAAAGCTTTCAAAGAACTTAAGCGCAATGAAACCGATGCTCATAATACCAGGAATAAGTGTACTTTCAATATTCCTATTAAATTTCTATATTGTTGACCCTGTATTTGGAGGATTAAACTTAACACTCAGAAATTTAATAAAGCAAGCACAAGCTGCAGGAACACTTGGTTTATCAGCGATAATTGCAGCAGCAACAGCATTTGACCTTGGAGGTCCAATAAATAAGGCGGCAGGTGCCATTGCAATAGGACTTGCTGCAGATAAAATATTCCCGTTAACTCCACGTGTACTTTCAATAGTTATACCACCAATAGGATTAGGTTTAGCAACTGTTTTAGATAAATATGTAGTTGGACGCCATGTATTTGATGAAGACTTGAGAATAGCAGGTAGAACATCCATATTACTTGGACTTATTGCTATAAGCGAAGGTGCTATACCATTTATGCTTAGAAACCCGCTTATAACAATACCAATAAATATACTTGGTGCAATACTTGGATCAATTACAGCAGTTTCATTAGGGGCAGTTCAGTGGTTTCCGCTTCCCGCAGTATGGGGATGGCCATTGGTTGAAAATCTGTGGGCATACATTGTAGGACTTTTAGTTGGTACGCTATTTATAGCATTTGCCAATATATTTATTAGATTTGTAATGTTAAAAAGAAGGGAAAATGAAAAGTAGAAATAAACAAAAAAAGAAACGCAGCTTAATGGAGGTAAAAAATGAATCAGGTAAAAAAAGTTTATGTTGTACCACATTCCCACTGGGATAGAGAATGGTATTTTACAATAGAGGATTCAAATGTTCTTCTTTGCGAAAACCTCCTACATTTAATGGATGTGCTGGAGAGCAATGAAGAATATACTGGATATGTCTTCGATGGACAGTTATCTATTGTAGAAGAATTCTTGAAAATTTGTCCGGAGGAAGAGGAAAGATTAAAGAGGCTAATTAGGGATAAGCGTATATTTGTCGGACCGTGGTACACACAAACTGACTCCTTATTGGTAAATAAAGAATCCATCATAAGGAATCTGCTATATGGAACAAGAATCGGAAAAGCAATGGGACACTGCATGGAGGTAGGTTATTTACCTGATATATTTGGACAGAATGCCTATTTACCATCCATATTCAAAGGATTTGACATAGAATACAGTATACTTCAGAGAGGTATCTATACAGACCAGTTAAATGGAGATCTAAACTTTATATGGAAATCACCGGATGGAGAGAAAGTGAAGGCAAACAACATATTCTTAGGTTATGGGCCGGGGAAATTTCTCTCCTCCCAAACTGAATATGTAACTGAAAAGCTTCTCCCAATTCTTAAGAAGCTTTCAGCCATGAATAAGAGTACGGACAACCTGCTCCTTCCAGCGGGTGGAGATCAGGTACTTGTACGTGAAGCTTTTCCGGAAATTATAAAGGAACTAAATAAAAGGGAAGAAGATTATGAATTCCTTCTTTCCGATTATGAAACATTCATGAAGGAAACATGGAATGAGGAAGGAAGGTTTAATAATGAAATAGAAGGTGAGCTGATAGCTCCGCAAAAATCCAGAATTCACAATACTATCCGTTCACAGAGATACGATATCAAGAAATTAAACAATTTAGTCGAAAATAAAATCCTTTGTGTCCTTGAGCCGCTGGCAGTAATAGGAAGAAGCCTTGGATTGAAATATCCAAAGGCATGGCTTGATAATATGTGGAAGATGATGTTTGACGCCCATGCTCATGACAGCATAGCTGGATGCAACTCAGATGACACAAACAGAAATATCATTGACCGCTTGACAAAGGTAAATAACATCGCAGATGGACTGCTAAACATATTAAAAAAGCAGTTAACCTATGCCATAAGTAAAAATATCAATAAGGATAATATACTTGTGGTATTTAATACAAAGCCTTTAGCTATAAAGGAAATCATAGAAAGTGTTATATTCACTAAGGAGCCTCGATTCTCCATTGAAACTCTGGATGGAAAGAATATAGCCTTTGATATAGTTAATCAGTCATACTTAAGTGGAGGAAAACAGATAGTTGTAACTGCAGAAGGAGAAAAGGAAATAGAGCTTCCTGGATATTATCGCTCTGTTATCAATATGGAGATGAATAATATTCCGCCTATGGGATACACGACCCTCATAATAAAGGAAGAGGGAGAAAACAAAGAAGCTATCTTGAAGGAAAAGGGAGAAAATACAATAACAAATAAATATTATGAAGTTGTATTTAATGAGGGCAAATTGATATTAATTCATAAAAAGTCAGGGCAAAGGATTGAAGACTTTATGACCTTTGAAGATGCAGCAGATGATGGAGATTCCTATGACTTTTCACCACTTAAGGGTGATGAGCCATTAATAATTAAGGATTCACATCTTTTAAAGGTGGAAAAGGGCTCCATTGCAGAGAGGATGGTAATGGTACACAGGGCTGTATTGTCTAAGGATCTGGAGGAAAGAAAGACAGAGGAAAGAACCACTGAATTTGAAGTATTAACAATCCTTGAACTTAGAAGGGAAGAGGAGTTTATAAGGGTTAAGCACGTAGTTAATAACAATATAAAGGACCACAGACTTAGGGTTTTATTTAAAACTCCAATAATAAATCCTGAGTATTCCTATGCCGATCAGGGCTTCAGTGCAATAAAGCACAGCACTATCAATCCCTATTTGAAGGACTGGAGGGAAAGGAAGTTTGCAGAGGCTCCGGTACCAATATATTCCTTAGAAAACTTTGCGGCATTGAGTGATGAAAGATCAACCTTTGCACTTATTACAAAGGGAATAAAGGAGTATGAAGCTTTAGAAAACGGCCAACTGGCATTGACTCTATTTAGAAGTGTTGGGGTCCTTGGAAAGGATGACTTATTGTGGAGGCCTGGCCGTGCATCGGGTATAAATAATAAGGTGGTTTATACACCTGACGCTCAGATGATGAAAAAACTAGAATTTGAATATGCAGTATATTTTAGTGATGAAAGGTTTAATCCGCAAGCATTATTTAGAATAACTGAAAAATACATTGAACACTATGCATCATACCAGAAACAAAACTTAAATACCTTTGAAGAACGACTGGAGAGATTTGAAATACCAATGCACAAAGAAGGTCTTCCAGGAAACTATTCGTTATTCCATGTGGATAATGACAGGGTGTTTATGAGTACATGTAAGCTGGCCTATGAAGGGGACGGAGTAATTCTACGTTTATTTAATCCTTCGGATACTATTGAATCTGTAGCTATTCATGGGGATAAAATAAAGAAAATAGTTAAAACAAATCTTTATGAGGATGAAAAAGAAGCCGTCAAGGATAGAGTTGAAATTCCACCAAAGGGTTATGTGACTCTTAAGATAAAGGAGTGAAGGATGTGGATAAAAATAAACTTATTAGGCTAATTGAAGATAAGCTAAAGCTCATTTACGGAGAAGAATATAAACAAAGCTACCTGGACGAAATGAATTTACTGATAAGCAAATGGGAAGAAACAAATTGGGATAGGGCCCTTCCTGTTTCACAGGAGAATGTCTACTTAATTACCTATGGGGACAGCATTTATGAAAAGGGAATGCCAACTTTAAAAACCTTACACAAATTTCTAAAAAATTATGTAGGTGATGTAATAACTGATGTTCATCTTCTTCCAATGTTTGAATACACCTCCGATGATGGATTTTCAGTTGTTGATTATAGAAAAATAAATGAAGATTTAGGAGACTGGGAGGATATTGAGAGCTTATCTAAGGATTACAGATTGATGTTTGATTTTGTTGCAAACCACATTTCAAAAAGCAGTGAGTGGTTTAAGGGCTATTTAAATGATGATGAAAAATATAAGGAATATTTTATTCCATACGATGAAAATTTTGATACAAGCAAGGTTATTCGTCCCAGGATCTCTCCGCTTTTCCATGAATATAAAGGAAAAAATGGAGTAAAAACAGCCTGGACTACTTTTAGCGAGGATCAGGTGGATCTTAATTTCCGCCATTTTCCTGTACTTTTAGAGATGACGGACATAATACTTACGTATGCCCATAGAGGTGCAACAAGTATCCGTTTGGATGCCATAGGTTTCCTCTGGAAGGAATCAGGTACAACATGTATGCATCTTCCTCAAACCCATGCTGTAATCCAGCTGTGGAGAGGTTTACTTGATTATTTCAAGAGGAATACCCAGATAATAACTGAAACAAATGTGCCTCATAAGGAGAACATAAGTTATTTTGGAGATGGTAAAAATGAAGCTCATATGGTGTATCAGTTTTCACTGCCGCCCCTTGTATTATTTACCCTAACAACCCATAATTCTTCAAAGCTTACAGAGTGGTCAAAAACCATAAGCAAAGTCTCAGATGAGGCTACCTATTTTAACTTCTTAGCAAGTCATGATGGAATAGGAATGCGCCCAACTGAGGGAATATTAACAGAGGAAGAAAAGAAATTACTTATTGATAAGGTTATAGAAAATGGTGGACGTGTATCCTATAAAACCAACACCGATGGAAGCCAGTCAATATATGAACTTAACATAAACTATCAGGATGCTCTGATAAACAAGAATGAGGACACTACCTTAGAATTACAGGTAAGAAAGATGCTTGCTGCCCATTCCATACTATTATCATTAATAGGGGTTCCAGCAATATATTATCATTCACTTTTAGGATCAAGAAATGACTATGAAGGATTAGAAAAATCAGGCATAAACCGTAGAATCAACCGTGAAAAACTGGAGTATAACCGCATAGCTTTTGAGCTTGAAACTGATGAAAGAAGGAAGGCAATATTTAACGGCTTGAAAAAAATGATAAACCTACGAAAGAAGGAAAGCCCCTTTTCACCATATGCTCCCCAGAGGGTTCTTGATTTAGGTAATAAGGTATTTGCCCTTGAGAGGGAAGACAAAGAAACGGTAGAAAGAATAACATTTGTTGTTAATGTGGACTCAAGGGAAGTAAAAATAAATGGAAACTTCAAAGGAGAAGACATTTTAACAGGAAGAAAGATAGATGGAGAGCTGGCTTTAGCACCATATGAATTTGTGTGGATAAAGAATTAAGTAACTATAATAAAGAGAGCATACATAGATGTATTTACACAAAACGATGTATGCTCTCCTTAATAAATTCTTAATAATTTAATTTTGTTATTTAATTAATCCTTTTTCCTTCAGGAAATTCCTTGCCACATCTTCAGGTTTTTCATTTAGCTTATCTACTCTGTAGTTAAGATCCCTCATAACATCATCGTTTATAAGCCCTGAAAGTTTATTTAAAATTCCCTCAATTTCAGGATGTTTATTTAGAGTGTCCTTTCTAACAAGTGGAGCTGCAAAGTATGGTGGGAAGAACTGTTTGTCATCCTTTAGAACTTTAAGGTCAAAGGCCTTCAATAGCCCATCTGTTGCAAAGGCGTCTATAACATGTGATTTACCGCTGTTGATTGCTGTATATCTAAGACCTCCATTTACAGCTTTAACATCACCAAAATTCATGTTATAGGCTTCTTTTAATCCAGGATACCCATCAGGTCTGGTAGAGAATTCTATTGTAGAACCTAAAATAAGCTTATCGCTAACTTTTGCAAGATCTGAGAAGGTTTCAAGGCTATACTTTTTAGCTGTTTCCTTTGTAACTGCCAGGGTATATGTGTTGTTAAATCCGAGGGGCTTTAGCCATTTAAGGTTGTAGTTTTTATCAAAATATTCCTTTACAATGTTATATGCCTCATCAGGATCGTTTACAACATCATGCTGCATAATGTTAACTAGGCCTGTACCTGTATATTCAACATATAAATCGACATCTCCTGTTTTTAAAGCGCTAAATACAACGTTTGTACCGCCCAAATTTAATTTTTTCTCAACCTTTAAATCAGTGTTTTCCTCGATGAGTATAGCCATCATATTTCCAAGTATGAGCTGTTCATTGAAGTCCTTCGAACCTATTACTATGGTATCCTTTTTACCACCAATGGATGTCAAAATTCCAGCAATTAGAATGATTGCCAACCCTCCTGCAATAGCAGCGCTAACCTTTTTTGGTATGTGACTGCTTTTTTTAGTCTTTGAATATCTGTCTCCTGTTTTGATTCCCTGGGGTGTTACAACACCTTCAACCTTTCCAATAATAAAGTCCATTAAAAGGGCAAGTATACATGCAGGAATAGCGCCAGCTAAAATCATATAGTTATTAACTGTTTGCACACCTGAAAATACCATGTATCCTAGTCCCCCTGCTCCAACGAAGGCAGCGATTGTCATAAGTCCCACCGCTGTAACTGCAGATATTCTTATGCCCGTCATGATAATAGGAAGTGCTAGTGGAAGCTGAACCATTCTTAAGATCTGGCTGCCTGTCATTCCCATTGCCCTTGAGGCTTCAAGCATGTCAGGATTTATGTTTGTAAGGCCTGTGTAGGTATTTTTAATAATAGGAAGCAAAGAATAAAGAAATACCATAACTATTGCAGGTTTGCTTCCTATTCCAAGAAACGGAATAAGGAAACCTAAAAGGGCAAGGCTTGGAATTGCTTGTACTATGTTTGCAGCTCCTATTACAGGTCCTGAAAGCTTCTTAATTCTTGTTATTAATATACCGAGTGGAATGCCTATGAGTATTGAAAGTAATACGGCGAATATAGTTAACGTGATATGCTCAGATAACAATTTTAATATTTGATCCTGTCTACTTAATACAAAATCTAAAAACTCTTTTAGCATTAATTAGCCACCTCCTCATCAAGGAACTGCCTGCTGAGGACAGTTAATAAGCTGCTTCTTGTAATAAGGCCAACAAGTCTCATTTCACTATCTGTAACTGGAATATATCCTACATTATTTTCATTCATTTTTTCCAATATGTTTACTATGGAATCATTAACATTAACTGATATTATATTTTGTTCCATTATATCTTCAAGCTTTAAGTTGTTATCCTGAGACTTTCTGATATCCTTCAATGTTACTATTCCTTCAAGTTTCCCATCTTTGTTTACAATCATAAGACTGTTAACTTGATTTGATGTCATCATTTCAATTCCCTGAAAAACAGTTCTTTTTCCAGTAGTCTTTATAGGATCCTCTATCATAATATCCTTTGCTTTTATAAGTTCTGGCTGATTCCAGATCCTTTTCTTTCCTACGAATTCCTCAACAAATCCATGGGCAGGATTCTTTAGAATGTTCTCAGGAGTATCGAATTGAAGTATATTTCCATCCTTCATAATGCATATTCTATTTCCAAGCTTTAGAGCTTCGTCTATATCATGGGTAACAAAAATTATTGTCTTTTTAAGCTCATTCTGCAGATTAAATAATTCGTCCTGAAGCTGGTTTCTTGTTATAGGGTCAAGGGCACTGAAAGGCTCGTCCATTAGGATTATTTCAGGGTCTGCCGCAAATGCTCGTGCAATGCCGATCCTTTGCTGTTGTCCACCACTAAGTTCGCCGGGGTATCTATCAATATACTCATCGGGCTTTAGTCCAACAAGTTCTAAAAGTTCAATGGTTCTTTTCCTAATCTTGTCCTCTGGCCATTTCTTTAGGTAAGGAACAAGACCAATGTTTTCTCTAACTGTCATATGAGGAAAGAGACCTGTCTGCTGAATTACATATCCTATGTTTCTTCTAAGTTCTATTGTATCTTCGTTAGCTATGTCTTTTCCGTTTATGAGTATTTTTCCAGATGTAGGATTTATAAGTTTATTTATCATCTTAAGTGTAGTTGTCTTACCACATCCACTGGGTCCAATGAGTACAACAAGCTCACCCTTATTGATTTTAAGGTTAATTCCTTTAAGGATTTCATTGTTTTTAAAGGATTTTTTTACATTCTTGAATTCTATCATTGATCTACCTCCTTTAAATAGCAATTTACTGCCTTAAAAGAGCTTATGAAAGGGGATCCCATAGAAATTGAAAGAAGTAAAGGCAGCACATGAGAAACAGACTTTTAATAGGAAAGTTAATGAAACAAGCCTTTTATAACAGGTAAAATTTAGGTCTGAATTCATTAAGACAGATTCTAATAATCATTTGTGAATAATGAAATGATCCCACAGAGTTTCAATAAGATCGATCTTAAAACCAATTGGCTTAAAGTTGAAAGATAGATAAAATTAAAGACTTGTTTAAAAGAAAGCATAAAATGCTAACTCTGAAAGATATTGAGTTTTAGAAGATAATGAATAATTGTTATTAAGAATGATAACATAAATTTATGCTCTTGTAAAGTCAAGACAAAAAATTAATTAAAAAACACAATATAAGCTATAATTCTTATGATTTCTTCAAAATACATTAAAAATTGTATTTTACCAATATTTATGAACAATTGACATAAAAGGATAGGTTTAATTTATTATTGTTACTAGCTTAATGTTGAGATATAAACTTATAGCGGCTTTAAAACCTATTCCTACCAGAATCATTTAGAATGGTTGAAATGTAAAGGCACTATCAGATGTTAGGAATAAGAAATTTGCTAATTTAACTCGTTTTGATAGATAAATTTACAGGCCGATGCTGTGATAAAAAATATATTCCAGTCGCTACTGCACTTCGCAAAGAAACTCTATGGCATCGGATTCGCACAGTCTAAGAAGGTTTGTGAAATAGCACAACGTATTAATTTATATATTTGATTTAGTTATTATTTAAAGATATATTTTAAATAGATACTGTTGATAGTGTGAATAAAGCTTTAAACTAAAAGGATATAATAGGACAGAAGAAAAATATAAAGGATTATGGAAATAGAAAAATAGTGTTTTGTGAGGTAATGATATGGATTTGTATGAAGAAAAAGCCTTAGAGGAACTAAAATACTGGCAGAAGAAGATGAGCAAAAGGCCATCTATTACAGGAAGGCTTACAAAGGGAGTGCAAAATAAAATAAATGATTTAATACCTGAAAAATTTCATGAGGTTATTACTGTAGCAATAAAGAACATGGTAAAGGCAGTTATCATCGGCTCTGAGTATATTACAAAGGGACCATTAATAGTTGGCTCACTGCGGGAGAGGGAGGAGCAGGTAAGGAATAAAATAGATTTTTATAAAAAAGCTGCTGCAGTAAGCGGCGCAGGAACCGGGGCTGGAGGTATTATACTTGGATTAACTGATTTTCCCCTTCTATTGAGCCTTAAGATGAAATTCCTCTTTGATGCGGCAAGCCTATATGGTTTTGATGTAAAAGACTATAAGGAAAGGTTGTATATTCTTTATATTTTCCAGCTGGCCTTTTCAAGTGAAATGAGAAGGAGAGAGGTTTATTATGAAATACTGGACTGGGAGAAAAGAGTACATGAACTTCCCAGGGATTTAAACTCCTTCGACTGGAAAACCTTTCAACAGGAATACAGGGATTACATCGATGTTGCAAAAATGCTTCAGCTCGTTCCAGGCATAGGTGCAGCAGTTGGTGCCTATGCCAATTATAAGCTTATGAACAAACTGGGTGATACTGCGATTAACGCATATAGATTGCGATGGTTTGGAAGTGGTTAATAAATTGTATACCTTTCAGCTGCTGATTTCCGAGTTTCCGTTTCTGTTTGTAACTCATAGTTTTCACAAAAAGTTAAGCAATTTTAAATATTATAAAAATATATTGAAAAAACGTAAAAATAAATGTTATTATGAGAATACAGAAAATTGTATATTGAGTTTAAACAAGAATATACAAACGTATTTGCTACAAAAAAAGTAGTTACTTTTATAGCAAACTAGATAATTTTAAAACCAAACAGCATTTTATGACTAGCTACGGGGGATACACCATTAGGAATGTATAAAGAATCAATTAAAATGTACAATAATAAAGAAATAGATTTTTCGAGAGTTAAAACATTTAACCTGGATGAATACTATGGAATCGGAAAAAAATCTACAAAGTTATTATTACTACATGATGAAAAACCTGTTTAGCCACATAGAATATTTAAACCCAGAATATTAATATACCTAATGGTACGCAAAGGACATAGAACAAGAGTGTTTAAACTATGAGAGAAAAATAAAAGAAGCCGGTGGGATAGATATTCAGATTCTTGGAATAGGGATAATTGGATATATAGGATTTAATGAACCGGACGTTAATTTTGAGGCGAAAACCCACCTTGTAAATCTTGATAGAAGCACTATTGGGGCGAATTCTAGATTTTTCAATTCTATTGATAAAGTACCAAAAAAGGCTATAAGTATGAGGATAAAAACTATAATGCATTCAAAGATAATGATTCTTCTAGCTAGCAGTATTGCAAAGTCTGATGCTATAGCACGAACTGTAAAAGGGAAAATTTCTCCTGAAGTCCCTGCTTCGATTTTACATCTGCATTAAGATGTGACTATTATTGTGGATAAAGAGGAAGCTAGCAAACTTTAATAAAATTAAAAGTATAGAATGCTGTTTACATATCTAATAAATAATTAAATAATTTTAAATATTACGAAAAATATATTGAAATGCCTAAAGATAAATGTTATTATAAAGTACAGAAAATTGTATATTAAGGTGATTAAATGAGCATTAAAACACAATTACTACAAAAAAATGGTCTTGTTGCTATGAAACTAGCAAGGGAATTCATAACAATGAATGTTGGGGACCGTATTAGCACTATTGCGGAATATTCCTATAAATATAAAACGGCAAGGGGAACAGTGCAGTCTGCAATAAAGCTTCTTGAAGAATATAAAGCTATTAGGCTTGAACCAAGGGGACACTTAGGGACTTTCATAAGCAGTATAGACTATGAAATACTCTGGGAGTTTACTGATTTTGGAACAATTACAGGCGTTATGCCCTTGCCATACTCGAAGCTCTATGAAGGTTTAGCTACAGGATTATACAAAGTAGCCAGCCATAAAAAATTCCCCTTCAGCATAGCTTATATGAGGGGAGCAGAAACTAGAATTAGAGCTTTAAAAGATGGAAGATATGATTTTGCCATAGTTTCAAAACTAGCTGCCCTTTATAGTATAAAAAATGGAGTAGAAGTTGATATAGCAGTGGAGTTCGGAAAATACAGCTATGTTAATGAGCATGTAATTATATTCTCAGATTCAAATGATAACACTATTAAAGATGGGATGAAAGTAGGAATAGATAAAAGTTCCATTGATCATTATCTTCTTACTTTGGAGCAGTGCAAGGGTAAGAAAGTAAACCTTATCGATTTATCATATAGCCAGTTAATATTGAAACTTACTACAGGAGAAATTGATGCAGCCATATGGAATATAGATGAGATTGTGGAAAGAAAACTGGATATCAAACATTATCCTTTAAAAAATAATGACTTTAATGGAGAAGATACAGAAGCAGTTATCGTAGTTAATAAAAATAACTATGGAATTAAGAAAATATTTGAGCAATTTATTAATAGCGAAGAAGTATTAGAATATCAAAGAAAAGTGGTAAGAGGTGAGCTTATTCCAAACTACTAATTTTTTTAAATTAAATATACAAAATAATGTACATTAGGAGGATAGGCATGGATTTAAATATTAGGTTGCAAATACTAAAGGATGCAGACCAGATTAGCCTGGAAAATTATGATGCAATCATAAAGGTTATTGAAATCTTTGAAAGAGAATTAAACATAAAACTTACTGAAGAAAATGGAGCAATGTTCATAACACATCTCGCTATTGCTTTTGAAAGAATTAAAAAAGGTGAGATGGTGGAAGATATTAACGATACCATATATGAAGAAATAAAAAACAGCAGCAGGTTTACAAGTAGTGAAAAATTTCTTGAGCTGCTTGAAAAAGAACTAAATATAGAAATTCCTGAAAGTGAAAAAACATTTATAATGATGCACCTTTGCGTTTTATTCGAAAGTGAAAATATACAATTTAATAACACATGCAAATATTAGTTAATGTAGGCTAATTAGCTCTCATAAATTATATTATAAGTTGTTCCTAAAAAGTTTAAAAAATAGAAATTTATAAAGGGGGAGGCAAAATGCTTAGAATTGTTGTTGGCGGACAGATAGAAAAGGAGAAAGTAGCAGAACTTATTAGAAAAATAGGAGGTGATAATGTTTCAGTAACTGTAAAGTCCGACATAGAGGCAGCAATGGCAATAAAGACTAATCAGGCAGATTATTATTTCGGGGCATGCAATACGGGAGGGGGCGGTGCATTAGCTATGGCAATAGCACTTCTTGGAATGGGACTGTGCGCAACTGTTTCAATGCCTGGAAAAATAAGAAGCAATGAAGAAATAATAAATGAGGTAAAAAGTGGTAAGAAAGCATTTGGTTTTACACCACAGCACATGGATCAGGTAATACCTGTTATTATGAATGAAATACTTAAATAAAATAATTCTTCTAAGGGGGATAATTTATGAATGAAGTATTGAAATATTTATTGGTTACCTTAATTGGTGTACTAGCATCAATTCTAGCTAACAAGGGGGTTGCAGTATTTAACGACGGTTTAAGGCCTATAGTTCCCGAATATCTTGAAGGTAGAATGGATAAAAAGGCTCTTGCAGTAACAAGCTTTGCATTAGGTTTTGGACTAGTTATTGGTTTTGGAATTCCTATGTCCATTACAGCAACAATTATCTTGATTCACAGTATTTTACTTGGAACAGATATTATTGGTACTTGGGCACCAGAGGGCAAAAAGGGACTTATAATTTCAGGTATTGTTGGTGCAGTTTACAGTTTAGGTCTTCTTTATGGATTAAAATTTATTGTTGATGCATTTGGTAAACTTCCTGTAAATTTCTTGTCTCAGCTTGGACAGGTCGGTACTCCAATCGTTGCAGCCTTTGCAGCATTCCCTGCGCTTGTTGTTGGATATCAGTATGGAGTTAAAAAGGGAGCATTAACCCTTATCATCTCATTTCTAGTAAGGCAATTTGTGCAGTACTATGGGAAGTTTAACGTAGGAACAGCAAAAGTTACTTTCAACCCTGAAGGAATGGCACTGCTTGCCGGTATGATTGTCATGATAATATTTGCTGCAAGTGAAAAAACAGATCCAAATGCCGTTTCAATTGATTTAACAGCGTTATTTAGCGAAAGAGTTAAAAAGATAAGGAAAAATATTCCATATCTTGCGCTGATAGGAGCGCTTGTTGCTGCAGCTACAAGCCAGTCCATACTTGCAGGGGACCCAATTTCCCAGAATCTTTTAGCAAATGGAAAGAATGTAGAAGCGGCACTTACTGCTTTTGCTAGAGGTATAGGATTTATTCCACTTGTTGCAACGACAGCTATTGCAACAGGTGTATATGGACCTGTAGGAATGACCTTTGTATTCGTAGTGGGAATACTTTCCAAGAATTTACTTCTTGCAGCCCTGCTAGGTGCAGCGGTAATAGTGGTTGAAGTATTGCTTCTTGACCAGCTTGCCAAGTTGTTGGACAAGTTCCCTGGAGTAAGAAAGTGTGGAGACAATATAAGAACAGCAATGTCCAAGCTTCTTGAAGTTGCATTACTTGTGGGTGGTATGATGGCAGCAAATGCTATGGCACCAGGACTTGGCTTCTTCGTAGTAGGTGGATTATATGTATTAAATCAAAGCTCAAAAAAGCCTATTGTAAACATGGCTGTAGGCCCAATAGGGGCAATTCTTGTTGGAGTCATGATAAATGTACTTTATATTATTGGATTATATTTACCACCAGCAGCTAAATAAAAATGGAGGCTTTCAGCCTCCATTTTAAATTAAAAACAGCACTTATTTAGGAGGCAGGAAGGTGTACGAGTATAAATTAAATCAGTTTTTAAAGGTAGCAAAAGGCTCAATTAAGGCATCAAAGCTTTTAGAAAAAACAGTTGAAAAGTTGAATGAAGATGCATTACTTGAAGTTAAAGATATTTTAATGAAACATGATACGGTAATTACGATAGGAATTAAAAATACAGGCCAAATTAATAAAAAATATATAAAAAGGCTGATAGATAAAGGAAAATACGTTTGGCATACAATAGATTTTATGTCAGAAGGGGGAAGGGCAGTAGATGACAGATTAATAAATCCTCTAACCCTAAGGCCTATGACAGGTTCTTCAAGTGCAACTGCATTAAACGTATTATATGGTATCAATGATATAGGAATAGGAACAGATGGAGGAGGTTCGGTTCTTGCACCTGCACTTAGTTTAAATCTCTGTTCCATTATGGCAAAGGGTATGGGGCTTAAAGGCAGTATAGACAGAGTATCTACAGATGGAATAAAGTTTGTTCCAGGTATTGGGGTAATAAGCCATTCCTTTGAGCTGGCTAAAGAGAGTATTTTTACAATGCTTGATGTTAAAGAAAAAGTTATACGCTTTGAAAATATAAAGGTTTGCATATGCAAAAAAGGAGAAATTACTTTACCTGACGGAAAGGACATGAGGGAAAAATTAGACCTTGTACTAAGTAAGTTAATGGATATGAAAATAACCATCGGGGAAGAAGAGTTTCCCGATTTTGAGAATAGAGAGAATTCAATAGAAAGAATGAATGAAATTTTTAAAGCCTATGATATGGTCATAACGTGTGAAGGACCTATAGATATCCTTGGACTTGGAGATTCAGTATTTGGAACTTTAGGAAGTTTTGCAAAATCAGTTCAGAATAAATCGGGAAAATACATGGTTAAAATAGCAAACATGTTAAATGCAACAAGTATTACTTTACCTATTAACGAAGTAGCTTCTGGAATTGTGATTACATCAAAGGAAGGACTAGAGGAAGGGATGGCAGCAATAAGTGTAGTAGAAAATCTAAAAGACATTTATAGCCTTCCTGATCTTTACTACAGATATTTTAAAGAATCATACTTAAGGGAAAATAAGGATATAATTTTTTCTTTGTAAGGGGTGTAAAAATGAGGTTAAAAGAAGGAATTACCTATATACATGAGCATATAACAATTGATTTATCAGGTGCAAAAAAGGATCTAGACTGCAGGCTCGACACCATGAGGGAGACAACAAAGGAGCTAAAAGAACTGAAGGAACGAGGCGTTTCCAATATAGTTGATGTAACGAACAGAGGGATGGGAAGAAATGTTGAGTATGCAATAAAGGTTCAAGAGGAAGCAGGCATAAACATAATATTTTCAACGGGATATTATAAGGAGCCTTTTTTACCAAGGGAGGTATATAATTTATCAGAAAAGGAACTGGCAGATATTATGATAAAGGAGATAACAGAAGGGATAGATGGAACAGAGGTTAAGGCGGATATTATAGGAGAAATAGGTACAAGTAAAGATACGATTACCACGATTGAAGAAAAGGTATTTATAGCTGCTTCTATAGCACATATTGAAACTGGAAGGCCAATAATAACCCATACTACTCTTGGTACATCAGGTCTTGAACAGATAGAACTTCTAAAATCACATGGGGTAGACCTAAATAAAGTGATAATAGGACATGTTGATCTATCAGAGGATATTGATTATATCCTAAGAATGATAGAGCAGGGAGTGTATGTAGCCTTTGATACTATAGGTAAGACAAATTATGTGCCGGAAGAAAAAAGGCTTGAAATGCTTCGGGAAATATGCAAAAGAGGCCTTTCAAACAGAGTATTAATGTCCATGGATATTACAAGAAAATCTCATCTGAAATCCAGGGGAGGATTAGGATATAGTTATTTACTTGATCATTTCATTCCCTATATTAATGAGAATGGAATAACACAGAGGGATATCGATAATATGCTGAGGAAAAATGCAGTAAAATTTTTTGAATAGGAAGTGAGAAATATGAAAGTTTATCCACTGGAATCTATGACGATTGAGGAAGCAAAAAGGCTTCAGTTTAGATTGGTTGATATCATAACAAAATATTTCAAAGGAAAAGAAATATTGTCTCTAGGGGATTTAGGGGTAGTACCAGGATTTAATAAACCAACAACAACCCTTAAGGTTGAAAAGGTGCTGGCTGAATTTTTCAATCAGGAAGCTGCAGTTTTAGTAAGGGGGGCGGGAACAGCAGCAATACGATGGGGACTATATAGCATGATAAAGCCCGGAGATACTCTATTAATACACGATGCACCAATATATCCTACTACTGCAGTTACAATTGAGAGTATGGGGCTTAAAATCATAAGGGCAGATTTTAATCGTGAGGAGGAAATAAAAAAAGCATTAGACAAAAATAAGGTAGATGGGGCTTTAATTCAATATACAAGACAGAAGATAGATGATAGCTATGCTATGAAGAAAGTTATTGATATGATAAAGAAATATTCAAATGACATTCCAATTATTACGGATGACAACTATGCGGTTATGAAGGTTAGAAATATAGGAGTTCAGTGCGGGGCAGACATTTCCGCATTTTCACTGTTTAAACTTCTAGGTCCGGAAGGGATTGGATGCGTTGTTGGTAAGAAAGAATATATCGAGAAAATTATAAAGTCCAATTATTCAGGTGGAGGACAGGTTCAGGGACATGAAGCTATGGAGGTTTTAAGAGGATTGATATATGCTCCTGTAGCTCTTGCAATACAGGCGGAGGTTAATAATGAACTTGTGGAACGCTTAAATAGAGGAGAAATAAGGGGTGTAAAAAAAGCATTTCTTGCCAATGCACAGTCCAAGGTTCTCTTAGTTGAGCTTGAAGCTCCAATTGCTAGGGAAGTGTTAAAGGAAGCAGAAAAGCTTGGTGCAGCTCCAAACCCAGTTGGCGCAGAGTCAAAATATGAATTTGTTCCAATGTTTTATAGAGTTTCAGGAACCTTTAGACAGGCTGATAAGACACTTGAGGAAAGAATGATACGAATAAACCCAATGCGTGCAGGTGCTGATACAATAATTAGAATATTAAGGGAAGCAATCGAAAAAGTTGTGTAAGGAAGGAGGGAGAGTATGTTTTTGGATGTAACTTTAAGAAGAAATCCAGCGTTAATTGAAGCTGCCTTTAAATTGCATCAGGAAGGGGTAATTCAGCCTGACACATATATACTTGATCTGGATGCAATTATAAGTAACGCAAAGGCGATAAAGTATGAAGCGGATAAATACGGCATTAAACTTTATTTTATGACTAAACAATTTGGAAGAAATCCGTACGTATCAAGAAAACTAATGGATTTAGGCTATGAAGGGGCTGTTGCAGTAGATTACAGGGAAGCAGATATTTTATACGATTCAGGTATAAAGATAGGACATGTAGGGCATTTAGTTCAGGTGCCATCCAATAAAATTGAATCAATGCTTTTAAAAAGACCTGAAGTAATAACAGTGTATTCTGTTGAGAAGGCAAAGGAGATATCCGATATTGCTGCAAAGCTTGGAATAAATCAGAATATAATGCTTAGAGTTATAGACAAAGATGATACTTTTTATCCTGGCCAGTACGGAGGATTTTATATAGATGAACTGGTGGAAAAAGCAGGAGAAATAATTAAGCTGCCAAATGTTAATATATACGGCATAACTTCATTCCCCTGCTTCCTCTATGACTCAGATTCGCAGAGCATAAAGGAAACTAACAATATCAAAACGATTTTAAAGGCTAAGGAAGTTCTTGAGAAGAATTTTAAAATTATATTGAAGGAAATTAACACACCATCTGCGACATGTACAAGCAACATAAGGAGAATTGCAGAACTTGGGGGAACACATGGAGAGCCAGGTCATGGCCTTGTTGGGACAACGCCAATTCATGCTGTAAAGGATGAAGTTGAAATACCAGCTATCGTTTACGTCAGTGAGGTTTCACATAACTTAGGCAATGCAAGCTATTGTTATGGAGGAGGACATTATAGGAGATCCCACATGCATAGTGCCCTCGTAGGAAAGGGTATGGAAAGCATGAAAAGGGTTGAAGTTGAGATGCCGGATTCGAACAGTATCGATTATTATATATGTCTTAAGGAAAACGCAAATATTGGAGAAACTGTTATTCTAAGCTTTAGGACACAGATTTTTGTAACAAGAAGTGAAGTAGCAGTGGTTAAGGGAATCAGTTCAGGACGAGTGGAGATTGCAGGAATTTACGATAGCCTCGGAAGACTAATCAGGAGGTGAGCTTAATGAAAAGATTTGTTGTTGTAGTTCTTGATAGCTTTGGAGTTGGATATATGGACGATGCAAGGATTGTAAGACCTCAGGACGTTGGAGCAAATACATTTAAGCATATACTTGATAAAATACCTGACTTAAGGCTTCCTAATCTTGAGAAGATGGGAATTATGAATGCTCTTGGGGAAGAAACAAAATATATGAAGAAAAATCCCAATGCAACCTATGGTACCTCAAGTCTTGCACATTTTGGGGCCGATACCTTCTATGGCCATCAGGAAATTATGGGAACAAAGCCCAAAAAACCTATAAAAGAGCCATTTTCAGCATGCATAAATAGGGTTTATGAGGCATTAAAGGATGCAGGATATGATGTTGAATATAAAGGAAACAAGCTTAAGTTTCTTCTTGTAAACGGCTGCGTAACAGTTGGAGATAATCTTGAGGCAGATCCAGGGCAAATATATAATTTAACTGCAGCATTAGATTTGATTCCCTATAGCGAAGTTTTAAAGATTGGAAAGATTGTAAGAAGTGTAGTAAACGTATCAAGGGTAATACCTTTTGGCGGAAAAGGTGTAAAAGTGGAGGATATTTTAAATGCAGTAGAAGAGAAGGAAGGAAAATTTGTTGGGATAAATGCTCCAAAATCAGGAGTTTATAATAACGGATATCAGGTAATTCATTTAGGATATGGAATTGACCCGGAAGTACAAGTGCCAACAATACTTGGTAAAGCAGGAATAAGAGTTACTCTTCTTGGAAAAGTAGCAGATATTGTCTCAAATGATTATGGAAAGAGCGTTTCCTGCATAGATACAGAAGAGGTAATGAAGCTTACTATAAAGGAATTTAATTCAATGGATAAAGGATTTATATGTACAAATGTTCAGGAAACAGATCTTGCTGGACATGCAGAGAACCCTGAAAGATATGCAGAAAGGTTAATAATAGCTGATAAGTATATAGGTGAATTGATGAATATGTTGAAGGATGAAGACATTCTCATAGTAATGGCTGATCATGGAAATGACCCAACCATAGGTCACAGCCATCACACAAGGGAGAATGTGCCAATATTGGTATACGGCAAACAAGTAAAAACTGGATACATTGGGCACAGAGACACCCTTTCTGATGTAGGAGCTACGGTTTCAGAATATTTCAATGTGAAAAGACCTGATAATGGTACTTCATTTTTAAATCACATTTTATAAGTGATTAAAATGTGTTGGTTCAATATCGTTTTCAATATAGAACCAACACATTTTTTAACTTAATAAGATACGTATAATTTTTGATACATAATTACACGCTAAATCAAATTTTATATAACACTAATGAGGCAGAATAATAAAATCAATAGCTAAGCCCATGGCCATATTGATATAATCCAGGTATTGTTACAGGAAGCTTTCCAACTGGATTTATCTCACCGATTAACGCTCTTTGAAGGGCCCTTGTGGAAATTGCCCTGTTACCATAGGTGGCAATGTACCCATTTACTTCAGGGAACGCTAAAATGTCATATGGATTTCTCATGGCTGCTATAATTACTTTCTTTCCACTGTTAAGAAGTGACTTAACAAGATCTTGCTGGCCTTTGTTGGTATTTGCTGTGTAAGTTGTAACGATTACTACATCATAAGCTGTGGCATTAGACACCGCTGTAGCGATTTGAGAAGGAGTAGGGGTTGTGCCGGTGCTGAAATAACTGCTTGTAAATCCAGCGCTGGAGAGCAAACCTGAAAGCAATACTGGATTTCCAAGGGATGGCCCGGTGACAAATACCTTTGTTTCCTTCTTTAGAGGAAGTAGACCGTTTTCATTTTTTATTAATGTAATGCTTTTATTTGTTATCTCCTCTGCAATCCTTAAATTCCCCTCTGTGCCTATATTTGAAGTCTCCTTTGAATCTGAGTAAGGATTTGTAAAAAGACCTCTTTTCATTTTAACTCTTAAAATTCTAAATACTGATTCATCCAGGCGTTTTTCAGATATTTCACCACCCTTAACAGCATTTAGGACTGCGTTATAAGCAAAATCGACATCTGGAGGGTTAAGCAGTATATCGGCACCGGCTTTAAAGGCTTCAACGGGAACCCTTTCTGGAGATACGACATTTGCCCCAGACATTCCGAGGCTGTCTGTGATTATAACGCCATCAAAGCCAAGCTTATTTCGTAATAAATCCGTTAATATAGGTTTTGAAAGTGTGGCAGGTAGTCCTGAATTATCAAGTGCTGGGACTACAATATGTGCTGTCATTATTGCATCTACTCCGGCTGCTATAGCATCCTTAAAGGGTTTTAAATCTATATTGTTGAGTGTATTTAGGTCATGATTAATAATTGGAAGGCCATAATGGGAATCTACATTTGTATCGCCATGTCCCGGGAAGTGCTTTACTGTAGCAATCACATTTTGATCCTGGAAACCTTTAACCTGAGATACTCCTAATTCTGAAACTAAATCCGGGTTTTCTGAATAGGAGCGCACACCGATTACAGGATTTTCATAATTAATATTGACATCCAGTGTAGGTGCCAGATCCATATTGATTCCCAGAGCTTTAAGCTCCTTACCCATAATCTGCCCACTCTTGTATGCATATTCCGATGAACGTGTTGCACCTAATGCCATATTACCTGGAAAAACAGTTGCAGGTTCTGTTACTCTTGCAACTATTCCACCTTCCTGATCCGTTGCTATAAGTAGAGGTATTGGCATTCTCTGCTGCATTGCGATTTTCTGAATTCCATTTGAAAGAGCATTTACCTGGGATACATCAACGGGAGTTCCTATGTTATCTGTCCAATTGAAGTAGATAATCCCGCCAATATGATATTTCTCAATTACCTCCTTAAAGTTTTTGCCTCCTCGTTTTGCTGCGATGTTTATTTGTTCATAGTTTGGATCTGTTGGAGTTTTTCCATAAACATGAATCATGAAGAGCTGACCTACCTTCTCTTCAAGGGTCATATGTTGAATTTTACTTTGAATCCAGCCTCTTTGGGCCTTTTCATCCTGCCATCCGGGCTTTACAGGGTCTGTTGGGTTAGCTTTGATATGGAGTCCAGGGAGAATTAGCAGTAACGATAAAAGAATTGAGAGAGTTTTGAAAAAATAGTCTTTTCTCATGATGAGAGAACCTCCTTAAAATATTACTCAGTAATAGGTATGCTTGAGAAGGAATTCTGTATTACAATTCATTTTGTATATTGAAAATTTTTAAACATTAATGCTTGTTTGAAGAGTTCATTTTATTCAATTGCTGTAATAATGTTTAAAGCATTTTCATATATATTAAATAAAAACGTAAATTTCAAACATATTAATAGGTTATCGGTGTGTATCTTAAGCGGGAAAAAGTTTAAGGGGTAACCTTTTAGCTCTTTTTGTTTTCTAAAATATTTTATGTTGGTAGTTAAAAATCTGATAGAAATATCAGATAAAAAATTTAATTTTTAGGAGGGGTTCTATGAACAACAAGTTTTTATCTCAACTTCAAAGGTTGGGAAAAGCACTTATGACTCCAGTTGCGGTTCTCCCTGCTGCAGCTTTGCTTTTAAGGCTTGGGGCTGACGACGTATTTAATATTAAATGGATGTTTGCTGCAGGAGACGCAATCTTTGGCAACCTTGCACTCCTGTTTGCCATCGGTATTGCAATAGGCTTTGCCGATGAGAACAATGGGGTAGCAGGACTTGCTGCAGCAGTAGGCTACTTTGTTTTAACAAAGGTAGCAGGTACATTCAATGAAAAGATTAACATGGGTGTATTGGCAGGTATCATAGTAGGTGTTTTATCAGGTTATTTATATAACAAATATAAGAGCATCAGGGTTCCAGATTTTCTTGGATTCTTTGGAGGAAAACGATTTGTTCCAATCATCACGTCCTTCTATACACTTATAATAGGAGTACTTGCTGGATATATATGGCCTCTCATTCAAAATGGAATTAGCTCATTTGGGAATGCCATTGCCAATTCAGGGGCAGCAGGTGCAGGACTATTTGGATTTCTAAACAGGCTTTTAATCCCATTTGGCCTTCATCATGTAATTAACTCATTTGTATGGTTCCAGTTTGGTGAATTTACAAACGCTGCAGGTAAGGTTGTAACTGGAGACCTTACAAGGTTCTTTGCAAAGGACCCAACGGCTGGAATATTCATGACTGGTTTCTTCCCGATAATGATGTTTGCACTTCCGGCAGCCTGCATTGCTATGATTTCAGCCGCCAGGAAGGAACAGAGAAAAGCAGTTGCAGGTATGCTCCTTGGCGTTGCATTTACGTCATTTTTAACAGGTATTACTGAACCTATAGAATTTACATTCATGTTCCTTGCACCAGTTCTCTATCTTTCACATGCAGTATTGACAGGCATATCGCTTGCGTTAACAACAGCCCTTGGAATCAGATTGGGATTTGGATTTTCAGCGGGATTCATTGATTATATTCTAAGTTTCGGCATTGCAAGCAAACCGATACTTATGATTCTAATAGGTTTGATATTTGCTGTTATTTACTATTTCCTCTTCCTTTATGTAATTAAGAAATTTGATCTTCCAACTCCAGGAAGGATGGAGGAGGAATCTGCAGCGCTTTCAGGTCTTAGAAATGAGGAACTTAAGGAGAGAGCAGCACAAATTCTAGAAGCTGTTGGTGGAACGGAAAATATAAGTGTAATAGATGCATGTGTGACAAGAATAAGACTTACTGCAAAGGATGCCTCAAAGGTTAATGAGTTAAGGCTTAAGGAGCTTGGAGCAACAGGAATTCTAAAAATGGGTTCAAACAACTTCCAGATAGTCGTTGGTACAGTTGCAGATCCCCTTGTAACACATATTAAGGCCCTTATGAAGTAAAATATATAAAGTTGATTGCCTTTTTATTAAGATTTAAGATTAAAAGATGGTGTCTTTTAAGCAATTGGGACACCATCTTTTTATTACCTCAATTAAAGGCATAATCTATTTCAATAATATAAAAATAGAGAAATAAAAAGGTTTATTTGTTAAACGTTTACAAAACATTATATGTTGTAGTAAAATATAAAATATGCTAAAAGGCACGGCTGTAGTTTAAATATAATATTTAATTGCATTAAAGCTATGGTGGTAATCTTATTTATGTATTAACGGAGCCGGAACTGAGGTTTTAAATGTAACAAGCACTGGGGTTAAAAAGTTTTATAAAGGAGAGGGTTAAGTATGATGGATTCAACAAAATATACACTTGCAGATTTTTTGAATAAGGGAGATGAAGGTATTGATAAGCTTTGCCGCAAGTTTTATGAGTATTACGAGGACACATACAGGCTTAAGCATCTAAATTACAAAAGAGTAAGCACAAGCGGCTCAGGGCCAGTAATAAAGGTTATTGACCCGTGGACCAAACAGGAAAAGGAAATGATATATTTTGCATCTAACGATTATTTAAACCTTACCAAACATCCAAGAACAATTGAAGCAGGTATAAATGCCATTAAAAAGTATGGCACAGGTGCAGGAAGTGTGCCTCTTCTTGGGGGAACACTGGATTTACACACAGAATTAGAAAAGAAAATAGCAAAGTTTAAGGGGTGCGAATCAGCTATTATATTTACAAACGGTTTTGGTTCAAATGCAGGTGCTGTATCTGCCCTGTTAGGAGAAGGCGGAGTTGCAATACTCGATATGTTAGTGCATGCAAGTGTCATTGATGGATGTAAAGGAAAAAATGTTGAGTTTTTTAGACACAACAATATGGATTCTCTGGAGAAGGTTTTAAAAAAGGTAAAGGATAAATACAGAACAAAGATTGTTATAGTTGATGGGGTATATTCTATGGATGGAGATATTGCCCATCTGGATAAGATCGTGGAGCTTGCCCATGCCTATGGAGCTCTGGTGATGGTGGATGAGGCCCATGCTACAGGGGTTATAGGTAAAAATGGAAGAGGAACTCCCGAGCATTTTAACATCGAAGGAAAAGTGGATATAGTTGCAGGTACCTTTAGCAAGGCAGTTGGAGTAGTTGGAGGATTTATAGCCAGCACTAAGGAGATAATTACATATTTATCTTTTTATGCAAGATCCTACATGTTTTCTACTGCACAGACACCACAATCTACGGCATCCATAATTGAGGCTTTGAACGTAATTGAAGAGGAGCCGGAACTTAGGGAAAAGCTGTGGGACAATATAAGGTATTTCAAGTCAGGGCTGCTTCGTATTGGCGTTGATATCGGAAATTCTGAGACAGCCATTTTTCCAATTATAATCGGGGATGATTTGAAAGTGAAGAATATGTGCAGGGATTTGCATGATGCTGGAATATATGTTAACCCTGTTTTGTATCCCGCAGTTTCAAGGAGGCTATCAAGAATAAGAATAAGCTTAATGGCTACACATGAGAAGGAGCATTTGGACAGGGCCCTGAACGTTATTGAGGATTTAGCAAAGAAGTATTCAATTATCAAAGATAGAATTTAAGTGAATAACTTCTATAAAGACTAATTACAGTGTGAACATTTTAAGCTCTGATTCTGTAAAACACACAGAACCGGAGCTTATTACTTAATTACTTAATGTTTAAATAAAAAATCCTGATTTTAAATTAACGTGTTGTGCTACTCTGAAAAGCCCGTTGGAATAAAAGCAGATAAATTTACAGGTCGACGCTGCGATAAAAAATATATTTCATTCACCAGCACGCTTTGCAAAGAAGTTCTAAGGCTCGGGATTTGAAAATCAAGAACTTTCGTTAAACTCGCCCAGCTCAAACAAACGAAAGTTCTAGGATTTTTCTGCATCCCTTCGCCAAGAACTTCTAGTTGCCCGCTTTATGTGAATTTCATATATTTTTTATCTCCGCTTAGTTCTTGAACTGGAACGACAGATTAATTTAGAAACTGTTTTCATAATATTGTGGTGAATTTTGTTTCATACGGAGCTAGTTTTATTTTCAAAAGACGCTGTGATAAAAATATATTGCTCTCACAACTACGCTTGCGCAAAGAAGTTCTAAGGCTCGGGATTTGAAAATGTGAAATTCATATATTTTTTATCTTAGCTTGTTTGTAAAGGAACTGACACAACAAGTTAAATTAAAAAGCTGGGTGTTGCAGGAACTTATATTCTTCTTAAATACTGCATGGAAATCAATGCGTCGTGAAACTTTTCAAAAAGCAGCCCAGTAACAAACCATGCCGGTGCATAATCCAGCCTTATAAGACCGTTTACAGAAAAGGGGGTGCCGCTGTAATCCCAGGGGCAGGCCCCAAGTAATTCTCTCAGAAGGGCGCCGGTTGAGTATTCAATAATCAAAATTATTATGGTGTAGACACCTCCCCTTATGAAAACCGGCAAATTCCGTACTCTATCATGAACAGGTTCCAGACAAATCCCAAGCCCATATATTGGAAACATCCATAGATAAGTATATCCCGTTAAGTTTATATCCCCACTTAGAAGGGAGCCGAGCCCTGTCCATAATATTTCAATGCACCAGCCTGCAAATCCATATGCTAAAAATCTCACTATCATATATATATATTTTCTACAAATATGGAAGGAATATTTATGAAGATGAATTTTTTAACTAAAATGTATTTTTATTATTGTGTTGTTTTCATGAAGGATAAGTCTGATATAATAGTTATTATAAGATTATTACTATATACTAAGGGAAACATTTTGAATAGTTTTTGAACTTAGTCCATGTCATGAATTTGGAAGTATCGATATCCAGAGAGTTTTTCTCGAGAAAAGGGGTAACTTTTAAAGAAGATGGTAGAATAGATATGAAAAAATTTTGTAGTACAGGGAATGATTCCCATAAGAATATTTAATACGAGGGGGAGTTTTTATGATTGAAAGCGGCGATTACTTAAGATTTGTACCTGGTTTTAATCCTGATTTAAATAAAAATAGTGAAGACATGTGGTTTATTTTAAATGGAGATAAGATACTTGTTAAAATTATAGATAGTAAAGTAGTGTTTCCAAATTACGAAGATGTTTGTAAGCTTAATATTGAGTATACAGAAAGTGAGTATATTGGAACCTTCGATAGTATAAAATGCTTTGCGGCAGATGCATCAGGAGGAAATGCTGAATATGGAAAATTTGTATTTAAGGAACCAAGATTTCTTTTAAGTATATTAGATCAGCAAACTTTCTCGGTATGCAGCAGGGCAATGCAGATAATAAACTGGGATAGAACACATAAATACTGCGGAAGGTGCGGCAGCCTGAATGAAAGAAAATCCGATGAAAGGGCAAAAATATGCCCAAACTGTGGGTTTACTACATACCCCAGCATCTCCCCAGCGATAATAGTGGCAATTGTCAAGGATGATCAGATATTGCTTGCCCACAATAGAAATTTTTCTTCAAACATGTACAGCGTAATAGCTGGATTTTTGGAATACGGCGAAGTGTTTGAAGACTGTGTAAGAAGGGAAGTTGCAGAGGAAGTGGGAATAAGAGTTAAAAATATAAAATACTTTGGAAGTCAGCCATGGCCCTTTCCAAATTCCTTTATGGTTGCCTTTACAGCAGAATATGACGGCGGAGAAATTGAAGTAGATGGAGTTGAAATAAGCGATGCAGGATGGTATAGGGCAGATGAACTTCCCTGCATACCTGCTAAAGGAAGTGCTGCAAGGAAGCTAATTGATTGGTTTGTTGAAAACTATAGTTAGGTTATGAAACCCTTCAATAACCAGCACATCACGTTAATTTAACATGGTATAATCTATTTGCTAAATGTAAATAATGGTAAATATAATAAAAATGGAAGGATGAGTTAACATGGATATTCCTAAGGTATTAAGCGATGAGTGGAGAAAGTTGTATGATGCAGCAATGGAATTTAAAACTTTAAAGCCCTGGAACTGGATGAGCAGTGCCGATCTATTTGCTGTTAAAAACCCTGAAGATGGGGAGGTTGCTTACTGCTCCATAATGGGGGAACTTGGGCAGGTATATGCCCTTGCTGCATATATTGGTTCCGAGGGACTGGATAGCTATTTAGCAATTCAGAGCGGGATGTACGAAGGAAACCCGGAGGCCATGCATGTGCAAAAGTGCCTCATGGCATCCTTTGAAAACAGGGAATACCTTGATAAACAGGATTTAAAGGTAATAAAGGATATTGGATATAAATTTAGAGGTAAAAATGAATGGCCAGCATTTAGAACCTTTGAGCCGGGATACTTCCCATGGTTTTTAAACTCCTATCAGGTAAGATTCTTGACGGTTATACTTCATCAGGCGATGGAAGTTGCACTGGAGTGTAAAGACAATCCGCATTTTCTTATGAATAATGAAACAGAGTGTTTAATTAGAGTGCCTGAAGAAAATAATGGAAATTTAACTTGGAAAAATGAAATCATAGAGTTAAAGGTTGAAGGAAAACCTGTGATGGTTCCAATATATGATAACGAAATTAAATTAAAGAGATTAAAGAAACAGGCAAAATCAAAACAAGGTTTGTGGGCAGTGGATTGGTTTTACTCCCCTCAACCTGTGGCAGAAGGTGACAGGCCATATTACCCCGCTGTTGTCGTTGTAATTGAAGGCCAAACAGGCCAGGTTATAGGTTTTGACATATCAACAAAGGACGAATATTTGGAAAAGATACAGGACAAATTTATAGAGACAATGGAAAATTTAAAGATTATTCCAAAAACAATATACGTTGAAAAGCAGGATGTACTTTTAGCCCTTGAGGATATAACAAAACCCCTTAATATTGAAGTAATTCTTACAGATGACACAGATCTGTTCAATGATGTGAAATACGGCATGTATGAATTCTTTTTGTAATGTGAAACCTCTGCCATATTAGTAAGCCCATATTTTAAGATGCAGCATATTATATAAGTATAGGATGTTATTTGAAGGTGGAATATATGCACTATCCTTTCCACAACCTCAGGCAGATGATGTATTTTAATGGGAGAGGTTACTATATACTTGACTTTAAGCAGGGAGATATAAATGGAGACGGGATAATTGAAGATGTTTACATTGTAGGGGACAAACCTTACGGTGAGGAAAGCGCATTTTCGAATAACATAGCAATTGCATTGTACGATACCAAAACCAATGCCTATATCAAAATACCTCTAAATATAAATGCAGGCTATAGACCAACCCTTTTTCTTGGAGATTTTACAGGGGATAAGGTTGATGACATTTTAATAAGCATAGACTCCGGAGGAAGTGGTGGATTTACTTTCAACTATGTATTTTCCTTTCTAAATAACAGGTGGGAGAAACTCTTTGACTTTGAAAAATTTAATGAAGAGTATAAGTATAATGTAATATACAGGGATTACTATAAGGTAGATATCGTAAGTAAAAATCTAAATAAGAAATACACGATAGACATATCCTGTCATGAAAGAAAGAATCTTGCAGAGAGTTATAACGAAAATGGCAGGCTAAAAGCCCCCTTTGTGGGATGGGTGCTTTCTATTGGGGGATTGTATCCGATTGATATTCAGAGGGATGAAGTATATGAACTTATTGCAGTACAAAGGGTTATAGGAAGATCTAATGCGGATACATTGGGGTTTGTTGAGACATATTTAAGGTGGAATAAAGGAGAGTTTGCTCCATTCAACCAGTTTGTAGCGGTTTTGGGAAGCAAAATTCATTTTAAGTAAAATAATATCATTAATTGACAAAATCATATACCTATGAAAAAGTAGATAAATTATGAAATAGCATTAAGATATTAAAACATTTTTGACATTATACTCAACATAGGGCTTCTTTTTGATGTAATATTACTATTTTTACCATTTATATTCTAACTGTAAACACGTCTATAATTAAAGATATATAAATATCTTTATATATGGAACAGGAGGAATAATATGGTTAAAATTTATTTAAAATTTGATCAGGATATTCCTCAATATGCTTGTAGTTCATGCAGCAATTGCAGCAGCGTTTTTGGAAAGAGTCTTTGCAGCATAAAGGATAGAGGATGCTGTTGGTATTTTCCAAAGTTTACACTTCATGATATTCATAAAATGACAAAAAGTGAAGAAGGATTGAAGATACTTGACAAAATACTTACCCTTCCTGAGGTAAAGGTTTATAACTATTATATTCATGCAAAAGGTTATTTTGATGAAATAGGCTATAAAAAGTATATGGAAAGCAGGCAGTCGAACCAGTATGCTGTGCAAGATAAGTCCATTTTCTTTAGAGCATGCCCATTTATCAAACCAGGTTCAGGCTGCACTTTACCAGTAAAATATAGAAGCTATGTATGTAATTTTTATATTTGTGATGAAATACTTAGTGAGGCTTGTAAATATGATGGGTTTGAGGCTTACCTAAAGGAGCGATCCAGCTATGTAAAATGGGTTGAATGGGAAAACCGCTCACTTGAACACTTGCTTGAAGAGAGGGGATTAAATCTTGTAAACAACTTCCATGAAATTATCGGCGTTCTTAAGGATATACCGCTGGATAATTATGAATTTCCTCAATTAAAACCTATAGAAATAATAGCTGAATATAATCTTGGTGCATAGTATAGGATAGTTATATAAGAAATTTTAATACATAAATAAAGGTGCCGGGCACGGCCAAAGGGAGAAAAAATATCCATGCTGTTTTCATGTAAAATTAACATGTTTTATTTTGACGTTTAACAATAAACATATAAAGGGTGACTTCTTCAATAGGAGTCACCCTTTAAAATATCATTATGCGGCAAGCCTGTCTTCTATAGATTTATTTATCGCTTCACCTTTTCTTATGAAAATAATATTTATAACCATAAACACCAATCCAAAGAGCATTGTAATTACCGAGTCCTTAACTATTATTGAGGCATTTAATGTACTAGCAAAGAGTATTTCCCTTATTGCCTCAACGGCATAGGTAAATGGCAGATAGGGACTTATATTCTGGAAGAATTGGGGCAGAGTTTCTATTGGGAAGGTACCTGCATCTGAACAAAGCTGTAGAACCAGAAGTATTACGGCTATTCCTTCCCCGGCCAGCCCAAACAGGCTTATGAAGCAGTATATTATGGAATCAAAGGACAGGGCCATTAACATCAGGAAGGCAAAAAGTAGCGGTAAATTTGAGGGCTTTATCCCGAGTAATAAAACTATTCCTCCCAATAAAACAGCTTGTATAATACCTATAAGAGCATAGAGGATATATTTTCCAATTGTTAATTGCAGGTTGTTTAAGGTTTTATAGTTTTCGTTTTTAATTTTAATTATAAGAAGCATAAACACTGCACCCAACCACAAGGATATGGGGAGAAAATATGGCGCAAGGCCTGAACCGTAGTTATCTACAGGGTTTACATTAGTTTCGGATACCTTTACGGGATTTCCTATAAATTCTCCCAGGTCCTTGCTTGAGGACTTAATATTGTTCTCAACATTCTTTACCCCATCCTTTAAACCGTAATTAAGCTCCTTTATACCATCCCTCAGAGTGCTTATGCCCCGGGTAAGATCCTGCGAACCCTGAGACAACTGCCCTACCCCTGAGGCTAAAGAGGGCATTTTGGAGGTTAATTCATGGATACCTTTACTTAAGATGGATGAGCCGGTATATAAACTGTTTGATGCGTCTAACAGGGAGAACATATTCTCATTTAGACTGTCTAACCCGGATGCTAACCTTGAGGCCCCCTGCGAAAGAGTACCAATACCAGAGGCAAGTTTGTTAACACCATCTACATATTGGTTAACTCCAAAGGTATATGGTAAAATGCCCTTTACTTTTAAATCCTTAAGCCCTGCATAATAGGTTGATACTGCAGAGTCAGCCCTGTTCATATCAAGCTGGTTTGATAAATTTGAAGTTCCCTTAATCAAATCATCTAACTCATTTTGAAGGTCCTTTATCTTATCGTCACTATTGCTGTTTGATATATTTTGCATGACTGATAAAAAAGCCTGCATATTTGGATCAGCCATAGCTTGGGCTCCGCCGGGAGATTTTAAATATAACTGCAGATACTTCTGAGCCTCATCCAGGGCAGCTTGAGTCTGGACAACTGATGAAATCAGAGAGTTTACTCCCGCTTGAACCTGAAGCGCTCCAGCATTTAAATTATCTGCTTCGTACTTAAGACCCTGGGACAGCTGTAAGTATCCAGGAAGTAAATTATTTTCATAGTTATTGATTAAAGCAGAGCCTCCATCTTTTAAGCTTTTTGCCTTTTCAACAAGATGGGTGGCTCCTTCATTTGTGGACGATAACCCTTCATTAAGGGAATCGGCCCCACTATGAAGCTGATCAATTGCATCCGATAAGGCAGGAAGCTTTAAATTGAACTCATTTAACCCTTTATTTAAGCTGTCTGCTCCTTCAGAGAGGGATGAAGTGCCACTTTGAAGGCCAGGAACCTGGCTCTCAAAATCTTTTAATCCCTTTGAGAGAGTCTCAATTCCATTATGAAGCGTATTACTTCCCTCTAGAAGCTTGTCACTTCCAGAGGATGCATCCTTTAAACCATCTTTCAGGTCATTTATGGTGCTAAAAGCAATCTCTCCGTACTGTTTTGATATACTTTCCCTTACTTCCTTTAATATCTGATCTTTAATACTGTCTGAAATCTTAGTTCCTATATAATTCTTCTTATTGTTTGAATAATAATTAATGGAAGGATATACTACATTTCCATCCTTGGCACTAACAATCCTTTTGGAAAAATCCTCTGGTATCTCAATGACGGCAAAATATTTGCCATTTTCAAGACCAGCCTGGGCGGTTTTACTGTCTACAAATTCGAAGCCAATATCCTGCCTTTCTTTAAGTTTATCAATAATGTCTTTACCGAAGTTTTCAGTTTTATCCTCCATGACAGCACCTTTATCCATATTGACCACAGCTATGTGGTAGTCTTTAAGATTTCCGTATGGGTCCCAATAGGCCTTTAAATATAGAAAACTATATAATAACGGAATTGCTATTATAGCAACTATGGCCACTATTTTAATTTTGTTATTCCATAATGTTTTAAGCTCATCCTTGGGAATTTGAAGTAGCGTCATAAAAATTCCTCCTTATTCTAAACTGACTGGTCAGTATACAAAATTTATACAATATTTTAGAGGGTTTTTCAAGGGGACTGTACGAAAAATAGAAGTTATCAAATTGTATTAAAGCAAAAATAAATTCGACAGCAAAAAGTAGAGCCGCTGGATTTACCTTGAATCCTGGAATAACGGAAAATAATAGATTATATTACTCCTCGGCAATGTGGAGAGAGGGGATTGAAAATCAACATAAAAATTCTGCTTTTTATATCTGATATATTACATATGTCCAATCTGAAGCATGTACTTTTTCAGAGATTTCCAGATCACTTATTTTTGAATAAATATCAAAGTATCAGTAAAAACTATAAAAAACAAATGCAGGTGTTTTTATTATGAGTTATAAAAAGCTTTCTTATAAGAAAAAACAGCCTAATTCGAATCAAAAAAATGAAGTTATAAAAAGTTCGGGTAATTCATTAACTCAGGATCTTAAGGAAAACCTGGAGAGAATCCAGGAAACCCTTGGTAATAGCTCGGATATCGTTGTCAGGGAATTTTATGCGGGGAAATACGGTCAGATGCACATAGGCATCGTTTATGTTGATGGTCTAATAGATAAAAACATTGTGCAAAGATTTATACTTGAAGCCCTGATGTTGAATTTAAGAGAAGCGGAGCTGGATTCGACTGTATTTTTGCAGGAAAATGAACTTCAAGTATTAAAAAAGGCAGTTCTTCCAGCTGGCGAGGTTAAGGAAATCGTGGATTTTAATGAACTTTTCCTCCATCTGCTATCGGGAGATACCATTGTGATTATAAATGGAGTTTCGCGTGGGATGGCCATTGGCACGAAGGGATGGACCGATCGCGGAATCGAGGAACCAGGCTCAGAAAGTGTGGTAAGGGGTCCAAGGGACGGTTTTACAGAAACATTAAGAACTAACACGGCGCTTTTAAGAAGAAGAATAAGGGATCCTAACTTCTGGATAGAAACAAGGAGATTAGGACGTAGAACAAAAACAGACGTTTCTATTGCATATATAAAGGGAGTTGCCAGTGACAGGGTAGTTCAGGAAGTACACAGGCGCCTGGACAGCATTGACATAGATGCAGTACTGGAAAGCGGATATATTGAAGAGTTTGTTCAAGATGCACCCTATAGCCTCTTTCCTACGATATATAACACAGAACGTCCGGATAAGGTTGTATCGGCAATACTTGAGGGCCGCGTTGCGATTTTAGTGGATGGCACTCCCTTCGTTTTGTTGGTTCCCGTTGTCTTCATACAGTTTTTTCAGGCATCTGAGGACTACTATCATCGTTTTGATATAAGCACCCTAATCCGTCTATTGAGATTTATGTGTTTTTTTCTTGCTTTGCTGGTACCTTCTTTTTATGTTGCAGCTACAACCTTTCATCAGGAAATGATACCTACCACCCTTTTGGTAAGCATAGCTGCCCAGAGGGAGGGGGTGCCATTTCCTGCAGCCGTAGAAGCTTTGCTTATGGAGATCTCCTTTGAAATATTGCGTGAGGCAGGAATAAGGCTTCCAAGGGCCGTTGGATCGGCTATTTCCATTGTAGGGGCACTGGTTCTTGGAGAAGCGGCGGTTAGGGCGGGAATTGTTTCACCTGCTATGGTTATCGTTGTTTCTGTTACTGCAATTAGCAACTTTGTTTCTCCGGCCTTCAATATGGCGATGTCAATAAGAATTCTCAGATTTTTGTTTTTGATATTAGCTTCAACATTTGGATTATTTGGAATTGTCCTTGGTTTAATCGCAATGGTTCTTCATCTATGCGGCCTTAGCTCCTTTGGAGTGCCTTATATGTCTCCAATGGCTCCTTTAATAATGCAGGATCAAAAGGATGCAATGGTTCGTCTGCCTCGCTTTGGGGTTTTCAAGCGTCCTAACTTTATTAGAGGCAATGATGCTGTACGAGGGAGAAATCCTGGGAATAGAAAGTAGAAATGATGATTGGTATCTTTAAATAAAGGAAGTTTTACGTATGAAGAAAGGGATGGCTCTAATAATAACGTTAATTATGCTTACAAATTTTCTTACCGGCTGCTGGAGCAAGAGAGAATTAAATGAGCTTGCCATTGCATCGGCAATAGGTATTGATAAGAGTGGCGATGGGTACCAGGTCACGGTTGAGGTAATAAATCCCAGCGAAATCTCTGCAGAAAAAGGAACTGGTCAGCGTTCTCCTGTTGTGATTTTTAGCGCTACAGGAAAAACGGTTTTTGAGGCGCTGCGCCGCATAACCCTTGAATCTCCAAGAAGGGTTTATTTATCTCATATTAGAGTCGTTGTACTGGGAGAAGAATTAGCAAGGGATGGGATTGCAAAAATAATAGATTTTCTTTCAAGGGATTCAGAGTTCCGAATAGATTTTTATATATTAGCAGCTAAAAATACGAAAGCAGAATCAGTATTGAAAGTATTGACTCAACTGGAAAAAATACCAGCCAATAAAATTGCCCAGGGCCTTGAGATATCAGAAAAATCATGGTCATCCACACACGCAGTGAAGCTAGACGAACTAACTAATGATTTTACAAGTGACGGTAAAAATCCAGTTCTTACTGGAATAACATTATCAGGAAATGCGGACACAGGAATGACTCTTGAAAACTTGAAAAGCTCCAAGCTTTCATCTATTCAGAGAATTGGTAATTTAGCTGTATTTAAGAAGGATAGGCTGGTTGGCTGGCTTAGCGAGGAAGAGAGTTTGGGATATAACTATGTTATGGGGAATGTTAAGAGCACAATTACAACCGTAGAATGTCCCGGGGGCGGTAAATTAAGTGTTGAGGTTTTACGAACAAAATCCAATATAAAGGGTAAGATAGAAAATGGAAAGCCGAAGGCAAAGGTGGAGCTCAGTATGGAGGGAAATATAGGGGAATCGGAATGTGATTTAGACTTAACAAAACCTGAAAACATCAGGCAAATAGAAGATGCTTTAGAGGAGGTTGTAAAAGAGAAAAAGAAATTGGCCATAGGAAAGGCACAGAATTTGGGAAGCGATATATTTGGGTTCGGAGAAACCATCCGCAGAGAAAACCCAAAGGCTTGGAAGGAGTTAAAGGAAAAATGGAATGAAGAATTCGAAAGGCTATCTGTAGATGTCAGCGTAGATGCAAAAATCAGGCGAACAGGTACCATAACCAACTCACCCGAGCAGACAAAAAGTAAGAAGTAAATTAGAATGAAGCAGATAACTCCTGTTGTCATAGCAATAATTGCTTAAAGGGAAGCATTTTCTATGGTCTATGCTGCCAAATAGGATATAACTACCTGGTTTTATATGTATTAATCAAAGATTGTCTTCATCCATCATTTTTACTGGATAGCTTCGACGCTGAATGGAGGTAGGGCTATTTATGACACATAAACCAAAGATTACTTCATCTCAGCTTTTTTCACTTATGGTTTTATTTGAATTAGGCAGCGCAATTGTTATAGGGGTAGGGACAAAAGCAAAGCAGGATGCCTGGCTGGCAATCCTTCTTGGAATGGTTGGCGGCAGCTTCCTATTTTTGAGTTATCATTATATTTATAAAAATTATCCTGAGCTTTCCTTTTCTATTTTACTGCAAAGGAGCTTGGGAAAGATACCGGGCAAGGCATTGGCACTTTTATATATATTTTATTTCATGTATATAGCTGCAAGAGTTTTAAGGGACTTTGGGGAGCTGCTTGTAACTACTGCACTTCCGGAAACACCTATTGCTGCAGCGAATTTATTTATCATGCTGGTTGTTGCATATGGCAGTTATCTAGGTATTGAGGTGCTGGGAAGGTCAGGAGAAATTTTTTTCGTTGTTTTTATGTTTCTTGGATTTCTTTTCCCTTTATTAGCATTTGCAGCAGGCTTGCCAAAGGGAGAAAACCTCCTGCCTATTCTTGAGCAGGGATGGAAGCCTGTTTTAACAACAGCATTTCCTGTAACGCTGACATTTCCCTTCGGGGAAACTGTGGTTTTTATGATGTTTTTCTCGAATTTAGGCAGCCCTGGGAAGGTGTTAAAAGTTGGAGAAGCAGCCATAATGCTGAGTGGATTGATTTTAAGTTCTATAATCGCATTAAACATCAGCATTCTCGGTCCGACAATTATTGAAAATGCAACCTTTCCCCTATTGAAAAGTTTGGGCAAGGTGAGCATAGGTAACTTTATTCAAAGGCTGGACTCCATTGCAATTACTTTGTTGATAGTTGGAGGATTCTTTAAAATTGCAGTTTTTACTTTTGCAGCCATATGTGGAATGCAGGATATATTGAATATAAAAAAAAGATTTATTATTATCTTTGTAGGTATAACCGTTTTTGTAGCCTCCCTAAACATTGCAAGCAACGTACCTGAACACCTTGAGATAGGATTAAAATTAGTTCCGATTTATCTCCATCTGCCATTTCAGATAGGTATTCCTTTAATATTATGCATTATTATTATGATTAGAAATAGATTTGCTAAAAAATGAAGAGGGAATTTCTATTTTGTTATATATATGAAAATTATCATAGTTATACATAAATAGAAATTGTTGTGCTAGTTCTTTATAAACAACAAAACTCGCTCGGCATGAAACAAAATTCACCACAAGATTATGAAAACAGTTTCAATAGTAATAATCTAAATTTAAGCCAAGAAAGCTTTTGTATTTACCTTAACGTTTTGCAGTACCTAAGCGGAGATAAAAAATATATGAAATTCACATTAGGCGTGCAACTAGAAGTTCTAGGCGAAGGGATGCAGAAAAATCCTAGAACTTTCGTTTGTTTGAGAGAAGCGAGTTTAACGAAAGTTCTTGATTTTTCAAATCTCAAGCCTTAGAACTTCTTTGCTAAGCGTGCTGGTGAATGAAATATATTTTTTATCGCAGCGTCGGCCTGTAGATATTTTCTGCTTTTATTCCAATGGGCTTTTCAGAGTAGCACAACAAGTTGATTTTAGATGTTTTCAGTTGTAAATATAGGTTGAAGGATAAACTCTCCCGCCTTCACGTTGAATACGTTTCAGGATATAAATGCATGAAGGATGGGGAGAGATCAATATTTTTTATTATTTTTCCATGATGTTTCCGTCAACGCCTATTGTAACAACCTGCAAGGGGATCATCCGGCTGCTGTTTAAAAGGGCCTGATTAACTGCATTCACGATGCCTCCACAACAGGGCACCTCCATTCGAAGCACAGTGATGCTCTTTATTTCATGGGCTTCTAATATTTCTGTAAATTTTTCAGCATAATTTGTATCATCCAATTTTGGACACCCTATTATGGTTATCCTATTGACCATGAAATCATTGTGAATGTTTGCATATGCATATGCCGTGCAGTCAGCAGCCACTAACAGATGGGCATTTTCAAAATATGAAGCATTCGGCGGTACAAGTCTTATCTGGCAGGGCCACTGCCTAAGCTGTGATTTGGTAGGAATGGTATTTGCCTCTGGCCTGCTTGATTTATCAGAACTTTTCCTAATCGACACTGCAAGGGTGCCAGGACATCCACATGCAAGCTTCTGATGTGTATGGTTGTTCTTTGATTCCATATGCTTTTTAACTGCCTCCTCGTCATATTCGGCAGCATCGCGCTCTTCAAGCGTTATTGCATTTGCAGGGCATTCAGGAAGGCATGCTCCTAGTCCATCGCAGTATGACTCGGATACAAGCTTTGCCTTTCCATCTACTAGTTGAAGCGCTCCCTCATGGCAGGCGTCGATGCAGATACCACAGCCAGTACATTTTTCTTCGTCGATCTTTACAATTTTTCTTTTCATAGTATATAACCTCCCCAATTAAATCCGACCTGTATTGCGTTTTAATAAATATTATAATAAAATCTTATGAGAAAGTCTGTAACCTATGTTACCATAGTGGTGGTGGATAAAAATGTTTGAAAAATGGTTGAAGAAGTTGTCTTCATGCATACTGTTTAAGGAAATGAGCGCTGATGATATAAATGCTATATTCCACTGCATGAATCCAAAGGTGAAATGCTACCGAAAAAATGACAATATAGTTATTTCTGGAGAAAAGCTTGAGGAAATTGGGATAATTCTATTCGGCCAGGCGACTGTGTTTAAGGAGAACGCTGCAGGAGACAGGGTTATTATGTCTGTGATCGGACCAGGTGAGATGTTTGGGGAGATAGCTGCATTTTCAGGGATAGGAGTTTGGCCGGCAACTGTTATGGCACAGGGGCAATGTGAAGTTATGTTTATACCACATGAAAAGATTGCGAAAAGGTGTGAGACATCGTGCGCAAGTCATAGCATCCTTATCTCAAATATGTTAAGCATAATATCTGAAAAGGCATATATGTTAAACAGAAAGGTTGAATATCTGACAATTAGGAGCATTAGGGGCAAGATAAGCGCATATTTTCTTGAACAATATAAAAAGGCTGGCACAGCTGTAATTAGGATGCCGCTAAATCGTAACGAACTAGCTGATTTTTTAAATGTATCCCGTCCATCATTATCGCGGGAGATGTGCAGGATGAGAGATGAAGGGATAATAGAATTCCATAGGGAATCGGTAAAGATTAAGGACATAGAAGCTCTTAAAAGGATAGTAAGATAGAAAGTTAGTTTATAGATTGGAAATTGTAAAGGAAAAGGGGACATTTCTAAAAAGAAGATATGTCCCCAATTTAATAAAGTCAAAAAGGTGAAAGACAGTTTTGTCTTCCACCTTTTTTAATAACATTTCCTACCCTTCACAGGAACCCTTTGAACATCGCTTAGGAAGAACTCTTATTTTATTCTATATCAAAATTGCATAAAACAGTTTGTACTTATAAAAACTAATTTAAGAGAGGTGACGAATATGAAGGCAGTTATAATGGCCGGTGGGGAAGGAACAAGGCTAAGGCCCCTTACATGCTCTATTCCAAAGCCAATGGTTCCTGTAGCCGGAAAACCTACGATGGAACATATTATTAATCTTTTAAAAAAACATGATATAAAAGACATCGCTTCAACGCTTTATTACCTTCCTGATTCCATTGTAGATTACTTTTTAGATGGAAAAAGGTTTGGAGTTAACTTAACCTATTTCATAGAAGAAAAACCCCTTGGAACCGGTGGAAGCGTTTTAAATGCAAAGGAGTTTTTAGACGATACTTTTATTGTTATAAGCGGGGATGCTTTGACCGATATTAATCTGAAAAAAGCCATCAAATATCATATATCCAAGGGTTCAAAGGCTACCCTTGTACTTAAGAGAGAATCCATTCCCCTTGAATTCGGAATTGTAATAACAAACAGTGAGGGACGGATCATTAGATTCCTTGAAAAGCCAGGATGGGGAGAGGTCTTTAGCGACACTATAAATACAGGCATATATATACTTGAACCGGAGGTGTTCAATTACTATAAAAAGGGTGACAATTTCGATTTCAGCAGAGACCTGTTTCCACGGCTATTAAATGACAACGTTCCTATGTTTGGATACATAACTGATGAATACTGGTGTGATATAGGCGATTTAAATTCCTACTTGCAAACTAATTTTGATGTACTTGACGGAAAGGTAGATGTAGAACTTGATGCTGTAAAAAAGATGAAGGGTATATGGGTTGGAAGAAATACCATAATAAGCGATGATGCTGTATTAAAGGGCCCCTGTTACATTGGCAGCAATTGTTTAATCAAGAGCGGCAGTAGCATAGGCCCATATTCAATCATTGGAAATAACACTGTTGTATCCGAAAATACCTCAATAAAACACAGCGTTTTGTGGGACTTTAATAGAATTGGTGGAAACAACCAGATCAGAGGTTCAATAATTTGCAGCAAGGTGGTTACAAAGGAACTTGTAAACTTTTTTGAAGGTTCTGTAACCGGCAGTGAAACCAACATATCAAGCTGTGTTATAGTGAAGCCTGATATAAAAATCTGGCCCAATAAATATATAAAGGAACATTCAATCGTTGATAAAAATCTTGTATGGGGGACAAAATATTCAAGACTAACATTTGATGATAGAGGAATTAGTGGGGAAATCAACATAGATGTCACTCCCGAATTTGCATCCCTTTTAGGTTCGGCCTTTGCGTCTGTTATGGGTAAAGATCTTCCACTGGTTATAAGCTCAGATGGATCAAAGCCGGCAGGCATTATTAAGGAATCACTGGCATCAGGAATATTGTCCTCTGGAGTTAAGGTTATAAACATAGATGACATACCCCTATTTGTAAGTAGATATGCCACAAGGTTTTATAAAGCCGGAGGTGGTATTCACATCTCAAGTGACAGTGACAACGGTAACAAGGTTTATATACAATTCTTAAATATTAAGGGTGGGGATATAGAGCGTAATAAAGAAAAGAAAATTGAACATCTTTTTACCAGACAGGATTTTGAAAGATGTAATGCCTCTGAACTTGGAAATATTATAAGGGTTGAAAATTTCTCATCCCTTTATGTGCTCAATAATTTATTACAAATAAAGAATATAGAAAGGATAAAATCAAAATCTCCTGATATATTTCTAGCTTCAGCTGATGATAGGGCTTTGGATATAGTATCTTTATTCCTTAAAGATATTGGCTGCAGGGTTCATTGTGATTATACCTTTAAAGAACACTCCAGCCTTGAGGAATATGCTAAAAAAATTGTCAATGACATCAAAGATAAGCCCTATCTTATTTGTTCCATTATTGACACCGATGGTATTGTTTTAATCGATAATAAAGGGAGGGTTATAGACAGGGATAAGTATTCAGTACTATCATCCTTAATTGCCCTTAAACAAAATGCCAATACCCTGGTGATACCACATACATCTACAATGATAATAGATGAAATGGCCAAGACCTTTAATGCAAGGGTAAAGAGGACAAAAGCATCGAATTCTGATTTTATAAACGAGCTACTTTATTTGAGTGATACAAACGAGTATGTATACCTTCAGTATTTGCTTTACTTCGATCCTGCACTTGCATTAGGTAAAATTACTGAATTTTTGATAGAAAATTCTCTATCCCTTTTCGACGTTGTTGATGAACTTCCAGAGTTTTATATGTGTAAGGAAGAAGTTAACTGCAGCTTTGAAGAAAGGGGAAGGGTTATAAGGCAGTTAATAGATGAGAATAATAATGATGTACTTGAGCTTTTTGAGGGCATTAAACTAAATACCGAAAAGGGCTGGACATTAATTCTTCCAGACAATAGCCGCCCGGTTCTTAATATATTTGTGGAGGGCTATTGTCAGGAGTTTGCAGAGGAGCTATCAGCCCAGGTAAAGGAAAAACTAAACTTTATAATAAATAATAAATGATTTAAGAGGTGGCAGAGCATATGATTCTAAACTCCCATGAACTTTATCTCCATGGAAAAAATATAGCTAAAGACCATATTGTATCAAAGCAGGGAGAGTATAATAAACTAATTCTTAATAGATTGGATAATAATTTTATTAGGATATCACGAGTATACAGATTTCTCAAAGATAGAGCAAAAAATAACAAGTCCCTCTGCCCTGCCTCAGAGTGGCTTCTTGACAACTACTACATTATTGAAGAACAGGTTAAATGGATAATGGCAAATTGCAGCAGAAGATTTTTAAAAAAACTCAGGACGATTCAAAGCGGTTCTCTTAAGGGTTATCCAAGAACCTTTGCAATTTGCCTTGAGCTTATAAATCATACGGATGGTAAATTAGATAAAAAGCAGATTATCGAGTTTATAAAAGCATATCAGACCATAGAGCCCCTTTCCATGGCTGAGCTGTGGTCCATATCAACAATGCTTAGAATAGCCCTTGTTGAAAAAATAGCAGACATTTGCCAGGTCATTAGTGACATTCATAAGGAATGGAGTAACGTTGAAAGATTTAAAGGTAAAGATCATAATGAAATTTTCAACGAAATTAAAAAAACCTTTACCAGCATGGATTCGATAAATTATGCATATATTGAGAGGCTTTCAAGATTTATCAAGAGCCTTGAGGTTAATGAAGAAGAACTTTTTAGATATATAGATGACAGGCTTCACGAGTTTAATACTTCTATGGAAGAAGTAATAAAACATGAGCATAATGAACAGGCCGCCCTGAAAATCTCCATAGGCAACTGCATAACGAGCCTCAGGCTTATATCGGCACTTGATTTTAATGAGATTTTTGAGTCACTATCCCATGTGGAAGGAATTCTGCGCAAAGACCCTTCCGGTTATTACATGGAACAGGATTTTGAATCAAGAAACTATTACAGGAGGCAGGTAGAAAAAATCGCTGAAAGGTATAAAGTTTCTGAAATTCAGGTTGCAAGAACCGCACTTGATTGTACGTTAAAATATGAGGATATCTCCAAGGCTTCATCCCATGTTGGATATTATCTTGCTGGAAAGGGCAGGACTTATCTGATAAGGGACATTGAAAAAAATCCTTCGGGATTAAAGAAGAATGTTCTTGCTGTGTACGTTTTACCTGTAGCCATAATTACAGCTATTCTATCCCTGGGATTGGCTTTATATTCGTATACAAGTGCTGTTAAGGCCCCTTTGTTGATTGCAGCGTTGACTTTGATTATAGCCCTGATTCCTTCAAGTGAGATAGCTGTAACAATTACAAACTGGATTATCACCCATTTAAAAACGCCCGATTTTATACCTAAACTTGAGCTTAGAAATGGAATACCTGAAGAATGTACTACTATAATAATAGTTCCTACAATACTTCCAAATGTGAAAAGAGTCATAGAGCTTATAAGAAACCTTGAAGTAACTTACATGGCAAACAATGAAGATAATATATATTTTGCACTTGTAGGCGATTTAAAGGACAGCGGCAGTGAATTTAATGATGAAGATGAGGATATTCTAAATACGGCAAGGGATATGATTGAGGAACTCAATAGAAAATATGGGGACAATAAATTTTACTTTTTATGCAGGAGAAGGATTTATAACGACAGGCAGGGAAGATGGATGGGATGGGACAGAAAAAGAGGTGCAGTATTAGAGTTTAACAGGCTCATTAAGGGTGATAAAAACACTACTTTCTCAACAATCACTGGAAATATTGAAAACCTGAAGAGGGCTAAATATGTAATTACCCTTGATGCAGACACCATTCTTCCAATAGGCAGGGCCAGGTCTTTAATTGGGGCCATATCTCACCCCCTTAATAAAGCTGTATTTGATGATAAAAAGGGAATAGTCATAGAAGGGTATGGGTTAATTCAGCCCAGAATCGGAATCAATATAGTAAGCACAAATAAATCCCTGTTCACAAGGATATTTGCGGGTTCAGGCGGCATTGACCCATATACAGCTGCTGTATCAGATGTGTATCAGGATTTGTTCCATGAAGGCATTTTTACAGGGAAAGGAATTTACGACATCGATATATTCATAAAGGCCCTTGATGAAGCTATTCCTGAAAATACCCTTTTAAGCCATGATCTTATTGAGGGAAGCTATTTAAGAACAGGGCTTGCAACTGATATAGAGCTCATTGATGGCTATCCAGAAAAATACAGTTCCTACATTATGAGACTTCACAGGTGGGTAAGGGGAGACTGGCAGACAATACGCTGGCTTTTCCCATATATAAAGAACAGATATGGCAAAAGAATAAAAAATCCCATAAGCCTCCTTTCAAGGTGGAAGCTTTTTGATAACCTTAGAAGAAGCCTTGTTTCAACATCGTTAATGCTGGTAATAATATCAGGAATTCTATTCCTTCCCGGAACACCTTCGTTGTGGCTCAGTTTTGCTGTTTTAACTGTTTTTTTACCTATACTTTTAAACCTTGCTGATTATCTTGCATTAAAATATTACAACTGTCCTGGAATAAGGGTAAATGGAGACCTTATTTATGGGTTTAAAGCTGCGTTCTATCAATGCCTGCTTAACTTCATTTTTTTACCCTATCACAGCTATATTATGATGGATGCAGCTTTAAAGTCTTTATACAGGGTTTTTGTATCAAAACGCAACTTGCTGGAATGGGTTACCGCTGCAGAAGTTGAAAAAAATATGTCTAATGATTTTAAAGGTTATATTAACAGGATGTATCCTGTTTTAATCGAATCAGCTGTTTTATATGCTGTAGCCTTTGTATTTAGAAGGGAAAACCTTATTGCGATTATACCCCTATTAATCGTCTGGGCCCTGTCTCCAGCTGTTGCATATTATATAAGCCAGCCTGCAGCAGAACCTAAAATTGAATTGTCCGATGAAGATAACGAATTCCTCAGAAGAATTTCGAGGAAAACGTGGAATTTTTATGAGGAGTTTGCAAATGAGGAGAACAACTATTTGCCGGTTGATAATTATCAGGAGGAGCCCGTTGAGAGGGTTGCACATAGAACTTCCCCTACAAATATAGGGTTTCTACTTATGGCTATTCTATCTGCAAGGGATCTTGGGTATATAACGACATCAGAAATGCTTGAAAAACTTGATAAAACCATAGGTACCATTGAAAGGATGGAAAAATGGAACGGGCATCTGTATAACTGGTATGATACAAGAACCCTTGAAGTATTAATGCCGAAATTTATATCAACAGTTGACAGCGGCAATTTAATGGGGTATTACATAACTTTAAAGGAAGGGTTAAAGGAACACCATGAAAAACTACTGCATAAAAATAATGCAGATGATGATGTTGAGAAAGTTCAAAATCAGATAAGCCTTATAGATTCATTGATATTTAGAATAGAGAAACTAATCGCTGACATGAAATTTGAGTCCCTCTATGACAAAAAGAGAGAACTTTTTTCAATCGGATATGATGTTTCAAATGACAAACTTATAAATTCATATTATGACCTTCTTGCCTCAGAGGCCAGGATTACAAGCTATCTTGCCATAGCAAAAAGGGAGGTTTCACCTTCACACTGGTCAAGGCTTGGAAGGTCTCTGGTTGATATTGATGGCTATAGAAGCCTTGTCTCATGGACCGGAACGATGTTTGAATATCTGATGCCGCCTATAATAATGAGAACTTACAAAAATACTCTGTTAGGTGAAACTTACTCTACAGTTATAAATGCACAGATCAAATATGGCAGAAGCAGAAAAGTGCCATGGGGAACCTCGGAGTCAGGCTACCATGGTTTTGACCACATTTTAAATTATCAGTATAAAGCCTTTGGAGTGCCTGATTTAGGGCTTAAAAGAGGGCTTGTAAAGGATATGGTTATATCACCATATTCAACCATACTCGCTCTGCCATTTAGTCCAAAGGATGCTCTATTAAACCTGCATAAGCTTACAGAATATAATCTTGAGGGAAAGTATGGATTTTATGAATCCGTTGATTTTACACCGGAAAGAATGCCCCGCAGTCAGAAATATGCGGTTGTAAAAAGCTTCATGGCCCATCACCAGGGTATGATTATAACAGCCCTTAATAACTATTTTAACAACAATATACTGGTAAAAAGATTTCATTCCGACCCGGCAGTACGTGCAGGTGAGTTTTTACTTCAGGAAAGGATACCTGTAAGAGCCATAATAACAAAGGAAATCAAAGAGGATGTTGTTCCATTTAAGACTGAGGAATACGAAGGGTTTAATTATGTAAGGGAATTAGGTTTGCCCGAGTCTCCTATCCCTGTCTGCCATTTACTCTCAAATGGAACGTACTCCATCATGGTTTCCAATTTTGGCTATTCCTACAGCAAACTTGGGGATATCATGGTTACCAGATGGCGAGAGGATTTATCATCTAAAAAATATGGAACCTTTATATATTTAAGGGATGTAAATTCAAATAAAGTGTGGTCGTCAACCATTGAACCTGTAAACGCCATACCTGATAGATATAAGGTTATTTTCTCCAGCGATAAAGCCAAGTTTGAACGGATTGATGGTTCGATAGAAACCCATATGGAGGTGTGTGTATCACCTGAGGATAACTGCGAGGTCAGGAAGCTTACTATATTCAATCATGGTTCTGAAGATGCAACAATTGAATGTACCAGCTATTTGGAGCCCGTACTTTCACCACATATGGCGGATATAGCACACCCTGCCTTCAACAATCTTTTTGTAAGAACTGAAGCCTTAAGAGATTTTAGCAGCATCATTGCATCGAGGAGGCCGAGGGAAGAAGGTAAAAAAACACTATGGGCGTTTCATACCCTTTCCGCTGATGTGGAAAGCATAGGCGATCTGGATTTTGAAACGGACAGGTATAAGTTTATAGGAAGAGGGCAAAACCTTAAGGATCCCAGGGGAATGTCCCATCCACTTACGGATACCGTTGGGGCAGTGCTGGATCCTATATTCAGTATAAGAAAAAAAGTTAAAATAGCTCCCGGAAAATCATCAGTTTTATACTATACCACAGGAGCTGCTGAAAATAGAAATTCTATAATAGAGCTGTGCAAAAAATACTCAGACCCTTTAAATGCTGAGAGAAGTTTTGAACTCGCTTATCTAAGGGGAAATATAGATAATTCCTACTTTAACTTTAAGGAGTCCGACGCTAAAATATTTAACTCTTTAATATCACACATACTTTTTATAAGTCCGGTTAAGAAAAGGTATGAAGAATATATCATGAGGAATAGAAAGGGTCAGCCTGGCCTATGGGCATATGGAATATCAGGAGACTTACCTATTGTTCTGGTAACTATAAGCAAAGCTGAGAGTATAGAGGGTGTAAAAACCATGCTAAGGGCCCATGAATACTGGCGTTCAAGGGGATTAAAGGTGGACCTTGTGATATTAAATCAAGATGAAAGCGATTATTTTGAACCACTTCTAAACCTCATAAGGGATTTAGTTTCAGCAGGCCATGGAAGGGAGCTTATTGACAGGGCTGGAGGTATATTCGTAAGAAATGCAGCTTTAATGCCTGAAGAGGATAGAATTTTACTCTATTCAGCATCGAGAATTATTATAAACGCTGATGAGGGGAGCATTAAAAAACAATTAACCTATTTTGAAGCGAAGGAGGCCCAAAATATACTTAAGGCAAGTAAAATACCCTGCCATTACCCGGATAACCTTATGTATTCGCCGCTCTTATATTACAACGGTTATGGTGGGTTTGACAATGACAATAAGGAATATACAATTATCCTTAAAGATAATATTTTTACCCCTGCACCATGGATCAACGTTATATCAAACAAAAACTTTGGTTTTACAGTAACTGATACAGGTGGTGGGTTTACCTGGTCTGAAAACAGCAGGGAAAACAAGCTTACTCCATGGTCAAATGACCCTGTATCTGACCCTCCAGGCGAAATAATATACATAAGGGACGATGAAACTGGAGAGATATGGACAATTACTCCCCTTCCAGTGCGTGAAAAGGAAGGTTATGTCATAAGCCATGGATTGGGCTACTCGAGGTTTTTACATTCAAGCCATGGGATAGAGCAGCAGCTTACTGTTTTTGTTACAAGGGATGAACCTGTCAAGCTCTCACTCGTAAAGCTTAAAAACGTTTCGGGTACAGAGAGAAGGCTTTCACTATATTACTACATAAGGCCTGTTCTTGGAGTTACAGACCAGATTACTCAGCAACATATTATAACACAATTTGATGAAAACCTGGGCGCCTTTATAGTACAAAATTCCTATAATTCAGATTTTCCTGGCAGAATTGCCTTTATCTCCTCATCCCTTGAGGTTAAAAGCTTTACAGGAAACAGGCTTGAATTTGTAGGAAACGCTGGAGACTTTAAAAGCCCTAAGGCACTAGGGTATGAAGGCCTTAGTAAACAATACGGAACAGGTTTTGATCCATGCTGCGTTATTCAAACATCCCTTAGTATAAAGGAGGATGATGAGCAGGAATTAGTGTTCATGTTGGGCCAGGTTAAAAGCATGGATAATCTAACTCAGCTTATTATGAAGTATAAAGATTTAACCAAGTGTAAAGCTGCCCTTGAAGAGGCTAAGGGTGTCTGGGATGAGCTTCTTAACAGGCTGCAGATAGCAACCCCCGATGATAGGTTTAACATTATAATGAATACATGGCTTTTATACCAGACCCTATCATGTAGAATATGGGCGAGATCCGCCTTCTATCAATCAGGCGGTGCCTATGGTTTTAGGGATCAGCTTCAGGATGTAATGAGCCTTTTGAATATCTATCCTGAAATAGCTAAAAACCAGATCATCCTCCACTGCGCTCATCAATTTGTTGAGGGGGATGTGCAACACTGGTGGCACCCAGGTGCAGGTGAAAAAGGAATAAGAACAAAGTTTTCCGATGATTTGCTCTGGCTTCCCTATGTTACTGCAGAGTATGTAGAAAAAACTGGCGATACAGATATATTGTACCTTGAGGTTCCATACCTTGAGGATGCCCCCCTTGGTGAAAAGGAGGATGAAAGGTATGGTGTCCCTAAAGTATCGGAACAAAAATCAACTGTTTATGAGCATTGTATAAGAGCCCTGGAGAGGGGATTAAAGTTTGGTGAACATGGAATTCCTCTTATGGGATCAGGGGACTGGAACGATGGTATGAATACCGTTGGCAATAAAGGCAGAGGTGAGAGCATATGGCTTGGATGGTTTATTTGCCATACATTAAAGAAATTTATTCCACTATGCAAAATAGCAAATGATAAAGAAAAGGCCGAAAGATATGAAGAAATAGTTCAATATATTGCTGATTCAATTGAGAAAAACGCATGGGATGGAGAATGGTATCTAAGGGCCTACTTTGATGATGGAAAGCCCCTTGGTTCATCAATAAACAGCGAATGTAAAATAGATTCCATTGCACAGAGCTGGGCAGTTATTTCCGGTGCTGGAAATCATAAGAGGGCTGAAAAGGCTATGAATTCCGTTGAAAACTATCTTGTTATGGAGGATGAGGGTCTAATAAAACTGTTTACACCTCCCTTTGACAAAGGGGATCTTTCCCCTGGATATATTAAAGGCTATGTTCCTGGAGTAAGGGAGAATGGAGGACAATATACCCATGCAGCAACATGGGTAGTATATGCCTTCGCCAGGATGGGTTATGGCAATAAGGCCTACAGCCTTTTCAGTTTAATAAATCCGATAAATCACACTATGACTGATCTTGATTGTGCAAGGTACAAGGTTGAGCCCTATGTTATGGCGGCAGATGTATATGCTGTAGAACCCCACGTTGGAAGGGGTGGATGGACCTGGTACACCGGATCCTCCGGCTGGATGTATAAAGTAGGTCTTGAAGAAATACTGGGATTTAAAAAGAAGGGAAGTTCGCTCATAATAGACCCATGCATTCCATCCTACTGGAAGGAATTTAAGATAAGATATAAATACAACAAGACTGATTATATAATAAATGTAAGCAACCCGGCTGGGGTAAACCGTGGTGTTAAGGAAGTTAAAATGGATGGAGTTGTCCTAGGTGATAAGACGATAAAGCTTGTGGATGATGAAAAATTCCACAGCGTTGAAGTTGTATTAGGTTAAAAGGCAGGATTTTCCTGCCTCATTTGTATTTTGGAGATATGCTACTCTGAAAAGTTCATTGGATTATAAGTGGAAAGCATATACAGACCGACGCTGCGATAAAAAATATATTTCATTCACTAGTACGCTTAACAAAGAAGTTCTAAGGCTCGGGATTTGAAAAATCAAGAACTTTCGTTAAACTCGCCCAACTCAAACAAACGAAAGTTCTAGGATTTTTCTGCATCCCTTCGCCAAGAACTTCTAGTTGCCCGCTTTATGTGAATTTCATATATTTTTTATCTCCGCTTTAGTTCTTGAACTGGAACGACAGATTAATTTAGAAACTGTTTTCATAATATTGTGGTGAATTTTGTTTCATACGGAGCTATTATATAATTAATTTGTTATGCTAGTTCTCTTTTATAATAAGCTGTGATAATAAAATATTAGTAAGCGAATATCATCTTCAGAAACATTATATAAAAATTTTTAAATAATTGCGATTTTAAAAGAAGAATACACTTTAAGGGGGTGCCTAAATTGAAAATCATATTTTTAGATATAAACGGTGTACTAAATACTGAAAGATATATGGAGGAACAGATCAAACGAAACAATGGAGAGTTTGAATATGGAATGCAGTTTAATTTTGATCCCGCAGCAATGGAGAACCTGAAGGAGATAATTGACAAGACTGATGCATATATTGTTATCTCATCAACGTGGAGATATGGTTGTGGAGAAGAGGGAGATGAATACTGGTCAAATCTTATGAAAAACTTGGGAAAATACAATCTTGATAATAGGGTCATTGGTGTAACTCCCTTCGATCATGGAGGTTCAGTCTGGCTTACCCGGGAAGAAGAAATAATGATGTGGCTCAAGGAAAATTCAGACAAGAATGTAGAAAAATTTGTAATTATAGATGATTCAAGATGCATTGATGGTGCCCTTGGTAAATATGTGGTAAGGTGCCACCAATACTATGGAATTACAAAATGCATTAGGGAAAAAGTGATTGATATATTGACATAACCATCATACCCTTAAAATCCATGTCATGCAGTCTGAAGCCAAAGATGCACGTTAGTTCCAGGGCTAGTTAATAAAAGATTATGTAATTTCCAAATAGATTATAGGAATTTAAAAAAGCCCCGGTAAAACTAATAACCGGGGGTTAAATATTGAATAACAAACAGAAATTATCCTTTATACTCTATCTGCAAGGTGTAAAACGAAGCTTGCCACAGTGTATATACCATAGAAAATTGCATCATCATCAACATCAAAGTAGGGTGAGTGAAGTGGGTGGTTGCCCTTTATACCATTTGATATTCCAAGTCTAAAGTGCACTGATGGAACCCTTTCTGCGAAGAAAGCAAAATCCTCTGCACCAAAGGTTTTAATGAGAGGCAGTACATTTTCACTTCCAAGGGTTTTATTTGATACCTCTATAAATTCCTCTGTAAGGGCATCATCGCTTATAACAGGTGGATATTGAACTATATAGTCAACAACTGCTTCACAGCCGTACTTTTCTGCAGACAGCTTTGCCTGGGCAACGATATCCTCATGTATTTTTTTTCTAAGCTTGTTGTCAAAGGTACGTGCTGTTCCCTTAACCACAGCCTCAGCGGGTATTACGTTGTTGGTAGTTCCTGCGTTAAAGGAAGAGAAGGTTATTACGTGGCTGTTTAGGGGATCAGTTTCTATTCTGGACTTCATTGTTATAGCCTGGATTAAATCCATAGCAGGGAAAATAGGGTTTTTACAGATATGGGGCATTGCTGCATGGCCGCCTATACCCTTAAAGGTTATGTTAAAATCATCCACCGATGCCATTGAAGCGCCCTTTCCAACCTCTATCTTTCCAACAGGAAGGCCTGGCCATACGTGGTACCCGATCATATATTTTACTGTGGGGTTTTCGAGAACCCCTTCATTGATCATAGGGAGAGCGCCACCTTCTGCTTCTTCAGCAGGCTGAAATACAAACTTAACGCATTTTTCAAAGCCCAATTCTTTAAGAACCAGTGCTGTGCCAAGGGCAACAGCCATATGGTAATCATGCCCGCAGGCGTGGGAAACTCCATTTACCGGAAGAGCATCCATATCGGCCCTTATTCCTATACAGCTTTTTCCTTCGTTTAGAACTCCAACAACACCTGTTTCCGCCATTTTAACGGCTGGAATATTAAGCTCATTTAGAAAATCCATAATTATCTTTTGTGTTTTAAACTCCTGATATGAAAGCTCAGCATTTTCATGGAGCTTAATCCTTAAAGACTTAATAGTATCCAATTTATCTTGAATAACCTTCTTTAAATCCATCTTATGTCCTCCTTTATTTAAAGGAGTAAGAAAAAACTTCTTATTCCTTTGATGTTAATTTTTAATTCAAAAGGGATGGGAAAAGTATAACAGGTGTTATGAATAAAATCTGAAGTATGAATAGCATTACTAATACCTTAGATACCCATTTTGCCCATTTTTCAAATGGTATTCTTGCAAGACCAAGTGTTGCAATTAATGTTCCTGAGGTTGGGAAAATAAGATCAGTAAATCCATTACCAAACTGATATATTAAAATGGATGTCTCTCTGCTTATTCCAACAAGTTCTCCAAGAGGATACATGATAGGTATAGTTAGGGCAGCCTGTCCAGTTCCTGAACCAACGAAGAAGTTGATAATGGATTGAACTATAAGCATTGCGTATCCTGATAGAAGTGTTGGAAGAGGCTCTATAAACTTTGCAAGTCCATAGAGTATTGTGTCCATAATCTTGGCTTCGTTTGCAAGAGTAACAATTGCGTTTGCAAGTCCTACAACCATTGCAGCCCCAATTAAATCCTTTGCGCCAAGTATGAAGGTTTCGGCGATATCGTTTAAGGAAAGGCCTCCTATTAAACCTGCAGCTATTCCAATTCCAAGGAATACTGCTGCAATTTCACCTATATACCATTCATACTTCAATACTCCATAAATTATAAGTCCAATACCTAGAAGAAGAGTTGTAAGCACCGCAGCATGGGAGGATTTAAATTCTTCTTCCATACTGTTTTCTAGATGAAGCTCTTCCCTTCTTTTCTGATCTAGTTCATACATAACACTGAGCTTTGGATTTTTCTTAACCCTGTTTGCATACCACATTACAAAGGCTATGGCTATAATAGTGAATATAGCCCATGTCACTGTTCTATACATAAGTCCTGCCTTTATTGGGGTTTCTGCAATTCCTTTAGCAATACCTACTGTGAAAGGATTGAACATTGCGGATGAAAATCCAACGGTTGCGCCAACGAAGGCAAGGCTCATTCCTACAATAGAATCATAGCCAAGGGCTAAAGCCAGTGGAACGAATATTACAGCAAAGGGTATTGTTTCTTCGGCCATACCTATAACTGCGCCGCCAATTGAAAATAGTGTCATAACAATCGGGATAAGAAGTATTTCTCTTCCCTTAAGGACTTTTACAACTTTTAAAATTCCTGAATTAATTGCATTTGTTCTTTGTATTACGGCAAAGGCACCGCCAACTATAAGTATAAATCCTGCAACTTCAGCCTTTGATGTAAATCCCTTAAGTGGTGCCATAAAGAGGTCACCGATGCCGGCTGGGACGCTTTTAATAAAATGGAATGAATTTGCAACAACTACTGTTCTTCCCTGAGCGTTTTTTACTCTATCATATTCGCCACTGGGAATTACCCATGTTGCAAGGGCAACGATAATAAGTATGGTAAATATGATGACGAAAGTATGTGGAACATTAAACTTTCTTTTTGGGATTTCTACATTACTAGACACATTAATACCTCCTTTTTGTTGTTATCAATACGCATAATTACAAATTATCTAGAATATTTATGCGAACTAATTTTAACATTGTAAAGCTATTAATGCAATATATAAAATTATTAATTTCATTTACAATTTTAATCTTGATGTAAGTAAGTCTTTATGTGATTAGAATTATGATAAAAGTTAAATAGGGCTGAAGATAAGCTTGCATATTTTTGAACTTATCTTCAGCCCTTCTTTTAATTTTGGGAATTTATTTATCCTCAGAAAAGGTCAATTTTAAGTTTATTCTACTTTTATTCCTAATTATTACAACATTTACTGTATCTCCAGCCTTATGTTTCTTTTATCTCAAAGCCTTTTCAAACACTGTGCGGATTATCTCTTTAGTGGCGGCTCCTTCATGAATCTTAACGCCGTCGACATAGTAGGTTGGTACATAATAGTAGTCATATTGGCTTGCTACATCTGGATTAAGGGTTTCATCTATTATATTGATATCAATATTGGAATATTCTGGATTTTCCTTTTTTAGTTCCTCCATCCACGTAAAAGCCTGCCTGCAGTAAGGACAGGACTTCATAGTGAACATAATTACCTGCTTCATATGTATCACCATTCCTGCAAAAGTTTTTATGTATAGCGATTAACTAAGAAATAACCACTTAGCTATGCCAGCTCTAAAGCTATCTCCATCATCTGGGTAAAGGACTTTTGCCTTTCTTCCGAGGAGGTTGCCTCGTGTGTAACGAGCGAATCTGATACGGTCAAAATACATAGGGCGTTAGCGCCTGCACGTGCTGCATTCATGTAAAGAGCAGCTGCTTCCATTTCTACAGCCAGAACCCCCATTTTAGCCCATTTTTTCCATGATTCAGGGTCATCTCCGTAGAATACATCGGATGAGAGAATGTTCCCTACTTTAACTTCAATTCCCTTTCTTTCTGCCACATCAACGGCTTTCTTTAACAACTCCCAGGATGCTGTAGGTGCATAGGTACCTGGTAAATTGTACTGTTGTGCAAAATTTGAGTCGGTAGATGAGGACATGCCTATTACAATGTCACGGATTTTTACGTTTTCCTGTAGTGAGCCGCAGGAGCCTATGCGTATCAAATTTTTAACTCCATAAAAGTGAATCAATTCATAGGAATAAATGCCTATCGAGGGCATGCCCATTCCTGTACCCATAACCGAAATCCTTTTACCCTTATATATACCGGTGAAGCCCAACATATTTCTAACTTCATTAAATTGAACGGCGTTTTCCAGATAGTTATCTGCGATAAATTTTGCGCGCAATGGGTCTCCTGGAAGGAGTATTGTTTCGGCAATTATGCCCTTTTCCTTAACGTTGATATGAGGCGTTGGAATCATATTATCCCCTCCATTAAATATTTCTAATTAAATTATATATGAGATTTTATTTTTTACAAACGCAATATTATAATTTGGAACCTATAACCATAATGGATGAAAATTTCATTGACTGGTGCATTAAATGCTAATAAAATAAAGTTATATGTTTAATATGTATTTATGAAAATTTCAAATGACAGGGCAGTGAGTAAGGTAGCGGCTATGCTTTCTTTACGTTATTTTACTCAATGTCCTTTTCGTATATATGAGTATAAATGTTTACTTGGAGAACGCAAGGAGGTTGGAAGCGGCTTACTGATAAAACACATCAGTTATGTAGTTTTTTTAAGTAGATTGAAAGGAAAATTTAATGAAGGGATGGTATAACTTTGGAAGCAGTAAAAGAGAAGAATAGTAATGTTAGTGTCTCTAAAAGCCTTAAAAGAGAAGTAGGATTGCCGGAAGCTATAACTATGGTTATAGGAGTGGTTATAGGGGCAGGCATATTTTTTAAAGCATCTACAGTATTTAAAAATGCAGGAGCACCTATACCCGGAGTTTTAGCCTGGGTAATTGGCGGTTTAATTACAATGGCATCAGCTCTTACAGCAGCAGAAATCGCAGCTGCAATACCCAAAACAGGTGGGGTATTTGTATATTTAAAAGAGCTTTATGGTGAGAGGTGGGCATTTCTGTTTGGATGGGTTCAGGCCCTCATATATGTTCCAGGAGTAGCTGCAGCCCTTGCAATTGTGTTTGTTACTCAATCAACGTATTTTATTCCAATTACAGGGATTTATCAAAAAATACTGGCAATATTTATTATGTTTTTCATAATGCTTCTGAATATTATATCAACAAAGATTGGAAGTAAGGTTCAGTTTATCTCTACCGTTGGAAAGCTCATACCTATTTTTGCAATTATAGTTTTTGGTTTAGTTAAAGGACAGGCCCATAGCTTTTCAAATACTGTATCCACTGGTTCTGCAGGGGCAGCAGGCTTTGGTGCAGCTGTACTTGGAACCCTGTGGGCATATGACGGATGGATTGGCGTAGGCAACATGGCGGGGGAGCTTAAAAACCCTAAAAGGGATCTTCCACGGGCAATCATATTAGGTCTTGCAATTACTATAGCAGTATACATTTTAATCAATATTGCCATTGTAAACATTATGCCGTTACAGGACGTTATAGGCTCCAGCAAGCCAGCATCAGATGCTGCAGTGATTTTATTTGGAAATGTAGGAGCAGGCATAATAGCAGCGGGAATAATGGTTTCAATATTCGGAGCACTGAACGGTTATTTAATGACTGGCGTTAGAATACCCTTTGCAATGGCTCAGAATAGATTATTCCCCTTTTATAAATTCTTTGGAAAAGTCAATGATAGGTTTGAAACCCCTTTAAATATGTTTTTATTTGAGGTAATAATTGCATCAACATATATTCTAAGCGGTTCCTTTGATACGCTAACAAATCTTTCTGTATTTGTTATGTGGATATTCTTCGTTATGACAGTGGCAGGCATATTTATTTTAAGGTCAAAGCACAGGCATTTAGAAAGGCCTTATGTAGTGCCACTATATCCCATCGTTCCTATCATAGGAATAGCAGGGGGGTTGTATATTATAATCAGCATGCTGTTTACAAATACTGCACATGCAGTATATGGAATAATAATAACGCTGCTCGGGCTTCCTGTTTACACGTATATCAAGAGGAAATAAACCAGGGACGGTTCACAACTTTTGCATAAAAAGCAATTGTTGCAGCCGTCCCCTATTCTTTGTGTATTTAGCGGAATAACTATGTAAAGGCATGCGTTTAGAAGGGAAGTGCATAAGGCTTAATTTTTATGCTATCTAGCCTGGAGAATGAAAATCCAGACTATCTGGCTTTTTTAACTTAATGCAGCTGAACGCGGTATTAAAATATCAAATATTAAAATAATTTTAATATTTGTTTTGTATAATTAGATGATATAATTTAATATGAAGTCTAAAAAAACAAGAAAATGTAGAAAGGGATTAATTGTATGTTGAAATTGTCGATGCTGGAGCTTTTCTTGAGAACTATACCTGAGGGCTTTGCCTTCATTCTTGCCTCCTACGCATTAGGCAGGAAAGCCATTGATAGGGATAGATATTGTATATCGGCTTTACTTCTCGGGATAACCATTTATTTAGTCAGGATGCTGCCAATACATTTTGGGGTTCACACAATAATAATCATTATGATCCATATTTTATTAACTTCAGCAATTAATAAAATTGAAACTATTAAAGCCGTATCAGCTGCATTGGTTTCAACTATAATTATGTTTTTATCGGAATGGCTCAATGTTTTTATACTGAATAGTTTCCTTAATATAAGGCTTGAAGACGTTTTTAAGGATCCTGGCATGAAACTTTTATATAGTTCACCTTCCCTAATATTTTTTGCTTTAACCACTATTGTGCTTTACAGGGTATTCAATAAACCAAAGAGGGGACAAAGTCATGTTTCTAATTGAAAGAGTCTCAAAGGCACTTGCATATGGAATATCTTCAACTTTAAACATGGATAAGGAACGAGAGGAAATCATTGCCTACGGTGCCTTTGCTTTTATACAAACAGTTTGGTCCATATTATTGGTAATTACCTTTGGAATTATATTTAATGTACTTGTACAGGCGCTTGTCATATCCCTATCGATAAGCCTTTTAAGAAAGTATTCTGGAGGAGCCCATTCAAGCTCACCCAATCGGTGTGCCCTCATTGGAGCAGTAATTTCCACCTTGCTTGGGATACTTGTAAATACAGCAGTTAGCTTTATGGATTTCTATCAAATTGCTTTAGCAGGAATAATAAGCTTTGCACTATCCTATTTTATAGTTAGTAAATTGGCACCGGTGGATAGTGCGGCAAAGCCAATAAAAAAAGCTGAAACTAGGAGAAGATTGAAAAGAAAATCTTTATGTATGCTTAATCTTTTGTTCTTGGCTGCCGCAGTATTAAATGCCCTTTATTACATATACGATATACAAATTGTATTAGCCTGTGCCCTTTGTATATACATAGGTGTAATCTGGCAGGCTTTTACCCTTACGAAAACAGGGCATTTAATGCTTGGAGCAATAGATGAGCTTTTTAGAAAAGCATTTTTGTTTATGGGGAGGGAGAAGAATGGGAAAAAGATTTACTAAGCTGATGGTAACTTTAGGAGCAGGATTGTTTACACTTTTCGCTCTCTCAACATCAGCTTCAGCATGTGTATTTGGTTATTACCAGCCTGAAGAGCCAAAAGCCTTAAGAGAAGAGTAAAGTAGGGGCCGATTTTCCGGCCTTTACTTACTTTTTAATATTCATGAAACAGGTGTGAAAATATGATGCATATTGAGGATAAAAGACAACAAAAGATATATGAAATAGTATCGATTGTAAGACTAGCTTCCTTACTTTTTAGTGGAATAATCATCTTCGCACACTTTTTTAATGATGGTACTACCATAATTTATTCCAATGAAAAATATTTTAGTTCTCTTTCTGTTGGACTATCAATTTGCATAATGGTACTTATATTTGGTTTATGGTCGTTTTCATCCAAGAGAAATCTTCTAATGAAACATTTTAAGTCGGCCCAGACGATAGAGAATTTAGTCTTCATATTGATATTCTCAATATTAATAGTTATATCTGGAGCAAATACTAGCCAGTATAAATTCCTGTTTTTATTCATTATTATAACCTCCACAATACAGGCAGGCATCAAACAAGGAATAATTTTAGCATCTGTATCTTCATTAATAGTATTATCAATAGATCTGGCGTATGCTGGAAGTGAAAGCGTAAACAAAAATTTTGAAAACGATTTAATTCTTATAGGAGTCTTTATGCTGACGGCATGGCCACTAGGATATTATGTTAAAGTTGAAAATGAGTACAGGGAAAAACTTTCTCATCTAGCTAATATAGATGGGCTAACTCAAGTATATAATCATAGATATTTTCACGATTCCCTTAAAAATGAACTGAAGAAGGCTAGAAGCTCAGGATATCCCCTTTCGATTATATTAATGGATATCGATTATTTTAAGCATTACAATGATCTTTACGGACATCAGGCAGGAGATGAGATACTTAAAAACATCGCTATGATTTTAAAGAGAAATGTTAGAAAAGAAGATATTGTAGCTAGATATGGCGGGGAGGAGTTTGCCGTAATATTACCAAATACCACTGAAAAGGAAGCTGTTTCAATAGCTGAGGTCATCAGAAGGGATGTTGAGCAAACGAAATTTCCTGGGGAGGAAAATCAACCAAACGGAAGGATTACAGCATCCATTGGTATATCTACTTTTCCGCACAAGGCCCAGAACGAAGTTGAGCTAATAAAAAGTGCGGATGATGCCCTTTATAGAGCTAAATTCTTCAACAAAAACAGGGTAGAGAGCTACTACTCTATTCTGGAGGAATTAAAGAAAGATATTGAAGCAGAGCATATCGATCTTATAACATCCATAAAAACCCTTATAAGTGTAATCAATGCAAAGGATAGATATACCTACGGGCATACCGAAAGGGTTGTAATGTACTGCAGGCTGATTTCTGATAAACTGGGCTTAAACGATGTGGACAAGAAAACGTTAAAGTATGGTGCATATCTCCACGATATAGGAAAAATAAATATTGCAAAGGAAATACTAATTAAAAGGATGCCCCTTACAAAGGATGAATGGGAAACACTCAAGCAGCACCCTGCCAATGGGGTAGAAATAATTAAAAACGTTGATTCCCTGAAGAAGGTAATACCTCTAATTTTACATCATCATGAAAGATATGATGGAAGGGGATATCCCGGTGGATTAAAGGGTGATGAAATACCATATCTTGCAAGAATTCTTACGGTGGTTGACAGCTTTGATGCAATGACCTCAAACAGGCCTTACAATACAAGGAAAACATATGATGAGGCTGTAGAAGAGCTAAAAAGGTGCAGTGGTGGACAATTCGATCCGGTTATTGCTCAGGCTTTTATAGAAGTAATTCAGGAAAATAAAGATAAACTTGATATAATTTAACAAGGGGACGGTTAATAACATAAATAAATTATTGGTTATTGACTGCCCCTTTTTAAAATGGAATCATATTCTGATTTTCGTATCTATTTAATTAAAATTACTATTTGATTGGCTCCCCTGCGCTCTAAAACTCTAAATCCAGAATACCAGGAAGTTGCAATTCCTTCTCCGTTTGGCAGACAGTATCCATTTACTCTGCAGGTACCATCATCCCTTACGAGAACTCTGCCTGTTATAACCACTGAAACCCATTCTGATCTTTTAGACCTTGGAACATATTTTGTGTTCCTGTTCCAGTTATTGTTTATTAGTGGCCTCCTTTCTACCCTTTCAGATGCTTTAATATCCCCATTTAATTCTTCGGAGATGGTTATTTCTTCATATTGGATTCTTCCCCATTCATCTGTCAAGAACTTGTTTTTCCATCTATATTCTCCACTATTGCACAGCACCCCAGGCGCAGCGCTTGTAACACCAAGTACATAGTTATCTCCATATCTAAATCTCCTTACTTTTATTCCATCAAGGGTTACAAAGTATCCAGGGGCAATCCCTCTTCCATCCACCGTTTCAAACATTTCTGCATAACCTGTATTATCAATGAGACAGTGCATTTCTGTCCCTTTTAAATCGCTGTCATCATTATTTTTATCCATTATAATATCAACATCCTCGTGGGCCTCCTCTGAATCCTCTTTGACTATTTTCTCTTCAACCTCTTCACTGACATCTTCCTGTATCAGGTTCATTGGTTCATCTATCAGTTTTTCTTCAACTACTTCTGCGGTATCGGGTGTATCTTCTATTTCCTCTACATTTGCCGGCCCGGCTTCATTTTCATTCTCTACTAAGTCATCGCGGGAGTCTGCTGCAGGCGGAGTTTCATCATTTATGGTTTCAGTCTCATGCGATATTATGTCGGACTGATTAACTTTAATGATGTTGAAACCTTGAAAGTCATTTGGCTCAATAGGTTCGTTATAGGGTATATACTCCAGGGATTTATTTAAGCCGCTTGAGCTATTACTTGTTTTAGATTTATTTTCCAGATCATCTACTTTAGAAAATTCTTCTGATGAGTAATCTCTATCATCAAGCCACGGGTTATAAAATCTTTTTTTTATGTTATGACGGCGTGTCACTTATAATCAACTCCTTTTTAAAAAATTATCTATATAAGTAGCGCATTGTGCTGCTGACAGTTTCTGAAAAAAATTATACCTAATTATAATTTATGAAATATTACTCAAACTTGTTATCATTTTAGACACAATATTCCTTAAAACAACAATACTTAAGGTATATGAAATACAAGGTTTTAGATGGGAAAAAGTTCTTGATAACAATTATTATTAATTTTTATACCAGTTTGAAGAAAGTGTTGCTGCAATGTCTGCCATTAGGGATGCTTTGTAACACTATGGGGTATTAACAATATAATAATACTATATAATTAAAACTATTAATTTCATGGATATAACATACTTCGATGGTAATGTTCAAAAAATAAAAAAATCATACGCATCATGGAACAAAATGATATATGAGGGAATATATTGTAATTAGAGATCGCTTTTTAGAATAACTGAATAGGAGGTTGCAAATATGGGAAATGTTAATGATTGCACTGACGTAAATGATTTAAAGTATAGCTCTTCTTCATGTAATGCAAAGCTCATCAAACCAAGAACCCTTGGAGAATGCAAAAACTGGCCTAAATATCCCCGGGCTACAAAAGGACCTGTAGTAATCAAGGTTCCAGTAGTTTTATCAGAATTCACAGTTCAAATTGACTTTGAATCAGTAATTAAGCTGGAAGAGCCTGCCCTGGAGATTAAAAGAATTAAAAAAAATGTGTACCTCACCCAATGTAAGCTTATACCGAAGACCGATAAACTCTTTATTAGAGGATTTATAAGAAAGAATATTGAATATTCCACAGTACAGTGTGCTGACAAGAATGGAATTAATGGTGAAATAAAACATACAACAGTAAAGGTCCCCTTTGAATGTGTTACGCGGGTACCCTTTATGATTTATCCAAAGTTTGATCCGAGAATGCCTCAATCAGAGATAGAGATGTTTGACCCGGAGCTGCTCGGTAGAAAAGCCACCGAACAGGATTTTCAGGATTTTGAGATATTTAACGAAGAGGTTCGATGCGAGCTTGTTTATGCCAAAATATGCGAAGAAGATATCGAAGAAGACCAGACAGCTATTAAGGATAGCCCTGATGAGCATACCTTCCAAATACTAACGGAAAAGGTTGTTCTTTATTTAAAGCTAAAATTATTGCAGGATCAACAGGTAAAGGTTAGCGGGTATGATGCAGTTGATTCTGATATGCAGGAAGGTGATTTTGTAAAGGAGTTTAATCCCTTTGAGGATATAGACGAAGTAAATAAGGAATAGATATAATTAGAGTGAAGCTATTTAATATCTGAATTGGGGCATAAATAGAGATTAAAATTTATAAAAACTCAAATCTATATAGAAGGATTTGAGTTTTTTTTGTATTTTAATATAGGAATTACTTAAATACTTATAAAAATTAGTTTCATATGGTATATATTATGCATATTATAGTAATAGTAGAATTTTGCAGCAAACTATTGATGCCTTGGTTTAAAAATGGTAGGGGGAAATAAGGATGGGAAAACATAAGCATAGAAAACATAATGACAAGAAAAGTCTTATTAATGAACAGACCCGTTCTAAATCAATTGATAATGAGAAGGAAAGAATTGAAAAAGTAGATGATCTTGATGAAATCGGTATTGATGGTTTAAAAAGTGAGGTTCTTTTAACGGATAATAAAAGCGAAGATAATCAGGGTAGTGAGGAGAAAAATGAATATAAAGGAAAGGTATGTGAAGCAAAAACCCTTGTAGAATGCGGCAACGTTTCAGTTAAGCCCCTTGGAAAGGATGGCTTTTTGGTAGCTAAAATTCCTGTTGTCCTGGCGGAGTTTTGGGTTCAAATTAACATTGAATCCATAATAAAATTGGAGGAGCCGGCACTTGAAATTAAGCGTGTTAAGAAGAATGTACATTTAACTCAATGTAAGCTTGTAACTGAAGCCAGCAAACTGTTTATAAGTGGAATTATCAGAAAGAATATAGAATATGCTGCTGTTAAATGTATAGGCGAAAAAAGCATAAGTGGGAATATAAAACATACAACGGTGCATATTCCCTTTGATTGTGTTACAAAGGTGAACTTTAACGTTTATCCCGATGTACCTAATAAAAATCCCCGCATAGAGGAAGAACTGCTTAAGAGTGACTTTATCGATAAAAATATTTCGATGGAAGAATTTGTTGATTGTGAATATTTTACAGAAAAAGTGTTTTGTGAAATAGAGAAGGTAAAAATTTTTGAATCGGACATAAAGCAGGATGAAGCGCAGGTTAATGATGAGCTTGCACATGAACATACTTTTCAGACCATTGTTGAGAAAATGGTATTGTTTTTAAAGTTAAAGCTATTGCAGAATCAGCAGGTAAACATATACGGGATTTGCAGCACTCCTTTAGATAAAGATAAATCCAGTTTATCCAATAGCACATAGTTTTATCGGCTATGAACATATTTTAGGAAATATATGTTCAGGAGTTCTAATTGTCCGCTTTAAAAAAGCTGATACAATAGGTTAATTTAACTCGTTGCGCTAGATAAATTTACAGATCGACGCTGCGATAAAAAATATATTTCATTCACCGGCACGCTTAGCAAAGAAGTTCTAAGGCTCGGGATTTGAAAAATGTGAATTTCATATATTTTTTATCTCCGTTCAGCTCCTGAGCTAGCACAACAGGTTAATTTAAGATTGATGGAAAGAATGATGAAACAGGATATTGTATTCTTACCTTTCTATAAAGAAGGGGGGAATAAAATATCCTGTTTATTTATTAACTCAGAACGGTATAACTATTAACAAAAATAAATACAACTAAGCCACAAGTTAGATATATTTAGTTATATTATGAAATTTGACATAATTCAACAAAAAATATAAATATTCTACAATATTTGTAACCATTTTAAGAAAAACAAATATAATGTTACTAGGAATAGGGATGTGTAAGAAAAAATCCCCCCTAATATGCAAAAATAGGAGGTTTCAAATATGTCGAATATGTGCTCAAAACCTGATAAAATAAATCCTTTGCCAGAATGCGAGGCGGATGTTATAGACAACAGAACCCTTGGGGAATGCAGAAACTGGCCGAAGTACCCAAGACCAAATTACGGACCATTAGTAGCAAAGATTCCCGTAGTGCTTTCTGAATTTGTTGTTCAGATCTGTATTAAATCAGATGTTAGGCTGGAAGAACCTGCCCTCGACATCAAGAGAATTAAAAAGCATGTATATTTAACACAATGCAAGCTTATACCCAAAACTAACAAGCTCTTGATTGAAGGATTTATTAGAAAAAATATTGAATATTCTACGGTAGAATGCAGGCCTGATAATTCTTGCATCAGTGGAGCTATAAGGCATTCAACTTGCAAAGTTCCATTCGAATGCTGCACAGATGTAAAGTTCCTTCGCTACCCAGAATTTACAAAAAGGGAACCACAAAAAGAAGTAGAAATATTTGATCCTGAGCTTTTAGGTAAGAGAACAGATGAGCAGACTTTCCTGGATTTCGAGCCCTTCAATGAAGAAGTTCGCTGTGAATTAGTATGGGCTAAAATTGCCGAAGAGGAAGAAGAAGGCAGGCAAACTCCTGTATCAGGTGATTCATTTGAAAATACCTTCCAGACCTTTACCGAAAAAGTTGTTTTGTTGTTAAAGATTAAATTATTACAGGATCAGCAGGTTTTCATTCCTTACTGCGATTTAAAAGATAATAAGGATGCCATGACATTTAAAGAATATGACCCAATGGAAGATGTTAAAGAAGCCAATGAAGAATAGCTAATTCATTTGGGGCGGATTATCCTCCACTTATCCTGTTAAAAGGGTGGAAGAATGAACCGCCCTGCTTTTTATGCATAAATTATGGAAATTACTTAATGTGCAGTGCTATTAAAGCTTAAGTATTAAAAATATGGGTATGAAAAAAATCTTTAATTGAAATCTGGATAGCATAATTCGACTAAATTACTTAAAAATAAAAATATCTTCAATGTTATTGGAACATTTTGTCGGAAAAGAAATATATTAATATTAAAGAGATAAATATCATAATAATAGGAGGATGTTATTATGGAAAACATGAATGAAATAGCCAGCACCAATGACTATATTGGTAAATCCGATATACTCAGTGTGAAAATAATGGGCCAAAAAAATTTCGATGAAACTGAGAGCACCAATGATCGCTCCTGTCCTGCTGCATCCAGTTCAAAGGCTTCAGAGCCAGAAAGAACAATGGGGGAGTTTGCTGTCGCTAATGAATCTTGCCATAAGCCTGTTTCATGTGATGCAAAAATTATAAAACCAAGAACTCTTGGAGAGTGCAAGAACTGGCCTCAGTATCCATGCCCGATAAAAGGACCGGCAGTTGTCAAAGTTCCTGTAGTATTATCTGAATTTACTGTACAGATTGACTTTGAATCATCAATTAAACTGGAGGAACCAGCTTTAGATATTAAGAGAATAAAAAAGAATGTATTTTTAACGCAGTGTAAGCTCATACCAAAAACCAATAAACTGTTCCTTAGAGGATTTCTTAGAAAAAATATCGAGTATTCTACGGTAGAATGTGCTGATGAAAATGGTATTAATGGAAGAATAAAACATACAACAGTAAAAGTTCCTTTTGAATGTGTAACAGAGGTGCCATTCGTAGTATACCCACAATTTGTTAAAAGATTCCCTCAAACTGAGGTAGAAATATTTGATCCTGAGCTTTTAGGCAAAAAAAGCACTGAGCAGGATTTTCAGGATTTCGAATTCTTCAATGAAGAAGTACGCTGCGAATTAGTTTTCGCCAAAATCTGTGAAGAGGACATTGAAAGGGATCAAACTAAAGTTAACAAAAACCCGGATGAACACACATTCCAGACCTTGACTGAGAAGGTTGTACTATACCTGAAGATAAAATTATTACAGGATCAACAGGTATTTATTCCTTATTGTGACAAAGTAGAGCTAAAGGATGAAATGACCGTTAAAGATTTCAATCCCTTTGAGGATATAGAATAGGAACATTTGAATAGGTACAGTTAATTAAATAGTTCTGCATTTGATACGGATGTATGTATAAAATAAAGGGGTTGATTGATACAGCCCCTTTATTTTAACTGATTAGTTGGACATCTTTTGACATGTATAGAAAGGTTTATTTTACATCGAAGGTTAATTTCCCTTCTCCGTAGGCTCCTTCCCAGTCCTTTATAAATTGATTTACGCTCCAGTCGGTTAGAGGATGATAAAGGAGTCCGTCCATTATATCTGCACTTACGGTCACAGCATGTCCCCCATTGAGGGCAACTTCGTGAACCTGCTGGACGTTTTTGAAGGAGGCTGCAAGTACCTTTGCATCCATTCCAAAGGTATCGAATAGATGAACTATTTCTGATACAACGCCCACCCCGTTGCCTCCTATGTTGTCAATTCTATTTACGTAGGGGGCAACAAATTCAGCACCGGCAGAAGCAGCCATAAGAGCCTGCTCAGCTGTAAAAATTGCCGTAGCTGTAGTTTTAATACCCTTTTTCTTTAACATCTTCACTGCTTTTATGCCTTCAGGTATTACCGGTATCTTTATGTACAGATTTCCCCCTACAGCTTCACAGAGGTATTCTGCTTCCCTCACAATTTCATCTGCCTTTGTACCAAGGGCTTGAACATGGAGCATGCTATCTTTCCCTATTACTTCCCTTATGTCCCTTAATATATCGAGAAAATTTTTCTTTTCCTTTGATATAATAGTGGGGTTCGTGGTTACACCGCCTAAGGGATATAGATCAAAGGCCCTTTTAATTGCATCTAAATTAGCAGTGTCCAATAAATAAAGCATTTTAATCATCCTTTCATTTATATATTTGCATTTAAAAACCAAAACCAGTAAAAGAAGTTAAATTATTCCTATATTATTCTTTTCGAGGAATTCAATTATCTTTTCCTCGGGTCTATCTTCGGTGATGATGAAATCTGCATCCTTGAGGTTTGCAAATCGATAGGAACCGTCAAAGAAAAACTTCTCATTTTCCATGACCAAATAAACCTTCTTTGAAGCCTTAATAATGGCTTTTTTGGTGTTGCCCTCCTCAAGGTCAAAGTTGCTTATGCTGCAGTCATATATGTTAACTCCGCAGCTTCCAATAAAGGCCTTATCATACCTGTGTTTTGAAATGCTTTCAATGGCGGCAGAACCAACCACCCCACCAAGCATTTTATTATACACTCCACCAATGCAAATAAGGCTGGTATAGATATTTTTTGTAAAAAGAGAGGTTATTTCAACCATGTTAGTTACAATAGTTATTTTCTTATCCCTTGATGCCACAAGTTTTGCTATAAGATAATTTATGCTTGATATGTCGAGAAATATAATGTCCATATCCTCAAGCTGTTCGTAGGCCTTTTCGGCTATCTTAAGCTTTATATCCATATTTTTTATCAACCTGGCATCTATGCTTGTACTTTCCGCCTTTTTCCTTTCCAGTATGGCACCACCGTAGGTTCTTTTAAGCTTCCCTTCCCTCTCAAGGCGCTGAAGGTCCTTTCTTATCATGGCTTCAGACACGTTGAACCTGGCGCTGAGGTCCTTAACAAAAACCCTTCCATCCCTTTTTAGGATATCTAAAATTTGATTGAGTCTTTCTTCTGCAAACATTTAAATCACCTTAAACGATAATAATTAATAATAAAAGAAAATAAATACAACTAACTTTATTGTACACCATATTTTCGACATAGTAAATAATTATAAAATCCAATCGCTGTACAGGTTAATTAATAGCCTATAGTTGTTCATTACATATATTTTTTATTGCAGCGTCGATCTGTATATTTTTTCTGCTTTTATTCCAATGGGATTTTCAGAGTAGCGCAGCGCGTTAAATTATATGTAAATCATATTGACTGGTTAAAGTTTGAGGTATAAAATAAAATTAAACGAAAACAAATGATAATAAATAATAATATAAATTTTGCTTGAATTTATAAAAACATGCCTGTAAGGACTAATCAGGCAGCGGGGGGGGGATCCATCCATGAAAACTGTAATCTGTGAAATTGAACACTATGCAATACATGACGGCCCCGGCATAAGAACTGTAGTGTTCATTAAAGGCTGTCCTTTAAGGTGCAAGTGGTGCAGCAACCCCGAAACACAGAGGAGAGAAAATGAGCTATTCTACAGCAGCGAAAAATGTATTCTATGCGGAAGCTGCGTAAGGGCTTGTCTAAAGAATGCCCTAACGAAAACAGAGACAGGTATCAAGATAAATAAGGAGCTGTGCGACGGATGTGGGTTATGCACCAGTGCCTGCCCTATGTCAGCTCTGGAACTCGCTGGGAAAATCATGACTGTTGAAGAGGTGTTTGAAGAGATCATAAAGGATACTATATTTTACAGGCAGTCAGGGGGAGGGGTAACGGTATCGGGAGGGGAGGTGTTGATGAACTCTGGCTTTGTGCTCGAGCTCCTTAAGCTCTGCAGGGATAACTATATAAACACAGCTATAGAGACAAGTGGATATGGAAGTTTTGTGGAGCTTAAGAAAATAGGCCTTTATACAAATACCATACTTTTTGATGTAAAGCACACTGATAATGAAATGCATGAAAGGTTTACAGGAGTTTCTAATAAACTCATATTAGAAAACTTGAGAAAGCTTTCGACAGTTCATGGAAATATAATATTAAGAGTTCCGCTGATTACTAATATAAATGACAGTGAGGGAAACATTAAAAACACCATAAAACTCGCAGCGGAGTGTTCCATAAAAGAGATACACCTTCTTCCCTATCATTCTCTGGGAGCTGATAAATACAGAAGGCTGCAAAAAAAATATGAACTTAAGGATATCGAAAAACAGGATAAGGCATATATTGAAAGGTTAAAGAAAATTGTTGAAGAGTCTGGAATTAAATGTGTAATAGGTGGATAAGGGGGGAAAGATTATGAAAACCTACGAAATTAAAAGTGAAAGAATAAAAAAACTAAGAGAATCGGTGATGTCACAGAGGCCAATGGTCTGTATTGAAAGGGCAAGATATGTAACCCAGGCCTATAAGGAAAATGAAGCCCAGCCTGTGTATATAAAAAGGGCAAGGGCACTTGAAAAGACACTTGAAAACATGAGTATCTATATTAAAGATGGAGAACTCATTGTTGGAAATCAGGCATGTGAAGAAAGGACCGCTCCTATTTTTCCCGAATATGCAGTGGAATGGATGGAGAAGGAGCTAAAGGAAAAGGGAAACTTCGATAAAAGAGAAGGGGACAACTTTTATCTTCCAGAAGAGCATATAGATGAGCTAATGGATATTATAAGTTACTGGAAGGGAAAAACCTTGAGGGATAAATGCGATGCCGTAATGCCAGAGGAAATCAGAAAAGCCTCTGAGGTCAAGGTAATCCACGGAGAGGGTAACATGACATCGGGGGATGGCCACATAGTGCCTGATTTTGAAAAGGCCCTGAAAGTAGGGTTAGAGGGTATAATCAAGGAGGCTGAAGAGCGACTTTCAAGGGTTGACATAAGTGAAAACGATGCATTAAGGGAAAAGGCCTTTTTAGAGTCTGTGATAATAGCAAATAAAAGTGTAATAAATTTTGCAAAGAGATATTCAAAGCTAGCTCGTGAGTTATCCATAAAGGAAGAGGATGAAAGGAGAAGGGAAGAGCTTTTAAACATTTCCAAAATATGCGAAAGAATTCCTGAAAAGCCCCCAACAAGCTTCTATGAGGCTGTGCAGATGGTATGGTTTATACATTTAGTTATACAAATTGAAAGCAACGGGCATTCAGCTTCCCTCGGAAGGGTTGACCAATATTTATATCCCTATTATAAAAACGATATAGAAAAGGGTATAATAGACAGGGACTTTGCCAAGGAACTTCTTCAGTGTCTGTGGATAAAGCTCTATTCAATACTTAAAATAAGGCCAACTTCCCACTCTGGCTATGGTGCAGGGTACCCGACCTACCAAAACGTAACCATTGGGGGTACAAATCCTGATTACTCAGATGCTGTAAACGACCTTAGCTTCCTAATACTTGAAAGCGTTGGAGAGGCCAAGCTTACCCAGCCTAACCTTTCCGCCAGGGTACATTCTAACACCTCCGAGAAGTTTATAAGGGAGTGTGGGGAGGTCATAGCAACGGGCTTTGGAATGCCTGCAATACACAACGATGAAATAATAATACCTGCCCTTCTAAACAGGGGAGTAGAATACAGGGATGCATTTAACTACACGATGGTAGGCTGCGTAGAGGTGGCTGTTCCAGGCAAGTGGGGCTACAGATGTACAGGAATGAGTTTTTTGAACTTAATTAAAGTCTTTGAGCTAACTTTAAATGACGGTTATGATAAAAGAACCGGACATACACTGTTAAGTGGAAATGGAAGGCTCAGGGATTTTAAGGACTATGAAAGCCTCTGGAGGGCATGGGAAAAGAATATAGCATATTATACAAAGCTTTCTGTTGCCCTTGATAAAATTGCAGATACAAATCTTCTCGAGTATCCTGATATATTCTGCTCTTCCCTTATAGACAACTGTATAGAAAGGGCAAAAACTGCAAAGGAAGGAGGAGCGGTATACGATATCGTTTCCGGACTTCAGGTTGGGCTTGCCAATGCAGCTAACTCCTTTGCAGCACTTAAAAAGCTGGTATATGAGGATAAGATCTTAACACTAGAGGAAGTCGAAAGGGCCCTTGATACCAACTTCGAAGGGGTAGAGGGAGAAAGAATAAGAAAGTTGATGCTAAAGGCTCCAAAGTATGGCAATGATATAGACTATGTTGACAGCATCGCAGTGGATATATATAACTCATATATAAAGGAAATAACAAAATATAAAAACACAAGATATGGAAAGGGACCTATAGGCGGAAACTATGGACTGTCCACATCAGGAATATCCTCCAATGTGCCTATGGGAGCTGTAACAGGTGCTACACCCGATGGAAGAAAGGCATATACTCCCGCTGCTGAAGGGGCATCACCGGTACAGGGTACTGACTATAAGGGCCCGACTTCTGTGTTTAAATCAGTTACAAAGCTTCCAACTATCCTTATGACAGGAGGACAGTTGTTAAATATTAAATTCTCCCCAGACCTTCTGTCAGATGAAGTAGGCTTTGAGAAGTTTATAATACTTCTTAAGAGCTTTATCGCCATGAAGGGATGGCATGTGCAGTTTAATATAATATCAACAGAAACCCTGAGGGCTGCTCAAAGGGAGCCTGAAAAATACAGAGATATAATAGTAAGGGTAGCGGGCTACTGCGCACAGTTTGTAACCCTGGACCCGACAACCCAGGAGGACATAATAAGTAGAACAGAGCAAAGGCTGTAGTAGATGGAATATATTATTTTATAAAGGTAAGGCAAACATTTAAATAACCCCTTAAAGTGAAACAGGCAGTCATTAAACATGTTCACTTTAAGGGGTTATGCACAAAAAGTGCCAATTGTAATATTCGTATTTTATATGTTCATACTTTTCGCTTTTTTTACCTCCATGATCTGCATTTGAATCTGTTCAACCTTTTCTCTATTAAGCTTGTATCCAGCAAGGCTCATAAATGCTGCTGCAAAGCTTAATATTGATCCAATTCCCAATATTAACCCCAAAATTACAACGGTGCCTTCAGATTGAACCAGAAGGCTGGCATCAAAATTTACAATATCCAGCAGGAATCCAATTAAAAGCAGGGTAATCGACTGGGTGAATTTATATAGCAGTGTGAGGCAGCCATAATAAGTGCCCTCGGAGCGTTTGCCAGTTTTTAGCTCATCCTGATCTATTATATCTGCTATCATTGAAAGGGGCAGAGTAAATAATCCTCCGGTACCGAATCCCCCAATTGCTGCAAAGGGTATGAAGTAGCCTGCACTTCCCTTTATAAAGTCCTTTAGCAGTACCATTATAAGAAATATGAAGCTTGCAGCTATACAAATGAAAAGGCCTAAGTTCATGGCAGGCTTTTTATCTAATTTTTTAGATATAATCGTCCATGCTGGCTGCGACAGAATGCTTACTAAAAGCTGAATTCCCACGATAACAGCAATCTGCTGGCTGCTAAGCAAGAAGGTATAGGTAAAAACATGCAGCCCTATATTGCTTAGAAGGGCAGATGAGATGTTTGTAAACATGTATGTAAAGGCTACATATCTAAAGGTGCTATTTGAAAATATTGACTTAAAGGATGCAACAAGGTTTAAAATCCACAGCCTGTTGTCGCTCTTAATTTCAGGCTGGTTAAGCAGGGGTATATATTTTTTAGTCGATAAATAGCATATCAGCGCAAAAATCACAACTATTATTGAAGAAAACAGGCCCATGTGGTTGTAGGCTTTAGGATTTAATTGACCTACAGGGTATTCATGGGTTGGCTGAAAGAAAATATACATGCCTATAACAGAAACTAAGGATAATCCCAATAGGAAGAATATAGTTTTAATCCCCTGTATTGTGGTTCTTTCATTGTAGTCGTTAGACAGTTCAGCACCCAGGGCTGTATAGGGAGTTGTAAAAATAGTCATAAAGGTTTTAACAGCCAGTATATCTATAAAAATAAAAGTAAATTTTATATGATCCGGTAAAGAAGCATCGATGTTCCATAAAAAGAAATTAGTCAGGGCTATTCCAATACCTCCAATAAGCAGGTAAAGATGCCTCCTTCCAAAGGTTTTAGATCTTGTAATGTCTGAAAAGTATCCCATAAGGGGATCTGTAACAGCATCCCATACGATGCTGAGACTAACCGCTAAACCAACAAGACTTCCCGGTATGCCAAGAATTGCAGTGCAATAAAATACTAAATAGGCGCCTACAACCTGCATGGAAACGCCAACACTGAAGTTCCCTGAGCCGTAGCCTATTTTATCAATAACGGGTATCTTTCTGTGTTCCTGGTTGTTTACAATATTGTCCAATTTAACACTCCTATCCTAGAGAATTTTGTCAGTTTACGAGACTATATTAGCATAATTCTATAGACAAATAAAAGATGGTATTTAAGTAATGGCAGTGGATTTTTCAATCGTTTTTTGATATAGTACAAAGGAAGAAAGCAAGGATAGAATACAATATATGATATGAAAATACTATACATATTGTTTACAGGTGATATTGTGTACGAAAAGTTCTTTAAATACATAAGTGAAAAATTTAATATAAACTTAAACGAACAGCAAAAAGCAGCAGCCCTTCATAAGGATGGGCCATGTCTTGTGCTTGCAGTGCCCGGTGCTGGAAAAACAACAACCCTTATAGTGAGGCTTGGTATACTTACGTCAATTTACGGCATCAACCCTAAAAACATCCTTTCTTTAACCTTCAGCAAGGCCTCGGCGATAGATATGAAAGAGAGGTTCAACTACCTTTTTGGGGATACTGTGTCAGCAGGAATAACCTTTTCAACAATTCACAGCTTTGCCCTATCGGTAATTAGAAACTATGAAAGAATTAGCGGCCGAAGGTACAATATAATAGAAGATACAACGCAGCCCATAAACAAGGTTTCAATATTAAAAAACATATACAGGGAAATAAACAATGAGTATATTGGCGAAGACAGGCTGGATGAGCTTATAAACAGCATAGGGTATGTTAAAAACGCCATGCTGAACATCGATGAGATAAGTGAAAGTCAGATTAAAATAAGCAATTTCAGGGAAATTTACAATAGATATAAAAGGATTAAAGAGAGGTATAATTATATAGATTACGATGACATGCTGTCTATGTCCTATGAAATACTCAATAAAAACGACAGAATTCTTCAATTTTATAGAAGACAGTACAGGTATGTTACCGTTGATGAATCGCAGGATTCAAGCCTGATTCAAAATAAACTGGTTCAGCTTGTTGTAAGCCCGTCAAACAATCTTTATATGGTGGGTGATGATGATCAGAGCATATATGGCTTCAGAGCGGCAGAACCTGATTATATGCTGAACTTTAAAACAGTATATCCCGATGCAAAAATATATTTTATGGAGAAGAACTATAGATCGACTAAAAACATAGTAAATCTTGCTAACAATTTCATTAAGAGCAATACAAAAAGATATGATAAAAACATGAAGGCGGAGAGGGAGGATGAAAGCCCTGTACAAATAATAGAAGTGGGAAGTGTGGTGGAACAGTTAAAATACATAATAGATTCATTTAAGAATGCCTCTAATCTAAATGATTACGCTGTTCTGTTTAGAAACAATTTGTCCTCCATACCGCTTATAGATGCCCTTGATAGAAACAACATTAAGTTTTATATGAAGGACAGCAAGGTATCCCTGTCCAGGCACTGGGTGGCACAGGACATCATAGCTATGCTCAATGTTGCACTTAATAAGCATGATGTTGATTCCTTTGAAAGAATATATTACAAGGTTAATTCATACCTTCCGAAAGCAGCAATTGATCACATAAAAAATTCAGAAGATGATTTGTCCATATTTCAAAGGCTCTTAATGGTTCCTTTTTTAACCCCTGGTCAGAGAGGGAAGGTCCACAGCCTGAGGGGTAAGTTTTCAGAGCTATCGAATAAATCTCCGGGTGCAGCAATAGACTTTATATATAATGAGCTTGAGTATAAAGATTATCTAAAAAGAGCTTCCGAGGAAGGATATTCACTCCAAAGCCTTGAAACGATAATTTCAATCCTTGAATATATTGCAGGAAATACCACATCTATAGTGCAATTTATAGCAAGGCTCGGTGAGCTTGAAAATATAATGGATAGATCGAAATACAATAAAAATAAAAATGCAGTTACAGTGACCACAATTCACGGCAGTAAGGGGCTGGAGTTTGATACGTGCTATTTAATAGATGTTATAGACGGCCAATTTCCAACCCAGGAAAGCATGAGAAAACAAGGTATAGAAAAGGACAGCAGCCTGTATGAGGAGGAGAAAAGGCTGTTTTATGTTGGAATAACAAGGGCTAAAAACAATCTTTATCTTTTTGATATTAAAGGAAGTGGAAGTAAGCGAATACGAAGCTCTGAATTTATAAATGTGGTTAAGGAAATAATCAAAGCGAATGAAGAAATTGGTAAGGTAGTAAGTAAAAGTAGAGAGACCAACAACATGGGCCAGCACATCAATATCTCAATTGGAACCAGAGTGTTTCATAAAACCTTTGGGTATGGCCGTGTAAAATATATTGAAAAGGATGTGGTTGCAATAGATTTTGAGAAATGGGGTGTTAAAAGGCTTCTTTTGAGCATCTGCATTCTTGATGAAAGAATGCAGATATGTGGATGATTTCCTTTTTTAATTTCCCACTCATTTCTTCCCAGGGAATTATTAGGTATATCCATCGCTCTTAAAGAATTCTTTGTTTTTATTATGCTCATTGTTGATTTAAATCGCAGATGGTATGTTGATAAATAATGTCTAATCAATATCTTTTTAGATGAAATATGTAAAATTTCAAATAAAAAGCTTGAAATATCCATTGAAAAGGGTGTACTATTTAAAATAGTATAAAAATAAATTCTGGGCAGAATATTATGTGAAATGTTAGTTGATCAGGAGGTATTATATATGGCAAAAAGAACGTTTAACATTCCAAAAAATTTTAAGATAGGTACTTCTGCTTCAGCATGGCAAACTGAGGGATGGAAGGGAAAGCTGGAAAATCAGATAAGCTGGGCAGATGCTTTTTATAAAGCTGTACCCGAAAGATGGTATGAAGGATATGGAACTGCCGTTGCCACTGATTTTTATTCAAGATACAAGGAAGATATTGCGATAATGAAGGAACTTGGACTGCAATCCTACAGAACTTCAATTGACTGGTCCAGATTTATAACTAACTATGAAACTGCTGAAGTTAGCGAAGATGCCCTGAGATTCTATAATGATGTTATAAATGAGCTTATAGACAAGGGGATTCAGCCAATAATTTGCCTTGAACACTGGGAGCTTCCAGATTACCTCATAAAAAATTACGGGGGCTGGGGAAGCAAGAAGGTTATAGAGTTTTACTTAAAGTATGTTGAAAAGGTATTTGAAGCCTTCAGCGACAGAGTTAAAATATGGTATACCTTTAACGAACCAATAGTAGTTCCAATGCTTGGAATATCCGAAGCCATGTGGTATCCATTCAAGTCAGACTACAAGGAATTTATGCAGTGGAACTACAACAAGGTTTTGGCAACTGCAAAGGCAGTTAAGCTCTTTAGGGAAAAGGGATACCATAATGATGGAGGTAAAATAGGAATTATAATAAATGCCTCTCCTACATATCCGCGCTCAGATAACGAAGCGGATAAGGCAGCTGCTGAAATGGCAGAACTTCTTACAGATAGAATTTATATGGATCCATGCATACTTGGAACTTTCCCTGGAAAGCTTATAGAAACATTAAAGAAGCACAACTGCCTGTTTGACTATACTGCAGATGAACTGGCCTTAATAAAGAATAATACTATAGATATTCTTGGAATTAACTACTATGCCCCAAGAAGAGTAAAGGCTAGAACTTCCAAATGGAATGAAGAAATCCCGTTTAGCGCAGAGTACTACTTTGAAAACTGGTCAATGCCAGGTGCCAAGATGAACGTTTCGAGGGGATGGGAAATCTACGCCAGAGGACTTTATGATTTAGCAATGACCATAAAGTATAGATATAACAACATAGAATGGATGGTTATGGAAAACGGAATGGGAGTAATGGGAGAAGAAGCCCACAAGGATGCAAATGGCGTGATTCAGGACGACTATAGAATCGACTATGTTGCTGACCATTTGAGATGGCTCTTTAAGGCAGTTGAAGAGGGAGCAAATTGTGTCGCATACCATATGTGGAACTTTACTGATAACGTATCCCCTATGAATGCCTTCAGAAACAGATATGGATTTGTAGAAATTGATCTTAAGGATAATAGAAACAGAAGAATTAAGAAGTCTGGTCACTGGATTAAGGAAGTAATTAAGAATGGAAAGTTTGAATACGACGATTTCCAGTATGATTATAAATAGAAAAATTTAAAAATCAGTCAAAGTCAAAAGAGTAATGCCCAATAGATATATGGAAATATATCTATTGGGCGTCATTAACTATTCTATACCAGAGGTGGTTAAATTTGTTCTAAATCAAAACAACTTTAACCATCCTTTTTTATTTCAGGAATAATATAACTCATTTTATATTTATTGTTAGTATAGGATAACATATTTGCGTATTATAATATTTTGTAGTATTTTATATTTTGTAGCTAATGATATAAAGAAAGGAGATGTTTGTAAAACATTACTTTACAGTTATACGTATACAAAATTCAATTTTAAAGCTACATATACCAATAATTATGAATTGGTGATAACGCTGAATCCAGGAAACTGGAACGGGGGACCTACCTTTGGGGTGAATCGTAAAGAGGGCTACACTCTATGGCCTAACCCGTCAACTAACCTCGTAAGCAGAATAGAGGAGGAAAACAAATGAAAAGTGTTAAAAAAGTTGTGCTTATATCTGCAATTTTAGCAGCCGTGACAGCATTAGCATTTGCCATAAGTTCTTCAAAAAAAACATCTGAGGTATATCTTAATAGTCAAATGTTAGCTTTAATACCACAGCCGAAAACTGAATTAGAGCTAGGTTCAAAGGAAGAGTCCACACAAAATCAGAAAAGTAAAAAGGCTGAGATCATCAGATATACTGTTAAATCGGGGGATACACTGGAAGCCATTGCAAAAAGATATGGCATTAGTGTAGATTCAATTGCTGAATCAAACTTAATAGATAAAAATGATATCATTAAAGTGGGTCAGGAACTAAAATTTCCATCAATAAATGGTGTTGTATATAAAATAAAAAAGGGAGATGCTCTCTGGGATATAGCATCAAGGTATAAAATTAAACTGGAGGATATAGCAAGGATAAATTCCATTACATCCTTAAATGATGTGAAATTTGGAAAGGAAATAATACTGCCAGGTGAAGCCAAACTGTTGGCTTCCGAGGTCCAAAATAGAGATACATCCGTTAGGACAGCAACTTCTAGAGGAAGCGCTTCTACAAAGTCGGCCTTAAGTAATGCAGCGTACGCAGGGATTATATGGCCTCTATCGGGGCGTTTTACCTCAGCCTTCGGACAGAGGTGGGGAGAGTTCCATAAAGGAATAGACTTAGCTGCACCTGTTGGGACAACTGTAAGTGCTGCCCTTAGCGGCAAGGTAGTTTTTTCGGGTTACAGAGGTACCTACGGCAGACTGATAATAGTAGATCATGGGAATGGAATGGAGACATATTATGCACACCTTTCAAAAAGCCTTGTAAGTGTAGGGCAAAACGTTAAGAGAGGTCAGGCAATTGCAAAGGTAGGTGCAACCGGAAGAGTAACGGGTCCTCACCTACATTTTGAAATAAGGTTTAATAGTGTTCCGGTAAATCCGTTGTCGTATTTAAGATAGGTTTAGCAAAAACAAAAATGAATTTTCATAAAATTCTATAAAATATTGAAATTAAACTAAAAACAGTAGCAAAAATCAAATTTTGCTACTGTTTTTAGTTTTAATCAAATAAGGTAGGATTTGTAATAAATTTATTTTTAATATAACATATGAAAAGAAAAGATATTTCATTTAATTTTGTATATAAAATTTGTATAAGTAAGTTTAAATATATAAATCTAAGTTCACTGTATCCAGTATTTTAAATATTTTTAATTTCATTTCAAAATTATTTTCTTAATTAAAGTGAATCTCAAATAGAATGATGTATTAGCTTTAAGATTCAATTGTTGATATGCATTTCAAATAAAGTATATAAACTTATATTTCCAGTAGTAGATGTTTGTTATTTATATATTTGAAATATATAAGGATTAATATATTTTAATAATATTTTGGAATATAGGGGGAATTTCCATGAGGAGTGCAATAATAAAACATGAAAAGGGAATTCATGTACGTGCAGCAGCAATGGTTGTACAAAAGGCTCATGAATTACAAAACAAATATAATACAACCTTGTTTTTTAAATACAAAAACCAATATAATGTACCAGGTACAATACTAATGCCTCTTGCTTTGCTAAAAATAAAAAAAGGAGATGAAATCATAATTTCTGCTGATGGAGAAAAAGCAGATGCGGCAGTTGAGGAGATGATTGACTTTTTAGAAAGTGACTTTCAGATGAGGAATGATGATGATATTAACGAGGTTGACAACCTAATACAGTATAATACTTTTACCTTTGATCAAATTTATAATAATATAGCAAATGGCTTAATTGTGATAGATGAAAATGATATTATTAATATTTTTAATACATCAGCCGAAAGAATAATGAAAGTCAAAGCAAAGGATGCAATTGGCAAAAAAATATATGATGTTATTCCCAATTCTAGATTGCATATAGTAAGACAAAAAAAAACACCGGAAATAGGATGCAAGCAGGTAATAGGGGAATCAGTTATTATTACAAACCGAACTCCTATTGTAATAGATGGGCATGTTAAAGGTGCCATAGCTGTATTTGAGGATATATCAACAATTGAAACTATGACCGACAGGTTAAGAGAGATGAAGGAGCTTCATCAAAGGCTTCAACTTGTTTTAGAAAATGTACAGGATGGCATTTGTGTTGTCGATAGAGAAGGGTATATAACATATGTTAATCCAGCTTATTTAATGATACTAAATGAAAAAGAAACCAATTTAATCGGAAAAAATTTAAAGGACATATCTCCTAATGGGGTAAGGATAAGAGCACTTAGAGAAGGAAAACGAATATCTGATAGCATATGTACAAAAGAAAATGGGCGAAAGATAGTTGCAAATGTAAGTCCCATAATAGTTGATGGTGAAGTGACAGGAGTAGTTTCAGCGATTAAGAGCGTTGATGAGGTTCAAATTTTACTTGAAAAATTGAATCAAGTCACAGCAAAGGCGGAATATCTTGAACAGGAATTACATAGGACTAAAACTCCTTACCAGTTTTATGAAAAATTTATTGGAAAAAGTGGCAAAGTTCTTGATGCACTTGCTATAGCTCAAAAGGCAGCGAAGAGTACAGCAACCGTTATTATAAGGGGAGAGAGTGGTACCGGCAAAGAGTTAATTGCAGAAGGAATTCATTATTGCAGCGATAGAGCAAATGGACCATTTATAAGGATAAACTGTGCTGCTATACCTTCAAACCTCCTGGAAAGTGAGCTTTTTGGCCATGAAAAGGGTTCATTTACAGGGGCATTTAAGAAGAAGCTTGGCAAATTTGAACTTGCCAATAAAGGTACTTTGTTTTTAGATGAGATAGGTGAAATGGAAAAGAGTATGCAGGCAAAGCTACTAAGAGTACTTCAAACAATGGAGTTTGAAAGAGTTGGAGGAGAAGAAACCATAAAAGTTGATGTAAGAGTAATTGCAGCAACTAACAGAGATCTTGAGAAAATGGTACTTGATGGAGAGTTTAGAGAGGATTTATATTATAGGTTAAATGTAATACCTATTTTACTTCCTCCGTTAAGGGAGAGGAAAGAGGATATACCCATTCTTACAGAGTTTTTCTTGAATAAGGTAAATAATAAATTAGGTAAAAATGTAAAAGGATTTACCTCTGAGGCTCAGAATGCATTGATTGCATACAGGTGGCCTGGTAATGTCAGGGAGCTTGAAAATATTATTGAAAGAGTAGTTACTTTGGCCGACGGGACACTAATTGGGATTGAAGATTTACCAATGTACATAAGTGATAAAGCAGCTGAAAATGAGGAAAATTTATTAAGCTCAATTTTAAATAAAGAGATTCTTACTTGGGATGATTACGAAAAAGAAATCATTAGAATGGCACTGGAGAGATATGGAAGCTTTAATTCAGCAGGAAAAGCACTTGGACTTACTCATAAAACTGTGGCGGCAAAGGCAAGAAAATACGGAATTTGCAGAAATGAAGAGGAGGAATAAAATAGTTTATTATCCATGGTAAGATATAGCATTATGTTGGTAATTAGTACCAAGAAGTTGTAAAACGATTAATATGAAAAAAGCGGCTATATTGAAAATTGAGGGCTTCAATATAGCTGCATTTTTTTATGATTATGGCACATTAATTGCATAATATAATTTATGAGTACGATAGAAATCTATAAAGAACAATAGTTTTAGCGGTTGTACGGATTTATTTTAATTTAAAAAGGGGGAATATATTACATGCCAGGACATATCCTTGTAATCGACCAGGGGACAACAGGGTCAAGAGCCATAATTTTTGATGACAATGGAGATAGAGTAGCAATGGAATATAAGGAGTTTACTCAACATTATCCGAGACCAGGCTGGGTTGAGCATGATCCAAAGGAAATTTGGACAATAACCCTAGAGGTTGCTCAAAGGGCACTTTCTAAAGCCAATATGACAGGAAAGGATATTGCTTCAATTGGTATTACAAATCAAAGGGAAACAACAACCATATGGGACAAGAGAACTGGAGAACCCGTATATAATTCAATTGTATGGGCATGCAGAAGAACAACAGAAATATGCTCAGATCTTATAGACAAAGGGTATACAGAAATTTTTAATAAAAAAACCGGACTTGTTATAGATCCTGTATATTCTGCATCTAAGATTAAATGGATACTCGATAACGTTCTCGGTGTTAGAAGAAGAGCAGAAAAAGGTGAATTGCTTTTTGGAACAATAGATACATGGATACTCTGGAATTTAACAGGTGGTAGAGTCCATGCCACAGATTATTCCAACGCTTCAAGAACAATGTTATTTAATGTAAATACAATAGAATGGGATAAGGAATTGCTTCAAATACTAGGGGTTCCAGAAAATATTCTTCCTGAGGCTAAACCATCTGTTGGGTTGTTCGGATACACGGATAAAAGCTTGTTTGGATATGAAATTCCTATAACAGGTATTGCTGGGGATCAACAGGCAGCTCTCTTTGGACAGGCTTGCTTTGAGGAAGGGACAGCTAAAAACACATATGGAACAAGCTGTGTTCCTCTTATGTTTACTGGTGATAAGCCGGTTTTCACGGATAAAGGCCTTTTAACATTAGCCTGGGGAATAAACAATAAGGTCAAGTATTCGATGGGAGCCAGCATTTTTACAGCGGGCTCAGCTATACAGTGGCTAAGAGATTCTTTAAATATGATAAAAGCATCAAGTGAAACTGAAAGTATTGCGGAAAGCGTTAAGGACAATGCTGGTGTTTACTTTGTACCGGCATTTACAGGGCTTGGAGCACCTCACTGGGATATGTACGCAAGGGGGATGATAATAGGATTGACTTCTAACGCAACAAAGGCACATATAATAAGAGCTACTCTTGAATCTCTGGCATATCAGACAAGGGACCTTCTTGACGAAATGGAAAATAAATCCGGTATCAAATTGAAGTTTTTAAAGGTTGATGGTGGAGCAGCTAATAATAACTTCCTGATGCAATTCCAGGCGGATATATTAAACTGCACTGTTATTAGGCCAAAGGATGTTGAAACCACCTCCCTGGGGGCAGCATACCTTGCAGGAATAGGCTCTGGAATATGGAAAAACGAGGATGAAATAAAGTCACTTTGGAAAGTTGACAGGGAATTCTATCCTCAAATGGATAACTCAATGAGAGATGAGCTCTATAGCAACTGGGTTAAGGCGGTTCAATTTTCAAAGGGATGGCTTAAAAAATAGCACGATATAATATATAAATTTATCAAGTCTGGGAAGGGAAAACATCCCAGGTCTGGTTATGATGAATGGGGTAGGTGATGGCTAATGCTTAAATTTGATGTTGTTATCATTGGTGGAGGTATTACAGGAACTGCAATAGCAAGGGAGCTTTCAAAATTTGACTTAAAGGCAGCGCTCTTAGAGGCAAATATGGATATTGCTTCCGGAACAACAAAGGGTAATGGGGGAGTAATTCACTCCGGATATGACCCAAACCCGTCTACCATGAAGGCAAAGGTTAATTGTAAGGGTGCACTTATGTATCCAAAACTTGCTAAAGAACTTGGATTTGAATATAAAAACACGGGTTCTATGGTAGTGGGATTTGAGGATAAGGATACTGAGGTTTTGAATAAACTCTATGAAAATGGTAAAAAAAATGGAGTTCCCGGCCTCAGGATAATAGAAAGGGATGAGATATTTAAAATCGAGCCAAGAGTAAATAGAGCTGCAAAATACGCTCTTTATGCGCCGACTGCAGGTATAGCAGATCCATTTGAGGTTGCAATTGCCTTTGCTGAAAATGCTTCAGAAAATGACGTAAAAATTTATAGAAATCAAAAAGTTGTTGGCATTACGAAAAACGATGAATTTTTTAACATTACTACACAGAACAGGGAATATCAGGCGAGGTTTATAGTAAATGCAGCAGGAGTTTACGGAGATTATATAGCAAAGCTTGTTGGTATTGAAGATTATGAAATTAAGCCAAGATTCGGAGAGCTGCTTGTAATGGATAAAGCTATAGGATTTGAATTAAATACGGTTTTATTTCCACTGCCAGGAAATCGTACTAAGGGTATCGTTGTAATACCAACAGTACACGGGAATATAATTGTTGGTTCAACTGCAAGGATGACGGAGGATAAGGAAGATATTTCAGTGACAAAAGAAGGAATTGAAGAGCTTTTAAATGGAGCCAAACATTTAGTGCCTGATATAGAAAAAAGGTTTTTAATCAGACAATTTGCAGGACTTAGACCTGTAGAAACAAACACTAATGATTTTGTAATAGAAGCATCCAAAAAAGTAAAGGGCTTTATAAATGCCATAGGTATACAGTCACCTGGTGTAGCATCAGCACCGGCTATAGCTGAAATGGTTAGAGATATCTTATCAAATGAAGGGCTTGATTTAAAGGAAAAGAAATCGTTTAATCCCTACAGGACACCGATTTTGGATTTCAGTGAGCTTACCGATGAGGAAAAGGATGAGCTCATAAGAAAGAAGCCAAGTTACGGCAGGGTAATATGTAGATGTGAAACAGTAACTGAGGGCGAAATATTAAGCGCAATCAACAGGCCTGTTGGTGCAGTAACGGTTGACGGAGTAAAAAGAAGGACAAGAGCGGGCATGGGAAGATGCCAGGGCGGTTTTTGCCAGCACAGGATAGTATCCATACTCTCCAGAGAGCTTGGAATACCTAAAGATGAGGTACTGCTGGAGAATGAAAAGTCCAAACTTATTTTTGGCAAAATGAAAGGACAGGAGGAGAGTAGAGAATGAAACTGAAATATGATGTTACGGTGATAGGCGGTGGACCGGCAGGTCTTGCAGCAGCAATTGAGGCTAAAAAAGGAGATTGTAGCGTATTGATACTTGAGAGAAATGAAGAACTCGGGGGAATATTAAATCAGTGCATACATCCCGGTTTTGGGCTTCAGTATTTTAAGGAAGAATTAACGGGACCGGAATATGCTGAGAGGTTTATTAATAAAGTTAATGAAATGAATATCGATGTCCTTTTAAATACAATGGTAATAAATATTTCAAAGGACAGGGCGATTACTGCTGTTAACGATAAAGGGTTATTAAAAATTGAGTCCGGCGCTGTTATCCTGGCCATGGGCTGCAGGGAAAGAACAAGAGGAGCCATAATGATACCTGGAGCGAGGCCGGCTGGGGTGTTTATGGCAGGACAAGCTCAAAGATATATAAATATGGAAAATCAGAAAATAGGAAATAAAGCTGTAATACTTGGTTCAGGAGATATAGGGCTGATTATGGCAAGGAGGCTTACACTGGAAGGGATAGAAGTCGTTGGAGTATTTGAATTAATGCCCTATCCCAACGGGTTATTGAGAAATATAAAGCAGTGCCTTGAAGATTTTAATATTCCTCTTTATCTGTCTACTACTGTTACAAGAATTATAGGAAAAGACAGAATTGAGGGGGTTGTTGTGTCCAGGGTAGATGAAAAACTCAATCCAATTGAAGGCACAGAGGAGAGGATAGACTGCGATACTCTTCTTCTTTCAGTTGGCTTGATTCCTGAAAATGAACTCTCCCTAAAGGCAGGAGTGGAATTAAATACAAGAACAAATGGACCTTTAGTGGACAATGATCTTCAAACTAACATACCGGGAATATTCGCCTGTGGAAATGTTCTTCATGTCCATGATTTAGTAGATCATGTTAGTAGAGAAGGTGAACTTGCAGGACAAAAAGCAGTGGAATTTATAAAAAATAAAAAAGAGCGTGGCAATGAGATTATACTAAAGTGTGGGAAAAATTTGGTATATACAGTTCCAAAATATATAACGAATACGATTGATAACCTGGTTAATGTTTATTTTAGGGTTAGCAGACCTATGAATAATGGATGTTTAACCATAAAATCCTCTAAAGGTTTAATATTTAAAGGTAAACCCGAGAATTTTAGGCCAAATAAAATGGTTAAATTCAATTTACCTCCGAAAATAATATCAAAGGTTTCAGAAGAACTATACATAGATGTTGAGGAGGGGATTTAATTGGATAATAATGTAGTGGTATGTACAATTTGTCCTAACGAATGTGAAATTGATGTTATCTTTAAAGAAAACATTATTAGTGAAATAACCGGAAATAAATGTGCGAGAGGTAAAAACTTTGCTGAAGATGAAATTAAGCATCCTAAAAGGATATTAACAACAACTGTATTGATTGAAAATGGAGTTAAAATACCTTTACCTGTTAGATCAGAGAAGCCAATCCCAAAGGAATTGCTCGGAGAATGTATGAAAGTTTTAAAAAAGGTAGTCGTTAGGGCTCCAATTAAACTTGGCGATGTAGTTGTGAGTAATATTTTAAATACTGGTATAGATATTGTTGCAACGAAAAGTGTTAACAGGAGTGGTTACAATTAAACACTTTACTTTAACCATCAAAAAACAAGAATTCGATTTTCTTTTTAATGAAATATATCTATACAAATCAATGGTTTGATAATAAAAATTATCAATAAAAAACTTTTAAATTTATAAAACAAAAATGAAAGGAGGAATTACAGAAATAATAATATCTATTAAAAACTATCAGAGATTAAAAGCAATATTCCAATGCCTCCCTAAGATGGTACTGATGAAAATGTTATTCCACACAGGATAAAGGATTCTTGAGAATTATTTATATTAGGCAATTGCAAAACTCATTAAAATTTTAGCTGAAAAATTAGCCTTCTTTAAAAAAACAGGAATTTAGACAGGGAGTTTTAAACAAAGAAAGAATTCTAAATTCGGATTTTTGTAGGTGAAGCAAAAAAGGGCACACCAAAAAAGCCTAACAATTTAAAAATTTTAAA
>NZ_SOAZ01000006.1 GCF_004364155.1 Fonticella tunisiensis | reverse complement strand
CTCTCAAACAAACGAAAGTTCTAGGATTTTTCTGCATCCCTTCGCCTAGAACTTCTAATTGCCCGCTTTATGTGAATTTCATATATTTTTTATCTTCGCTCAGCTCATGAACTAGCACAACAAGTTAATTTAGAAACTGTTTTCATAATATTGTGTTGAATTTCATTTCATACAGAGCTGCTTTGAAAAGTCCATTGGAATAAAAGCAGAAAATATATACAGGCAGGCGCTGCGATATAAAATATATTAAAGGAGGAATTTGAATGCATTTTGCTAAGCTTCACGGGCTTGGAAACGATTTTATTTTAATAGAAAATCTCGATTCTGATATAGAAGATCTCAGTGAAATTGCAATAAAAGGCTGTGATAGGCATTTTGGAGTTGGTGCAGATGGATTGCTGGTTGTAGAAAAATCAAAAATAGCGGATATCAAAATGACAATTATAAACTCCGATGGAAGCGTTGCTGAAATGTGTGGAAATGGTATAAGATGTTTCGCAAAGTATATATATGAAAAAGGAATCGTTAAGAAGGATTCCATATCCGTTGAAACCCTTGCGGGAATAATGAAAATAAAACTTAAAGTTGAAGGGGGGATTGTATCTGGTGTGAAGGCTAATATGGGTTCCCCTTCCTTTGAAAAGGCTCTTATTCCATTTAAAGGGGAAGTTGATAACAGAAGTTATTTTATTGAAGTGAATGGAAAAAACTATAGTGCGTCCACACTGCTGATGGGGGTTCCGCATACAATTTTATATGTTGATGATGTTGATGATGATGAAATAATTAGGGTTGGAAGAGAAATTGAAAATATGAGCATTTTCCCTTCGAAGACCAATGTCAACTTTGTGAAGATAATTGATAGGAATAATATAAAATTGAAAACCTGGGAAAGGGGGGCAGGTCTTACACTTGCCTGTGGAACAGGAACCTGTGCAAGTGTAGTAGCTTCATATATTAATGGGCTTACTGAAAATAAGGTCAGAGCCAAATTACAAGGTGGATATATGTATATCGATTATGATGGTGAAAATGTTTTTATGGAAGGACCTGCTGAGTTTATATGTGAAGGGGAATTGCTGCTTTAAACAAATTATACACCTATTAAATATGCTTAAAACACGATAAGCCATGTTCAAAAAAGTGAGGTTAATATTTGCTTCTGTAATAATTTTTATATTTTTCAAATATTAATAAATATGTAGAATTTTTTTATGGAGGGGTATGGTTGAAAGCAAAGTTAACCTCATTAGTTTTAGCAGCAGCTATGATGATGTCGCTCATTGGTTGTGAAGCAAGAGAAACAAATTCGGGCAATGTTCAGCAATCTTCATCATCGAAGCAAAAAGTAGTTGTCGTTGTGGTTGATAAGAAAACAAAGGCACCGGTAAAGGATGCAAAGGTTTATGTCGTTGGAAATGAAACTGCGTACATAACCGATGAAATGGGGAAAACCAAGGAGATAGAAGTTGATTTAAACAAGGGGTATTTTGAGAGATATTCCGATGAGGTAAAAAAGATCATAAGATCAGGATTTTTGAGCATAGTTGTTGTAAAAGAAGGTTATGGTAAACATTTGGAAATGGATTATTGCATATATCCTGGCAGTTCTATATCCATAGTAAAAGCTGAAATTTCAAGCGGCACAAAGCACACTGTGAATTATAACAAACCCGATGTTTCATATATTGAAAATCTGGTAAAGAGTTATGAGAAGTATGAAGGACAGGGCAACAATGCGGGTAGCATGGTAAAATATAAAATTGCTGTCAAGGATCAAAATAATAGACCACTTGAAGGAGTAAAAATCGTAATACCAGAGATAATGATGTCGACTAAAACGGACAAGAAAGGCCTTTGTGAGTTTGAAGTTCCATATGACAAAACTACAAATGACAATTACCCTGTTAAGAAGGAGTACGGTGAGATAACTATCCTTGCTTATAAGGAAGGCTATGCCTTCAGTACGGTTCTGGGAGCACATGTAAAGCAAGGAGGTAAGGACAATAGTGCTCAGATTAAAATGAAACAGTCTAAAAACTTCAAGGTGGATTATTCCCTTTGTGAACCGGATGAAGAGTGGATCAATTTATTAATGAATTATTATAAATAGTAACAAGTTTATTCCTCCAGAATATTATAATTTAAGACCATGTTCTGGAGGTTTTAACATTGAAGGTGGTTAATAGAACTTCTAAAGTACCTGCGTATATATTTTCAAGGTTAGAAAAAATAAAAGAAAGGCTTGGTCAAAAAGGGATAGAAATACTGGACCTTGGAATTGGCGATCCTGATATTCCTACACCTGAGTTTATATTAAAATCCATGGGAGAAGCTATTTTGGATCCTAGAAATCATAGATATCCACCCTATATTGGCATTGATAGATTCAGAAAATCTGTAGCAGATTATTATTACAGAAAGTTTGGTGTCAAATTGGATTATAAAAAAGAAATTGCAGCCCTTATTGGTTCTAAGGAAGGGATTGCACATATATTTTTGGCACTTGCTGACGTGGGAGACTATGTTTTAATTCCCGACCCTGCGTATCCTGTTTATCTGGCAGGTGCTGTTATTGCAGGTTGCAGCATTTATAAGATGAAGCTTCTAGAGGATAACGGTTATTTGCCACAATTGGATGATATAGACTCTGAAGTAGCCCGCAGGGCAAAGCTTTTAATTGTAAATTATCCAAATAATCCAACAGGTGCTGCTGCAACTTTGGATTTCTTTAAAAGGCTGATAGAATTTGGGAGGAGAAATGATATCGTTATAGCAAACGATGGAGCCTATCTGGATATATCATGCAGCGGCTTTAACACAGTAAGCTTGATGCAGGTTGATGGTGCCAGTGATATCGCCGTTGAGTTTGGAAGCCTTTCAAAATCATTTAATATGACGGGATGGCGTCTTGGATATATCGTGGGGAACAGAGAAGTTATAGAAAAATTAATGGTTGTTAAAACTAATTTCGATTCAGGCCAGTTTAGTGCCATTCAGCAGGCGGGTGCTGATGCACTTAACCGTGGAGATGAATTTGTTAATTATATTAATAAAATATATCAGGAAAGAAGGAATTTAGTAACCGATTTGCTTAAAAATAAAGGTCTACATGTATACGATTCAAAGGGAACATTTTATGTCTGGTTTAAGGTTCCAGATGGATATAGTTCAGATGATTTTGCTTCCTACTTGTTGGAGAAAACAGGTGTACTGATCACTCCTGGAAGCGCCTTTGGAAGTCAGGGAGAAGGTTACTGCAGGATATCTCTTACATCAAGTGAAGAAACACTAAAAAAGGCAATGAACAAAATATGCAGCATTGATTTTTAGCCCGTGAATTTCATGGGCTTTTATTTTGTTAAGCAGAAAAATCCTGGAACTTTCGTGACTTAAGCAAGGCGAGTTTAACGAAAGTTCTTGATTTTTCAAATCTCAAGCCTTAGAACTTCTTTGTTAAGCGTGCTGGTGAATGAAATATATTTTTATCGCAGCGCTGATCTTCAAATTTATTTAGCACAACGAGTTAATTTATAAAATAAGCTTGAAAGATTATGATATAATTAGGTATAATGAGAAAGAATTAAGAAATAATACATTAAAGAAATTAAATGGAGAAAATAAACTGGTGGGTGAAAAAAATGATTAAAAGCATGACAGGATATGGACGGGGCAGTACAGAGGAGGATGGCAAAGCCTTTAATGTGGAGATTAAAGCTGTTAATAACAGGTATCTGGATATCAATATAAGGCTTCCAAAACAGATTTATGCACTTGAGGACAATATAAGGAAATATATTGCGTCAAGGATATCTCGTGGTAAGATAGATGTGTACATAAATCAGGAAAAATTTAGCGATGACGATATATCCATTAACGTCGATGAACAGCTTGCAAAAGCCTATTATGATGCCTTTATAATGCTTAGGGACAGGTTTAACCTGAAGGATGATATTGCTGTATCGCTATTGGCTAAATCACCGGAAGTCATAACCGTTGAAAATAAGGAAGAAGATCTTGAAAAAACATGGGAAATTCTTTCAAGGGCCTTGGATGAAGCCCTGGATATGTTTATTGACATGAGGAGCAGAGAAGGATTAAAATTAAGCAGGGATATACAGGAAAGATGTGCTTTTATTCACAGGTTAGTTTTGGATATTGAAGAAAGGTCGCCCAGAGTAGTCGAGGAGTATAGGGAGAAAATTTCCCAGAGAGTGTCGGAGTTTTTAAAGGATATAGAATTGGATCAATCAAGGCTCTTAAATGAAATAGCTTTTTTTGCAGATAAGTGCAATATAACTGAGGAAATCGTAAGGCTTAAAAGCCACATAGATCAGTTTGTAAATTCACTTTTAAGCAGTGAACCTGTTGGAAGAAAGCTTGATTTCTTAATTCAGGAAATGAATAGGGAAACAAATACTATTGGCTCAAAGTCAAATGATCTATACATAACGAAATTAGTGGTTGAAATTAAAAGTGAGCTTGAAAAAATAAGAGAACAGGTTCAAAACATTGAATAACAGGAGGTTGTTTTATGGCAATTAAACTTATTAACATAGGATTCGGCAATATAGTTTCAGCTAACAGGCTCGTGGCTATAGTAAGCCCTGAATCGGCTCCAATTAAAAGAATAATACAGGAGGCCAGGGATAGAGGAATGCTCATAGATGCTACCTATGGAAGAAGAACCAGGGCGGTTATTATAACAGACAGCGATCATATAATTTTGTCTGCAGTGCAGCCTGAAACAGTCGCTCACAGGCTTTCATCAAAGGATATTGAAGAAGATATTGAAGAAGATGAAGAATAAAATAGGAAGGGGAACGAGATGTCACAAAAGGGACTTCTAATAGTTATTTCTGGACCCTCAGGAGCTGGTAAGGGAACACTGTGTAAGGCGCTGCTTGAAAGGAACAATGATATAAAGCTTTCAATATCCTGTACTACGAGGCAGCCGAGGGAGAGAGAAGTGCACGGGAAAAATTATTTCTTTATAACCCATGAAGAGTTCCAGGAGATGATCAAAAGAAACGAGTTTCTTGAACATGCCGAGGTATATGGCAATTTATATGGTACTCCAAAATCATACGTGGAGCAGTCGCTTAATGGTGGCAGTGATGTTATACTTGAAATAGACATTCAGGGAGCATTGAAGGTTAAAGAAAATTATCCGGAAGGCGTCTTTATATTCATTATGCCTCCTTCTATGGAGGAATTAAAGAATAGGATAATCAAAAGAGGGTCAGAAACCGAAAAGTCTCTCTTGACTCGCTTTAACTCAGCTTTTAAAGAGATCAATTATGTATCCAATTATAATTATGTAGTCATAAATGATGTGGTTAGTGAAGCTGTTAAAAAGATAGAGAGCATTATAACTGCTGAAAAATGCAGAGTTGATCGTATGAAAAAATCAGGCATGCTTTTACAGGAGGTTGGTTTAAATGAGTAGCAATTCTATGATTAATCCATCAATAGTTTCACTTCTTGAGAAGGTTGATAACAGGTACTCTCTTGTGGTTATAGCGGCCAGAAGGGCCAGACAGATTGTGGATGGAGCAAAAACCCTCGTTGATATAGAATCAACAAAGCCTGTTACGATTGCAATAAATGAAATTAACGAAGGGAAAATCAAGTACGAAAGCGTAAAATCAGGTATAAAATAAGAGGTGTGACAATGTTTGAAAATAAAACCGTTGTACTTGGAGTAAGCGGAGGAATTGCTGCTTATAAGGCCCTCGATATTGTAAGTAAACTAAAAAAAAAGAATATAAATGTACATGTTATTATGACAGAGTCAGCTAAAAAATTTGTAACTCCCTTAAGTTTTCAAGCATTGAGTCAGAATTATGTGATATCAGATATGTTTCAGGAGCCCAAAAGCTGGGAAATTCAGCATATTTCCCTGGCAGAAAAGGCTGATCTTTTTGTAATTGCCCCAGCAACAGCCAATGTCATTGGAAAAATTGCTGGAGGTATAGCCGATGATATGCTGACAACTACGGTGATGGCGACAAAGGCACCTGTTTTAATTGCTCCTGCTATGAATACAAACATGTATGAGAACCCTATAGTTCAGAGGAATATATCCTTTTTAAAATCACTTAATTACTACTTTGTTGAACCGGATGAGGGAAGGCTTGCATGCGGCGTTGTAGGCAAAGGAAAGCTGGCTGACACTGAAAAAATAGTTGATGTCATTGAAATGCTGCTTTATGAACCAAAGGATTTAACCGGTAAAAAAATACTGGTAACTGCTGGTCCTACACAGGAAGACATCGATCCTGTAAGGTATATAACAAACCGTTCAACAGGGAAGATGGGCTATGCTATTGCCAGGGCTGCCAGAAATAGGGGAGCTGAGGTTGTATTAATATCAGGTCCTACGGGTTTAAAGCCTGTTGAAGGGGTAGAACTTGTTAAAGTACATAGCGCTGATGATATGTACAATGAGGTTTTAAAACGATTTGATAAAGTTGATATAGTTATAAAGTCTGCAGCGGTGGCTGATTATAGGCCAGAAACTAAGAGTACAAGTAAGCTCAAGAAATCTGATGATGATTTAAGCATCAGTCTTACAAGGAATAAGGATATATTGCAGACGCTTGGCGGACAAAAAACAAATCAAATACTTGTTGGTTTTGCTGCTGAGTCGGATGATCTTATCAACAATGCATTGTCAAAGATAAGTAAGAAAAATCTTGATATGATAGTTGCAAATGATATAACCATGGAGGGTGCAGGATTTGCAGTAGATACTAACAGGGTTAAGATTATATTGAGGGACGGAAGGATGATTGAGTCGCCGATTATGACTAAGGAAGAGCTTGCACATGTAATATTGGATCATATTTTGACTATAGAGCGCTGAGGCGCTTTTTTTAATAACGTGAAAATTGCGCTGGTTGTGGAGGAGAGCCATGTTTAAAATTGCATCAATTATTATCAACAATTCAGCCAAAGAAATGGACAGGGAATTTGACTATATTATACCTGATGAATTGGAAGAACTTATTAGATCAGGAATGAGGGTTATTGTTCCTTTCGGAAGCTCGAATAAATATACTGAAGGCTATGTAATGAAAATAAAGCAAGGTACTGAACTCACCCATTATAAGCTAAAAAAAATTATTGATGTGGCAGATAAAGATGTTATACTCACAGAAGAATTAATTGAGCTTGCATATTTTATTAAAAATAAATATTACTGTACAATGTGGGATGCAATCCAAACCATAGTTCCGGCGGGGATAAGTTTAAAGGAGAACATATATATAAAGCTTAAAGCGCCCTTGTCAATTAAAATCCCCGATAAATATAATGAAATATTAAGTTGCATAGATGACAAGAAATATGTCGATATAAGCGTGATTGAAAAGAATTTTAATAAAAAATTAAAAAGATCTATCATTTTTAATATGGAAAGGGAAGGTATAATAGAGTTAAAAAGGAAAATGGATCAGAAGGTTAAGGAAAAAACCCTTGACATATATGTTCCACTTGAGGTAGAAAAGTGTAATGAGTTTATTCAAAATCCTCCTCCAAGATACAGAAAACAGGCGGAAATATTAAAACAGATAATTGATAATAAAGATGAACACACAATTACAGAATTATGCCGCAAATATAAGTGTACTCCAGGTGTTATAAAGGGACTTGAAGGCAAAGGTCTTCTTGTAAAGATCAAAAAGGAAATTTACAGAGAACCTGTGAAGGATGAGCATGTGTACCCTAAGGTTGAGCTTACTTTAGATCAAAAAAAGGCACTAACTGCTATAATTGAGGGATATAAAAATGGTATTAACACATTTTTACTACATGGAGTAACTGGCTGCGGAAAAACGGAGATTTATTTAAATCTCGTAGAAAAATTTTTAAAGCATGGGTACGGAGCAATTGTTTTAGTTCCTGAAATTGCCCTAACGCCACAGACCGTAGAAAGGTTTAAGGGAAGGTTTGGGGAAGTAGTTGCAGTGCTGCACAGCAGGCTTTCTAATGGCGAAAGGTTCGATGAATGGAGAAAAATAAAAAGCGGAGAGGTTAAGGTGGTTGTGGGTGCAAGATCTGCGGTTTTTGCCCCGGTAAACAACCTTAAACTCATAATAATAGATGAGGAGCACGAGTATTCCTATAAATCTGAGATGACACCCAAGTACCATACCAGGGAAATAGCTGAATTCAGAATAAAGCAAAATCAAGGCCTTTTAATACTGGGTTCGGCTACGCCTTCGTTTGAGAGTTATTATAATGCGAAATCTGGAGCATATGGACTTGTTGAAATTACTAGAAGAGTTGATAATAAAAATCTACCTGAAGTAAGAATAGTTGATATGAGGGAAGAGTTGAAGGCAGGAAACAGATCCATATTCAGCGTGGAACTTTTTGACTCGATAAAAGAAAATTTAAATAGAGGTCATCAAACAATTTTATTTTTAAACAGAAGAGGATACTCAACCTTTGTATCATGCAGGGCTTGTGGCTATGTAAGCAAATGTCCACATTGCGATGTATCACTTACTTATCACTCCTCAAACAATAAGCTTATATGCCATTATTGCGGATTTGAATCTAAAATGCACCAGGTATGTCCGAACTGTGAAAGCAAGTACATAAAATATTTTGGAACTGGAACAGAAAGAATCGAAAGCGAAATAAAAAAGTATTTTCCGAATGCAAGGGTACTACGAATGGATATGGATACCACCCGAAAAAAGGGTGAGCATGAAAGGATCTATAATGAATTTAAAAACAATAATGCGGACATACTGGTAGGAACTCAAATGATAAGTAAGGGAATGGATTTCAAAAACGTAACGCTTGTAGGTATTCTGGCTGCTGATATGATACTGAATCTTCCTGATTTCAGATCCTCTGAAAGGACTTTCCAGCTAATAACCCAGGTTTCTGGGAGAGCTGGAAGAGGAGACAAAGCTGGCAGAGTTATAGTTCAAACCTATGATCCTGAACACTACAGCATAATCTATGCAAGCAAACACGACTATGTTAATTTTTATAATAGAGAAATACAGATAAGAAAGATGTTAAATCATCCTCCCTTTACTGACATCCTTTATGTTTTGTTAACCTCTCCGAAGGAAGATGAACTTATAAAAGCGTGTATGGAACTGAAGGATGAATTTAGATATTTATATGGCAGAAAAGATATAGAGATTCTCGGACCCGTACCAAACCATATATCGAAAATAAAAAATAATTATAGGTGGCATATTATCTTTAAAGGTGAAATTCATAAGTATTATGAAATTATAAATGAAACAGCTAGTAAAAAGTTAGCTGGGACATCTATTAATTTTAGTTTTGATGTTAATCCATATAGCATGATTTAGGAGGTCATAAAATGGCATTGAGACAGATGAGGATAATGGGAGATGAAATTCTCAGGAAGAAAAGCAGACCAGTTGAAAAAATAGATGATAGGATAAAAAGTTTAATCGACGATATGGTGGAAACAATGTATCATGAGGATGGAGTTGGACTTGCAGCTCCACAGGTTGGAGTTTTAAAGCGAATAATAGTAATAGATGTTGGAGAAGGACCAATAAAGCTTATAAACCCCGAGATTATTGACTCTGAAGGAACTCAGACAGAGGAAGAAGGGTGCCTTAGCATTCCAGGAGAGAGGGGGATTGTTGAAAGGCCTGCTGAGGTTAAAGTTAAGGCATTAAATGAAAATGGAGAGGAAGTAATCATTGAAGGAACAGGGCTTCTTGCAAGGGCCCTCTGCCATGAGATTGATCATTTAGATGGAATACTTTTTGTTGACAGGATAAAGAAAGCTTAAGGTTGGTGATAAAATGAGGATAGTTTTTATGGGTACTCCGGAGTTTTCTGTTCCGTCGCTGGAAAGGCTGATTAAGGAATATGATGTTGTAGGTGTGTTTACTCAACCCGACAGGCCAAAGGGAAGAGGTCAGAAAGTACAATTTACTCCTGTGAAAGAGATTGCCTTGAAGCATAATATACCGGTTTTTCAGCCTGAAAGGTTAAGGAAGGATAATCAATCCATTGAAAGTTTAAGGAAGCTTAACCCTGACGTTATAGTTGTTATAGCCTATGGTCAAATTTTGCCCAAGGAAGTTTTAGAAATACCAGTACATGGATGCATAAATGTTCATGCATCCCTTCTTCCACGCTTGAGGGGAGCTGCTCCAATCAACTGGGCAATAATAAATGGTTATACCAGAACCGGGATTACAACAATGCTTATGGATGAAGGTCTCGATACTGGTGATATGCTTTTAAAGGAAGAGATCGATATTTTGGAAGGGGAAACAGCAGGGGAACTACATGATAGGCTTATGATCCTGGGAGCAGATGTATTAATTAAAACTTTAAAAGCACTTGAAGCAGGACAGTTGAAACCTGAGAAACAGGATGATTCCATGTCCACCTATGCTCCCATGTTAAAAAAGGAACTTGGACGCATCAATTGGGATAAAAATGCAAAAGATATATATAACCTCATAAGAGGAGTTACTCCCTGGCCAGGTGCCTACTGCTACTATAAAGGTACCATGATAAAAATATGGAAGGCTGATAAGATAGATGAAGGTGATCGCAGCAATCCTGGAGAAATATTGAAGGTTTCAAGGGAAGGGATTGAAGTGGCATGCAGGAAAGGAAGTATAATAATAAAAGAGCTTCAGGAAGTGGGAGGAAAAAGAATGAATGTTGCTGCTTATCTTAATGGACATAACTTAAAATCAGGAGAAAAGCTTGAATAGAGGTGGTTATATGTTTCCATTTTATTTTGGATATTTTGACCCTACTTATATAATGTTAATACCTGCAATTTTGTTTTCATTATATGCACAGAGCAGGATCAGCTCTACTTTTTCAAGGTACTTACAGGTAAGATCCTACAAAGGTATAACAGGAGCTGAGGCTGCAAGAATTATTCTGGATAGAAATGGATTATACGATGTGCCCATAGAGGTAATAAGAGGACATTTAACGGATCATTATGACCCGTCAAGAAAGGTTTTACGACTTTCTGAGGATGTATACTATGGTAATTCCATAGCATCAATTGGAGTGGCTGCCCATGAAGCAGGTCATGCACTTCAGCATCAGTCAGGCTATGCGCCGCTCTCAATCAGAAATAGCCTTGTACCCGTTGTCAATATTGGCTCAAATCTTTCATGGGTATTTATAATATTAGGGTTCTTTATGGGTTTCTCTGCTTTTATAAATCTTGGAATATGGCTCTTTTCGGGGGCAGTTATATTCCAGTTGATTACCCTTCCCGTGGAGTATAACGCAAGCTCAAGGGCAATAAAGCAGCTTGAAGAAAACTATATAATAGATGATGACGAAGTAAGAGGGGCAAGAAAAGTGCTGGATGCTGCTGCCCTTACCTATGTAGCAGCTACACTCATGGCTGTTTCGCAGCTTTTAAGATTGCTTATTATAACAAGGGATTCAAGGGACTAACAATTTTCCAGGAGGATATTAAATGGAGGACAAATCACGATTAGTAGCAGTTAAAACGCTCTGTGACATTGATGAAAATAAAGCATATTCGAATATTAGGTTAAACCATTATTTTAAGAAGTACAACCTTGAACAAATTGACAGGGCCTTTGCATCAGAGATACTTTATGGAACTTTAAGATGGAAAGCTAGAATAGACTACTTTATTCAAAGGTTTTCACGAGTGAAGATTGAAAAGATGAGCCTATGGGTGCTTAACTGTCTCAGAATAGCAGTATACCAGATATTTTTCATGGATAAAGTACCAGATTTTGCAGCGGTTAATCAATCAGTGGAAATTGTTAAGCTTAAGGATAAAAAATCTTCCTCCTTTGTAAATGGGGTACTCAGGAATATTCTGAGGAGAAGGAATGAATTTGATAGAATAGACATAAAGGATGATATTAAAAGACTTTCGATAGAATATTCCCATCCAGAATGGTATGTAAAGAAGTTTTCAAATGAGTTAGGAAGGGATTTTGTGGTAGATTTAATGAAGAAAAATAATCTACCTCCTTCTTTGTCAATAAGAGTAAACACCTTGAAATGCACCAGAGATGAACTTAAAAAGGTACTGCATGAAAAAGGAATTGAAGTATATGACGGTAAGGTTGAGGAATCCTTAGTGCTTAAGGGATATGGTCCTATCGAAAAGTCTGAGGAGTTTATAAAGGGGCTTTTCACTGTTCAGGATGAGAGTTCCATGCTTGTATCTAGAGTGCTAGCCCCCAAGCCTGGAGAAAGGGTAATGGATTTGTGCAGCGCACCCGGTGGTAAAACCACCCATATTGCACAGCTTATGAAAAACAACGGTGAAATTCTGGCCTTTGATATCCATGAACATAAGTTGGAGTTAGTCGAACAGAATGCTTCAAGGCTTGGAATAGATATTATTCGAACTTATCTGAAGGACTCATCGATTTTTATGAAGGAATTCGAGAATTCTTCAGATAGAGTTTTAGTAGATGCTCCATGTTCAGGGCTTGGACTAATTAGGAAGAAACCTGAAATTAGATGGAATGTTACAATGAAGGATATAATAAACCTTCAAAAAGTCCAATATGAAATTTTAAAAAATGCATCGAGATATTTAAAAATAAATGGAACGTTGGTATACAGCACATGCACAATAACTCATGAGGAAAACGAAGAAATAATAAAGAAGTTTTTAAATGAGCATGACAATTTTGAACTGGTAGACATATGTTTCGTATTACCTGAGAGATTTAAGGTTCAAACGTGTAAAAATGGATATATAAAACTATTTCCAAACATGCATGATGTTGATGGTTTCTTTATAAGTAAACTTAGAAGAAAATGGTGATTTAATGATTGAATTTAGAGATATGCAGATAAACGAAATTGAGGACGTTGTAGTCAATAATGGCGAAAAGATGTTTAGAGGAAAACAAATTTTCAAGTGGATACATAAGGGTGTTGAATCCTTTGACGAGATGACAAACCTTCCGAAGAATCTCAGGGAAAAGCTTTCCAGTTTGGGATTTATTAAAAACATGGAGATAGCTGCAAAGCAGGAGTCAAGTATAGATGGAACTGTTAAATATCTTATGGAACTTAAAGATGGAAATTTAATTGAATGCGTACTAATGAAATATTCCTTCGGAAACTCAATATGTATATCTACTCAGGCGGGCTGCAGCATGGGATGCAGCTTCTGTGCTTCAACAATTGGGGGCAAAAACAGGGATTTAACCGCTGGTGAAATGTTGGGTCAAATCCTTAAGGTACAGAGGGATTCAGGTTTGAAGGTTTCAAACGTTGTGCTTATGGGAACGGGTGAACCACTTGATAACTTTGAAAACGTGGTGAAATTTTTAAGAATTGTGAATCACAGTGAAGGTCTAAATATCGGTATGAGGCACATTACAATTTCAACCTGTGGACTTGTTCCTGAAATAAAAAGGCTTGCTGACCTTAATCTTCAAATAACACTTGCAGTGTCCTTACATGCACCAAATGATAATATAAGAAAACAGATAATGCCCGTTGCGAGAAGATATGATATCGATGAACTGCTTGATGCATGCAGATATTATATAAATAAGACAAATAGAAGAATTACCTTTGAATATTCCCTCATACATGAGGTGAACGATAGAGAAGAACATGCAAGAGAACTTTCTGCGCGGATAAAGGATATGTTATGTCATGTTAATCTTATACCCCTCAATAAAGTTAAGGAAAGAAAATATAATAAGTCCGATAGAGAAGCAGTTGAAAGGTTCAGGGATATATTGGTTTCAAGTGGAATTCAGACTACCATAAGGCGAGAACTTGGCAGCGATATCGATGCCTCCTGCGGTCAGCTGAGAAGAGGATATATTGGCAACAAGTTATGATGGGGGTGGTATATTGTATATAAAGTGTAAAACTGATAGAGGAAGAATAAGGGAAACAAATCAGGATTATGTATTAACTTTTAAAGGCAGCAAATATACGCTTCTTATAGTAGCTGATGGGATGGGAGGACATAATGCAGGAGAAACTGCAAGCAGGATAGCAGCTACGACTTTAAGGGAGTTTATAATTGAAAACATTAATAGTTATCATGAAAAGGACGAACTTATAAGAGATGGTATTCTTGAAGCAAATCGTAAAGTGTTTGAGGAATCATTGAAGGATGAAAAATATAAGGGAATGGGCACTACCGTAACCTGCTGCCTTATCTTACAAAATAAACTTTATCTGGGACACGTGGGAGACAGCAGGGCTTACATAATAAATGTAAGAGAGATAAGAAAAATAAGCGAAGACCATTCCTATGTTCAGGAGCTTATCAATAAAGGAAGTATAACTGAAGCAGAAGCCCAAATGCATCCTCAGAGGAATTTGATAACACGTGCAATTGGGATTGATAAATATGTCGTTGTCGATACTAAGATTGAAAATTTGGAGGATAAGGACTGTGTACTTTTATGTAGTGATGGATTGACGTCCTACGTAAGCAGCGAAGAAATGTGGAAGATGATATTGGATAAAAGGGAAGATGCTGTGGATGATTTGATCAACCTGGCTAATGAAAGGGGAGGAAGTGATAACATATCCATTATCATAGCCAGAAAGGGTGATGAAGATGAATAACCTTGCAGGCAAAATACTTGGAAACAGATACCTTCTGCTTGAGAAAATCGGAGATGGAGGTATGGCCCTGGTTTATAAAGCTAAATGTCAGCTTTTAAATAGATATGTTGCTGTTAAAATATTGAGGCCGGAGTTTACAACGGATGAAGAATTTATAAAGAAGTTTAAGAGGGAGTCAATGGCTGCAGCAAGCTTATCTCATCCAAATATTGTGGGGATTTATGATGTTGGAGAAGAGGATGGAATATACTACATAGTTATGGAATATGTTCATGGCAAAACCCTTAAAGAATATATTAGAGATAAAGGTAGGCTTGATTATAAGGAAACGCTTGAAATTTCTTATAAAATAGCTCTGGCACTTGAACATGCACATAAAAATGGTGTTGTCCATAGAGATATAAAACCACATAACATACTTATAACCGAGGATAAGCTTGTCAAAGTAACTGACTTCGGTATAGCCAGGGCATCGACATCCTCCACAATGACCAATACTGGCAAGATAATGGGATCCGTTCATTACTTTTCACCGGAGCAGGCCAGAGGGGGATTTAGCGATCACAGGACTGATTTATATTCTCTGGGAGTTGTAATGTACGAAATGCTGACAGGCAAACTTCCCTATGAGGCAGATAGCCCGATATCCATAGCTATAAAACATATACAGGATACGCTTGTTGAGCCATCACGGATGAATAGTGATATTCCTGATGCTGTAAATGATATAGTCGTTAAAGCCATGGAAAAGGATATGACAAAAAGATATCAGAGTGCGAGGGATATTATAAACGATATCCTTGCCGCACAGAGGAATCCAAATCAGACCCTGACAACCGCTGCAAATGATGATGATGGATACACTAAAATAATACCTGTAGAGGATATAGGAAGGGTACTGGAGAATAAGGATAGAAAATCGTACAAAAGAAAGAGAATTTGGAAGTTTTTAATACTTCTTGTTTCACTTTTTATTCTTGGGACACTCCTTTATTTTGCATATAAGACTTATTTTGTAGTAAATGAAACTCAGGTGCCTAAAATAGTCGGATTGAAGCAGGAGGAGGCACAAAAAATTCTTCGAGATTATAAACTTGCCATGCAGGTTATCGATAGCCAGCCAAGTGAGATGGAAGAAGGGCGTGTATTAAGGGTAATTCCTGATGAAGGTTCAAGTATAAAGGAAAATGAAACTGTAAAGGTTATACTAAGTTCAGGTCCTAAGAAAGTTACTGTGCCAAATCTTGTAAAGTCAGATATCATTGAGGCTGAATACAGACTTCAATCGGCAGGGCTTAAATTAGGTTCCGTTGAAAGAAGGAAGAGCAATGATGTTGCGAAGGGACTAATTATAGACCAGGAGCCTAAACCGGATACCCAAGTTATTGAAGGAAGCGAGGTCAATATAATCGTGAGCGATGGACCTGAAATAAAATACGTTAGGGTTCCACTGCTGATTGGAAAGACGCTTGAACAGGCAAAAAAGGAGCTTGAAAACAGCAATCTGGTGCTTGGCAATATTGAATACGGGCAGGATACAAAGTATATCGACGGAGTGATCATAGACCAAAGTATAATGGCAAATAAAGAAGTTTCGGAAGGTACGAGGGTAGATGTCAAGGTAAATTCCAACAAGGTGCAGCAGAATGAAGAAAACAATAAGGAAAACAATAATGAAAGTAATAAGGAAAACATTGAGGACCAACTACCAAACCAGTCCCCAAATAAACCTTGATATAATTCAAACAAGCAGTAATGTATGGAGGGCAATATGGCAAAGGGTATACTGTTGAAGGGAATTGCGGGCTTTTATTATGTGGAACTTGAGGATGGCAAACTCATTGAATGCAAGGCAAGAGGTAAATTCAGGAAGGATAAGTTAAGCCCTATAGTTGGCGACAGGGTGGAAGTGGAGCTTATAGATGAATCCCATGGGGTTATAACTGGAATCTCAGAAAGAAAAAATCAACTTATAAGGCCACAGGTTGCCAATGTGGATCAGTCAATTATCGTATTTGCTTTAAAAAACCCAGACATCAGCTTCATATTGCTGGATAAGCTTCTTATACTATCTGAGCATAACGATTTGACATCTATTATCTGTCTGAACAAAAGCGACCTCGATGGGGATAATACCTTTGAAGAGGTGAAAAACATTTACGAGAATATAGGATACAAGGTTATAAAGACAAACGGAAAAACAGGGGAGGGTATAGACAGTTTAAAAAATGTGATTAAGAACAAGGTATCGGTGTTTGCCGGCCCTTCAGGAGTTGGTAAATCAACTCTGTTTAACAGCTTACAGGATAAAGTGAAAATGGAAACAGGGGAGATAAGTTCAAAAATAAACAGAGGAAAGCATACTACCAGGCATGCGGAGCTGATTGAGGTAGAAAAGAATACTTATCTGGTTGATACTCCGGGATTTTCTTCTATAGATTTGAGTTTTATGGAACCAGAATACCTTCAGTATTCTTTTAGAGAGTTTAAGGATTATATAGGTAGATGTAAGTTTTCATCATGTTTGCACATAAAGGAGTACGGATGTTCTGTAAAGGAAGCCGTGGAAGAGGGGAAAATACAACAGAAAAGGTATGATAATTATAGAGATATACTATTAGAGCTTATGGAAAACAGGAGGATGAAAAAATGGTAAAAATAGCACCATCTATTTTATCTGCAGATTTTGGAAATCTTTATGAAGATATTGCCAAGGTTGAAAAGGCTGGTGCCGACTATCTACATATAGACGTAATGGATGGACATTTCGTACCCAACATAACGATAGGTCCCCTTGTAGTAGAAGCGCTGAGATCAAAATCATCTCTGGTATTTGATATTCATCTTATGATAGAAAATCCGGACATATATATTCCTGCCTTTGCAAATGCCGGGGCTGATATCATAACTGTGCATGCAGAGGCGTGCATACATCTTCACAGGACCATACAGAATATAAAAAGCCATGGGGTAAAGGCTGCAGTTGCCTTAAATCCTGCTACTTCCCTTGATATATTGGAATATGTATTGAATGATGTTGATATGGTACTTTTAATGACGGTAAATCCAGGATTTGGGGGACAGAAGTTTATAGATGGTTCTTTAAATAAAATACAAAAGCTTAGAGATATTGTCAATTCAAGAGGTATTGATGTTGAAATTGAAGTTGACGGGGGAATTAATTTGAATAACGTTAAAGAGGTTGTGGATGCCGGTGCTAATGTTATAGTAGCTGGTTCAGCTATCTTTGGAAGCACAGATGTGGAAAAAACTATAAGAAACTTTAAGGAATTGGTGATATAATTGAAATCCGTCATAATAGCTCATGGAAAACTTGGCAAGGAAGACATAGTGGAAAAGGAATGCTCCACCGCAGACATAATTATATGTGCCGATGGAGGAGCTGAGTATGTATATAAAAGGAATATTATTCCTGATTATCTGGTCGGTGATTTCGACTCGATTGACAAAGGCATTTTGGAACATTTCGAAAGTCGTAAAGTAAATATTATTCGATTTCCAAAGGAAAAGGACTATACCGATACGGAGATTTGCGTTTTAAAGGCGATTGAATTTGGCAGCACTGAAATTTGCATACTTGCAGGGGTAGGGAGCAGAATAGACCACAGCCTTGGGAACATATTTTTGCTTTCAAGCCTGTATGACAGGGGAATAAGAGGATATATTGCATCGAGTGATTCATATATATATCTGTGCAGGGATGAAATAACCATAGAGGGGAATAGAGGGGATATTATATCGATTATACCGCTTAAGGGAGATGCTCAAGGTATATATACTTCGGGCTTAAAGTACAGCCTTAACAATGGCACCATTAGCTTTGGAAGGGCCTATGGGGTTTCCAATGAGATGACTGGGAGCGTCTGCAGCATAAAAATTACATCGGGTGAAGTACTTGTTATTAAAACTCATGATATATAAAAAAGGAACCTCCAGAGTACATATTTATATTTAAGAGCATATAATATAATGTGTAACTTTGGGGGGATTTTTATGCCTAAAAAAAGACGAAGCAGCAGAAACATTTATTCTTTTATAATGATATTGCTTGGAATAATACTTATAATTTTTTGGATGCCTCTATGGATTTGGTTGGTTATACTTGGAATAGTCCTTATCATTTTTGGAATCAATTTATATTACAGGTAGTATTCTAAGGAGTGGTACAGATTGGGCCATGGTAGAAGAAAACATCCACTTATAAAACATATTAGAAGATACTTTCCTGTGGCGGTGGCTTTTTTAGGGCTAGGAATACTTCTTGCAGTTATTCTGCCCGTCTGGATATGGGTTTTAACTGCATCCATTGTAATTATCGTAATAGGATTTAATAATTTATATAAATAAAAAAATGTGCCTTATTAGCACATTTTTTTATTAAAGAGCGCGCTGTACTTTTCCTGAACGTAAACATCTTGTGCAAACATAAATACGCTTTGTAGTTCCATCAACTAAAGCCTTAACTCTTTTTAAGTTTGGTGCCCATGTTCTGTTTGATTTACGATGTGAGTGGCTGTATTGAATTCCAAATACTAAACCTTTATTGCATATTTCGCATCTTCTTGACATATTGTAACACCTCCTTATATTGCAGTAAAACAAAAAAACCGCTCTCAAACACATTATATTCTAGCAGAATTATAATATATTTGCAATAAAATTGTTGAGGCGGTATAAAGAAAAGAACTTTAACCAAATATTATTATATATGCTCTTTGTTAGTTTGTAAAGTGATTTTACTTTACACCTAAATTAATATAAATGTCTTGAAGAAAATTTATCTTTAATATAAAATTAAAGCAAAGAATAAAATCCCTCTGTGTATCAAAATATTTGGGAGGTTTAAAAATGGCTGTTAGAACAAACAACGAATATGGTTTTGTTGAATACTCAGATGAAGTGCTGGCTAACATAGCTGGAACCGCAACAATGGAATGCTATGGAGTAGTTGGAATGGCATCAAAGAGAGCAACAGATGGTCTATGGGAACTTTTGAGAAGGGAAAATTTGAGCAAAGGTGTAAAAATTACGTCCAGTGGAGATGAAATATCTGTTGATTTGTATATAATTGTTGAGTATGGAACGAAAATATCCGTAATTGCAAACAATATAATTCAGAAGGTTAAATATACTCTTGAAGGGTTAACAGGACTAAAAGTAAATAAAATTACAGTATATGTGCAGGATATCAGAGTATAATGCAGGGAGGTACATACATTGAAATATACTACGGTTGATGGACAACTTTTAAAAGAAATGCTGTTGAGCGGAGCCTATGAACTTGAAAACAATAAGGAAGCAGTAAACGCCCTAAATGTATTTCCTGTACCTGACGGAGATACCGGGACTAATATGTCAGCGACAATGATGTCAGCTGTAGCTGAAATTCAAAATACCAGGGAAATTACAGTGCAGTCTATTGCTGATGCTGCTGCAATGGGTTCGCTTATGGGGGCAAGGGGGAATTCAGGTGTTATACTTTCTCAGCTTTTAAGAGGGATCTCGAAACACTTAAAGAACAAAAAGGATATAAACACCAAGGATTTTGCCCTGGCAATTAAGGAAGGTGTTAACACCGCCTATAGAGCTGTGATGAAGCCTACGGAAGGAACAATACTTACTGTCGCCAGAGAGTCAGCGGATAAGGCAGTAGAAATTTCAAAAACGGTGGATGATTTTTTAACCTTTATGGAAAAAATATGTAAGCATGCTGAATTAACTTTGAACAGGACGCCTGAGATGCTTCCGGTTTTAAAACAGGCTGGGGTTGTCGATGCAGGAGGAAGGGGACTTGTACTTATATACCTCGGAATGCTTAAAAGGCTTCAGGGCAATGCAGCAATGCCGGAAGCTAATAAAAATCTGGAAGCTAAAGAGCATTATGGAGCGCATCTTCAGCTGAACCCTGAAGAAGATATAAAGTTCGGATATTGTACAGAATTTATTATAAAAACTAAAAATGCAGACCCTGATGAGTTTAAAAACAAGATAATGCATTATGGAGATTCAATGGTTGTAGTTGGTACTGAAAGCCTTATTAAGGTGCACATTCATACAAATGAACCCGGTACAGTACTTAATGAGGCTATGAAATTAGGTGAGCTTTCTAAAATCAAAATCGACAATATGAGGGAACAGCACAGACACATACTGGAAGATAGTGATCATGAGGTCAAGGAAGAGATAGAATCCCATCAGGAAGAAAAGGAATATGGAATCGTTACAGTTGCCATGGGCGATGGTATAATGGGAATATTCAAGGATTTAGGCGTTGACTCTGTTATTGAAGGCGGCCAGACAATGAATCCAAGTACACAGGATATATTGGATGCAATAAATTCCATTAATGCAAAAAACATTTTTGTACTGCCAAATAATAAAAACATAATAATGGCAGCGGAGCAGGCGAGGGATATTAGCAGCAAAAATGTAATAGTTATTCCAACAAGAAGCATCCCTCAGGGAATAACAGCTGTTATAACCTTTAATCCTGATATAACGCCCTCTGAAAATGAATTGGAAATGAATGCGGCTATTGCAGGTGTAAAAACGGGACAGGTAACCTATGCAGTTAGAAATACTACTTTTAACGATGTTGATATAAAAGAAGGAAACATACTTGGTATACTGGATGGCAAGCTTATAAAGGCCGGAGAAAACATACAGAATGTTACACTTGAGCTTATAGATAGTATGATAACTGAGGAAAGTGAGCTTATTAGCCTTTTCTACGGTAAAGATATAAGTAAGGAAGAAGCCGAGAAAGTACAAAGTTTTATAGAAGAAAAATATCCAAACTGTGACATAAGCTTAAATTACGGTGGACAGCCGCTATATTACTATATTATATCAGTTGAATAAGATGGGCTTGCGTATGCAAGCTCATTTTGCATTGAGGAGGTGATTTATATGGAAATACAGTATATCAAAGGTGTAGGACCCAAGCTTTCAAAGTATTTAAATCTACTCGGCATATATACTGTTAAAGATGCAATATATTATTTCCCAAGGGATTATGAGGACAGAAACAACATAAAACCAGTATACGACATGGTTGATGGTGAAATGGTCTCGATTATCGCCGAGGTTTCCCTCATATATCCATCGAAAAAGACTTCAACGGGAAAGTATTTAAACAGAATTATTTTCAAAAATAGTTCAGGTTACATCGTGGGAGTTTGGTTTAATCAACCATACATAAAAAACACTTTCAAAGTGGGAGAAAGGGTGCTTCTTTATGGTAAAGTTTCAAAAAGGATGGGAGAGGTTCAACTAATTGAGCCTCAGTATGAAAAAAATCCCGGAGAAGCAGTAGGAGGTATAAATCCAATTTATCCTATTAATAAATATGTTTCCCAAAAGGTTATTAGAAAAATAATTTATCAATCACTTTTAAACGTAGAAAAGGAAGTCAGCGAATTCCTTCCCGAGAATCTGAGAAAAATATATAACATACCAGACATAGTTACGGCACTCAAAAATGTACATTTTCCGGCGGACAAATTTGTTTTAAAACTCAGCATTGACAGGATTAAATTTGAAGAACTATTAGTGCTCCAACTGGGATTGATAATGGCTAAAAACCAACTTTCAGTTAAGGAGAATGCTTATCCCATTCCTGTATGCAAAGAAATGAAGGAATTTAAGGATGCCCTGCCTTTTAACTTGACAGGTGCTCAATCCAAGTGTATTAGGGAGATATTGACAGATATGAAAAAAACAAAGCCTATGAACAGGCTTGTTCAGGGAGACGTTGGATCGGGAAAAACCATAGTTGCAATCATAGCTATGTTTAATTGTGCGATGAATGGATTTCAGTCGGCTATGATGGCGCCAACTGAAATACTTGCAGAGCAGCACTATCATTCAATTACGGGACTCCTTAATAGATGGGGAATAACGGCTGCGCTGCTTACGGGAAGTATGACTAAAAGGGAAAAGGATGAGGTTTTAAAAAGAATAGCATCCGGTGAAATTGACATTGTAGTGGGCACCCATGCACTTATACAGGAAAATGTGGAATTTAAGAAACTAGCGCTGGTAATTACTGATGAACAGCACAGGTTTGGAGTAAGGCAGAGGGCGGAGCTTATTAGCAAGGGTCATAATCCTCATGTTCTTGTTATGACTGCAACTCCAATACCGAGAACTCTTGCGCTTTTCATGTATGGGGACATGGATATTTCAATAATAAACGAGCTTCCTCCCGGGAGGCAGAAGGTGGATACCTATTTTATAAGGCCTGCGATGAAGAATAGGGCATACGATTTTGTTAAAACAGAAATAGAAAAGGGAAGACAGGCATATGTGGTCTGTTCACTTGTGGAGGAGTCTGAAAAGCTCGAAGCTGAATCGGCCGTTGAAACTGCAGAATTTTTAAGTAAAAACTATTTTAAAGATTACAACGTAGGATTGTTGCATGGAAAAATGAATCCAAAAGAAAAGGATGAAGTGATGAATAAGTTTAAAAATGGAGAAATACATGTGCTCGTATCAACCACTGTAGTTGAGGTGGGTGTGAATGTACCAAATGCTACGGTAATGGTGATCGAAAACGCTGACAGGTTTGGGCTAGCCCAGCTTCATCAACTTAGAGGGAGGGTTGGCAGAGGACAGTATAAATCCTACTGTATTTTGATCGCAGAGGCAAAAACCAATGAAGCTGTCCAGAGAATGGACATTATGACAAAAACAAACGATGGATTTGTTATAGCTGAAAAGGATATGGAACTTAGAGGAACTGGAGAGTTTTTTGGTACAAAACAGCATGGCCTTCCGGAACTAAAAATGGCAGATCTAGTAAGAGACATTGAAATAGTTAAGAAAACTAGGGATATAGCAAGGGAACTGGTGGAAACTGGGAAAATATTCGAAAGTGAATATGAACTGCTGAGAAGAGAAGTTAATAATAAATTTGGGGATAGTTTTGATTATACCATGTTTAATTAGGTTGATTCTGTTAGTTTAAAAATTAAAAAATCCATTAGGCACCATAGTAGAAATTACCTGAATATAAGCGATGTAAGTGGTTAAATTAATAATACAGAAACAAAACAGGAGGTGCTTAAAATGGCAAACAACAATACAGGAAGGAACAGAGTATTAATACCAGAAGCTCAGAAGGGGCTCGATCAGTTTAAATACGAGGTTGCAAGCGAATTAGGACTTGCAAATTATGCAACTATTGATAAAGGAAACCTTACTTCAAGGGAAAATGGCTATGTAGGCGGAATAATGGTTAAGAGAATGGTAGAAGCCTACGAAAGAGGCCTCGCTGGAAGATAATCAATATAAAAAGAAAAGGGGTGATTAACTTCATCCCTTTTCTTTTTTATTTAAACTGTGGTATTATTGATGCCAAATATGTTAAAATATAAAATTGTCGGTTAACAATAAAATGTGATATACTTAATCCTTGGATTGCTTTGCCATAAATAATAGTTTTTTATGGAGGATTAAATAATGAGGATCATAACTGGAATTGCAAAAGGAAGAAGAATACTTGCTCCCGAAGGGATTGAAACACGTCCAACATCAGACAGGGTTAAAGAGGCATTGTTTAATATCATTCAGTATAAAATTGACGGTTCAATTATACTTGATTTGTTTGCAGGAACAGGTAATTTGGGACTTGAGGCTGTGAGCCGTGGAGCTCAGAGATGTGTATTCATAGAACATAATAGAAACACCTATAAAATACTTCTTAGAAACATAGAATATCTTGGTTTTAACGGTAAAAGCGAGGCATATAATCAGGATGCTTTTACAGCTTTAAAAATACTGGCAAGAAGGGAAGAAAAATACGATATCATTTTTCTTGATCCCCCATATGGCAAAGGTTATATTGAAAAGGCGATTGAATTGATCAGCCATTTTGATCTTCTAAGTGACGAGGGCATTATAGCAAGCGAGCATGATAAAACCGATGAACTTCCAGAAAAAATAGGACTTCTGAAAGTATATCGAAGTGAGAGGTACGGTAGAACTAAAATAACGTTCTGGAATAAGGAGGAATATAATGGATAAGGTGGCAGTATATCCAGGCAGTTTCGATCCAATTACTAATGGGCACCTGGATATCATAGAAAGATCAGCAAAGATATTTGATAGAGTGATAGTGGGGGTTCTTGAAAACCCTGAAAAGAAAAACCCTCTATTCTCCATAGAAGAGAGGGTAGGGTTAATAACGAAGGTTACTTCACATTTGAAAAATGTGGAGGTAGAAAGCTTCAGAGGTTTATTGATTCACTATATGCATTCTAAAGGTGCAAAGGTTATTATAAAGGGACTCAGGGCTGTATCGGATTTTGAATATGAGTTTCAAATGGCCCTGATGAACAGCAAGCTGGATGATAACATAGAAACGCTTTTTATGATGACCAACAGCAAGTATTCATATCTGAGTTCAAGCGCTGTAAAACAGGTTGCAATGTATGGCGGATGCATTAGGGAGCTTGTACCTGAGGAGATTATTCCTGACATAATAGCTAAGTTTAAAAGAAATCATCTAAAAAAATAAAGTACGCAGGTGCTTTATTTTTTTAGATGGATGTTATCTATAAATGTACCCATTATGTTTAAAAGCAGCAGCACTATAAGAAGAAGCTCAACGATCAAAACAGGCTGGAATGCAATAGAATTTAGCATTTTATCTCCAGAATTTACGCTTAATAGATTGGTCCTCAAAATCAGATAGCACACGATTGATGAAAGTATACCATGGTTTATTTTGCTTAAAAAATATTTCCTAAGACTGATTTTAGTTTTATATATCAGGCTTGCAGCCTGCCCGATAATTGAAAAGCCGCTAAATGCAATGATAAAGCTTGAAAGTATAAGCTTCATTTCAAAACTAACAGAAAGGTCTGAGATAATCATACAGCCATTTGAAATTTCGATGGAGGTTTCTAAAAGAGAAGATATAATATCTGATGTCTCTGACGGAAGCATTAAAAATACTGTTAAAAATGTATGTATTGTTTTGAAAAACTCTATCTGGTTAAGCAGAGCAATAATAACAGAAAACAAAACTATATATCCTCCAATGAAGCCGCATGTTATAAGGGTATTCAATATTCCCTTTGAAAGCATGTTTCCAAGGGATATAGTGCCGCAGGAATTATTTACTTTTTCATCTTTTATGTTTATATCTCCCGGGAAAAAGAATCTTAAAACGATTCCATTAAGAACGGCACCAAGTATATGAGATATAAACAATATGTATCCTCCAATCGTGCTTTTCAGCATACCTGATCCTACAGCCCCGATTATAAATAATGGACCAGATGTGCTGCTGAAGGTCAATATTTTAAGGCCTTCCTTGGAGGTTATTTTTTTATTTTCTACGAGCTGGGATGTTATCCTTGCTCCAGCAGGGTATCCTGAAAAAATGCTCATAATAAATACATAGGCACCATATCCTGATGTATTAAATAAAAACTTTGCAACAGGTGAAAAAAGCCTTGCTATATTATCAGGGACTCTTAAAGATATAAGCATATCGTTGATTATAAAAAAAGGTATGAGCGAAGGTATTACAACAAAGAGCCATAAATTCATGCCCTCCTTCGCAGCACTAAATGATGCCCCCGGATATGCGATCATCATTGCAACAACTGTTAAAAGAAGAGTTACAAGAAGATATTTTTTATTTTTATAAAACGGAAGGAGCAAAAAACTCATAATTATTACTGTAGAAAATATATATTTCATAAGAACCTCAAAGAAGTACTTTGTACATTTTATGATAATTGGGGGGTGTCTTATGAAAAGGAATTATAAAATAGGTTTGGCCCTTGGATCCGGTTCGGCAAGAGGACTGGCTCATATAGGGGTAATAGAAGCACTAAAAAGCCACGGAATTGAATTTGATATTCTATCGGGAAGCAGCATAGGTGCGTTAATTGGAGCCTTATACTGCTGTGGGATTGATTTTAAATATGTTAAGGCTCTGTGTAAAGAGCTTCCTCAAAAGGTATATCTGGATGTATCTATACCAAGAATTGGATTTGTTAAGGGAGAAAAGATACAGGAATTTATAAAACTAATAACCAGAAATTGTGACTTTAAAGATTTAAAAATCCCCCTTATGGTTACTGCAACGGATTTAAAGAACAAATGTTTAAAAATCATTACCGAGGGAAAAGTGCATGAAGCCGTAAGGGCCAGCATTTCAGTTCCTGGCGTGTTCGTTCCTTATATAAAGGACGATATGATATTCGTAGATGGTGGCGTTCTCGAAAGGGTTCCTGCCAGAGCTCTTAAGGATGCGGGTACTGAATTTGTAATAGGTGTTGATGTTGGATTTAACCTGACAACAAGCAGCTGTAAAAGTATTTTCCATGTTTTATATGAGTCCATTGATTTAATGGAAAGAGAACTTTTTGCCTTAAAAAAACAGGATTGCGATTATTTAATAAGGGTTGATCTGAATGATATGGATCCTACAAGGTTTGACAACGTTGAGATCTGTGTGAAGAGGGGAATAGAGGCAGCCGAGAAGGCGTTACCAGAAATATTGCCTCATTTAGAAAAGATAAATAAAACCCGCTTCTAAATTATATGGAAGCGGGTTTTATAACAGGAGGAACCTTAAGATCCTGTCTGGCCTTTCTGAATGCATTGTTTTTATAAGCAAGTACGTATATATCTGTTGCAAGCATATCGTATACAAGTATGTCAGTGTCCTTCTTTGAAGGGTTGATAATTAAGGGCATCTTACACCTGGATTTGATTAATTTAATCAAATCCTTTCCTTTCTCATTGAAGCCTAAAATTCTTATATAATCCGGTGACATTTTAATTTGATTTTGTATATCTTTAGTCATGTTGAGCAGTGCATAAATGAGTATCCTCTGTAAACGTGTTGTAGTGTAGCGCTTATTTTTTAACATTGATATAAGCTCTTCGATGTTTGATGCCTCTTCGGCAGCAAACTTTATTTTATTTTCAAGGCCTTCTCCAACATCAATCAAACTTTTTATAAAATCCCTGCTGCTTTCCCGTAGTTTATATAAAATCATTTGCGAAAAATCGTTGAGACAAACTGGTCCACGCCCACAGGAAATCTCATTCTGAATTATTTTATATGTGAAGTCAGGCATCGATTCCTTTACAGCATTGAGGTCATGAAAGTTTTTTCTTATGGCTGTGGCGCTGGATATATATCCTGTAAGATGTATATCGTTGTACTTACTTTTAACTCTTTTTATTGTATATGGTTTTATTGTGCTTGAAAGCTTATGTAACGCTTTAAGATACTCAATGGCAAGTATATTGTTTGAACTTTGAAGTATAGTGTTCAAATGGTTTTTCCCAAGGCTTAGAATGTTTTTATCTGAAATATAGTCTGTCAGGGCGTGAAGCCTTGCGGCAGGATATGATAGTCCATGTTTTAAATAATACTTCAGTAAGCCCTGGTATGAAGGGGGTTCTTCAGCAAGTATTTTGCCAATTATATTCAACTCATAAATGCTTCCCAGTTCGCTTCCAAAGCATATGGAATCTACTATTTCCAGGCTGTTTAGAATTGATATCGCACCGAATGCAAATCCTTCGGCGCTGCTTACGGAATATATAGTCGGAAGTTCTATCACAAGGTCTATTCCGGCTTCAAGAGCCATTTTGGTTCTTGCCCATTTGTTTATAAAAGCTGGTTCACCCCTCTGTACGAAGTTGCCGCTCATCACAGCTATAACATAATCATTCTGTGTTATTTTTTTAGTCTTATTTAAATGAAATATATGGCCGTTATGAAGAGGGTTATATTCGACAACTATACCAGTAACGTTCATAATACTACCTCCTAGACTATTAATTCTACATTTTAAAAATCAAAATGTAAATAATTTCATACATTTGTCTGAAAAATAAATAAATTATTAATTTATAAACATTATATGTAATAGGAGGAATTTATAATTTTATATAGAAGATATAACTTTAGGAAATTTGTAGAAGAAAGGAGTTTTATAATGAGATTAATGGAACAAATCTGGGAAAAAGCCAGATCAAACAAAAAAGTTATTGTTCTTCCAGAAGGAAGTGAACCAAGAACTGTTAAAGCAGCAGAAATTATTAAAAAAGAAGGCCTGGCAGAGGTTATCTTGATTGGTGATGAAAATAGGATTAAAGAAGTTGCTGTAAGCGAAGGGGTAAATGTAGATGGCATAAGGATAATCAATCCAAGAACATATGAAAAAACCGCTGACTACGCTGAAAAATTTTATGAACTAAGAAAAAATAAGGGAGTAACGCTTGAACAGGCAAAAGAAATAGTGCTTGATGAAATTTATTTTGGTACTATGATGGTTAAAATGGGAGACGCAGATGGAATGGTGTCCGGTGCAATTCACTCAACAGGAGATCTTTTAAGGCCTGCACTTCAGATAATAAAGACAGCACCTGGTATGTCAATAGTTTCGAGTACTTTTATAATGGAAGTTCCAAACAGCACATATGGAGAAAAGGGATTATTTTTATTTGCTGACTGTGCAGTAAATCCAAATCCAAATGCACAGGAGCTTGCAGCAATAGCAGTTGCGACAGCAAGGACTGCAAAGGCACTTGCTGGAATTGAACCAAGGGTTGCAATGCTTTCATTCTCAACCAAAGGCAGTGCAAAGCATGAAAATGTTGCAAAGGTTGTTGAAGCAACAAGATTGGCAAAGGAGATGGCCCCTGATATAATGATAGATGGCGAACTTCAACTTGATGCAGCTATAGTTCCAAAGGTTGCTGAGTTAAAGGCACCCGGAAGCAACGTTGCAGGAAAGGCAAACGTACTTGTTTTCCCAGACCTTCAGGCAGGAAACATAGGATATAAGCTTGTACAAAGGCTTGCTGGTGCTGAGGCTATAGGGCCAATATGCCAGGGTTTTGCAGCACCGGTAAATGACCTTTCAAGGGGATGCAGCTCAGAGGATATAGTAAACGTAGTTGCTATAACAGCGGTTCAGGCACAGGGACTTGATATATAATTTCAAGCAATTTTAGTGAACATTAAATTCCTGTATGGAAAGGAGTATGTACATATGAAAATATTGGTTATAAATTGTGGTAGTTCCTCATTGAAGTACCAATTGATCGATATGAGCGATGAATCAGTAATGGCCAAGGGGCTTGTTGAAAGAATTGGAATTGAAGGCTCTGTTTTAACCCACAGACCTGAAGGGATGGATAAGGTTGTGATTGAAAGCCCTATGAATGATCACAAGGATGCTATTAAGCTTGTACTCGATGCATTGGTTGATGAAAAGCATGGAGTTATAAAGGATATGTCAGAAATCTCTGCCGTTGGACACAGGGTAGTACACGGGGGAGAAAAGTACTCAGAATCAGTTTTAATCAATGATGACGTTATGAAAACCCTCGAAGAATGTACTCACCTTGCACCACTTCATAACCCCCCAAACCTAATAGGTATAAATGCATGTAAGGCCTTAATGCCTGATACTCCAATGGTGGCTGTATTCGACACAGCATTTCATCAAACGATGCCGAAGCATGCATACATGTATGCCCTTCCGTATGAATTATATGAGAAATATGGAATAAGAAGATATGGTTTTCATGGAACATCCCATAGATATGTTTCACTGATAGCTTCTGAAATGCTTGGTAAAGATATAAGCGAATGCAGGATAATAACATGCCATTTAGGTAATGGTGCAAGCCTTGCTGCGGTAAACAAGGGAAAATCGGTTGATACAAGTATGGGATTTACTCCTCTTGAGGGGCTTGTAATGGGAACAAGATGTGGGGATATAGATCCTGCAATTGTAACATTCCTTCAAAAGGAAGAGGGAATGGATTCAGAGGAAGTTAACAACATAATGAATAAGAAGTCTGGTGTGCTTGGTTTATCTGGAGTAAGTAGTGATTTTAGGGATATCGAAGGAGCTGCTGAAAATGGAAACGAAAGGGCAAAGCTGGCTCTTGATGCATTCCATTACAGAGTAAGAAAATACATTGGAGCATATGCTGCAGCAATGGGTGGAGTAGATGCAGTTGTATTTACTGCAGGCCTTGGAGAAAACTCACCTAAAACAAGGCTTGAAGTATGTAAGGGTCTTGAATTCCTTGGAATTGAAATTGATGAAGCTAAGAACAATGTTAGAGGCAAAAAGGTTGATGTTTCAACTGAAAATGCCAGGGTTAAAGTGTTTGTTATACCTACAAACGAAGAACTTATGATTGCAAGGGATACAATGGAAATAGTTTCGAGATAATATATAATGGGAATAATATTCTATGGTAGTCTGCCATAGAATATTATTCTAGTTTTTCTTGACTTTTATATGCCAAATTTATATAATTAATTTTGGCATTTATTTGAGGTGAGCTTATGAAGCTTAATATTTCAGATTTATTAAAACACAGAAAAAATGTTCTCCCCTTTGAGATGTCCCTGGAAAGTGATATGGTGGAAAGGGATGATTTCAAATTAAAACTGCGTGAGCCCCTGCTTGTAAAGGGCGAGGCTGAGTATGATGGTGAGGTTATTAAAGTTAGAGGGAGAATACATGCACTGATTGAAGCTCAATGCTCAAGATGTTTAACCAGTTTGATTAAGTCTTTGGACATTGATTTCGATGAGAAATTTTCGAAATCACCCGATGATGACGTCTATCCTATTTATGAGGATTTCATCAACTTAGAGGAAATGGTTGTTGATAATCTTATATTATCAGTTCCTCTAAAGTTCCTTTGTAGCGAGGAATGCAAAGGGTTATGTCCGAAATGCGGTAAGAATTTGAACTTTGAGTCCTGCAATTGTGAAAAGGATGATATCGATCCAAGATTTGCAGCACTTAAAGACCTTTTTAAAGGTGATTGAGGAGGTGTAACAATGGGAAATCCAGCCAGAAGACATTCAAGGGCAAGAAGGGATAAGAGAAGAGCACAGACCTGGAGACTTGAAATGCCAGGAATGGTTGAATGCCCACAGTGCCATGAGATGAAGCTTGCTCATAGAGTTTGTGGAAACTGTGGATATTACAAAAACAGAGCAGTAGTTGAAAAATAATTTAAGTAAGAAAGTCTCATGCAGACTTTCTTTTTATTTTATGCAAATATATTAGCATTTATAAAAATAAAAGCCATAAATAAAAATATAGATAAAAAATGTTGATTTATTCAAAAATGTCCTATATACTTAATATTAGTAGTAGGTCATAAAATTAGATATAAGGAGTGGGACCTATGAATTCTAAGTTGAAGAAAAGCGAGAGGCAGGCAAAGCTACAGGAATTGCTTAAGGAAGACCCGTTTATAACAGACGAAGAACTTGCAGAAAGGTTTAATATATCCATTCAAACAATAAGGCTCGATAGAATGGAACTGGGTATTCCTGAACTCAGAGAGAGAATAAAAAGCGTTGCAGAAAACAAATTTACAAAGGTTAGAGCCATAGCAGGAAAAGAGTTTGTCGGTGAGCTCATCGATATCGTTCCAGGAAAAAATGCCATTTCTATACTGGATACGAATAAAAGCATGGTTTTTGAGAAAACAAAGGTTGTTAAAGGACAGTATATATATTCCATGGCAGAAACTCTCGCTCTTGCTATAGTCGATGCAAAGGCTGCGCTGACAGGTGTAGCTAATATAAAGTATAAAAGGCCTGTTTTTTCAGGCGAAAGGCTTGTGGCGAAGGGAGAAGTTATAAGAACCAGAGGTAATAAGTTTTTTGTATGGGTTTTTATATACATAAATCAGCAGGAAGTCTTCAGAGGCAAGTTTATTCTTGTTGCTATAGATGAGTCGAAGGAGGAAACAAAATGAGAATTGTTATAGATGCCATGGGAGGGGATCATGCTCCTGAGGAAATTGTAAAGGGAGCTATTCAGGCCAGAAATGAATTTGATATTGATATCACACTTGTTGGAGATAGAGAACGGATATTGAAGGTTTTAACAGCTGAAAAAGCTGATGAATCAAAATTTCAAATAATACATACAACCGAAATTATATCAAACAATGAATCTCCGACTCTTGCAATAAGGAGAAAGAAGGATTCATCAATGGTTGTAGGTATGAGGCTTCTTAAGGAAGGAAAGGGAGACGCATTTATATCCGCCGGAAGTACTGGAGCTATACTTGCAGGAGGACTGTTTATTGTGGGCAGGATTAAGGGTATCGACAGACCAGCCCTTGCCCCTGTGCTTCCAGGAAAAAATGGACCCTTTATGTTGATGGATGCAGGCGCAAATGCCGAATGTAAAACACAAAATATACTGCAGTTTGGAATAATGGGAAACATTTATTCAAAAAAAGTTCTGAGTAAAGCTAATCCAAAGGTAGGGCTTGTAAATATTGGCTCTGAGGAAGAAAAGGGTACTGAGTTTACGAAAGAGTGCTTTAAAATGCTCAAAGAGTCCAGGTTAAATTTTGTGGGTAATGTAGAAGGCAGAGAAATACCCGATGGAAATATAGATGTGGTTGTATGTGATGGCTTTACAGGAAATGTAATACTGAAGGTGTTTGAAGGTGTTGCACAGACGATATTTGATATATTGAAAGAAGAGATAATGTCTTCCGCGAGAACTAAGATTGGCGGATTGCTATTAAAACCTGTATTTAGAAAATTCAAAAAGAAGTTTGATTATACAGAGCATGGAGGTGCAATACTTCTTGGAGTAGACGGCACTGTCATAAAGGCGCATGGCAGCTCAAACGCCAAGGCAATTAAAAATGCTATAAAACAGGCGGTGCTGTGCGTGAGAGGAGGTGTTGTTGAAAGTATCAAGGAGGAGATAGAGGGATATAATGAAATCAATGGTTAGGAGAGATAGCAATGACATATAATGCTGGAATAACGGGTATGGGAATTAGTATGCCTGAAAATATTTTAACTAATTTCGACCTTGAGAAGATGGTAGAAACCAGTGATGAATGGATAAGGACAAGAACAGGTATAAGGGAAAGAAGGATAGCAGGGCCTGAAACTGCCAGTTCAGATCTTGCAACTGATGCTGCGGTAAAGGCGCTGAAAATGGCGGGAGTTTCAGCTGAGGAGATAGATTTGATTATAGTGGCTACTGTAACTCCTGATATGATGTTTCCTTCAACTGCTGCCATTGTACAAAATAATATTGGTGCAGTTAATGCTGCGGCCTTTGATCTTGAGGCTGCGTGCACAGGTTTTATATATGCTTTAACAGTAGCGAAGCAGTTTATTAAGTCAGGTTCATACAGGAACGTCCTTGTAATAGGTTGTGATTTGTTATCTAAAATTACTGACTTTACCGATAGAAATACTTGCATACTCTTTGGGGATGGCGCAGGAGCTGCAGTTATTTCAAGAACAGATGAAGAAGGTATTATAGAGGAATATATTAAATCTGATGGAGCCGGAGGGAAATATCTATATCTGCCCTCAAGTGGTTCAAGAATACCTCCTTCCATAGAAAGTATACAAAAAAAGCTTAATTACATTTATATGGATGGGCCCGAGGTATTCAAGTTTGCTGTTAAAGCCATGCCAGAGGCAATTATAGGCTTGCTCGATAAAAGCGGCCATAAAATAGATGATATTGATTATCTTGTACCGCACCAGGCTAATATAAGAATTATAGAATCGGCTGCCAGGAGACTTGGAATATCTATGGACAAGGTAGGAATAACTATCGATAAATATGGGAATATGTCCTCAGCTTCAATACCTGTAACTCTTTTTGAAGAATATGAAAGAAAGAAAATTAAAAAGGGTGATAAAATTGTACTTGTTGGCTTTGGAGCTGGATTGACATATGGAGCAGCGCTAATAAACTGGTTAATTTAGGAGGTGCATTATGGATTCCAGAATATGCCAGATGCTAAATATTAAATACCCTATTTTTCAGGGGGGGATGGCATGGGTTGCAACATACCATCTTGCAGCAGCAGTATCTAATGCGGGTGGGCTTGGAATAATTGCTGCCGGAACAGCCAATGGCGAATATGTAAGAGAGCAGATAAAAAATGTAAGGAAATTAACTGATAAACCCTTTGGTGTTAACGTGATGCTGTTATCACCCTATGTAGATGAGGTTATGAATGTAATCATTGAAGAGAGGGTTCCGGTTATCACTACAGGTGCCGGCAATCCGGGAAAATACATTAAGTTCTTAAAAGAAGTAGGAACGAAGGTATTTCCAGTTGTTCCTTCAGTAGCACTGGCGAGAAGAATGGAAAAAGAGGGTGTAGATGGTATTATCGCCGAAGGGACAGAATCGGGAGGTCACATTGGTGAACTTACTACTATGGCTCTTGTTCCCCAGGTTGTTGATGCTGTTAACCTTCCGGTAATAGCCGCTGGAGGTATAGCTGATGGAAGAGGTATGCTTGCTGCTTTTGCTCTGGGGGCAGAAGGAGTTCAAATTGGAACAAGATTTATTTGTTCAGACGAATGTGCAATACATGAAAACTATAAGATGGCAGTGATAAATGCCAAAGACAGAGATGCCGTTGTAACCGGTAGAACAACTGGCCATCCTGTACGTTCCTTAAAAAATAAGCTTACTAGAGAATTTGAAAGGCTTGAGGGCGAGGGAGCTTCGAAGGAAGAAATAGAAAAGATTGGAGTTGGAGCACTGAGAAGAGCTGTAATAGAGGGAGATGTAAATTACGGTTCGGTTATGGCAGGCCAGATTGCAGGCATGATTAAAGATATAAAACCTTGCAAAAAAATCATTGAAGATATAATAGATGAATACAATACTACTTTAAGCAGGTTAAGAGGATGATGATCATGGAAAAGACAGCATTTTTGTTTGCCGGACAGGGTGCACAGTATGCAGGAATGGGAAAGGAACTATATGATAACTATGAATGTGCAAGGAAAATATTCGATGGAGCCAATGATATACTTAATATAAATATAAAAGATCTATGCTTTTATGGACCAGATGATGAGTTAAGTAAGACAGAGAATACTCAGCCTGCTATTGTAACAACTTCAATGGCAATTTTAGAAGTATTAAAGGAACATAATATCAGGGCCCAATATGCAGCAGGTCTCAGCCTGGGTGAGTACTCAGCTTTAATATATGGAGGAGTTTTCAACTTTGAAGATGGGCTTCAGCTTATTAGAAAAAGAGGAGAAATTATGGAGAGGGCAGTACCTTCAGGCAAAGGAGCAATGGCTGCCATAATAGGTATTGAAAGGGAAAAAATTGAGTCATGCTGCAGGGAGATGAGTAAATATGGAGTTATTGAGGTTGCCAATTATAATTGTCCTGGCCAGATAGTCATATCGGGTGAAAAGGATCTGGTAGAAAAAACAGCAGCATCTCTTAAAGAAATGGGAGCATTGAAAACAATAATGCTAAATGTTAGTGGTCCTTTTCATTCAAGCCTGTTAAAGGAAGCAGGGGAAAGGCTTGAAGAGGAAATAAAAAAAGTACAGATTAATGCGCCGGAAGTTAAGATAGTATCAAATTATGATAATGAATTTTATAATGATAGTCCTAAAGATACTGTATATAAGTTAAAAAATCAAATTTCATCATCTGTAAGATGGGAGGATAATGTAAGGAAGCTTATTGATGATGGAGTTAATACCTTTATAGAAGTAGGCCCGGGGAAAACCCTGTCTTCCTTTGTTAAAAAAATTGATAGAAGTAAAAAAATATATAACGTTGAGGATATAAAGTCTCTAAACAAATTGATTCAGGAAATCAAAATGTAAAGGAGGATTTAAATGAAATTTGAAGGCAAAGTAGCCCTGGTAACGGGTGCTTCCTCGGGTATCGGAAGGGCAGTTGCTTTAAATCTTGCAGAGGAAGGTGCATCTGTTATTGTAAACTACTCTGGAAATGAATCTGGAGCTTTAGATGTTGTCAGGGAGATTAAGGACAACGGGGGCAGTGCTGAAGCCTTTAGATGTGATGTTTCAGATTCCAACCAGGTAGATAGCATGGTGAAATATGTAATAGAAAAATATGGAAGGATAGATATACTTGTAAATAATGCAGGCATCACAAGGGATGCACTTATACTGAGAATGGAATTAGAGGACTTTGAAAGGGTAATTGATATCAATTTAAAAGGAACTTTTAATACGATAAAATCGGTTTCAAAATACATGATAAAGCAAAAAAGCGGAAAAATAATAAATATTGCTTCAATAATAGGTCTTACAGGAAATGTTGGCCAGGCTAATTATGCTGCTTCAAAGGCTGGAGTAATAGCTCTAACAAAATCTGCAGCAAAGGAATTTGCATCAAGAAATATAAATGTAAATGCTATAGCACCTGGATATATTGAAACCAGGATGACAGAAGTTTTAAGCGACAGGATTAAGGATGAAATAATATCAAAGATACCATTAAAAAGGCAGGGTATGCCGGAAGATGTTGCAAAAGCAGTGATATTTTTAGCTTCTGAAGATTCAAAATATATAACAGGACAGGTAATAAATGTTGACGGAGGAATGGTTATGTAATATTATATACTTGAGTTGATTGAAGGGAGGTGAACGGTATGGTGTTCGAAAAGGTTAAGGAAAGGATTTCAGATATACTTGGTGTTGATCCTGATGACATTACTATGGAATCTTCATTTATTGATGATCTCGGTGCTGATTCCCTTGATATCGTTGAGTTAATAATGGCCCTTGAAGAGGAATTTGATATTGAAATACCGGATGAAGAGGCGGAAAAGATCCAAACAGTAGGAGACGTAGTTGACTATATAAAGGATCATGCTGATATGTAATTTCAGTCCCGAAGTGATTCGGGGCTTTTAAATATGAATCCGTCAAACATTGTTCCCTGTCCCTCAAAATGGGAGGGTTGATCATATGAAAAGAAGAGTAGTAATAACTGGACTTGGAATTATATCCCCGGTTGGGAATAGTATAAATGAATTCTGGAATAATCTCATTAATGGAGTAAGTGGAATAGGCTATATAACAAGATTTAATACCGATGAGTTTCAGGTTAAAATTGCAGCTGAAGTTAAAAACTTCAACGCTGAGGATTATATAGATAAAAAGGAAGCCAGGCGAATGGACAGGAACACCCAATATGCCCTGTCAGCAGCAATTCAGGCTTCAAGTGATTCAGGACTGGATTGGGGTAAAATAAATAGGGACAGGGCTGGTGTTATATTAGGCTGTGGTGTTGGTGGACTGGAAACCTTTGAGGATCAGATGACTGTATATAAGGATAAAGGATCAAAAAGAGTAAGTCCCTTCTTTATCCCCATGATGATAGCGAATATGGCGGCTGGGCAGGTGGCTATGAAATTTGGAGCAAGAGGAATTAACGAAACAGTTGTAACAGCCTGTGCGTCAGGAACAAATGCCATAGGCGAAGCTTATAAGGCTATTCAAAGGGGTGACGCTGATGTGATGTTTACAGGCGGAACTGAAGCTGCCATAACTCCACTTGCTCTGGCGGGCTTTAGCTCTATGAAGGCCCTATCAACAAACAACGATAACCCTCAGGAAGCATCTCGCCCCTTTGATAAGAACAGGGATGGTTTTGTTATGGGGGAAGGGGCTGGAATATTGATACTTGAAGAGCTTGAACATGCTCTTTCAAGGAGAGCAAAGATTTATGCTGAGATCGTAGGCTATGGTGCAAGCTGTGATGCTTATCATATGACTTCGCCAGATCCGGAAGGAGAAGGTGCAGCCCTTGCAATTGCGGCAGCCCTTAAAGATGCTGATATTACCCCTGATGATGTTGATTATATTAATGCTCATGGTACATCAACAGAATACAATGATAAATTCGAAACCCTGGCTATAAAAAAAGTTTTCAAAGAAGCAGCATATAAAACTCTCATAAGTTCAACAAAATCTATGACCGGACATCTTCTGGGGGCTGCAGGAGGAATTGAGGGGGCAATATTGGCACTGTCAATAAAAAATGCAATTGTGCCACCAACAATAAATTATAATGAAAAGGATGAAGACTGCGATTTGAATTATGTACCAAATAAAGCGATTTCCTGTGATATAACATATGGAATTTCTAATTCCTTTGGATTTGGCGGACATAATGCAGTCGTGGTAATGAAAAAATATATTTAGGTAAATCTATTGGCATGCAGTTTAGTAACTGCATGCCAATATTTCAAATAGAGTATTCATTAAAGAAATAAGAGAGCATTTAAAAGATCAAGGTCGCTTTATTAAATTGATTGAAATAGGTTCTTTTATTTCTTTAATGTGTCGGGAGGAGTATCATGAATATTGAAAGAAAGAATCAGTTATTGAAATTTCAAGAAAGGCTCGGAATAAATTTCGAAAACCTTTATATTTTAAATACGGCGCTAACTCACAGCTCATATGCCCATCAATATAACCTTAAATACAATGACCATAATGAGAGGCTGGAATTTTTGGGAGATTCAGTTCTTAGCGTTATAGTGAGTGAGTATTTATACAGGAAGTATAAGAACAAACAGGAGGGAAAGCTCTCAAGGATAAGGGCCGGTGTCGTATGTGAGGGTTCTCTTGCAGAAGTGGCGCGAAAACTCGAAATTAATAAATATATATTAATTGGCAAGGGAGAGGAACTGTCAGGAGGAAGGGATAAAGATTCTCTACTTGCGGATGCCTGTGAAGCAATTATTGCTGCAATTTATCTTGATAAGGGCCTTGAAGCTGCTCGAAATTTTGTGTTGAAGTATCTAACTGATAAGATAGATGTTATAGTAAAGGATCATAACTACAACGATTATAAATCCAAACTTCAGGAGTACGTTCAAAGAAATCTTCTATCAACAATAGAATATAAAGTGGTAAGTGAATCTGGACCTGCCCATGACAGGACTTTTCATATAGATGTTTATCTAGATAACAAATGTTTTGGCAAAGGTACAGGAAAGAGTAAAAAGGAAGCAGAACAGAGAGCTGCAAGGGAAGCCCTTAATAAGCTGGGGGTAGAAGAAGGTGAATAAAAGATACTGTATAATACCTGTTTTTGTTTCCCATAAAGGATGTCCTCATGATTGCATCTTCTGTAATCAGAGGAAAATAGCTCAGGAGGAGAGAGATATAAGTGCATATGATGTAAAAAGCAAAATTGACTCTTACCTCAGTACTATGGACAGGGATAAAACATATGTAGAACTATCCTTTTTTGGAGGCAGCTTTACTGGAATACCTATAGACTATCAAAATGAACTTCTTGAGGCTGCAAAGGGAGCACTGGATGATGGTAAAATAGATGATATAAGACTATCAACTAGGCCGGATTATATAAATGGGTTTATTTTGGATAACCTAAAAAGGTATGGAGTTGGTGTTATAGAACTGGGCGTACAGTCCATGAGTAATGAAGTTTTATACATTGCGGAAAGGGGGCATTCCCCGGAAGATGTTATTGAAGCCTCAAAACTCATTAAGGAATATGGGTTTAAGCTGGGGCTGCAAATGATGACAGGACTGCCGGGAGATACCCTTGAAAAGGATTTATATACTGCCCGGGAAATTATAAAATTGAAGCCTGATTTTGTAAGAATTTACCCTGCACTTGTTATTAAAGACACTTATATGGAATATATGTATCGAAGTGGCACATACAAACCTTTAGAGTTAGATGAAGCCATCGCAATATCCAAGGCTCTATATAAAGAATTTACAAATGCAAATATACCAATAATTAGAATGGGACTTCAGGCCACAGAGAAGATTGCAGCGGGAAGGGATGTTGTAGCAGGTCCTTTTCATCCATCCTTCAGGGAACTGGTGGAATCTTCACTGTTAAACGACATGATGGAATATGTGATAGAGAAATATTATGCCCAATCGGATAAAATCGTAATAGACATTAACCCATTGGATATATCAAAATTATACGCTGGGAGAAAAAGGTTTTTTAACAAAAAAATAAGCAAATATACGACAAAGAATATAAAAATACGACAAAATTCAATTGTTACAAACATGCAATTATCCTTTAATGATGGTAAAATAGGAAGAAATATGTCAATATATCAATTTTTAAAAATTAAGGAATAAAGAAGGAATTTCCATCAATATATAGAATATTAATATCTGAAGTCGTTATCATATTTATCTATGGAAATGGAGGATGAATTATTGATGGAAATACTGAAGGTATCTGCACAATCTCAACCTAAAGCAGTGGCAGGAGCTCTTGCTGCCCTTTTAAGAGAGAAGGCAGCTGCGGAGGTTCAGGCTATTGGAGCCGGAGCTGTAAATCAAGCGATTAAGGCAATAGCAATAACAAGAGGTTTTGTTGCACCTAATGGAATTGATTTGGTAGTTATTCCAGCCTTTTCAGAAGTACAGATAGACGGAGAAGAAAGAACGGCTATAAAATTTATAGTAGAACCCAGATAGTTAAAGGGCCTGCAAAGCAGGCTCTTATATTTTTTAGCTCAATTGGAAAAGTTGACATTGCTATAAATAAAACTTAAAATGAAATGGTGTAAAAGTTTAAGGGTAATTATCTCTTGGATAGGCCCTTTTTTAGTATCTTTCAAAGGTTTACAGCCTGTAGGAGGAGGGGTTGTATTGTATCTTAAAAAACTTGAGATTAAAGGATTTAAGTCCTTTGCTGATAAAGTTGAGCTGGATTTTACAAAGGGCATAACCGCTATAGTCGGGCCCAATGGAAGCGGAAAGAGTAATATATCAGATAGTATAAGGTGGGTACTTGGAGAACAGAGTGCTAAAACCCTGAGAGGGGCAAAGATGGAAGATGTTATATTTGCAGGAACTGAAAGCAGAAAGGCCTTGGGGTGTGCCGAAGTTGCTCTTACTATAGATAACAGCTGTAATACAATTCCTCTGGATTATTCGGAAATAACTATAGCAAGGAGATTATATAGATCGGGAGAAAGCGAATATCTTTTAAATGGAACTCCCTGCAGATTGAAGGATATCGTTGAAATATTTATGGATACAGGTATAGGAAAGGATGGATATTCCCTTATTGGACAGGGGAGAATTGACGAGATTTTAAGTACAAGATCTGAGGATAGAAGGAACCTGTTTGAAGAAGCAGCAGGTATAGTTAAATATAAAACGAGAAAGCAGGAAGCTGAAAGGAAGCTTGAAAATACAAGACAAAATCTTATAAGGATTTCTGACATTATAAGGGAGCTTGAAGGTCAAATTGAGCCCCTGTATAATCAGTCTCAGGTTGCTAAAAAATATCTTGCTCTCAGAGAGGAACTTAAGGAGCTGGAAATAAGCGTTATACTGAACAATTATGAAGAAGCCAGCAAAAAGCTTACTAAATTTTCTTCAAATATTGAAGAGCTAGTTGAAGGGCAGGCTTCATATGAAAAGAAAAGAGATGAGCTTATATTATCTATTCAAAATATAAAGAAAGAGCTTGGGGATTTAGAAAAGGAATATGAAGAGTCCAACAATTTCAGAGTGGAGATAGAGAAAAGCCATGAAAACAAACAGGGTAATTTGAAGTTATTAAATGAAAGGCATGAAAACTTTTTTAAAGAGAAGGAAAGAATAAAAAATGAAATAAACAATGAGAGGGAAAGGCTGAAGAGAGCACAGGAGTTAATAGACAGAGCAGAGGAAGAAAGGGCTTCAATAGAAAGGGAAGTAGAATCAATAGAGCGCGTTATTGAAGAAATAAATAAGGAATATACAGATGCTAATGAAAAGTGTATACAGCATGAAAGACTTATTGAGGATAGGAAATCAGAAGCTATTCAAATTCTTAAGGAGATTTCCGAAACTACCAATAAAATAAATTCATCAACAATTATTATGAATAATCTGGAAAGCAGAAAAATCCAGCTGGAAAGGGAGCTTAAATCTAAAAATGAAAAACTTATTATGTTAAATATAGAAATAGATAAAACAACAAGCATAAAGAAGCACTATGATGAAAAGCTTCTGCTGGAAAAAAACAAACTTCAAAATGAACTTCAAAGGCTTAAAAGTCTTGAAGAAGAACTAAAAAAATTAAACCATTCAAAGGGAAAAATATTTGAGGAATTGAAAACCTTAGAGGCAAGATATAAAACCCTTGTAGACATGGAAAAGGATATGGAGGGTTTTAATAGGGCGGTAAAAGCAATAATATCCAAATTCAAAGATAGTAAGAAGGTTTTTGGAACTATAAGTGATTTGGTTAAGGTGCCCAGAGGGTATGAAGTTGCTATAGAAATAGCCCTCGGAGCATCCGTACAAAATATTGTTGTGGATAATGAACATACGGCAGGTGACATGATAAACTATCTTAAAAATAACCATCTTGGAAGGGCAACGTTTCTTCCCCTCACCACAATCAAGGGAAGAGAGGCTTCTTTGAAGGAAAATATATACGGCATAAAGGGGTTCTTAGGAATAGCTTCAGATATTATTTCATATGACAATATGTTTAAAAATGCTGTGACAAACCTCCTTGGAAGAGTTCTTATATGTGATGACCTTGAAAGTGCGAAGCACCTTGCAAGGGTAACCGATTATAACTTTAGGATCGTAACCCTTGACGGAGATGTTATTAATTCAGGAGGATCCTTTACAGGAGGAAGTAGCAACATTAAAAACTCGGGAGTTATTTCAAGAAAGAATGAAATAAGCGAGCTGACGGAGCTAATAAATAAAGGAAAAGACGAAATAATTAAAGTTGACCATAGGATTAATGATAATACTTATCAAATAAATGTTTCAAAGGATAATATTGAAGCTATTAAAGCAGAAATACAGAATTTGAATATAAAGATTAACGATGAAGAAAACAAAATGAGGTTGTACATTAGAGAAAAGGAGTCCTGTGAGGAAAGTATTAAAGATATCCAAATAGAAATGGAACAAATAGATAAAGAATTCATTAAAAATCAGGACTTTCTTAAAGAGAATAAATTAAACCTTGAAAGATTGGATAAGAGGCAGAAAATAGTTGAAGAGGAGATATCACAACTTCAGATAGAATACAGGAATGCTCAGGCCTACAAAGATCATATTTCATCAAAGTTGACGGAAAAGAAGATAGTGTTCGCAGAAAAAAGTAAAGCGTATGAAGCTATCATAAAAAATGTTGATGTGCAGAAGAAAGAAGTATGGAGCATTAATAATAAAATATTAAATTTGAAAGGGCAGATCGATGAACTCAATAATAAAATATTAAACGTCGAAGAAGAAATAAAAATTAATTTGTCTGATATACAGAGAACTGCAGAAAGTATAGTAGAAATCAAAGATAGGGTGTTAAACCTTGAAATAGGCAAAAAAGAATTAACAGGTATAATTTACCTAAAAGAAAAGGAACTTGAAGCAATTCAGGAAACTCTAAGGGACATTACAACGTCCATTCACAGGCTTGAGCTGTCTAAATCGAAAACTGAATCTGAAATGGATGTTCTGGCGAACAAACTTTGGGATGAATATGAGCTTTCAATACCTCAGGCAGAAAAATACAGGAAGGATATTAAAAATCCGGCCGAAGCAGCTAGAAGAGTTAATGAGTTAAAAAACAATATTAAGTCACTTGGTGATGTTAATGTTAACTCGATTGAAGAATATAAAAGGGTGACTGAAAGGTGTGAGTTTTTAAAGTTACAGGAAAAGGATCTTCATGAAGCTGAAACGGCACTTATGGATATAATCGATGAAATGACAAGGAAAATGAAGTATCAGTTTGAAGAGAAATTTAAAATTATAAGGCAGAACTTTAGCGAAACCTTCAAAGAGCTTTTTGGAGGCGGCTATGCAGATTTGAGGCTTGAGGATGATGATGTTTTAAATTCAGGAATTGATATCATAGTTCAACCACCTGGTAAAAAACTTCAGAGTTTATCGCTGCTCTCAGGTGGAGAAAGAGGACTTGCGGCTATAGCGCTAATTTTTGCCATACTAAAGATGAAACCTACTCCATTTTGTGTGCTTGACGAAATAGAAGCTGCCCTTGATGATGCTAATGTGAACAGGTTTGCTGAATTTTTGAAAAACTATTCATCAAATACCCAGTTTATAATTATAACCCATAGAAAGGGATCCATGGCTGCCGCCGATGCTCTTTATGGTGTAACCATGGAAGAAAAAGGGGTTTCCAAGACAATATCGCTGAAATTAAAAGGAGGTAACAATTAATGGGATGGTTCGATAAACTTAAGGAAGGATTGACTAAGACGAGAAACAACATCACCGAAAAGGTTGAGCAGCTTCTTTCATTGACAAAAACAATAGATGATGAGCTTTATGAGGAACTCGAGGAAATACTCATTATGGCGGACGTTGGTGTAAACACAACCAATAAAATAATTGATCTATTGAGGAAAAGAATTAAGGAGAAAAAGGTTTCTGATGCGGGACAGGTTAAGGAACATCTAAAGGATATACTATCAGAAATAATGGGAGGTAATGCTCAAAACGTCCTTCCTGAAAGTACGCCTGCGGTTTATATGATAGTAGGTGTAAATGGAGTCGGAAAAACAACTTCCATTGGAAAAATGGCTAACTATTTAAAGGGTAAAGGATACAGGATTATGCTGGCCGCAGGAGATACCTTCAGGGCAGCAGCTATCGATCAGCTTGAGGTATGGGGAAATAGAGCAGGTGTAGATGTAATCAAGCATAAAGAGGGGGCCGATCCCGCAGCAGTTATTTACGACGCCATTCAATCAGCTAAAGCAAGACATGTCGATGTTTTAATATGCGACACTGCAGGAAGGCTTCATAATAAAAAGAATCTTATGGAAGAGCTGAGAAAGATTAATAGAGTTGTTGAAAGAGAATACCCAGAAGCTTATAAGCAAACATTTCTTGTTTTGGATGCTACCACTGGACAAAATGCCCTGATTCAGGCCAAGCAATTTATAGGTGTTGCAAGTGTTAATGGCATTATATTAACTAAACTGGATGGTACAGCTAAAGGTGGAGTTGTTGTTGCAATAAACGATGAGCTGAGCATTCCTGTAAAAATGATAGGCGTTGGAGAGGGAATGGAAGACCTTCAGGAGTTTGATCCAAAGGCATTTGTTGATGCGTTATTTTAATAAAACAAATATTCAGTTGTTAAGTAAAAATACTTGACAGCACATATCCTTTTTGCTATTATCTATTAAGGATGTGTTAATATGTTTGATAAATGGAGTAAAACGGCACTGCTTCTTGATTTTTACGGTAATCTTTTAACTGATAAACAAAGGCTTATAATGTCTTATCATTATGAAGAGGATATGTCCCTAAGTGAGATATCTGAGGAGCTCAATATCTCAAGGCAGGCTGTCCACGACATTGTAAGACGAAGTGAAAAAATACTTGCAGAATATGAGGAAAAACTTGGACTGGTGCAGAGGTTCCTCCTTCAAAAGGAAAAGCTCGAAAGGATAAAAAAAATTCTGTCCAGGGAAGCTGCGAATGAGGATATAAAAATGGTTCTTAGATTAATAGACGATCTTATTGAAATGTAATGGGAGGTTTATATATGGCTTTTGAAGGTTTAACTTCAAAGCTTCAAGAAACCTTTAGAAAATTAAAGGGAAAAGGCAAATTGTCTGAAAAAGATGTTAAGGATGCAATGAGGGAAGTTAAGCTTGCCTTGCTTGAAGCTGATGTTAACTATAAAGTAGTAAAGGATTTTATTAACTCTGTAAGTGCCAGGGCTGTAGGTCAGGAGGTTATGGAGAGTCTGACTCCTGGTCAGCATGTCATAAAGATAGTAAACGAGGAACTTATAGCTCTGCTTGGAAAGAGCGAGAGCAAGCTAATCGTTTCAAAGGTACCTCCTACAATTATAATGTTCGTTGGGCTTCAAGGTGCCGGTAAAACTACTATGGCAGGAAAGCTTGCTCTTCATCTTAAAAAACACAATAAAAGGCCTCTCCTTGTAGCATGCGATATCTACAGACCGGCAGCCATTAAACAGCTTCAGGTATTGGGAGCACAGATTGACGTCCCTGTTTTTTCGCTGGGTGATAAAACAAATCCCGTGGACATTGCCAGGGCCGGCATAGAAAATGGCAAAAGAAATGGAAATGATTATGTAATAATAGATACAGCCGGAAGGCTTCATATAGATGAGGAGCTTATGAATGAGCTTAAAAACATTAAAGAGGCTGTAAATCCCAATGAAATACTTCTTGTTGTCGATGCTATGACTGGTCAGGATGCTGTAAACGTTGCAGAACATTTTAACGGTAACCTTGATATTACTGGAGTTATCTTAACAAAGCTTGATGGAGATACAAGGGGCGGTGCTGCCATATCCGTAAATGCTGTTACCGGCAAACCCATTAAGTTCGTTGGTACAGGAGAGAAGCTATCAGATTTAGAGATTTTTTATCCTGATAGAATGGCTTCAAGAATACTTGGGATGGGAGATATTTTAAGCCTTATAGAGAAAGCTCAAGAGAGTATAGACGAAAAGAAGGCCCTTGATTTGCAGCGAAAAATAATGCAGCAGGAATACACACTTGATGACTTTCTTGAACAGATGCAGCAGATGAAAAAGATGGGGCCTTTGAAGGATCTTCTTAAAATGATTCCTGGATTTGATGCAAGTAAACTCGGGGACTTGGATATTGATGAGAAGGAAATGGCTCATACGGAAGCTATTATAAAGTCCATGACAAAGCAGGAAAGGCAGAACCCATCAATTATCAATGCAAGCAGAAAAAAGCGAATTGCCAGGGGATCCGGAACAAGCATACAGGAGGTTAATAAGCTTCTTTCCGGATTTGAACAGGCAAGAAAGATGATGAAGCAATTTGCAGGAATGCAAAAAGGTATGAAAAAAGGAAAATTCAAATTTCCTTTCTTTAAATAGATTACAAAAGAGCAGTGTAAGGAGGTGAAAACATGGCAGTAAAGATAAGATTAAGAAGAATGGGAGCTAAGAAGAATCCTTTCTACAGAATAGTAGTGGCTGATTCAAGAGCACCTAGAGATGGAAAATTCATCGAAGAAATAGGATACTACAACCCAACTACTGAACCAGTTGATGTAAAGATAGATGCTGAAAAGGCAAAGAAGTGGATATCAAATGGTGCGCAGCCTTCAGATACTGTAAGAAGCCTCTTAAAGAAGGCAGGTATCATTGAATAAGGAGGTACATTAGCGTGCGTGACCTTATTGAAGTCATTGCAAAGGCACTGGTGGATAATCCTGATGCAGTTCAGGTAAAGGAGATTGCAGGAGAACAATCGATAATAATTGAGTTAAAGGTTGCTCCTGAGGATATGGGTAAGGTTATTGGAAAGCAGGGGCGTATAGCCAAGGCTATTAGAACCGTTGTTAAAGCAGCAGCTACCAAGCAGAATAAAAGGGTGGTTGTTGAGATAATATAATAATATTAGTGTTATTATAAAAGAGTTAGGTTTTCTAACTCTTTTTAAACGATTAAGGTGATGTGTATGCTTCAATATTTAAAGGTAGGGCAGATAATCAATACCCATGGAATCAGGGGAGAGGTAAAGGTTTACCCACTAACCGATGATATTAAAAGGTTTAAAAAGCTAAAATATGTCTTTATAAGAAATGGAGAGGAATATAAAAAGGTTGACATTGAAGGTGCCAAATTTTTCAAAAACTTCGTCATTTTAAAGCTATCTGGAATAGAAAGTATGAGCGATGCTGAAAAATATAAAAACATATATATTTATGTAGATAGGGAAAATGCCGTTAAGCTTCCCGATGACAGCTATTTCATTGCTGACCTTATCGGGTTAAAAGTAGAGACAACAGAGGGAGAGGAGCTTGGTAGCATAACCTCTGTTTTTTCTACAGGAAGCAATGATGTGTATGAAATAAAAAGTCAACATGGTAAAACAATTCTAATACCTGCCATAAAGGATGTTGTTAAATTGGTTGATATAGACAATGGCAGGATGATAATTAACTTACTAGAGGGATTGATATGAAATTTGATATTTTAACCCTGTTTCCTGAAATGTTTGATGTTTTTAACCACAGTATAATTAAACGCGCCAGGGAAAAAGGAATTGTGGAATTGAACGTTCATGATATAAGAGACTATACTACTAACAAACATAAAAAGGTTGATGACTATCCCTATGGAGGCGGTGCTGGAATGGTTATGCAGGCTGAACCCATATATAATGCTGTTGAAAGCATTAAAGAAATATATGGGTATAAGCCTTATACCATACTCATGTCGCCAAAGGGCAAAAAGTACAATCAGGACTTATGCAGAGAACTAAGCAACATAAAACATATTATGTTAATTTGCGGACATTATGAAGGTATCGACGAGAGAATAATGCCTCTTGTGGATTTAGAAATATCCATAGGAGATTATGTACTGACTGGAGGAGAAATAGCTGCAATGGCAATTGTAGATTCTGTCTCCAGAATGGTACCAGGGGTTCTTTCTACTCAGGAAAGTTTCGAGAATGAATCCTTTTACGAAGGTCTCCTTGAATATCCACAATATACAAGGCCAGAGGTATTCAGGGGCATGAAGGTACCTGATGTTCTTCTTTCAGGAAACCACAGTAAAATACTGGAGTGGAGAAGGTATCAATCCCTTAAAATAACCTATGAAAGGCGCAGAGATTTAATTGAGAAAGCTGATTTAAGTCCTGATGATATTAAGATGCTTGAACGAATCAAAAAGGAATGTTCAGATAATAGTTGATTAAAATATAAATTCATGCTATAATTACAATGTTATTACGGGCGTTCCGCTACATTTTTATGCATGAACGTCTAGGAAGAAGGGGAGAAAGAACATGGATATCATAAGAGCAATTGAGAATGAACAGTTAAAAAAGGACCTGCCTTCATTTAACGTTGGTGATACTGTAAGGGTTCACGTAAAGGTTAAGGAAGGTACTAGGGAAAGGATTCAGGTATTTGAAGGTCTTGTGATTAAAAGACAAAATGGTGGAGTGAGAGAAACCTTCACTGTAAGGAGGATTTCCTATGGTGTTGGTGTTGAAAGGACATTTCCTGTACACTCACCAAGAATAGAAAAGATTGAAGTTATAAGAAAGGGTAAGGTAAGAAGAGCAAAGCTCTACTACCTAAGAAAGAAAGTAGGAAAGGCTGCTTCAAGAGTAAAGGAAATAATAGACTGATTAAAAGGGACTGCTATTCAGTCCCTTTTAATTTTCTTTAACTTACTCCATTGAACATGGGGGAACAACCCGCCCTTTTCAATAAATTTGATACAAAGACTCTAAATGGATAAAATAATATTAGTCAAAACAGTTATGACATCGAATAAAGGAGGGAAGATCCCGGCAGCGAAAACTATTCTGCATAAAAATAGATTTATGCTTAACCGGGTGAGGAATATGAGTATACAGTGGTATCCAGGGCATATGGTAAAAACTAAGAGGCAGATAATTGACAGTTTGAAGCTGATAGATGTGGTAATAGAGCTTTTTGACGCCAGAATTCCTGATAGCAGCAAAAATCCTGACATAGATGAGTTAATAGGAAATAAGCAGAGAGTGGTGCTTCTAAATAAATGCGAAATGGCGGACGAAAATATAACTAAAGAATGGATTAAACGTTATAAAGATATGGGAATTAGCGCTCTTGATGTTGATTCTATAACAGGAAGGAATATAAACAGGGTGTATACGCTAGTTAAAGAAAGCGTAAAAGAACATTTTGAAAAGAGGGTTGAAAAAGGAATCGTTGGAAGGCCAGTCAGAGCACTTGTACTGGGCATACCAAATGTTGGAAAATCAACCTTTATAAATAAAATATCCTCAAAATCAAGCGCAAAAACAGGAGATAAACCGGGTGTAACCAGAAGTAAACAGTGGATAAAAGTTAATAAAGATTTTGAGCTTTTAGATACTCCGGGTATTCTCTGGCCCAAATTTGACGATGAAAAAGTAGCTCTTCACTTAGCCTTTATAAGGGCCATAAAGGATGAGATACTGGACCCTGAGGAGCTTGCTGTGAAACTTATTGAGGAGCTTGTAAGTTTAAAGCCAGAAGCATTAAAAGACAGATATAAGATTGATTTAAATACCGATGCCTTTGAAGTATTGAAAAATATTGGAAGAAAGAGGGGATGCATAGTATCAGGCGGCGAAGTTAATACAGTAAGGGCTGCAAACCTTCTATTGGATGATTTTAGAAGCGGCAGACTTGGCAGGTTAAGCCTTGAGAAGCCGCAAATATAAGGGGGATTATATGAAACAGTACAGTATACGGGAGATTGAGCATATACTCAGCAATTCTACTTATCAGGAATTCATAGGGCTTAAGGAAGAGCTTATAAAGGATGAGAGAAGAGGCGTACATAATCTTGTTTTAAAATTTGAAAACAAATTTAAAATGATCAACAAAAGGCTTGAGGAATATCGCAGGAGAAAAATGTATGAGGATAGGCTTTTAAAAGAAGGAGTAACTTACATTGCCGGCGTTGATGAGGTTGGAAGAGGACCTCTGGCAGGGCCGGTTTATGCAGCTGCTGTTATATTAAATCCTGAAGTGGATATAATTGAAATAAAGGATTCTAAAAAGCTGTCTATGAATCAGAGAAGCGAAATTTCAAAAAAAATAAGGGAAAGCTGTCTTGCATATTCAGTTGCATATGCTTCAGTAGAGGAGATTGACAGGTTTAATATATTAAATGCTACGAAATTGGCGATGATTAGAGCTATAGAGGGGCTTAGGATAAGGCCAGAACATATTTTAATTGATGCCTTGAGACTGGAGGGGTTAGACATTCCACAAACATCCATTATAAAGGGAGATGACATTTCAATATCCATTGGTGCAGCTTCCATAATAGCAAAGGTTGAAAGGGATAATTTTATGAATGAAATTTCACAGAAATACCCAAATTACTATTTTGAAAAGAACAAAGGTTATGGTACTCCTGAACATATTGACGCAATTCGTAGACACGGAATATCGGATGTTCACAGAAAAACATTTGTTAAGAATATTGTATAAATGTATAAGGGGATTTTATTATGCCGTATAATAAAAAAATTGGCAGTATCGGAGAGGATATTGCGAGAAAATATTTAATACGCAATGGATATAAAATACTTGATAAAAATTATAGAACAAAATTTGGGGAAATAGATATAATAGCCAAAGATGGCAGGTATATAGTTTTTATAGAAGTAAAGTCAAGGAAAGGCTCTAAGTTCGGATATCCAAGGGAAGCAGTTGATAGTTTTAAACAGAACAGGCTTAAAAACCTTGCGACTTTATATATTGCTAATAAGAATCTCTGGGATTCTATGATCAGGTTTGATGTGGTCGAAGTATTGCTCGGTGAAACGGACAGAGAAAAATCGGTAGCAATTATAAAAAATGCATTTGATTGAGATATTTTTCAATCTATACGAGGAGGGGAAAGTTAATGAAGGTTACGGTAATTGGAAATTGGGGAGGTTTTCCCGAAGCAGGGGGAGCAACATCAGGTTATTTGTTTCAGGATAAAGGCTATAACCTGCTGATTGACTGTGGAAGCGCTGTTTTATCTGGGATTCAACAGCATATAAAAATTGAGCAGTTAAATTCTGTGGTGATATCCCACTATCATTTTGATCATATTGCAGATATAGGTCCCCTTCAATACGCAGTACAAATTAAAACTATATTAAATGAAATGAACCATTCTCTTAATATATATGGACATCACCATGATGTTAACAGCTTTAGAATGCTTACCATGGTTCCCTATACATATGGAGTTTCATATGACGAACACGACAGGTTGAATTTAGGACCCTTTACAATATCCTTTTGCAGAACGATTCATCCAGTATCCTGTTTTGCAATGAGAATTGAAAGTGGAAATAAAAGTGTGGTATATACAGGCGACACAAGTTACTTTGAAGGATTGTCTACCTTTTCAAAGAACGTAGATTTATTGATATGCGAATGTAATTTTTATGCTAATCAGGATGGTTCAAAGGCGGGACATATGAACAGCATCGATGCGGGCAGGGTTGCTAGAGATGGAAATGTTAAGAAACTTCTGCTTACGCACCTTCCTCACCAGGGAAATCCTCTAAATCTCGTCAGGGAAGCAGGAAGTGTATACGATGGACCGATAGAGCTGGCGCTTCCTGGATGGACATGGGTGTCGGAATAAAAGGTAGTAAACTTGCGTTTACTACCTTTTATAGCATTATTTTTCAATATAAATTATTCCAACGGTATTGGGGCCGCAGTGGCTGAAAATAACACAGCCTGCCTTTGTTATAATTATTTCTCTGGCATTTATGTTCTTTGCAATCTCCTTTTTCAAGTATTCAGCATCATTCTCTCCCATGGCGTGGGTTATTATTATCCTGTCTGGATCGATATTATCCTTTGCTGCCAGGACGTTATTTAGCATAGTATTTAACGCATGCTCCCTTTTACCCCTTGCTTTTTGTCCTAGAATCATCCTGCCATCTACAACCTTTACAATAGGTTTTATTTTAAATATTCCACTCATGAAATTTTGAAGAGCGCTGCATCTACCACCCTTATACAGGTAGTCCAGGGTATCAATTACAAAGGCAGTTCTAACTTTAGGAACCTTCTCTCTAACTCTTTCGGCAACTTCTTTAACGCCTAGGCCCTCTGCTGCATAGTCTGCAGCCTTTAAAACCAGAAGCCCTATACCTGTTGATAGATTCATTGAATCTACTATTTCGATTCTTCCCTCAGGAAATTCCGTTGCAGCTATCCGAGCATTTTGAATCGTTGACGATAACGCTGATGAAATGCCTATGTATATTATATCCTGTCCAGCATCGATGTATGGTTTAAAGGCATTGTAAAAATCAGCAGGCGATGCAGAGGCGGTTTTAGGTAGCTTACCAGTTTCTTCAACCTTTTTATAGAGCATCTCAGGGGTCATATCAATTCCATCTCGATATGTCCCATCATCAAAATTAACATAAAGAGGTAATACCGAAACATCATATTTACTTATGATTTCCGGGGTGAGATCATTTGTGCTGTCAGTAAATATTTTCACTTTGCCCATAATAATGCCCCCCAAACAATTAAACTGAAAAGTCTATAAGTGTATATAATAATATATAAAATTTCTCAATTATATTATAAGCATATTGTAATAGGAATAACAGCCCACAATTGTAAATAAAGTGTGTAAATTATCAGCAGATGAGCAATGGAATTTTTTCATGGCAGGTTTAACTGACTACTTGATCATTTAAAAAATGAGGTAAAGATTTGAATATTTTACCTCACATCTTTTAAAATGATTATATAAAACTTAAATATGAGCAAAAAATGCATAGCGTGGGCACTTATAAACATATTATTCACTGGCATTTGAAATGGTAACAACCATGTTTATCTCTCCTCCTATTCTCTCAGCTTCGCTAAACATGGTTTGAAGGCTGTTAAACACATCGTCAGTAGAGCCGGTTATTTCTGTGTGCGTTGAGCCAACCCTGTAATTAATATTGTGATTGTTTAAGCTGTCTATAGAATTATTAATGACTCCTGATGCACTGTTTGTTTTCAATGGGTATACGGCAACTTCTGCTTTTATCATGTCTGTTCACCTCCTTGTGATGTCCCTGCAAATATGAAAATAACTTTATACAAAATGAACAATATATCATATATATCTTTTACATGTTTTTGAGGAATAATACTTTACAGATAAATTGTAATCAAATAAATTGTTTTTAAAATACAAAAATAATTTATTTAGAAAAGTATCTAGAAAATGTACGGAGGAAGGTATAATGGAAAAAAGTGCTTTAAAGGATCAGTGTCCAAAGGTGAGCATTGCACCAATGGTTGATAGGACTGACAGACACTTTAGATATTTTTGCCGCCTAATTACAAGAAGATCGCTTTTGTATACGGAAATGATTACTACTAGTGCCATAATAAATGGAGACAGGCATAAAATTCTAGACTTCGATCAATTTGAAAAGCCTGTGGCCCTTCAAATTGCAGGATGTGATCCAAGGGAAGTATATGAAGCTGTGAAAATAGCCGAGGATTGGGATTATGATGAAATAAACCTTAATGCAGGATGTCCATCCGATAGAGTTTCTGGAAATGAAATGGGTGCAGTATTGATGGCATATCCTGAGAAGGTAGCTGAGATGATTGCTGCTATGAAAAGAGCAACAAAAAAACCAGTAACAATAAAACACAGAATCGGCATAGAAGGGAAAAATGTGCTTCCGGACTATTTTGAGAGAACTCTTTTGGATAAATACGAAGATATGATGAGTTTTGTAAAAACAGTTGAACAGGCAGGCGCAGAACGTTTTATAATACACGCCAGAATTGCTGTTTTGGAAGGTCTGAGCCCAAAGGAAAACAGGGAAGTTCCACCTCTGCGATATAAAGATGTATATAAGTTAAAAAGGGAGTTACCCCATTTAAACATCGTAATAAACGGAGGAATAAAAACTATTGGCGATATTGAAGGGCATTTAAGGTATGTAGACGGAGTAATGATTGGACGTGCAGCATATGATAATCCTTTTATGCTGGCGGAGGTAGATAAATTCTTCAATGATGGGAAAGTAAATAATATAACAAGGAGGCAGGTCATTGAAGGTTTAATTCCATACATCGAGAAAATAGAAAAGGAAGGAGTAAAAGGATACGCTGCTTTAGTGCATACCCTTGGTCTTTTTTTCAATAAAAAGGGCAGTAAAACATGGAAACAGCTTATAACACCTCCATGGCCTGAAGGATATAGTGGAAAGGATATACTTTTTAAGGCACTTGATTCTTTACCTCAGGATGTTCTCGATGAGGCTGTGTTAGCTTGAAAAATTAAATTAACCTGCTGTAATAGTTTTTACTTTTTCATTCACCATTCAGAATAAGGATATTGGTTTCGTTTAAATAAAATCCAATGCCCTACAATCTAGCCATTAGGGCATTGGATTTTATCCCCAGTATTTTCTGTCCAGGACTCTGTATTGTATTGCTTCAGCTATATGATTCTCTCTGATAATTTCTGAATTGTCCATATCAGCAATTGTCCTGGAAATTTTAAGAATCTTACTGTAGGCCCTTGTGCTTAATGCCATGTTTTTAAATGCGCTTTCTAAAAGTTCCATTCCCCCGGCGTCAACTTTGCAGTACTTTTTAAGGTGTCTTGCTTTCATCTGTGCGTTGCAGTAGATTCCATCATTCTTGAAACGCTCCCGCTGGAGGTTTCGTATTTTTACTACCCTTTCCTTAATTTGCTGCGATGTTTCCTCTACCTTATCACTGTTTATTTCGTTGAACTGTACAGGTTCAATGGATATATGAATATCTATTCTGTCAAGCAGAGGTCCCGATATTTTATTCAGATAATTTTTAATTTGAATTTCAGAGCATCTACAGTCCTTAAGTTGGTAACCATAAAATCCACATGGGCATGGATTCATAGAAGAAACAAGCATGAATCTAGCAGGAAATGTAAATTTACCCTTTACTCTTGAAATACTTACCATGCCATCCTCCATTGGCTGCCTTAAAGCTTCCAGAGTATCCCTTCTATATTCAGGCAGTTCATCAAGAAAGAGAACCCCGTTGTGGGAAAGGGAAACTTCTCCGGGCGATGGGTTGCTGCCTCCACCTATGAAGGACGCTGTTGAAACGCTGTGGTGGGGGCTCCTGAAGGGAGGGTTAAACATCATTTGCCCTTTGTTTCTTAACATTCCTGCTACACTATATATTTTTGTAACTTCTATGGCTTCATCATAAGTCAATTCAGGGAGTATAGTTGGGATTCTTTGGGCAATCATGGTTTTTCCTCCTCCAGGAGGGCCTATCATAAGAAGGTTATGGCCTCCTGAAGCGGCCACTTCTACAGCTCTCTTAGCCAATCGCTGTCCCTTAACTTCGCTGAAATCAACATCAAAATGAGCTTTTGTGAAGTTTTTAATGTTTGTTTCAAGTTTTCCAAGTTCTATCTCGCCGTTAAGGAAATCAACCAGCTCGGTTAAAGTGGCAGGAGTATATATATTGACATCTTCGACAAAACCTATTTCATATTTATTTTCTCCAGGAATAAAAAGGTTTTTAAAGCCTCTTTTTTTAGCCTCAAGTACCATCGGCAATATTCCCTTAACTCCTCTTAGCTCACCATTTAAAGAGAGCTCTCCTATAAAAATGCACTGAGAAATATTTAAATGTGAATTGACAGAGATAACCCCACAGCTCAGCAGTATACCTGTTGCTATGGCCAGGTCAAGGTGTGTGCCTTCCTTTTTGATATCAGCAGGAGCAAAATTGACTGTTATTCTGTTTACAGGGAATTCATATTTTGAATTTTTAATTGCAGATCTTACCCTTTCTTTTGACTCTTTAACAACGGCGTCAGGAAGGCCCACCATATTAAATGCAGGAAGACCGCTTTGAATATCCACTTCTATATTTACAGTAAAGCCGTTTATACCTATTAATGAAATGGAATTTACTTTACTAATCATTGTATACCTCCTCTCAGTTCAGTTTAGATTATTGCCATAAATAAAAAGTATAATCATTTAAACCGAATATTATAAAAATATACATGAAGTGATGTTATATAATGGATCTACAATATGTGATAATATCATAATTGATATAATAAAAATATCTTCAGCGATCAACAAACTAAAGCTATTTTTCAATGAAACAATCGTCTAATAAATTAAAATAATAAAGGAACTTTCTATAAAGATAGTTCCTTTATTATCAAAATAGAAAATTATATTCTTTTTTATTTGATTTCCTTTAAAACAGACAGCAAAAATTCCCAGGTTCTCTGAACAGAGGATATGCTCATGTGTTCATTGGGGGTATGAACGTCATATAAATTTGGACCGAAGGATATCATGTCAAGGTTTTCCTTTTTCTCTTTCAGAAGTCCGCACTCCAGGCCTGCGTGTACGGCAGCTATTTTGGCTTCTTTTCCGTACTTATCCTTATATACTTTCTGAAACAGGGCCCTGATCTTTGAATTAGGATCGTACTGCCATTCAGGATATTCAGAATCTGCTTCAAATTTGGAACCTGTTACCCTGGCCACCATTTTGCATTGATTCAGTATATTATATTTAAGAGTTCTCACAGAGCTTCTTATTGCACTTTGGAAATATACATGTGTATCAGTTGTCGTAACAACCCCCAGATTAGTGGAGCTTTCAACCAAACCTTCTATGTCCTTGCTCATACTCTGAACGCCGTTTGGTATTAACACAAGTGAAGCAATTATGTTTCTTGTTGTTTCCATTGAGAAGGCTTTCTCAATTCTATCTTCCAATTTTTTTAATTTCACAGATACATCAGGATCAGCTTTTCTAAGTTCATTTTTTAATATGCTGTTCCATTCAAGGACTTTATTTTCAAGCCTTGAAGCATCCTCAGGGTTTATTATAACTATGGCATCTGCCTCCCTTGGAATGGCATTCATCTTGGAACCGCCGCTGATATTCCCTATAAGAAATTCTATCTCTGAATAAATATCGTCAAGTATTCTTCCAATAAGCTTGTTCGAGTTTCCTCTTTCCTTGTTTATATCCATTCCGGAATGGCCACCTTTGAGACCTCTTATACTTATCATATATGGCACTTTTGATGCATTCACATCAGTAAAATTAATCGGAAGCTTTTGGGTAACTCTTACGCCTCCTGCACAGCTAACTAGAAATACACCTTCTTCTTCGGAGTCGATGTTTATTAATATAGAACCTTTTATATTATCGGGGGATAAAGCAGCTGCTCCTCCCATGCCAGTTTCTTCTTCAGTAGTTATTATAACCTCAATTGGAGGATGAGGTATATCCTTTGAATCGAGAAGTGCCAGAGCGTAGGCAACAGCAATGCCATTATCGGCACCAAGAGTTGTTCCGGTTGCATATATCATGTCATCTACAATTCTTAATTTTATTGGATCTTTTTCAAAGTTATGTACTGTTCCATTGTTCTTCTCATTTACCATATCCATATGTCCCTGTAGTATAACGATTGGGGCATTTTCAAAGCCATTTGTTCCAGGCTTTCTTATTATTACGTTCAGGGCTTTATCTTGAATATACTCAAATCCTCGGCTTTTTGCGAAATTAACCAGATAGTCGCTTATAGCTTTCTCATTGCCTGAACCTCTGGGTATCTGTGATATTTCTTCAAAAAACTTAAATACTGATTTGGGCTCAAGTCCTTCTAAAATACCGCTCATGATAATCCTTCCTCTCATATAATTTAAAAATGATAATGATGGTTTTTGCATAACCTATAAAATATATTCTATATTATACTAATACAAGAAATATTATTCAATTTATACATAACGAAGTTGTTTTTAGAAAACAGGCTGATCATGAAAAGTATTTTATAGTTGAATAGAATGTTTAGTTTTTGACTAGAATTCTACATAATGATAAAACATAAAAATATAAAATAAAGAATTGAAAGGTTAAAAGTTTGTTCAAAAAGAACTGATATCATATAAAGTTGCTGTATGGAGGAATTGAAATGGAAAATTTGATATTTAAGCTCTGGTTTTGTGATCTTCCGATCAAAAATTCATTGAAGATCGATATATTGAATAATGGCTTCAAGCCTGAGGAGTTTTGGAATTTAAGTTTAAAGGATTACATACAGGCAGGCATAGACATAACAAATTGCCAGCTCATTGACAAGTCAAAAAATATTAATAAATATTCGGAAATTAGTGAATATATAAAAAAAGAAGAAGTAGAATTTGTACTATATAGTGATGTGGAATATCCCAAAAGGCTCAGGCATATTTATAATCCTCCAGTGGGATTGTTTTTTAAAGGAAATCTGATTGATGTTGAAAATTCTATCGCAATAGTAGGTTCAAGAAAGGCATCAGAGTATGGGAAGACGGCTGCGTATAAACTGTCTTACGAACTTGGCAAAAGAGGCATTACTGTAATAAGCGGCCTGGCCAGAGGAATTGATGGATGTGCTCATTTCGGCTGTTTGGATGCTGGAGGATATACCATTGGTGTTATGGGAAGCGGTTTTAAATATATTTATCCTGCAGAAAACAGAAAGCTTTTCATGGATATTGCAAAGCATGGATGCGTGATTACAGAATACTACCCAGATATAAGGCCCTTTGCACATAATTTTCCTGAAAGAAATAGAATTATAAGCGGCATTTCAAAATATGTCCTTGTGGTAGAGGCCGGCGAGAAAAGCGGCTCATTAATCACAGCAACTCTAGCCCTTGAGCAGGGAAAGGATGTTTTTGCAGTGCCGGGAAATATATTTAGTCCCAACAGTTTAGGTACAAATAATTTGATAAAGGATGGAGCTAAGCTTATATCAAGAGTAGAGGATATACTTGAGGAGTTCTCTATTGATGAATACATAATAACAACAAGCAAAAATAACGTTGAATCGAAAATAATTGATCTGCTTAAAAATGGAGCCATGACCATATGGGATTTGTCCTCTCAATCAGGCATGGCGATTGACGAACTGCTTTCAAATTTAAGCAGACTGGAATGTGGAGGTATTATTAAAAGGGCGTACGGTAATTATTATATACTATGCTAAGCTTGATTTTCTTTTTAGGTTTGTTATAATACATTTATTGCGTGATATGTAAATTTTACCGGAGGTGTTACAGGATGAGTCAGTCCCTAGTGATAGTTGAATCACCGGCAAAAGCTAAGACCATAAGCAAGTTTTTGGGTAAGAATTATAAAGTTAAAGCGTCAATGGGACACATCAGGGACCTGCCAAAGAGCCAGATTGGAGTTGATGTAGATAACAATTATCAACCTAAATATATAACGATCAGGGGTAAAGGTAAGCTAATAGATGAACTAAAAAAAGAAGCTAAAAAATCTGATAATATATACCTCGCCACAGACCCAGACAGGGAAGGAGAAGCAATTTCATGGCATTTATCTAACATACTTAATATTGATGTAGATAGGGAATGCAGAATAGAATTTCATGAAATCACCAAAAACGCTATAAAAGATGCCATTAAGAATCCCAGAAAAATAAATAAGTCCCTCGTAGAGGCACAGCAGGCAAGAAGAATATTGGATAGACTTGTGGGATACAAAATAAGTCCAATATTGTGGAAAAAAGTTAAATGGGGCTTGAGTGCTGGGAGAGTGCAGTCAGTAGCTGTTAGGCTAATCTGTGACAGAGAAAGGGAAATAAGGGAATTCGTCCCAAAGGAATATTGGTCATTAACTGCCAGATTTAAAACAGGCCATAAAATACTGGAATCAAAGTTTTATGGTAGGGACAAGGAAAAGATAAATTTAGAAAGCAAGGAACAGGTTGATGCAATAATTGAGGAGTTATCTGGAGGTACGTTTATTGTAATTGATATTAAAAGGCAGGAAAAAAAGAAAAATCCGCTTCCTCCTTTTATAACGAGCACACTTCAGCAGGATGCATATAAGAAGCTCAACTTTTCTACCAAAAAAACTATGTCCATTGCCCAGCAGTTATATGAAGGCATTGATTTAAAGAAGGAAGGAACTGTTGGTTTAATTACATATATGAGGACTGACTCAGTAAGAGTATCTGAGGAGGCACAAAATGCTGCTCTAAGTTTAATAAAGGATAAATTTGGGGAGGAATATTTGCCTAGACAGAAGAGGTCATACAAATCAAAAAAAAATATACAGGATGCTCATGAGGCCATAAGGCCAACATCAGTGTTTAGAGAGCCTGATGAAATAAAGGATTCCCTTACAAATGATCAGTATAAACTTTATAAACTTATATGGTCTAGATTTATAGCTAGCCAGATGGCTGAAGCGCTGTATGATACTGTTTCGATAGATATAAAATGTGGTGAATATATATTCAAATCAAGTGGGAGTACTATAAAATTTTCGGGTTTTATGGCAGTATATGATATAGATGATGAAGAGGAAAATAAACTTCCGGACCTTAATGTAGGGGAAGTATTGAATTTAAAAGAGCTTGAACCTAAACAGCATTTCACCCAACCTCCCGCCAGGTATACAGAAGCAACCCTGGTTAAAGCATTGGAGGAAAATGGGATAGGACGTCCAAGTACATATGCGCCAATAATTAGCACTATTATTGAAAGAGGATATATAGTAAGGGAAAAGAAAACACTTGCGCCTACTGAACTTGGAGAGGTAGTTACGGAGCTTTTAAAAGAATACTTTAAGGATATAGTGGATGTAGAGTTTACTGCTGAAATGGAAGAAAAACTTGATGAGATAGAAGAAAATAAGGAGGATTGGGTAAAGGTAGTAGATAATTTTTACAAGCCATTGGAGAAGCTAATTAAAGCGGCTGAAGAAAAAATTGATAAAATAACAATTGAAGAGCAGGTAGAAACAACGGATGTATTGTGTGAAAAATGCGGCAGAAACATGGTAATTAAAAAGGGACGATTCGGAAAGTTCCTTGCGTGCCCTGGATATCCAGAATGCAAAAATGCAAAGCCACTTGTGGAGGAACTAGATGTGCCATGTCCTAAATGCGGTGGAAAGATAGTGTTAAGAAAAACCAAAAAGGGAAGGACCTTCTATGGATGTTCAAACTACCCTGAGTGTAATTTTGTTAGCTGGGATAAGCCAACCGGTGAAAAGTGCCCTGAGTGCGGCGATATACTAGTCGAAAGAAGTATAAAGGGAGGTAAGGAGTATAAGTGTGTAAATGATGAGTGTGGATATAAGAAAAAAGAAAATAAGCATTGAATTTGCATTACTATGGCCTTTATATGCCTTAAGTGTTAAGAATTTATTAATTATGTTAAAATTGCCGAAAAAATATCAAAGATCTATTGCTTTATTCAAAAGTATGTGTTATTGTAATTTTGTTTAGCTGAAAGAAACAATTCTAAATTTTATTTGCAATTATACAAAACCGATAGGTTAGTATAATTATATTACCTTCTGGCTTATTAAAACTCCATACCTGCTGCAGCTTGCTGTTTATTTAAGCATGGGCTTTGAATGTTCTGGCTGCCTTATATCATAAGGTTAGGTTATTTAAGAAAGTTATGTAATAAAAAAATAGTTGCCAGCTAAAAATAACTATATATGATATGAAAATTTTGTCACTGCTCTATTACACAAAAATTAATATATTATTGAAAGGAGAATATTCAATGCAGACTTTATTAGAAAAAACAAGAATGTTAAATAGAATACTTCAAAAATCAGCTACAGAACCTGTAATGTTTTCTGATATATGTAAAACTCTGAGCAAAGTTATGGAATGCAATGTTTACATTGTCAGCAGAAAGGGCAAAATACTTGGATGCAGTCTTTTAGATGATTTTGAATGTGAAATTGTAAAAGACGAGGTAGTTGGAGAGCAAAAATTTCCTGAGGAGTATAATAATAAACTTCTCAGCGTAAATGAAACAAGATCAAACCTGAGAGCAAATGGGGATTGCGTTTTTGAACAATCCACCGAATGCCTTCACAAGGATAAAATTACAACTATTGTACCTATAATTGGCAATAGAGAAAGGCTTGGTACTCTTTTAATTGCCAGATTCGGAAGAGAATTTACAGATGAAGATTTAGTTCTTGCAGAGTACAGCGCTGCAATAGTTGGTATGGAAATAATTAAATCCAAGCAAGATGAAATCGAAGAGGAAGCAAGGAAAAAGGCTGTGGTTCAACTTGCTATTGGAACGCTTTCATATTCAGAGCTGGAAGCAGTGGAACATATATTTAATGAGCTGGAAGGTAATGAAGGACTCCTTGTTGCAAGCAAGATTGCAGACAAAGTTGGAATTACGAGATCAGTTATTGTAAATGCCCTCAGAAAGTTTGAAAGTGCAGGGGTTATAGAATCCAGATCCCTTGGAATGAAAGGAACTCATATCAAAATATTAAATGACAAGCTGCTTGAAGAACTAAAAAAACTCAAAGGCTAAAAGCTTTTGAGCTTTTTTAGTATATATGTTAATATTTTTGATAAAAATATAAATACGTTTTTGAATTAAAAGTTTTACTTTTATTATAATTTCACAGTTGCCATTGAAATATTTCTATGATATACTACTTAAGGTGAAAATACACACGCTGCACAATTTCTAAAAAGGTGCCGAAGGGTCTTTTAGAAAAATGAATGTGGCGGAGGAATAACCAGGAGGTGCACTATGTCAGTAATTTCAATGAAACAATTACTAGAAGCTGGAGTACATTTTGGACATCAAACAAGAAGATGGAATCCCAAAATGGCTCAGTACATTTTTACAGAAAGAAACGGAATCTACATTATTGACCTTCAGAAGACAGTAAAGAAGATTGAAGAGGCTTATGAATTCGTTAAGAGTGCTGCTTCAGAAGGTAAGGAAATTTTGTTTGTTGGAACTAAAAAGCAGGCTCAGGACTCTGTAAAAGAAGAGGCTATCAGGTGCGGAATGCACTATGTAAACGAGAGATGGCTTGGTGGTATGCTTACCAACTTTAAGACTATAAGAACTAGAATAAACAGGCTGGCTGAGCTTGAAAAAATGGAACAGGATGGAACATTCGATATCCTTCCTAAGAAAGAAGTTATAAAGTTAAGACATGAGAAGGAAAAGCTCGAAAAGAACCTTGGAGGAATCAAGAATTTGGTTAGGATTCCAGATGTTCTTTTTGTAGTGGATCCAAGAAAAGAAAAGAATGCTATAGCTGAAGCTAAGATTCTTGGTATACCGGTAGTTGCAATTGTAGATACTAACTGTGACCCGGACGAAGTTGATTATGTAATACCAGGAAATGACGATGCTATAAGAGCAGTGAAGCTCATTGCTTCAAAAATAGCTGATGCTGTAATTGAAGGAAAACAAGGAGAACAAATGGCTGAGTAATATAACGAGGTAAGGGTAAAGGGGATGCTTAACCCTTACCTTTAATATCATAAGGAGGAATTACAATGGCTATTACTGCAAAAATGGTACAAGAATTAAGAGAAAGAACTGGAGCCGGAATGATGGACTGCAAGAAAGCGCTAACTCAGGCTGATGGTGACATGGAAAAGGCTATTGAAATATTAAGGGAGAAGGGTCTTGCTGCAGCTGCTAAAAAGGCTGGAAGAATTGCAGCGGAAGGACTCGTTGAAACTTACATATCAGAGGATGGAAAGGTTGGAGCTGTTGTTGAATTAAACTGTGAGACCGACTTTGTTGCAAAGAATGAAGAATTTGTTAAACTGGCTAAAAATCTTGCAAAGCAGGCAGCTTTATCTTCTGCATCTGCTGTTGATGAACTTCTAAATGAAAAGTACATAGCAGACAATGATATAACGGTTAAGGATGCAGTAACCGGGCTAATTGCTAAGCTTGGAGAGAACATGACTTTTAGAAGATTTGAAAGATTTAATGGTGAAAATGGCATAATTGCTGACTATATACACGGCGGTGGTAGAATAGCTGTTATGGTTAAGCTTACAGCTGATAAAGCAGAGGGACTTAATGAAGTGGCAAAGGAAATATCACTTCAAATTGCAGCTGCAAATCCTCAATATATTACAAAGGAAGAAGTTCCACAGGATGTAATCGAAAAGGAAAGAGAAATATACAGACAGCAGGCCCTTAACGAAGGAAAACCAGAAAAGGTTATAGAAAAGATGGTAGAAGGAAGAATCCAAAAGTTCTATAAGGAAGTATGTCTTGTTGAACAGCTCTGGATAAGGGATCAGGATTTGACAATAAGGAAGTATCTGGATAACAAATCAAAGGAACTTGGAACTGAGATAAAGGTTGAAAAGTTTGTAAGGTTTGAAAAGGGTGAAGGTATCGAAAAGAAGGAAGAAAACTTTGCTGAAGAAGTAATGAAGCAAACCAGAGGATGATTTAAAGAGAGCACACCTGTGTTCTCTTTTTTTGAAAATGCAGGAAAGCCCATTTTGCGTTTAATTATTTTCTTGGAGGTTATCAATATGGGAAATCCTAAATATAAAAGGATTATGCTTAAGTTAAGCGGAGAAGCGCTGGCAGGTACTAATGGTTTTGGTATAGATTTTGATGTAGTAAACAGAATATCACAGGAGATTAAAGAAGTCGTAGACTTGGGTGTTCAGGTTGCTGCTGTTGTCGGCGGTGGTAATATCTGGAGGGGTAGAGATGGAAGAAGTATGGATAGAACCACATCGGATTATATGGGAATGCTGGCAACTTGCATAAATGCTCTTACTCTCCAGGATTCCCTTGAGAGAATGGGAGTAATTACACGTGTTCAGACTGCAATAGAGATGAGAGAAATAGCTGAGCCTTTTATTAGAAGGAAAGCAGTAAGACATCTTGAAAAGGGTAGAGTTGTAATATTTGCAGCTGGTTCGGGAAATCCCTACTTCTCAACTGATACTGCAGCAGCTTTGAGAGCGGCGGAAATAGAAGCTGAGGTTATTCTGCTGGCAAAAAAAGTTGATGGAGTATACGACAGCGATCCCAGAATCAATAAGGACGCTAAAAAATTCGATAAGCTCTCCTTCTATGAAGTCCTTGAGAAGGATTTAAAAGTTATGGACTCTACGGCTACGTCACTTTGTAAAGACAATGACATACCAATAATTGTATTTGCACTTGACGAACCTGGCAATATTAAGAGAGCTTTATGCGGAGAAAATATAGGTACTTTGGTTGGAAATTTATAAGGAGGGATAATTATGATTAAAGAAGTTACGACTGCCTGTGAAAACAAGATGAAAAAAAGTGTTGAGGCGTTTAAAAGAGAACTTCAAAGCCTTAAAGCAGGAAGAGCAAATCCATCAATGCTTGACAAAATAATGGTGGATTATTATGGTACCCCAACACATGTGTCACAGCTGGCAACGATTTCTGCACCTGAACCAAGACTTTTAGTTATACAGCCATGGGATAGAAACGCTATTAAGGATATTGAAAAGGCCATTTTAAAATCAGATTTAGGTTTAAATCCAACAAACGATGGTCAGGTTATTAGGCTTATGATACCAGAACTAACAGAGGAAACAAGAAAAAACCTCGTTAAGGTTGTAAAGAAACTTGGTGAAGAAGCCAAGATAGCAATAAGGAATGTGAGAAAAGATGGAAATGATAAGCTTAAGACACTTAAAAAGGAAGGAAATTATTCAGAAGATGAAATAAAGAGAACTGAAGATGAGATACAGAAGCTAACCGATATATATGTTAAAGAAGTGGATAAATTAGTAGAGGCTAAAGAAAAGGAGATAATGTCGGTATAATATGAATCCTGAAAAATATATAGGTTTTAAGATGAATGAAATAAAACCTTTGTTGGATAATAGTAGTATAGACTTTAGAATTATCGAAGTTTTCGATACTAAAAAAACAAAAATAGGGAACGATTTAAGAATAATCAATATCGTAAAAAAAGAAATATATGAAATATATGTTGCCTATTTTTAAGCCCCTCCTTTGAGGGGATTTTTAAATAAGGGAGGACGGATATATGTTTTTTAAAAAGAATAGGCCTTCCGTAGAAGAAAATATACTAAGTAAAATTGATAAAAATAAATTGCCAGCACATATAGCTATAATAATGGATGGCAATGGTAGATGGGCGAAGAAGAAAAACATGCCAAGGACTATGGGACACCGTGCAGGAGTGGAAACGATAAGGGAGATAGTTAAGGCCTGTTCAAAACTGGGAATCAAGTATTTAACCCTTTATGCTTTTTCAACTGAAAATTGGAAAAGGCCCAGTGACGAAGTAAGTGTGCTTATGAACCTGCTTGTGGAGTATCTCAGGGGTGAAGTGAATGAACTTCATAAAAACAATGTAGTTGTAAGGGCAATAGGGGATATTGGGGGACTACCGCAAATTTGCCAGGATGAACTTAAAAGGGCATATGAAAAGACCAAAAACAACAGTGGTTTAAAATTAAATCTGGCATTAAATTATGGTGGACGTGATGAGATTAAAAAGGCAGTTAAAGCGATAGTCTCAGATGTCAGTGAGGGAAAAGTTGCTATTGGCGATATTGATGAAAAACTTATATCTTCTTATCTCTATACTTCGGATATGCCCGACCCTGATCTCATAATCAGGCCAAGCGGTGAATATAGGATAAGCAACTTTCTGTTATGGCAAATAGCTTATGCTGAATTATGGTTTTCTGATGTATACTGGCCGGATTTTAAACCAGATAATCTGTACCAGGCTATTGTGGACTTTCAAAATAGAGATAGGAGATTTGGTGGTATTAAATAACTGAGGAGAGATAGTTATGATAAATAAAAGAGTAATAAGTGCGGCTATCGCGTTACCTATTCTCCTTTTTTTTGTACTGCGGGGGGGCATTGCATTTACCATTGGAGTTCTAGCAATTACTGCAATTGCTTTATATGAATATATATGCGTTTATAAGAATACCAATCATAAAGTGATTTTTTTTCCAATATTAATCGGGTATTTCCTTAATGCTTATTCAGTAATTATCAGCAACAAGAACGTCATAATACCTGCAATTTTACTTGTTGTTATTACGAGTATGGCAACGCCTATATTTGCTAAAAAATATAATGTTGTGTCTTCAGCTCTTACAATCACAGGATATATTTATATTGTTGTTTTTTTCAGTATGTTAATCTACATAATTCAAGCACCCAATGGTTCTACATTGATATGGCTTGTATTTATAATAGCATTTGGTACAGATACCTTTGCATATTATTCCGGAAGGTTCTTCGGAAGAACTAAGCTATGCCCCGAGGTAAGCCCTAAAAAAACCGTAGAAGGCTCTATTGGAGGCATTCTAGGCAGTATATTGGGAGTCAGTTTGTGGGGATATATAAATCCACATATAAATTTTCATTGGTATCAGCTTATAATGATGGGTACAGTGGGAAGCATAATATCTCAAATCGGAGATTTATCAGCATCCCTTATAAAACGTTATGCTGGAGTCAAAGATTATGGAAATATCATGCCGGGGCATGGGGGAATACTTGACAGGTTTGATAGCATACTTTTTACAGCACCTGTAGTATATTATTATATAGTACTGTTTCTGGGATGATAGTATGATGAAAACTGGTAAGGCAATACTTAAGATAATATTCATAGTAGTTGTTGTTATGATATTACTTAAGCTTTGCCTTATTTTTTTATGGCCATTCATGTGTGCAGCGCTTTTTGTAGTATTATTAGAACCTGTTGTTAAATTTATGAAGAAAATGGGATTTAAAAGACGGGGAAGCGTTATTTTAAGTTTCACCGCGATAATGCTGGCCGCATTATTTATACTTTTTTATTTAATCAGTTATATTTATTACCATTTAATATTCTTTTTCGACAGGCTTCCAGGCATATTTAAAACCTTTGTGGAGAACATTCAATTTCTAAGGGAAAGAAACATAAATTACGATCAAATAATAAGCACGGCGCAAAATATATTAATAACTTACAGGAATAATATATTTAATACACTTGTTAGTACTATTGAGGGTTTTGTATATGGAATTATAATATTGTTTACAACAGTTTTTATAAGCGTAGATTTGGAGAAAATCGATCATATAATGATAAGGATTCTGCCCTATGAAATCTATTTGATTATAATAAATGTAATTAAAAGAATAAGCGATGTGATCAACGTTGAGATTAAACTGGTATTTGCCACAACTTTTCAAACTATAATTGGTCTTTATGTTCTTGGTATCGGCGACCCATTAACTATAGGGTTATTTTGTGGTATACTAGATATACTGCCAGTAGTTGGTCCTGGAATAATTTTTATACCCTGGATAGCCTATGAATTATTAGCTAATAAGATATTTGCTGCAATAGGGTTGCTATTTCTTTATATTCTTTTGGAAATAAACAGGGAGATTATGCAGGTTAAACTAATGGGGAGAAACTTAAAAATACACCCCCTAGCTGCTATATTCTCTTTATATATAGGGTTTATTATATATGGAGTCTGGGGAGTAATATTAGGACCTGTAATATTATTGCTTTTACAGGAACTCATACTTTATTATTACGAAGGGAGAAGGGTGCTTTAACAATGAAAGGATTGTGTATATTAGGTTCTACCGGGTCAATTGGTACGCAGGCACTGGATATTATAAGAAGGGATAGGAACAGTTATGATGTTATAGCTTTATCGGCTAATTCAAATGCTAAATTGTTGTATGAACAGGCCGTGGAGTTTCAGCCTGATTATGTAGTGATTATGGATGATGAAGGTTTTAAATTTCTAAAGGAAAAACTATTCATACATGGAATTAAAGTGTTAAAGGGTATGGAAGGCCTTGAATTTATCTGTACTCTACATAATGTAGATATGGTGTTAACATCACTTGTAGGAATGGTTGGATTAAAACCGACGATTGCTGCCATACGGGCAGGTAAAACTATAGCCCTTGCTAACAAAGAGACTCTTGTTGTGGGAGGGGATATAATAACAAAAGAGCTTGAAAAGTCAAAGTCTAAATTACTTCCAGTTGATAGTGAACACAGTGCATTATTCCAATGCTTAAAAGGAGAGGACAGGAAGTCTATACATAGGCTCATCTTAACAGCGTCTGGAGGGCCATTCAGAGGGAAAAGAAAAGCGGATTTAATATATGTAACTCCTGAGATGGCATTAAAGCATCCAAGATGGAATATGGGCAAAAAGATATCAATAGACTCTGCCACGCTTATGAACAAAGCTCTTGAGGTAATTGAAGCACACTGGCTGTTTGATATTGATTATGATAGCATAGATGTTGTGGTTCATCCCCAAAGCATAATACATTCCATGGTAGAGTATGTTGACGGATCAATTATTGCACAGTTGGGCAATACTGATATGAGACACCCTATTCAATATGCATTTGAATATCCAAACAGGAACCCTTCCGTTGTTGGATATCTCGATCTTATAAAGAATAACGTCTTAACCTTTGAACAACCAGATTATGAGACCTTTGAATGTTTAGAGCTTGGATACAAGGCGGGGAAAACGGGAGGAAGCATGCCAACGGTTTTAAATGCTGCAAATGAAGAGGCAGTAGAATTATTCCTGAAAAGAAAAATAAAATTTTTAGAAATAGCAGAAATTATAAAGGAATCTATGAATCACTTTAAAGTGGAGTATAATGTTACTCTTGAAAGAATATTTGAAATTGAAATGTCAACAAGGGATTTCGTAAATCAATTAATAAAATAGGACGGTGGTTATATTGGTTACACTTTTAGCCTCTCTTTTTGTATTTGGACTGCTGATAGCAAGTCATGAATTAGGCCATTTTATTGTTGCAAAACTATCGGGAGTTAAGGTTTTAGAGTTCTCCCTTGGTATGGGACCTAAGTTTGTTGGATTCCGCAGAAATGAAACCGATTATTCAATAAGGATTCTGCCAATAGGTGGTTATGTTAAGATGCTTGGAGAGGAGGGAGAATCAAGCGATCCAAGGGCATTCTGCAATCAAAGCCCGTGGAAAAGGATGCCAATTATTGTTGCTGGAGCCTTTATGAACTTTCTTATAGCAATAATTCTTTTTTCCATTTCCTTTACAAATACAGGTTTTGAAAAACCGGTTGTAAGTGAAGTTCAGCCAAATTCTCCGGCGTATAATGCAGGTATTAAGGAAAACGATAAAATTCTGAAGGTTGATGATAAAAAAATAAGTACTTGGCCAGAATTTGTAATGTATGTTCAGGAAAATGGAAACAGACCTTTGAATATATGGGTAGATAGAAATGGAAATATTACGAGTTTTAAAGTTAATCCCATGTTGGATAAGGAGTCGGGAAAGTATAAAATAGGCATTTATGGCACTTTGGTTGAGAGTGGCAATTTTTTGGAATCCTTAAAGCAGAGCTTAATTGAAACGACTTCATCAATAAAACTAATGTGGGAGTGGCTTGGAAGGGCCTTTACAGGTAAGGCATCGTTAAAGGACGTTGGAGGTCCGGTAGCAATAGTTCAGATGTCAGGGCAGGCAGCAAGGCTTGGAATCTCCACGCTTTTGTACTTTGCAGGTTTTTTAAGCATTAATCTGGGCGTTATCAATCTACTTCCTTTCCCTGCACTGGATGGTGGATGGGTTATAATACTTTTAATTGAGGGAATAACTGGAAGGAAGATAGATGAAAACAAGATTGGTTTTGTAAACATGATAGGTTTTACACTGTTAATGATACTGGCAGCTGTTGTTATAGTAAAAGATTTCATGACTATTATGTAGATAAGGGATGATAAAAATGAGAAAACAAACGAAGAAAATAAAGGTAGGAGATATATATATTGGAGGGGATTCTCCAATCTCCGTTCAATCAATGACAAATACAGATACAAGGGATGTAAAATCCACCATAAGGCAAATACATGAACTTGAAAAGGCGGGATGCGAAATAATAAGGGTTGCAGTACCGGATATGGAGGCTGCTGAAGCTTTAAAAGAAATAAAAAGAAATATTGGCATTCCACTGGTAGCAGATATTCACTTTGATTATCGCCTTGCTCTAGAGGCCATTAAAAATGGGGTTGACGCATTAAGAATCAATCCCGGAAACATAGGAAGCGAAGAAAGAATATCCGAAGTTGTAAAGGCTGCAGATTTTAAGGGCATACCGATAAGGATTGGTGTAAATGCTGGTTCCCTGGAGAGGGACCTACTTAAAAAGTATGGTAAACCAACACCTGAAGCCCTTGTAGAAAGTGCTCTGAGGCATGTAGATATTCTGGAAAAACATAGATTTACCAATATCGTAATATCTGTTAAATCATCTAATGTAATAGAAAACATAGAAAGCTACAGACTGCTTTCTCAAAAAACATCCTACCCTCTTCATATAGGAGTAACGGAGGCTGGTACTATATTTTCTGGTACAATTAAATCTTCAATTGGTATTGGTTCATTGATTTGTGAAGGTATTGGAGATACAATAAGAGTTTCTTTAACCGATAGTCCCCTTGAAGAAGTAAGGGTAGGACGTGAGATATTAAAAGCATGTGGAGTTAGAAAGTTTGGAATAGAATTCATTTCATGCCCTACTTGTGGGAGAACAAATATAGATTTAATAAAGATCGCAAAGCAGGCAGAGGAGGTCCTCGGAAACATAAACAAGCATATTAAGGTTGCAATAATGGGGTGTGCTGTTAATGGACCTGGAGAAGCCAGAGAGGCGGATATAGGAATAGCTGGAGGAAAAGGCGAAGGTTTAATATTTAAAAAAGGTGAAATAATAAAGAAAGTACCTGAAGATAAGCTTCTTGAAGAATTGATTAATGAAATAGAAAAAATGTAAAAATGCACTGGATAAGGTGGTTTGTATGGGTATTGAATGTATCATTCCAGCTTACAATGAAGAAAAAACGATAGGAAATGTTATAAAGGCTGTAAAAGAATCAAACATGATCGATAATATTGTAGTTGTCAGCGATGGTTCAAATGATGGTACTGCAGCTGCGGCTCGAAGTTTAGGAGTTTGTGTTATAGAGTATTCTGAAAATAGGGGAAAGGGCGCAGCCATAAAAATAGGAGTTGAAAATACGAGATCCGATATACTTCTTTTACTTGATGCGGATCTTATTGGACTAACCAGGAAACATGTTGTTGATTTATTAATGCCGGTTTTAAAAGAAGAAGCTGATATGACGGTTGGTGTTTTTTCAAATGGAAGGTTTTCTACGGATCTTGCTCAGCGTATTGCTCCCAACCTATCAGGACAGAGGGCCGTTAGAAGGAACATCATAGATTCTATAAACAACCTTGATATTATGAGATATGGTGTAGAAGTTGCCTTAACTCAGTTTGCGAACAAAAAAGGCTATCGAGTAAAAACGGTTGAATTGAAGGATATGACACATATTATGAAAGAGGAAAAACTAGGGTTTAGAAAGGGCTTCAAATTGAGGATGAAAATGTACTGGGATATAATTAAATGTTTAAAACCCTATGAACATTAGGAGGCAAATTTTAATGCTAAAGACGCTTCAAGAGATTCTAAAAAAAGATAATACATGCAACTTTGCAAATAATCTAAACGATATTTATATAGATAAGATTTATGTTAATAAACAAAAAAATGTATGGGATGTAAATCTGGTTACAAGTTCAGAAATAAATGATGAATGTCTGAGCTTTATAAAAGAAGAACTTGCAAGCATGTTTTATGTGTCAGGACAGCTTAATATTTCTGTACAGAAGAACCGTATTGCTTCATATACGGAAGAGGACTTAAGAAAAGGTGAAATATTTAAAAGTATTATACAAAAGGCAGTTAAAGGAAGTCCTTCTATAAGCTGTTTACTTCAATCCTCTAAATATGAAATTGAAAACAATAAAATTAATATATACATAGAAAATGATTTCTTGCTGTCGCTTATAAAGAAAAAAAACGTTGACAGGCTTCTTCAAAACTATTTAAAAAATATATGCAATCTCGATATCAGAGTTGTATTTGAAAGAAAAGAGCTGGAAATTGATAAATATATGTCAATAAAGGAAGAAGAAGATAAAAAAATTTTATCCTATGTTCTTTCAGAGGCTTCTAACATTGATGCTGCTTCCAAAAGTGTAAATAGTAATCAAAGACAAAGCGATAATTCATACAGCGAGAAAAAAGCTGTGGCATCAAGCCTTTTATACGGAAGGAGAATAAACGGTGAGAAAGTCAACATAGGAACTTTAAATGAAGAATCAGGCGTAGTAGTTATAGTAGGAGAAGTATTTAAAGTAGACATAAAGGAAACTAAAAATGGAAAATATATCTTTTCCTTCTATATTACTGACTATACAAGCTCTATAACTGTAAAGTTTTTCCCAAAACCTGAAACGATAGAAGAAATCAAAAGTAGGATTAAAGAAGGTTCATATTTAAGGGTACAGGGAGAGGTAACGAATGACAAATTTGCTAAGGAGCTCGTCATTATTGCCACTGCTATAGAAGAAGTCGAACCTGTTAAGAGGATGGATACCTCTGAAGAAAAAAGGGTTGAGCTGCATTTACATACCCAGATGAGCACCACAGACGGAGTATCTTCAGCATCTGCTCTTATCAAGAGGGCTAAAGAATGGGGACATAGTGCAATTGCAATTACTGACCACGGTGTTGTACAAGCTTTTCCAGAAGCAATGGAGGCTGCAAAGAAAACTGGAATTAAGGTCATTTATGGAGTTGAGGCATATTTGGTAGATGACGGAGAACCTATTGTTATCAAGCCCAACGATCAGGGGATTGATGAGGAGTTTGTCGTATTCGATATAGAAACAACCGGTTTTAACCCTGCCATTGAAGAAATAACCGAAATTGGGGCTGTAAAAATAAAAAATTATCAAATAGTTGATAGATTTTCAACGCTTGTTAATCCAGAAAAGAACATACCTGAAAATATAGTTGAACTTACGGGTATAACGAATGAAATGGTTAAGGATATGCCAACAATACGTGATGTTCTACCGAAGTTTCTGGATTTCATCAAGGGCTGCCCGGTGGTAGCTCATAATGCAAAATTTGATACAGGATTTATAAGGGAGAAAACAAAAAAGCTTGGCCTTAATTTTTCAAATCCTATAATTGACACCCTCCCCCTTTCCAGATGGCTGTTAAAGGATTTAAAGAGGCATAAATTAAATATAATTGCTGAGCACCTTGGAATAAAGCTTGAGAATCATCACAGGGCGGTTGATGATGCGGAAGCAACAGCTCTTGTTTTTATAAAGTTTCTTGATATGTTGAAAGAGAAAGGTGCTGAAAAGTTAATAGACATAAACAATTTATATATTGGAAACTTTGATGTTAAAAAGGCCGATACTTACCATACTATTATTTTGGCGAAAAACTATGAAGGGTTATACAACCTGTATAAGCTAATTTCCATGTCGCATCTTGATTATTATCACAAGAGGCCTAGAATGCCAAAGAGTTTGATTGAGCAGTATCGGGAAGGCCTTATAATCGGTTCAGCCTGTGAAGCAGGACAGGTTTTCAGAGGAGTTCTTAATAATCTTTCTGATTCTGAAATGATGGAGATAATTAAATTTTATGATTATCTTGAAATTCAGCCTAGAGGAAATAATGCCTTTATGGTTGATAATGGAACAGTGGAAAATGAAGGAAGGCTTCTGGATTTAAACAGGAGAATTGTAAAGCTTGGCGAGAAATATAATAAACCCGTTGTAGCAACAGGGGACGTGCATTTTTTAGATCCTCAGGACGAATACTTTAGAAGAATTCTTATGGCAAGTAAAGGGTTTAGCGATGCTGATAATCAGGCACCCTTATATTTTAAAACCACTGATGAGATGCTGGAGGAGTTCAGCTATCTTGGGAAGGAAAAGGCTTATGAGGTAGTAATTAAGAATACAAATTTAATCGCAGATCAGATTGAAATTATAAAGCCTATACCAGATGAAACCTTTCCACCTAAAATCGATGGCGCTGAAGAGGAAGTTAGAAACATGACGCTGAATAAAGCACATGAGATATATGGTGAAAAGCTTCCAGAAATTGTTGAGAAAAGGCTTGAGAAGGAGTTAAATTCCATTATAAACAATGGTTATGCGGTTCTTTACCTAATAGCACATAAGCTTGTTGCAAAATCAATGCAAGACGGTTATCTGGTCGGATCAAGAGGTTCAGTTGGTTCATCCTTTGTAGCTACAATGTGTGGAATAACGGAGGTTAATCCTCTTCCTCCCCACTATGTATGCCCTAACTGTAAGCACTCTGAATTCTTCACCGATGGTTCAATAGGGTCCGGTGCTGATCTTCCAGAGAAGAAATGCCCTGTGTGTGGTTCAGACTATAAAAAGGATGGGCATGATATACCATTTGAAGTATTCCTTGGCTTTGAAGGAGATAAAGAGCCTGATATAGACCTTAACTTTTCAGGGGACTATCAGCCTGTAGCTCATAAATATACTGAGGAGCTATTTGGAGCAGGGCATGTCTTCAGAGCAGGAACCATAGGTACTGTTGCTGAAAAAACAGCCTATGGTATGGTAAAAAACTATCTGGATGAGAGAAATATAGTGGCAACACAGGCAGAAATAGAGCGCCTTGTTAAAGGGTGTACAGGTGTAAAGAGGACTACTGGACAGCATCCGGGTGGAATTATGGTTGTTCCGAGGGATAAAGAAATATATGAATTCACCCCCATTCAAAGGCCGGCGGATGATGTAAACTCAGACATAATAACAACACACTTCGATTATCATTCAATAAGTGGTAGGCTGCTGAAACTTGATATACTGGGACATGATGACCCAACTGTTATAAGAATGCTCCAGGATCTTACAGGTATCGATCCTACAAAAATACCATTAGGCGATGAAAAGGTTTTAAAGCTTTTTACATCGACAGAGCCACTTGGAGTTAAGCCAGAAGATATTAATTGTGAAGTTGGAACTTTGGGTCTACCTGAATTTGGAACAAAATTTGTAAGGCAGATGCTTTTGGATACACAGCCTAAGACCTTTGCAGAGCTAGTTAGAATTTCAGGTCTATCCCACGGAACTGACGTATGGTTAAACAATGCCCAGGATTTAATAAAAAATGGCCTGGCTACCCTTAAAGAAGTTATTTCTACACGTGATGACATAATGCTTTATCTCATTCAAAAAGGTTTAAAACCAAAGACAGCCTTTACTATCATGGAGAGGGTTAGAAAGGGTAAAGGCTTAAGGGATGAAGATATCGAGGACATGAAGAAAAACAATGTACCGCAGTGGTATATTGATTCCTGCAATAAGATAAAATACATGTTTCCGAAGGGTCATGCTGTTGCGTATGTTATGATGGCAGTAAGGATAGCCTATTTTAAAGTGTATTATCCAGAAGCATATTATACAACATACTTTACTGTTAGGGCCGATGATTTTGATGCAGATCTTATAACAAAAGGGGAAAAGGCCATAAGGGCAAAGATAAAGGAAATTGAAAATATGGGCAATAATGCAACCCAGAAGGACAAAGGTCTGCTGACCATCCTTGAGATAGCGCTTGAAATGTATATGAGAGGGTTAAAATTCAGGCCTGTTGATTTATATGAATCTGAAGCAGTAAAATTTAAAATAACAGACAGCGGTATACTTCCTCCATTTAAGGCACTTCAGGGAGTAGGAGAAAGCGCTGCAAAGAGCATAGTTGCTGCAAGGGAAGAAGGTGTATTCCTATCTAAGGAGGATCTAAGGCTAAGAAGTAAAGTATCGAAAACCGTTATAGAAATTTTGGAAAATCATGGATGTTTAAAGGGTTTGCCTGAAACTAACCAACTTTCCTTGTTTTAACTTGTAAATATATGAAAACAGTGTTATAATCAAAAATAAGGCACAGATATACTTGACACATAAGAGTGGGGAAACCCACTCTTTGCTTTATGCTTGCGCATAACTCCCTGATTACTACAAACAATAGAAAAAAGAGTAAATTCAGGAGGTATGGTTATGGATAAACTAAAGATTGAAAGAACGGTTGAAGATATTGCACTGCCTGTTACAGAACAATTGGGATATGAACTTGTTGATGTGGAATTTGTAAAGGAAGAGGGAGAATGGTACCTTAGAGTTTATATTGATAAGGAAAACGGAGTCAATTTGGATGATTGCGCAAACGTAAGCAGAATATTAAGTGATAGGCTGGATGAAATAGATCCTATAGATTATAGTTATTATCTTGAGGTTTCATCTCCAGGACTTGATAGGCCCATTAAAAAGGAAAAGGACTTTGAAAGATTTTCTGGCAGAGATATAAAAATAAAGTTGTTTAGTCCTCTAAACGGTAAAAAAGTATACACAGGAAAGCTAAAGGGCCTGGAAGGAGATATGGTTGTATTCGAGAAGGCTGGAGAAGAAATGAGAATCAATAAAAATTTAGCATCATCTATAAGATTAAACGAATATTAAGGAGGTTTTAGAATGAATACTGCCGAACTCATTGAAGCTTTGAATCAAATTGTAAAGGAAAAAGGAATAGATAAAGAACGTATATTTAAGGCCCTTGAATCCGCACTGGTAACTGCCTATAAAAAAAATTACGGAACGTCACAAAACGTTAAGGTTACTGTAAATAGAGAAACAGGTGATATTCATGTTTATGCCCAAAAAGAAGTTGTTGAGGATGTGTATGATAACCTGCTTGAAATAAGCCTTGAGGATGCTAAATCCATTAATATAAGGTATAATATAGGCGATATAGTAGATATAGAGGTAACTCCAAAGGATTTTGGAAGAGTAGCTGCACAGACTGCAAAGCAGAGAGTTGTACAGGAAATAAGGGAAGCAGAGAGGGAAATAATATATGAAAATTTCATAGAAAAAGAAAATGATTTGATAACCGGGATTGTGCAAAAAAAGGAAAAGCAAAATGTGCTTGTTGATATAGGGCCCACTGAAACTCTTTTAGCACCATCCGAGCAAATGCCCAATGAAGAGTATAATCATGGCGACAGATTGAAACTTTATGTAGTTGAAGTAAAGAAAACATCAAAGGGACCTAATATTGTTGTTTCCAGAACCCATCCCGGTCTTGTAAAGAGGCTGTTTGAATTAGAAGTTCCGGAAATTTATGATGGAATTGTTGAAATTAAAAGTATTTCAAGGGAAGCGGGTTCAAGAACGAAGATAGCAGTACATTCCAAGGATAAAAACGTTGATGCTACCGGTGCATGTGTAGGCCCTAAAGGTATAAGAGTACAGAATGTAGTCAATGAACTTAAAGGAGAAAAAATAGATATTGTTAAATGGAGTAAGGATCCTGGTGAGTTTATAGCTAATGCATTAAGCCCTGCCAAAGTAATAAGTGTTGAAGTGGATGAAGAGCAGAGAAGTGCAAAGGTAATTGTTCCGGACTATCAGCTCTCGCTCGCAATTGGAAAAGAGGGTCAAAACGCAAGGCTTGCAGCAAAGTTAACTGGATGGAAAATAGACATAAAGAGCGAGTCTCAAGCGGCAGAGCTAAAAGAAAAGGATCAATAAGGGGTGGAAAAAGCTATGAAAGTAAAAAAAATTCCACAAAGAATGTGCATAGGATGTCAAACGATGAAGGCCAAAAAGGAATTGATTAGAGTTGTTAAAAGCCCTGAAGGCGAAATAAAGATTGATTTAACGGGTAAAGCCTCAGGAAGGGGTGCATATATCTGCAGGGATATAGAGTGTTTGGAAAAGGCTATTAAAGCGAAAAGGTTTGAGCGTGCATTTGAAACTAAAATTTCAGAGGACATATATGAAAAGTTAAGGGAGGAGCTTTCAAATGGGCAATAACCTTTATTCTTTTATCGGTCTTATGAAAAAGTCCGGAAGGCTTTCCTCTGGTGATGATGCAGTAGAATATGATATTAAAAAGGGAAAAAGCAGACTTATTATTATAGCTGAAGATGCATCGGAAAATACTAAAAAAAGATTTGTTGATTCGGCAAGATATCGAGGTATACCCTTTGTATATTTTGGTACAAAGGAACATCTTGGAAGCCATATCGGAAAATCAAGCACGGCAGTTTTATCAGTAAACGATGATGGTTTTGCAAATGCTTTTGTAAAAAAAATGAACGATAATGGGGGTGCAGATATTGTCAAAAGTTAGAATATATGAACTTGCTAAAAGGCTTAATATGTCCAGTAAAGAGGTTATTGAGCTTATAAATAAGGAGTTTGGGATAGAAGTTAAAAATCATATGAGTGTTATAGAAGGAGATGATGCAAACATAATTCTTGAGTTTGTAGAAGAAATTCAGAAAAAAGATGATGATGCATCATCTATGGATAATGCGAAGAGTTCTAGCAAAACATCGGATGAGGAAAAGAATAAGGATGAGGACTTTGATGAGCTTGAGCTTCTAGATGATGACTTTAAAAGAAATGAGAAGATAAGGAAAAGACCAAAATCAGAGAAACCAAAGAATCGCTTTATAAGGGAAGGGAAAAAAAGCGAAGAATGTTTAGAGGAAATAAAACTTGTACAAATACCAGATACCATAAAGGTTGGGGATTTTGCTGAAAGAATTAAAAAGCCTGCTTCAGAAATAATAAAGAAGCTTATTCTGTCAGGCGTAATGGCTTCCATAAATCATGAAATAACCTTTGAAGTTGCTGAAAAAATTGCTGAGCAATATGGCATCCTGCTTGAAAAAGAAGAGAAGAAGGATAAAAAAGAGGTCTTAATAAATGATTTTGAAGATAAAGAGGAGGATTTAAAACCAAGGCCTCCAGTTGTAACTGTCATGGGACATGTTGACCATGGTAAAACATCGCTTCTTGATTGCATAAGACACTCAAGGGTAACAGAGTCAGAAGCTGGTGGAATTACACAGCATATAGGTGCCTATACTGTAGATATTGACGATAATAAGATCGTTTTCCTTGATACTCCAGGACATGAGGCTTTTACAGCTATGAGATCAAGGGGAGCGCAGGCTACTGACATCGCAGTGCTTGTTGTTGCTGCAGACGATGGTGTTATGCCTCAAACTATTGAGGCAATTAATCACGCAAAAGCGGCCAAAGTGCCAATAATTGTTGCGATAAATAAGATTGATAAAAATGGTGCAAATCCCGATAGAGTAAAGCAGGAATTAACCGAGTATGGACTTATCCCCGAGGATTGGGGTGGAGATACAATTTGCGTTCCAGTTTCAGCAAAAACTAAAGAAGGTATTGATAATCTGTTGGAAATGATACTTCTGGTTGCTGAAATGCAGGAGCTAAAGGCTAATCCTGATAGACCTGCAAAGGGAATTATCATTGAAGCTAAGCTTGATAAAGGAAGAGGACCTGTTGCAACTGTACTTGTGCAAAAAGGTACTCTTCATATTGGAGATGCTATCGTTGCCGGAACTGCATATGGTAAGGTAAGGGCAATGATAGATGACAAGGGCAGGAAGGTTAAATCCGCATCACCCTCTATTCCAGTGGAGGTATTAGGACTTTCAGAGGTGCCCAATGCTGGAGACATTTTATATTGTGTAGAGGATGATAAAAAAGCAAGACAAATAGCCGAGATAAATCAAGAGAAGCAGAGGGTTGAATATTTTGAGTCAACTTCAAAGGTATCGCTTGAGGATCTATACAGTCAGATACGAGAAGGAAAGGTTAAGGAACTTAATATAATTGTAAAAGCAGATGTTCAAGGTTCAGTTGAAGCTTTAAAACAATCACTTGAGAAGATATCTAATGAGGAAATAAGGGTAAGGGTTATACATGGTGGAGTTGGCGCTATAACTGAAACCGACGTATCACTAGCTTCGGCTTCAAACGCCATAATTATAGGTTTCAATGTGAGGCCCGATTCTATGGCAAGGCAGGCTGCTGAGAGGGAAAAAGTGGATATAAAGACATACAGAATAATATACGAAGCAATCGATGACGTTACCGCCGCTATGAAGGGTATGCTTGAGCCGGAGTACAGTGAGGTTATAACAGCAAAGCTTGTAGTCAGGGCAACTTTTAAGGTCTCAAGTGTTGGTACCATAGCTGGCTGCTATGTCGAAGAAGGTAAGATAAACAGAAACAATGATGTAAGAGTAATTAGAAACGGTATAGTAATATATGAGGGAAAGATAAGCTCATTAAAGAGGTTTAAGGATGATGTAAGGGAAGTAGCCGCAGGATATGAATGCGGAATAACCATTGAAAGATTCAATGACATAAAAGAAGGAGACATAATTGAAGGCTATACAATGGAAAAAGTAGAAAGAAAATAAAGAGGTGCTTTATATGAGCTTTAACAGGATTTCCAGGCTTTCAGAAGAAATAAAAAAGATAATAAGCAGCATAATTCAAAATGATTTAAAGGATCCGCGCATACCTATGCTTACCTCCGTCACTTCTGTGGAAGTTACAAATGATTTAAGATATGCTAAGGTATATGTTAGCGTATTTGGAGATGAAGAACAAAAGAAAGCCTGCCTTGACGGGTTAAAAAGTGCAGCAGGTTATATTAGAAAAGAGGTAGGAAGTAGAATAAAGGCAAGGTATACACCTGAGCTTATATTTGAAATTGATAAATCTATTGAACATAGTCTTCACATTTCCAGACTCCTCAATGACTTGGGTAAAAAAGAATGATTTATTTAAGAATTGGCGAAATAATTAAGAGCAAAGATAAATTTGCTATTACTGCCCATCTATCCCCAGATGGGGATAGCATTGGGTCTATGCTTGGATTATATAATGCCCTTAAAGAATCTGGAAAAAGTGTTGACATGTTCATTGATGATAATCTTCCCTATAAATATTCCTTCCTACCAGGGTTTAATGACATAAAAGGTATAGAAAACGTTGAAGGAAGGTATAGCTGCCTTTTTGTTCTGGACTCAGGAGATGCTGACAGAACAGGAAGGTGTAAAGAATTGATTAAGGTTTCGGATACAGTTGTCAATATAGATCATCATATAACCAATAATTTATTTGGAGATCTTAATATCGTAGATACTAATTCGTCCAGTGTTGGAGAAATGATATATCAGTTATTAAAGCTGAACGGTTTCGAAATATCGAAAAATGTTGCAATGTGCCTTTATACATCTATTTTAACTGACACAGGAGGATTTAAGTATTCAAATACAACTTCCATGACTTTTTCTATTGCAGGTGACTTGATAAATACAGGAATAAACTTTACCGACATATACAGCAAAGTATATGATGTAAAGACCCTGCCACAGGTAAGGCTGATGTCAAAGGTAACTTCGACGCTTGAAATGGCGTTAGATAATAAGTTAGCCCTAATGAGCCTTAATAAAGAAATGCTGGAAGAATGTAATGCAAGTGAGGAAGATGCAGGCGAGTTTGTAAATATAGCAAGGGACATTGATAGTGTTGAAGTTGCCGTATTTATTAAAGAATTAAGCAATGGCTTATGCAGGGTAAGTTTGAGATCAAAGGAATACATTGATGTTAGAAAAATTGCAGAGAAATTCGGCGGAGGAGGGCACATAAGGGCAGCAGGATGTACAATTAAAGGCAGCATGACGGATGTGAAAAATCATATAATAAGCGAAGTACAAAAGGCTATGGAAGGGATGCAATAATGAACGGCATATTGAATGTACTCAAGCCTCCTGGAATGACTTCTTATGATGTTGTTTCATATATCAGAAAAGTAACAGGAATAAAAAAGGTTGGACACACTGGAACGCTGGATCCAGGGGCTGCCGGTGTTCTCCCCATTTGTATTGGAAAGGCAACCAAAATTGTAGATTATATATTGAACGATAAAAAGAGCTATATATGTGAGTTAACCCTCGGTAATGTAACGGATACCTATGACAAATATGGCACCTTTTTATATGAAGAAGATAAGAAGGTTAAGGATTTAACAATTGACGAGTTTAATGGGGTATTGAAAAAATTTAAAGGTGAAATTTATCAAAAACCCCCGGCATATTCAGCAGTAAAAATAAATGGAAAGAGAAGCTACGAGCTTGCAAGGCGAGGAGTGGAGGTTGACATCCCTGCACGAAGGGTTATAATCTATGCTATAGAAGTTTTGAAATTTGATCCACCTGTTATAATGATGAGGATTACATGTTCAAAGGGTACATATATAAGAAGCATATGTAATGATATAGGGTATGAACTCGGATGCGGTGGATATATGAGCTTTCTTTTAAGAGAGGCTACGGGTAATTTTAATTTAAAAAACAGCTGTATTTTGGATAATATAAATAAAGATAGTTTAAAAAACTACCTATTTAATCCTGACTTTGCTCTTAATATGAGATCTATTTATGTTGATGATAAGGTTTCTCATAGATTGATAAATGGAAATGCAGTTAGGATCAAAAGTAATGAGAATTGTAGCAGGGATGAATCATTAAAAGTATATTCACAAGATAAGGAGTTCATTGGTATTGGTAAAGTAAAAGGTAACTTGTTAAAAATAGATAAACTAATGTTGTAAAGGTGTTTGCAATGAAAATAGTTGAAGATAAGTTTGAAAACATAATCGTACATGATGAATTAAGTATTGCTTTAGGAACATTTGATGGTGTCCATAGGGGGCATCAAAAAATAATTGAAAGAGCAGTTTATGAAGGAAAGAAAAAAGGTATTAAAAGCGCAGTTTTTACATTTAATAAGCATCCTCTTATGGTTTTAAGGCCTGGTACAGAAGTAAAGATATTGACAGACAATAATACCAAAGCAAATATCATTGAAGGGCTTGGAGTCGATTACTTATTTTTTACAGACTTTAATGAAGACTTTGCAGGTACCGATGCAGAAGAATTCCTTTTTCTTCTTAAGAGAAAATTAAGAGCAAGGGTGCTTGTTTGTGGTTATAACTATACATTTGGAAAATATGGTAAAGGTGATGTCAAACTCCTTGAAAAGTATCAAGAAAAGCTTGGATATGAACTTAATGTAATTGATAAGGTGTCATTTGAAGAACGAAATATATCAAGCAGCATTATAAGAGAGAAAATCGAATCTGGTGAATTATCTGAAGCCAATATTCTATTAGGACATAATTATTTTTATATTGGCAGAGTAATAGAAGGAAATAAGCTGGGACGAAAGCTAGGTTTTCCTACTGCAAATGTACCGATATCTAACAATTTATGTATTAAAAATGGCGTATATATCACATGGACATACGTTGATGGAATAGCTTATTCCTCAATATCAAATGTAGGTAATAAACCCACTGTCGGTAAAAATGAAAGGTTGATTGAAGTTCACATCTTTAACTTTGAAGGCAACCTTTATAATAAAAAGATAAAGATTGAATTTGTTGAATTCTTAAGGGAAGAGAGGAAGTTCGAATCAATTGATGAACTAAAGGACAGGGTATTAATGGATATAAATACTGCAAGGGAATATTTTAATAAAAACAATGTTTACAAGCAACGTTAGCTTTGATATAATAACCCTTGTAACCTATGCTGGGTTCTGCGGTTCTCCGTCGCAAAAGCTGGCATGAGGCGTTTATAAATTCAGGAGGTGCAATATGGATAAGGCAAGAAAGCAAGAAATAATAACTAAGTATCAGAGACACGAAGGTGATACAGGATCACCAGAAGTTCAAATCGCTCTTTTAACAGAAAGAATTAATCATTTAACCGATCATTTAAAGGTTCATAAGAAGGACCATCACTCAAGAAGAGGACTTCTTAAAATGGTTGGTCAAAGAAGAGGGTTACTTAACTATCTTCTAAAAACAGACATCGAAAGATATCGTGCTATAATAGATGAACTTGGAATAAGAACAATCGAGAGAGATTAGAAATAATGGGGCGGCTGTCCGCTCCATTATTTTTTGTACATATCATTGAAAGCATAACGCTCGTTTATATAGTCACTTTAATGGTAATTATGGTATAATAAAGAATAAGGCCTGTTTTAAAATCTGAAAAAATATGGCATACTATTAAGGTAGTTATTTAATGAGAGGAGGTTAATTAATGCAAGAAATACTGAGCACTACTTTTGCTGGAAGGATAATGAAAGCTGATACAGGTAAATATGCAATGTTATCAAATGGAGCAGTTATGATTAGCTACGGAGATACTGCTGTACTGGTAACAGCTAATGCAGCAAAGGAACCTAAAGAAGGGGTTGATTTTTTCCCTTTAAGCGTTGATTATGAAGAAAGGCTGTATGCAGTAGGTAAAATACCCGGTGGTTTTATCAAGAGAGAGGGTAAGCCAACTGAAAAAGCAATTCTTTCAGCAAGGTCTATTGATAGGCCTATAAGGCCCTTATTTCCAAAGGGATATAGAAATGATGTCCAAGTTATTTGTACAGTGTTATCGGTTGAACCTGATAATCCACCAGAAGTACTTGCAATTAATGGTGCTTCTTTAGCTCTATGTATTTCCGATATCCCCTTTGAAGGCCCTGTGGCGGCTGTTTTAGTTGGAAGAATAGAAGATAAATTCGTTTTGAATCCAACTGCTGAGCAAAGGGAAAAGAGCGATCTTCATCTGCTTGTATGTGCTACCAGGGAAAGGGTAATGATGATAGAAGCAGGCGCTGATGAAGTACCTGAAGATGTAATGATAGACGCTATAATGTATGGATTTGAAGCTTGCCAGGATTTAATTAAATTTCAGGAAGAGGTTACAGCCAAAGTAGGAAAGGAAAAAGTTATACCACAAATCTATAAGGTTTCTGAAGAGATTGAAAATGCTGTAAGGGAGTATGCAACTGACAAACTCTGGGAGGCAATGCAATATACAGACAGGCAGGAAAGACAGGAACACACAGATTTAGTTGAACAGGAAGTTCTTGAACACTTTGCGGAAATATTCCCAGAAAGTGAAAAGGATATTGCAGATGTAATGTATAGAATACAAAAAGAACATGTGAGAAAGATGATACTTGAAGATAAAAGAAGGCCGGATGGAAGAGGTTTTGAAGAGATAAGACCATTAAGTTCCGAGGTTTCAATACTTCCAAGGACACATGGATCGGGACTTTTCCAAAGAGGGCAAACGCAAGTATTGACTGTAGCTACATTGGGTGCTCTTGGAGACGTGCAGATACTTGATGGCCTTGGGGACGAAGATGCTAAAAGATATATGCATCATTATAATTTCCCTCCGTATAGCACTGGTGAAGTTAAATTTTTAAGGGGACCAGGAAGAAGAGAAATAGGCCATGGTGCGCTTGCTGAAAGGGCACTGGAACCAGTAATTCCAAGTGAAGATGAATTCCCATATACTATAAGGCTTGTATCTGAAGTTTTAAGTTCAAATGGTTCAACTTCTCAGGCGAGCGTTTGTGCAAGTACACTTGCACTTATGGATGCTGGAGTTCCAATAAAAAGACCAGTTGCTGGTATAGCTATGGGGCTTGTGACAAGTGAAGATATGTCACAGGTTGAGGTTTTAACTGATATACAGGGCCTTGAGGACTTCTTTGGAGATATGGACTTTAAAGTTGCAGGTACGGAGAAAGGTATTACAGCAATTCAAGTTGATACAAAGCTTAAAGGGCTGCCTGAGGAAGCAATTAAAAGGGCTATTTATCAAGCAAGAAAGGCTAGAATGGAAATACTTGACAATATGTTAAAAACAATCCCTGAACCAAGAAAAGAGCTTTCGAAGTATGCTCCAAGAATAATAACCATGACTATTGATCCTGACAAAATAAGAGAAGTAATCGGACCTGGCGGTAAGACTATCAACAAGATAATTGCCGATACAGGAGTCAAAATAGATATAGAAGATGATGGAAGGTTATTCATATGTGCAACTGATATGGAAAGCGGGAAAAAGGCTCAAAGGATAATTGAAGGCATAACCAAGGAAATACAGCCTGGCGATATATATCTTGGAAAGGTTAATAGAATAACATCCTTTGGAGCATTTGTTGAGGTGCTTCCTGGAAAAGAAGGTCTTGTTCATATATCAAAGCTTGCGCATGAAAGAGTTAACAAAGTTGAGGACGTATTAAACGTAGGAGACGAAGTACTTGTAAAAGTAATAGATATCGACAGTCAGGGAAGAATCAACTTGTCAAGAAAGGATCTCATTAAAAAAGAATTAGAAGAAAACAAAGAATAAAAGGGCTTATGCATAAGCCTTTTTGTGTTATTTTAGCCTCCTGATGTGAATAATAATATATAAAGAAATGTTAGGAGGCTTGAGTATTTGAATAATTTAAATTCCAAATTGTTTATAGTTTCCATAATAATAATTATGTTAATATTATCTTTAATATTTTTTAATGCAGATGAAATAGCTTATATTCAAAAATCACTTCCTATAACAAGTGTCAAAACTGATAAAAAAGTTGTTGCCATTGCATGCAATGTGTATGAGGGAAGTGATCAAATTAAAAGAATGGTAAAAGTATTAAATAAGAAAAATATAAAAATAAGCTTTTTTTTGGGAGGAATATGGGTTAAAAACAATGCTGACTGTGTCAAATTGTTAAAAAATATGGGGCAGGATATACAGAACCACGGGTATAATCATAAACTCCCGTCTAGAATCAGCAGAGAAAGAAATATCAGAGAGATAAAGGATGCCGAGGATATAATATATAAAATTTCAGGAGTTAGGACATATCTGTTCGAACCACCTTCTGGAGATTATGATGAAAATACCATTAGCATCGTTAACTCGTTGAACTATAAGATGATAACCTGGAGTATAGATACGATAGATTGGAGAAAGGATGCAACCGGTGAGCTTATACTGGAGAGAATAAGAAAAAAGCTGCATCCAGGAGGAATAATACTCATACATCCAAAGCAGGTTACAGCAGATAATTTTGAAAGGATTATTAATTATATTGAAAGTCAGGGATATGAAATCAAGTCAGTTCCTGAGCTTTTAAAGGAAAATTAAAGTCTGCTAAAGGTTGCTTGAGGCAAAAATATTATTTATAATTAAAGTGCTAAATTATGAAGTACGGGAGGAAATTATGCACAAAAGATATACATTAAAGAATGGTATCAAAGTTGTTACAGAGTATATTCCATATGTAAATTCCATCAGTATAGGTGTATGGATAGGCAGTGGTTCAAGGTATGAAAACGAGCACAACAATGGAGTATCACATTTTATAGAACATATGCTTTTTAAGGGAACTTATAATAGAAGTGCAAAACAGCTGGCAAGCGAAATAGAGGAATTAGGAGGACAAATAAATGCCTTTACAGGGAAGGAAGCAACATGTTTTTATGTAAAGCTTTTAGATCAGCATTATGAGACAGGAATAGATGTATTGAGTGATATGCTGATTAACCCGCGCCTTTCAGAGGAGGATATTGAGAAGGAAAAAAGCGTAATTCAAGAAGAGATATATATGTATGAGGATTCGCCTGAAGAACTAGTTGCGGATTTGCTGTCATATGCGACATGGAAAAACGATACACTGGCATATCCTATACTTGGTACTGAGCAAACTATAAAAAATATGAACAAAGACATCATAATGGATTACATCCTAAAAACCTATAATCCCCATAATATTGTAATTTCAGTTGCAGGCAATTTTGATGAAGATAAATTGATCTATAAGCTTGAAGACTTCTTTGGAAATTTAACCAGAAAAAGTAATTTCAACCCAATGATTTCATCACCTGTTCCCAATAAAGAAATCCTGGTTAAAAACAAGGATATTGAGCAAGTTCATATATGTCTTACATTAAAGGGGATAGAGCTTGGAAACGATAGACTCTATACGCTTCTGGCAGTAAATAATTATTTTGGTGGAGGAACCAGTTCACAACTTTTTCAGAAGCTTAGGGAAGAAAAGGGTTATGTTTATACAATCTACTCATATCCTTCTTCATATAAAAATGCTGGTATCTATAATATTTATTTTGCCCTCAATGAAAATTATATTGAAAATGCTATGGAACTTGTACACAACGAAATACAGAATATACTCCTCAAAAAAATAGACGATGACAAGATTAAAAAGGCAAAGGAACAGTTAAAAGGCAGCTATATTCTTGGACTTGAAAGCGTATCAAGTAGAATGTTCAGTATGGGAAAGTCAGAGATCATGCTAAAAAAGATAAGCGAGCCAAAGGAAATTTTAGATAAAATAGACAGCATAACAAAAGAAGATGTATACGAGACAATAGATTACGTATTCAGTGAAGGAATTATATCTGCAGCTGCCGTTGGAAGAAATGTAAATCAGGAAGATTTTAAGAAAATAGTCTGGAGGTAATTATGAAGTTATACATTAAAAGAATAGAATCTGCCAGAGATTTGCCTTTACCCAACTACATGACTAAAGGCGCTGCAGGAATGGATTTATTTGCAAATGTGAAAGATGATGTCATAATTAAACCTGGTGAAATTAAACTTATTCCAACAGGAATTGCAATATCGCTGCCAGAGGGCTATGAAGCGCAGATAAGGCCAAGGAGTGGTCTGGCACTTAAACATGGTATTTCTTTTGTGAATACACCAGGTACAATAGATAGTGATTATAGGGGAGAAATAAATTTGATTATGATAAATTTTGGAAAGGAAAATTTTACGATTCATCGTGGAGACAGAATTGCACAGATGGTAATAAATAAGATTGAAATCCCTCAAATAGTCGAAGTAGAGAATCTGGAAAGTACAACAAGAGGAGAAGGCGGTTTTGGTTCAACTGGTATATAAACCGCCCTTTTTTAATATATATAATAATATGTTAAAGACAAAAGGAGGGAAAAAACTATGGGTAAAAGGCTTTCAGAGGTAGCATCGCTTGAAATAATAAATATATACAATGGAGACAAGTATGGGTATTTTGGAGATTGCGAAATTGTTTTCAATAAGAAAACTGGAAAGATAGATAAGATACTTGTAAGCCAGGGGAAGTCTTCTATTTTTTCATTTAAGGAAGGTGATTTTCTGGAAATACCGTGGGACAAGAGAGACAAGAGGCTTAAGGGAGGAACTAAAACGTTACTTTTTGACTTTACAGTATAAGTTTTCTTCACAACCTCCTTATATAGGTGTATATTATATTATTAGTTAGCATGTGCAATTTAATATAAGGAGGCAGTTTTATATGAGGATAATCATACAAAAATTCGGAGGTACGTCTGTTGCAACTCAGCAGAGAAGAGAATTAGTTTCGAATAAAATAGAAAGTGCAATTGAAAAAGGGTATTCTCCCGTTGTAGTTGTATCTGCAATAGGTAGAAAAGGTGATCCCTATGCTACTGATACGCTTCTTTCACTTATTAATAATAACGAAACCCATCTTGAAAAAAGAGAAATGGATTTATTAATGAGTTGTGGAGAGATTATATCAGCTGTTGTCATGGCAGAAACCCTGCAAAGGCGTGGAATCAAATCCAGTGTATTAACTGGCGGCCAGGCGGGGATTATAACGGATGATAACTTTAATGATGCGACAATATTAAGAGTTGATACTAAAAGAATAATTGATTTGTTAAATAAAGGCATTGTTCCTATAGTTACAGGTTTTCAAGGAATGACTTCTGAAGGCGATATTACAACCCTGGGAAGGGGAGGCAGTGATGTAACAGGTGCTGTTCTAGGAGAAGCCTTAAGGGCGGAAGCGATTGAAATTTACACGGATGTTGATGGAATAATGACCGCTGATCCGAGAATAGTCCCGGAAGCAAAAGTTATAGAAAAAATAAGTTATAATGAAGTATTTCAACTTGCTGACCAGGGGGCAAAGGTTATACATCCAAAGGCTGTTGAATATGCAATGCGTGGAAACGTGCCGTTATGGATAAAAAATACTATGTCAGATGCTCAAGGAACTATGATTACATCAGCAAAGCACAATGAAGGAAGAATTGTAACGGGAATAACTCATATGTCAAACAGAAGCCAGATAAGCGTTAAATGTAAAGACACTGGCAATGAAAAGGATTTATTTGAAATACTTGCCGGGTGCGGCATAAGCATTGATCTTATAAATGTATTTCCCGAATATAGAGTATTTACTATAGATGGCAAGGATTCTTTGAGGGTAAATAACATATTGAAGGATTTAGGACTGGAATACAGTATCATAAATAACTGCAGCAAGATAGCGTTAATTGGAAATGGCATGAGAGGCGTTCCAGGTGTCATGGCTAAAATACTAAAGACACTTGTTCAAAACAATATTAAAGTACTTCAAACGGCAGATTCCCATACAACAATTTGGTGCCTTGTCAGTGAAGAAGATACCATAAAGGCAATTAATGCACTCCACAAAGAATTCTCTCTTTAATCAATTGTATTAGAAAGAAAAACTTTGATGTATCAAGGTTTTTCTTTTTTTTTATTAAACTGAGGTTTTAAATAATCCGTTACAGAATCAATTTATCTTTATTCCCCATAATATTATAAATTAATGGATAAAATATTAAGGAAAGTATACCACTAAAATGAGGTGATTTAATGTCAGGAAAAAAGGAACTGGATGAGAAAAAATTTGAGTTTAAAACCGAGGAAACTCCATCAGAAACAATTAAAAATAAAGAGCTTCAAAACTTAAAGGAAATAGGCGCTTCGGAAATTCCAAGACCTGTTTCAGATATTTATACTCTTCCGATTATTGGCCAGATAGAAGGCCATGGAGTATTGCCGCCTCAAACTAAATCTACAAAATATGAACATGTTATTCCACAGTTGGTGGCAATTGAAGAAAATCCAAATATAAAAGGCCTTCTTGTTATACTTAATACTGTTGGGGGAGATGTAGAAGCTGGGCTAGCTATTGCAGAAATGATAAACAGTCTCTCTAAGCCAACGGTTTCACTGGTTGTAGGAGGAGGACACAGTATCGGCGTTCCTCTTGCAGTATCATCGCAGTTCTCATTTATATCTCCCACTGCAACAATGATAATTCATCCAATTAGAATGAATGGACTTGTGATAGGAGTTCCACAAACATTTGAATACTTCAGAAAAATGCAGGAGCGAATTATAAGCTTTATTGTCAGAAATTCAAAAATAGGTCATGAAAAGGTTAGGGAGCTTATGCTTCAAACCGATGAACTAGTAAATGATATGGGCACTATACTTATTGGCCAACAGGCTGTAGATGTGGGTCTTATAGATAGCATCGGTGGTATAAGCGATGCTATATCCAAATTAAGGGATATGATCAATAAGAGGCAAGTGCAGTAATTGCATTTGCTTTTTATTTTAAATATAATAACAATGATTAACAACGTTTGAAGGGAAATTTCAGGCGGTATAGAATAATATATTGGGTGGTGATATAATGGCAAGACGAAATAAAAAGTTACGCAGTAAAGGTAATAGTAAAAGCAGCTATAAAAATGAAATTTATGGGATCGTTTTAGTAGCCTTATCCTTCCTTATTGGTTTAAGTATATATATTAAGCCCTCTGGAATCGCTGGCATGTTCTTTAGAGAGTTTTTTTTAGGCCTATTGGGGATTGGGGCATATTTATTTCCCATTTTTGTTTTTATAATAGGAAGTGCACTTGTTATAAATAAAGGAGTCATAAAAATAAGTCAGAGGTTTATGTCTATTGTAGGAATTATATACGACTTGATGCTTTTAATAAACAATACTTTTTCATATTCAAACATAAACCGTGGATTGATAGATAGGCTTGAGGAATCATTCAAACTGGGGCTTAATTCAAGAGGAGGGGGAATAATTAGTGAGCTTGTAAACATACCTCTTCTATATATTTTCGGCAGGATTGGATCGTATATAGTATTGGTTTGTGCTGGATTAATACTTGTTGTACTAGCATTAGAGGTTTCAATTGGTGAAATTGCTAATTTGGTCCTTGGTAGATTAAAAGATTTAAAAATAAATAAAAAACAAAGAAAAATATTAATCGATGATAGCAATCCTGTTATAAACAATTCTGTAGAAGCTGCCGCTGAAGAGGACAGAAAGATGTATGAAGAGAACATCGAAAAGATAGATAGAAAGATAAAGGTTCTAGATTATTTAAAGCTTGAACAATCGAATAAAGATAACGATAAGGATAAGTATAAACAATATAATAGAAAGAAAGAAACGGAAAGTGATGATATTGAGGATGAAATAATTAAAAACAGAAATGAGTCGAGAAATGTCGAATATGTTTATCCAGATATTAACTTATTGAATGAAAATAAAAATATATCCAATTCTCAGGATAAAAAGGATTTATTAAATAACGCAAGAATACTTGAAGACACGCTTCAAAGCTTTAGTGTGGATGCAAAGGTTGTACAGGTCAGCAGAGGGCCATCTGTAACAAGATATGAACTTCATCCAAGCCCAGGAGTAAAGGTAAGCAGAATAGTAAATCTTGCAGACGACATTGCTCTAAATCTTGCAGCACCTTCCGTAAGAATAGAGGCGCCCATACCTGGAAAGGCAGCCGTCGGCATAGAGGTACCGAATAAAGAGGTGGTGCCCGTAACTTTAAGGGAAGTTATAGAATCCAATGAGTTTATGGAATTCAATTCAAAACTTGCATTTGCCCTTGGAAAGGATATAGGTGGAAGATGTATAGTTACTGATTTGTCTAAGATGCCTCATCTTCTTATTGCAGGGGCTACAGGCTCTGGAAAAAGCGTATGTATAAATACCCTCATAATAAGCTTAATATATAAAGCCTCTCCTGCAGAAGTCAGGCTTCTTATGATAGATCCAAAAGTTGTTGAACTTTCTGTTTATAACGGCATTCCTCACCTTCTTATACCTGTTGTTACTGATCCTAAGAAGGCTGCGTCAGCTCTTTACTGGGCTGTAAATGAGATGACACAAAGATATAAGCTGTTTGCAGATAACAATGTGAGAAATATAGAAAGTTACAATAGCCTGATGGAATCCAAGGATCCTGAAAAGAGGCTTCCTCAGATTGTGATCATTATAGATGAGCTTGCAGACCTTATGATGGTTGCACCAAACGATGTTGAAGATGCAGTATGCAGGCTCGCGCAAATGGCAAGGGCGGCAGGAATGCATCTTGTTATTGCAACCCAGAGACCATCTGTAGACGTTATAACAGGTGTAATTAAGGCTAATATACCTTCTAGAATTTCCTTTGCTGTTTCCAGCCAGATAGATTCAAGAACTATACTTGATATGTCAGGGGCCGAAAAGCTGCTTGGTAAAGGTGATATGCTGTTTATGCCCATTGGTGAAAGTAAGCCCATCAGGATACAGGGAGCGTTTATATCTGAAAAAGAAGTGGAGAAAGTTGTAGAATTTCTAAAGCAGTCCACAAGTACTACCTACGATAGCGAAATAATTGAGGAAATTGAAAATAAATCCGATTTATCTGAAATTGACAGAGAGACTGATGAATTACTGCCTGAAGCCATAAATATAGCCATTGATTACGGCCAGGTTTCCGCATCTATGCTTCAAAGAAGGCTTCGAATAGGATTTAATAGGGCGGCAAGGCTGATTGAAGAAATGGAACTTAGGGGCATTGTAGGACCTCAGGAGGGAAGCAAGCCAAGACAGGTAATAATGAAAAAGAGCGAGATTGATGATAGTTTATAGGGCAAAAGGTTTCTTTTGCTCTATTTTATATTGTCGTATTATATCAAATTTGTTATGATATGATATGTATGATTAAAGATATGTTTGTCATAAAATAAAAAGGTCTGTAAAATAAAGATATTTAGTGAAATATTATGTTATATGCAGATATCTAAAAATAATATTGAAATACAGTAGATAATTGCCCGGGAAATCGTGGTAGGAGGTATTGACATGGGATTAAATGTAGGAATGATTTCGCTTGGATGTGATAAAAATAGAGTGGATGCAGAAATAATGCTTTCCAAACTATCAAAGAAGGGGTACAGAATTGTAAACAATGAAAGGGATGCTGATATTATAATTGTAAATACATGTGGGTTCATCGAATCTGCAAAAATGGAATCTATTGAAACCATCCTGGAAATGTCACAGCATAAGGGTACGGGCAGATGCAAGTGTGTAATCGCAACTGGATGTATGGCAGAAAGATATAAGGAAGAACTCATTAAAGAGATACCGGAAATCGATGCTGTTGTAGGAACAGGAAGCTACAGAGAAATATGCGATATAATTGATAATGTTCTTTCTGGTAAAAAAGGCATTGTAAAAGCAGATGATATAAATTTTGATCTGGATTTTGAAGAAAGAATTATCAGTACACCTCAGCACTATGCGTATGTAAAGATAGCAGAGGGTTGTAATAATAATTGCAGCTACTGTATAATACCTAAGCTAAGAGGAAGTTTTAGAAGCAGGAAAATCGAAAGTATTGTACAGGAGGTAAAGATTCTTGCAGAAAAAGGTGTAAAGGAAATAATACTTGTTGCACAGGATACAACTATGTATGGCGTTGATATTTATAGGAAAAAGATGCTATCAGAGCTCGTTAAAAGGGTTGAAGAAGTTGAAGGAATTGAATGGATAAGGATAATGTATACTTATCCGGAAGAGATAACCGATGAACTGATTGAGATCATAAAGATGAGTAAAAAAGTCTGCCACTATTTTGATATACCTCTTCAGCATGTAAGTGATAAAATATTGAAGAAGATGAAAAGAAAGAGCAGAAAGGAAAAAATTATTAATCTAATTGAGAAGATCAGAAGGGAAATTCCAGATGCAGTTATTAGAACCTCCATTATCGTAGGTTTTCCAGGAGAAACTGAGGAAGATTTCAATGAATTAAAAAATTTCTTACAGGAGTATAAATTAGACAGAGTAGGTATATTCACCTATTCTGCAGAGGAGGATACCGAAGCTGCTGAAATGGAAGATCAGATCTCGGAAGAAATTAAACAGAAGAGAAGGGAAGTACTAATGAAGCTTCAAAGTACAATATCGTTAAATAAAAATAGGGATTTAACTAACAATGTATTAAATGTTATAATAGATGGTATGAACAACGAAGGGCAATATTATGGAAGAACATACGGAGATGCACCTGAAATTGATCAGGAGGTTTATATCAACAACAATATTAATGAACTTAAAAAAGGCGATATTGTTAGAGTAAAAATAACCAAGGCTTACACTTACGATTTAATAGGAGAGATACAAAATGAACCTTGCAAATAAGTTAACAATACTTAGAATTTTTTTAGTGCCAATATTTTTGTTTATAATAGCGATAAAAGTGAAATATGGTAACTATATTGCTACAGCGGTTTTTATTATAGCAGCCCTTACAGATACCCTTGATGGTTATATCGCTCGAAGCAAAAATCAAATAACCAGGTTTGGAAAATTTATGGACCCCCTTGCTGATAAGTTAATTGTAACTGCTGCCCTTATTTCGATGGTGGAAATGAAGAAACTTCCAACATGGGTAGTTATGATTATAGTAGCCCGAGAATTCGCTATAACGGGTCTAAGAGCAATAGCGGCTTCTGAAGGTGTTGTTATTGCAGCAAGCAAGTGGGGAAAATTAAAAACAGTAACTCAAATTATTGCAATAGTTGCAGCATTAATGGAGCTTCCCTATAATGATGTACTAATATCACTCGCTGTTATAATAACTATAATATCCGGTGTTGATTATATAATAAAAAACAAAAAGCTCTTGAATCCCCGGGAATAGAAATAACCTCATGGCCCCTGCCATGGGGTATTTTTATATATTATTTTATATAATAAAAGATAATATCATAAATGATAAAGTAAAATCATTAAATGTATAAACCAAGAAAAATATGGTATAATCTATAGGTACATTAACAGATTTACTATCTTTAGCATCTAATAAGAACATAAGTTCATAACGGGTTTTTCGTTCGGTTAATGTTAAGATAGCTGTATCGTCAGACCTTTTACCAATTACAGTATCGATTTCCCAGTGACCAAAGGTTTCACGGTTTTTATTTCCTGAGGGCGTAGCTCGATACTTTTACCTATAACACGCTTATTTTGACGTATACGTTTTTTCTTTGGCTTTAAATGTAGTTTCAAAGGTAAATCTATATTTCGAACAGATAGAAATCCTCTATCTATGTAATTATATAAGGTCTTAGTAGAAACAATATACGCATCCTTCCAGGCAGGATCTTTTTTACAGGCACCAACGACAGCATCTACAGACCATTTTTCTTGTAGAATTTTTGTTTCAGCATATTTTAGAAAAGCTTCCGCTTGGGCTATTTTGAGTTTAGCTCCGCAATTTGAGCGATGTTTTTCATACACAGCCTGACCTGTTTCAGGGAAATAGCTTGTATAGAAAGATAAATTGCTTTTAAGTTGTAAAGTAGTACCACGTTTAATTTCGCGGCAGATAGTACTTGGACTACGTCCTAATTTCCTAGCAATATAGCGAATACTTTTGCCTTCTTTTAGTAATGCAGAAATTTCTCCACGTTCATAACTATTTAGGTGTTTAAAAGAACGTACAGTTGTGTTAGAATTAATTGTATCAACCATAGTGAAAATCTCCTGTATGTTTGGATTAGACACCTATATCATACATGATTTTCACTATGGTTGTTATTTTTTTATTCTATCTGTTGCATTTAATTTTACAATGAACCAAATAAAAAAACATAAACATTCATATTGACCAAATATTTTATATATAATATAATACTATAAGAACAAATGTTCGGAAACGAGAAAGGATGATATTATGAATATTGAAAAACAAAAGGCACTTGAATTAGCGCTTGGCCAGATAGAAAAACAGTTTGGAAAAGGTTCAATAATGAAGCTTGGTGAAGATTCAAAATTGAATGTAGAGGCAATATCGAGCGGTTCTTTAGATTTGGATATAGCTCTCGGCATAGGTGGAGTACCTAGAGGAAGAATCGTCGAAATATTCGGACCTGAGTCTTCGGGTAAAACGACAGTTGCTCTTCACATTATAGCAGAGGCACAAAAAAATGGAGGTGCAGCAGCCTTTGTGGATGCTGAGCATGCCCTGGACCCTGTTTATGCGAAAAAGCTTGGCGTAGATATCGAAAACCTTGTTGTTTCGCAGCCGGATACCGGTGAACAGGCACTTGAAATAGCAGAAGCACTTGTAAGATCAGGTGCCATAGATGTTATCGTAATTGACTCAGTTGCTGCTCTGGTACCTAAGGCAGAAATTGAAGGAGAAATGGGAGATGCCCATGTTGGGCTTCAGGCACGATTAATGTCACAGGCCCTCAGAAAGCTTGCAGGAGCTATTAACAAATCAAAATGTGTAGCCATATTTATCAATCAGCTTCGTGAAAAGGTTGGCGTTATGTTTGGTAATCCTGAAACTACCCCTGGTGGAAGGGCGTTAAAATTCTATGCATCAGTAAGGCTTGATGTTAGAAAAGTGGACTCGATAAAGCAGGGAGAAGATGTTCTTGGAAGCAGAACAAGGGTAAAGGTTGTAAAAAATAAAGTTGCTCCTCCTTTCAAGGTTGCTGAATTTGATATAATGTATGGTGAGGGTATTTCTAAGGAAGGCAACATATTAGATGTCGCAGTTAATAACGATATAGTTCAAAAAAGTGGATCATGGTTTTCGTATAACGAACAGAAGTTAGGTCAAGGAAGAGAAAATGCCAAAAACTTTTTAAGGGAAAATCCCCACATAGCCCTTGAAATTGAAAACAAGATAAGGGCAAAGTATAATCTGCCTTTAGCAGCAGTAAAAAAAGAAGAAGCACAGGCTGAGTAATTATAAGCATCCCTAAAGGAAGGGATGCTTTATTTTGAGGTGATTATTTTGATTATAACTTCCATTGTAAAGCAAAAGAGAAATGATGAAAGGTACAATATTTACATCGATAATAACTTTACCTTTTCAGCGGATATTGAAGATATAATTAAATATGATATAAAAGAAGGGGTGAAGCTGGATCAAAATAGTCTAGACTTTCTTATTGAAAACTGTGAAGGTACTAAGGCCTATAACTATTGCTTGAAATTGTTAGGTAGAAGAGACTATACAGAAACTGAACTGAGAAGAAAGTTGGAGCAAAAGTATTATTCTAACAAAACCATTGAAAAGGTATTAGAAAAGTTAAAAATATATGATATCATAAATGATGACCGATATATTAAAAAATATATAAATAACAGTCAAAGGTTTAAGAAGCATGGAAAAAAGAAAATATTATTTAATTTAGGAAATAAAGGAATACCAGGGGAAATGTTGCAAATGATCAATATAGATGAAAATACTGAGTATGAAAATGCATATAATCTTGCTTTAAAAAAACTTAATTTGGTAAAGGAAAAGCCTGATAGAATAGAGAGAATATGCAGGTATCTGATTTCAAAGGGATATGAGTATGGTTTAGTTAAGCGAGTATTGAATGAAATACTATCAAATAGTGAGAGTGATGATATATGATAAAGCTATTATATTTTACAGATACACACATAAGAGGTAATAATCCAAAGTCAAGAAAAGATAACTTTACAGAGTCATTAAAAAGAAAGTTCGGAGAAATAGCAAAGGTATGCAGTGAAGAATCCATAGATTATGTTCTATTTGGGGGGGATTTATTTGACAGGCCAGATGTCTCACTCTCAATTGTGAAGGATTTTCTTGGTGTATTAAAAACAATGCCTTTACCTATATATGCTGTGCTCGGAAATCATGACGTTTATGGTCAAAACCCTGATACTGTAAACAGAACAATTATAGGCCTTTTAGATACTTTAGGCATAATTAAACTGATTTATAGGGGTGAGAAAATATATTTAAAAAAAGAGGGGATTACTCTTCAGTTAACTGGGTGCTCATATTATTATGATATAGATGTATCAGAGTCGCGGCAGGGATATATAACCGATAAAAGGGATTGTGATTATTCAATACATATGGCACATGGTTTTCTTATGGATAAACCATTTATTCAGGGCATACCCTATACACTGATTGATGATATTGTAAATAAAACACAGGCAGATATAACGCTTTGCGGGCATTATCATACAGGATTTGGGATTAAGAAAATGGATGGTAAATATTTTATAAATCCAGGGGCGATTGCCAGAATAAGCAACACTATTTCAGAGGTTGAAAGGATCCCCTCCTATCTTATTATTGAACTTGGAAATGAAATAAAGCTTACAATTAAGGAGCTTATCTGTGCAAGACCTGGAGATGAAGTGTTGGACAGGGATATTTTAAGGCGTGAAGAGTTCAGACAGCAAACCCTTAACCGCTTCATACAGCAGGTCAACTCATACGGAGATTTTGAAGAACTAAACCTACAAAGGATAATAAATGAAATAGCTTTAAGAGAAAATATACCGAAAGAGATAAAGGACGAGGCATTAAGAAGAATTTCAGAGTCACAGAGGATACTCTCCAGCAGGGAAGTGTTAAAATGAAATACATTAAAAGCATAGAACTAATCAATTTTCAATCGCACAAGAACTCATTTATAAGTTTTGAAAATGGGCTTAACGTAATCAGCGGACCTTCTGATAATGGAAAGTCTGCAATAATAAGGGCTCTAAAATGGGTATTATACAATGAACCCAAGGGAACAGATTTTATCAGGCAGGGAGAAAGCAGCTGCAAAGTGACGCTGATTTTAAGCGATAATACTACAATAGTCCGGGAGAGAACTAAAAGTAAAAACCTTTATAAAATTATTAATAGTGAAGGAAAAGAAAGTGTTTTTGAGGGCTTTGGGAATGAAATACCTGAAGAAATCTTAAAGGCCCATGGTATTCTAAGAATGTACATCGATGCATCCTCTGCCCAGAGTATAAACCTATCCGAGCAGCTTGAAGGACCATTTTTAATAAGCCAGCCTGGTTCAATAAAGGCGAAGGCAATTGGAAGGCTCGTAGGAGTTCATATTGTTGATGAAGCATTAAAAGAATTGAACAGGGATATATCTAATCTACAAAGCGATGAGAAACGAATATATAAAAACATAGATGAGCTAAATGATAAACTAAAGGAGTATGAATACCTTAAGGATAGAAAAAAGGAAATAGAGAGAAAAGAACGCATAATAATGGATTTAGTAAATAAAAATGAAAGAATTAAAAAGTTAAAGGATTTGAAAGATCAATATGAAACCCTTCGAAATGAAGAGAAAGAAACATTAATTATGCTGAAAAAGCTAAAAAGTATTGAAAAAGCTGAAAATGCAGTTTCTTTATTAGAATCACAGGTTAAAAGAATTGGCATGCTGTATGATTTAAACGCTAGATATGGAATGGTTATACAGGACATAGATTATCAGAAAACTATACTTCATAAAACAAGGTTTATTGATCAGGGAACTTTAAAGCTTTTAAATGGAATCAATATGATTTCTCATTATAATAAATTATTAGATTATCATAGAAAAATCACACAATATAACAGAGAACTAGAAAATATATATGGTGTATTAAACAAGCTTGCAACATTAGATAAGGCAAATATTATTACTAATGAGATAGAAATCTATACCAAAAAGTTTAACAACCTGGTTGAATTAAAAGATGAAATGACTGCTTTAAGTGATAGAATAACAAAGGGAGAAGTATATTTAAAAAAGTTTGAGCAGATGGAAAAAGCTATGAATAGTTTTTCAGAGTCTGTAAGTATGACCGAAAAATATAAAAAAATGTATGAGATGTATCAGAAATATATTGCTATTGTACATGATGAAAAAATTACAATTAAAAACATAAAAACGTGTAATGAATCGATTAAAGAGGATATCAATGAATATATGGCATTGCTAAAAAAAATAGGCAAATGTCCGGTATGCATGTCGCCCATAGAAGAACATACCATTGAGCAAATAATAAACGAATTTAAAGGGGATGAAGTATATGAAAAATTATGAAGCAAAGTTATCAGAGCTAAAGGATAGATTAGAAACTTCAAAGAATAAAAAAATAAAAGCTGAAACGAAACTTGAGCAGCTTCAAAATCAAAAAAACGACATTATTAAGGAATTAAAAAATATGGGAGTGTCACCTGAAAATCTTGATGATGAAATAAAAAAACTGGAAAGCGAAATAGAAAAACTCATTATGGAAGTAGACAACATGGTCCCAAAGGATATTTAATGGGGTGATGGTTTTGTACGATGAATATATTGATAAACTAAAACATCAGGTTCAGAGGGAAAAAGAAGAATACTATAAAGAAAAAGGCAAAATGGAAAATATTATTGAGCAGATAAAGGATAATGAAAAAAAACTTAATGAGATAAAGTTAAAAAGCGATAGACTCCTTCAGGTAAAGCTGCTTTTTCAAAATGTATCCCATTTTGCCAGGGAACAATCGAAAAGACAGATGGAACATCTGGTAACACAGTGTTTACAGTATATATTCGATCCATCCTTTGAATTCAGGATAGAAATTGTAGAAAAGGCAAACAGAATTGAAGGGGAGTTTTATGTGGTTTCCAAAGTCAATGGCCAGGAGATTGTAACAAGGCCTCAGGATTCCAGGGGGGGCGGGGTTGTAGACGTTATATCCCTCGCTATAAGAATTGCCATGATGCAAATATCAGAACCTAAAATTCAGGGCCCTTTGATTTTAGATGAACCTGCCAAGCATGTTAGTGAAGATTATATAATGAATGTTGCAGATTTTATTAAACAGGTTAGTTCCATCTTTAAAAGGCAAATTATTATGGTTACTCACAATAATCATCTTTTAGAAAGTGCAGATGTATGTTACCGAGTAGAGCTTAAAGATGGGGTCAGTATTGTAACTCCTCTTAACTTGACATAAAATTAAAACTATAATAAAATAAAGACAAATAATGGCTAATTTAAAATATTGTATTTTAATTTTCATTATTTTTTATGCTTATAATTCGCTGAGTATAATTAACAAAACATTTTCTATAATTAGCGAATTGTATGGATAACTATAAAAATATATATTTTTATAATTATCCAAAAGCATTAGTTTGTATAAAAAGTATAGGAAGAAATTTATGGGAAAAGGAGGTGTTTAGGATAAGCGCATTTATATGGCTAATTATTTGTGTTTTGGTTGCAATTGTAGCCTTTTTTATAGGTTATTTAGTTAGAAAAAATATAGCCGAAGGTAAAATTCAAAGTGCGGAGGAATTATCTAAAAAGATAGTTGCCGATGCTGAAAGAGAAGCTGAGGCAAAGAAAAAAGAAGCTATAATTGAAGCCAAAGAAGAGGTTCACAGACAGAGAGTTGAATTTGAAAGGGAAGTAAGAGAAAGAAGAAACGAGCTTCAGAGAATGGAGAGAAGACTTCTTCAGAGGGAAGAAATTCTTGATAAGAAGGTTGAAGCCCTTGAAGCAAGAGAGGAAAACTTAACAAAGAAGCAGCAGGATATACAAAATCTTCAGGATGAAATATCTGAACTTTACAAGAAGCAGGTTGAAGAGCTTGAAAGGTTAGCAGGTCTAACTCAAGAACAGGCAAAGGAAATGCTCTTAAATGACATTAGAAAAGAAATCAAACATGAAGCAGCTATAATGATTAAGGATATTGAATCAAAGGCTCGTGAAGAGGGCGAAAAGAGGGCTAAGGAAATTATTGCATGCTCAATTCAAAGGTGTGCAGCGGATCATGTTGCTGAAACAACTGTTTCAGTTGTCTCCCTTCCAAATGATGAAATGAAAGGCAGGATCATTGGCAGAGAAGGTAGAAATATAAGGACGCTGGAAACGCTCACAGGTATCGATCTTATAATAGATGATACTCCAGAAGCTGTTATCCTATCTGGATTTGATCCTATAAGAAGGGAGGTCGCAAGGTTAGCACTTGAGAAATTAATTGCAGATGGAAGAATACACCCTGCTCGAATTGAGGAAATGGTTGAAAAAGCTAAAAAAGAAGTTGAAAATGACATAAGGGAACAGGGTGAGCAGGCAACCTTTGAAACCGGAGTTAACGGCTTGCATTCAGAGCTTGTAAAACTTCTAGGAAGGCTAAAGTATAGAACAAGCTACGGGCAGAACGTTTTAAAGCATTCTATGGAAGTTGCGTACCTTGCAGGTTTAATGGCTGCAGAGCTTGGAGCGGATGTAGCCCTCGCTAAGAGAGCAGGTCTTCTACATGACATTGGCAAAGCAGTAGACCATGAAGTTGAAGGACCTCATGCGCTGCTTGGAGGGGAGCTTGCAAAAAGATACAATGAGTCTCCAGCAGTGGTTCATGCTATAGCTGCTCATCATGGTGATATAGAACCGCAATCTATTGAAGCTATACTGGTTCAGGCTGCAGATGCAATATCAGCTGCAAGACCTGGAGCTAGGAGAGAAACCCTTGAGGCTTATATTAAGAGGCTTCAAAAACTAGAAGAAATTGCTGATTCATTTGAAGGTGTTGAAAAGTCCTATGCTATTCAAGCAGGACGTGAAATAAGAATAATGGTAAAGCCAGAACAGATTTCAGATGCTGAAACTGTATTGATGGCTCGTGAGATAGTTAAGAAAATCGAAAATGAATTAGAATATCCTGGACAAATAAAGGTTAATGTAATAAGGGAAGTCAGAGCAATAGAATATGCTAAATAAAAAAACAGGACAATTAGCTTTAAAGTTAATTGTCCTGTTTTTTTATTAATCAATTTCTAAAAATTTATGAAATTTAAGAAGGAAATAGTTAATTTATGTAGAATTTTTATATAAAGGCTAAACTAAATGGTCTCAAGGAGGTTTTAAAATGGAAGTATTAAAAGTTTCAGCAAAGTCAAACCCAAATTCTGTTGCAGGTGCTTTAGCAGGGGTCATTAGAGAAAAAGGAACTGCAGAAATTCAAGCAATTGGTGCAGGTGCAATCAATCAGGCCGTTAAAGCTGTAGCAATTGCCAGAGGGTTTGTTGCACCAAGTGGTGTAGATTTGATATGTATTCCGGCTTTTACGGATATTAGCATTGAGGGTGAAGAACGAACAGCAATTAAGTTTATAGTGCAGCCTAGATAATAAATACCCGGGAGTCAATGATATGCTCCCGGGTATTATTTAAGTATATTTACATAATATTAATTATGTAAATATACTATCCACGATAATTGCAAGATCTTATTCATTATGAGGTAGACATATGAATAAAACAGTGCTATATTAAAATTAAAAAATGTAAAATCAGGGTGGAAAAATGGTTGAGTATGATTTACACATACATAGTACGGCATCGGATGGACTTTTAAATCCGGAGGAAATTTTTAAAATAGCATATATGAAACGGTTAAAGGGCATATCTATAACCGATCATGATACCGTTAGTTCATTAAGTCAGGGAAAACGTCTTGGCTTTGAATTTGGGATTGATTTCATACCTGGCATTGAACTTAGTACTGTTTACAAAAACAAAGAAGTTCACATACTTGGTTATTATATTGACTATACAGATGAGAATTTTAATGCCTTTCTGAATACACTGCAAAGATCCAGATATGATAGGGCAAGTAAAATGGTTAAAAAAATTTCGGATTTAGGTTATGAAATTTCCTTTGATGAAGTCCTTAAGACTGCAGGAGAAAATTATAATTCCATTGGAAGACCTCATATAGCACAGGTTCTTATCAATAAAGGTTATTTTAAAGATATTCCAGAAGTATTTGATAAATTAATTGGATCTGGAAAGCCTGCTTATGTTCAGAAATATAAAGTTAGTACATTTGGAGGGATTAAAAAAATACTGGATGCAGGTGGAATACCTGTACTTGCACATCCAATGCTAATAGAGGATTTAGATAAATATGGGATTGAAAAGATGATAAAAAAGTTAAAAGAACATGGTCTATTGGGGATTGAGGTTTTTCATACAAAACAATCCATAGAAGATTCATACTGGCTGTGCAGCATAGCTGAAAGATATGATTTAACTATTACAGGAGGCAGTGATTGCCATGGAAGGGACAGGAACATCAACTATCTGCTTGGAAGTAAAGGAGTTTCAACTGACAAAGTGGTTGAATTGAAGAATCTAAGAAGGTGATTAAATGACAGACGGCAGCAATAGAAACAGGCAATTTCCAAATAAGATGAATACGACGACCATCGTGAAAATGCTTATACTTCACTTTTTAAGTAAAAAGAGCTGTTATGGCAACGAACTGATAGATTTAATCGAAATCAATCTTAATTATAAATGGAAACCAAGTCCTGGAATGATTTACCCACTTTTAAGAAGTATGGAAGATGATCTTCTAATTGAAGGTTGGTGGGATGAACCTGACAAAAAAACAAAAAGGCACTATAGAATAACAGAAACTGGAATAAAGCATTACGATAAAATAAAGTCTTTATATAAGCCTCTGCTTGAGGAATCGTTGTCTATTATCGACAGCGTTTTAAAAACTATTTATTGAACTTGGAGGGAATATCATGGAATTATCAAATAAGGCTCAGAGAATATCCTCGTCCTTAACTCTTGCGATTAGTGCGAAGGCTAAGAAGCTAAAGGAGCAAGGCATTGATGTAATTAACTTTAGTGCAGGTGAACCTGATTTTACTACGCCTACAAATGTACAGAATGCTGCAGTAGAAGCTATAAGAAAGGGCCTAATTCGATATACTCCAGCATCGGGAATACTGGAGCTAAAGGAAGCGATTTCAAGAAAACTTAAAAGGGATAATAACCTTGACTATATGCCAACGCAAATAGTAATATCTAATGGTGCAAAACATTCAATTTATAATGCACTTATGGCAATATGTAATCCAGGGGATGAGGTAATTATTCCTGTTCCATACTGGGTAAGCTATCCTGAAATCGTAAAACTTGCAGATGCTGTTCCTGTTATGGTGAAAACCAAGGAGGAAAATAATTTTAAATACACAAAGGAAGATTTAGAAAGTGCAATTACCAATAAAACTAAAGCTATAATACTTAATAGTCCAAACAATCCAACAGGAGCTGTCTATAGTGAAAAGGAGCTTGGTGCAATTGCTGAAATAGCTATAGAACATGATCTTATTGTTATTTCGGATGAAATATATGAAAAGCTTATTTATGGCGATGCAAAGCATATAAGCATAGCATCGTTAAATCAAGAAATAAAGAAAAGGACTATAGTAATAAATGGAGTATCAAAGGCATATGCAATGACAGGATGGAGAATTGGATATGCTGCCTCGGAAGAAAATATTGCAAAGATCATTTCAAACATTCAGAGCCATGCTACTTCAAATCCGAATTCAATTGCTCAGTATGCCAGCGTTGAGGCGTTAGCAGGTCCACAGGATGATGTAGAAAAGATGAGAAGTGAATTTGAGAAGCGAAGGGACTACATGGTTGAAAAAATAAACAGCATTAATAACATATCGTGTAAAAAGCCCGATGGTGCATTTTATGTAATGATCAATATTTCGAAATTAAAGGGCGAGTCTATAAAGAATCATAAAATAAATACTTCTTTTGATCTATGCAGCGCGCTCCTGGAGGTAGCAAAAGTAGCAGCTATTCCCGGTGCAGCCTTTGGTGTTGATGATTATATTAGATTATCATATGCTACATCTATGGAAAACATTATAGAGGGTCTAGAAAGGATAGAAAATTTCTTAAAGTAAAGAATAAGTAGGAGGGGAAAATAAGTCCCTCTATTTTTATTATTATTTTTGTGATATAATCGGTATATAACGAAATTTAATTGTTTATAATGTATTAATATTCGTAAATTATAAAGAGGAGATGGTAAGATGCATGATTTATATGAAAGCCCGCTAACTAAAAGGTATGCCAGTAAGGAAATGTCCTATTTGTTTTCTGATGAGAATAAGTTTATTTTATGGAGAAAATTATGGTTAGCACTTGCTGAAGCGGAAAAGGAATTAGGACTTAATATAACCGATGAACAGATAAATGAATTAAGAGAACATGTCTATGATATAAACTATGACGTAGCTGCCGAAAGGGAGAAGATAACCCGTCATGATGTCATGTCACATGTATATGCATATGGGGTTCAGTGCCCAAAGGCTAAAGGGATAATACATCTGGGGGCTACCAGCTGCTATGTTGGTGATAATGCAGACTTAATCATTATGAGAGATGCCCTAATGCTCCTAAGCAAGAAAATCATACAAGTAATAAAAAATCTTAAAAAATTTGCATATACATATAAAGATATACCAACACTAGCATTTACTCACCTGCAGCCTGCCCAGCTAACCACTGTTGGAAAGCGTGGGTGTCTATGGATTCAGGATCTTTTGATGGATTTAGATTATTTAAACTATGTTAAAGATAGATTAAGGTTTTTAGGTGTAAAGGGTACCACAGGTACACAGGCAAGCTTTCTTAGTTTATTCGACGGCGATCACGATAAGGTAAAAATGCTCGATGCAATAATTTCAGAAAAGATGGGATTTAAAGAGAAGTGCTTTATTGTTACCGGCCAAACCTATCCAAGGAAGCAGGATATGATGGTACTCCACGTTTTAAGCAGCATTGCACAGAGTGCATATAAATTCAGCAATGATTTAAGGATATTGCAGAACATGAAGGAGATTGAGGAACCCTTTGAAAAGAATCAAATCGGATCGTCAGCAATGGCATATAAAAGAAATCCTATGAGATCTGAGAGGATTTCAGCCCTTGCAAGATATGTTATAATCGATTCGCTAAATCCAGCGATTACTGCAGCCACACAGTGGTTTGAAAGAACACTTGATGATTCAGCAAATAAAAGGATATCCATATCGGAAGCTTTTTTAGCAGTAGATGGTATACTCAACTTATATATAAACATAACTGAAAAAATGGTTGTATACCCTAAAATAATTGAAAAACATGTAAAGGAAGAGTTGCCTTTTATGGCTACAGAAAATATACTTATGGAGGCTGTAAAAAGAGGTGGAGACAGGCAAGAGCTGCACGAAAGAATAAGAGTTCATTCAATGGAAGCTGCAAAGGTAGTAAAGGAAAAAGGTTTACCCAATGATTTACTGGATAGAATATGCTCTGATCCTTGCTTTGGATTAAAAAAAGAAGATATAATCGAGGTTTTAAAACCTGAAAACTATACTGGAAGAGCTAAGGAACAGGTAGAAGAGTTCATTAGATATGAAGTAGAGCCTGTTCTAGAGGCTTATGGAGATGAAAACATAAACGTAGAAATAAATGTATAATCAACAATTAAAGGGAGCGTGAATGCTCTCTTTTTTATAATAGTTTAAGTTAAATATTTAACAATATCAAAAATTTGTGGAATTACAGCTGCATTGATGTCGAATTAAAAAATAAAAAATTTTACTTAATATAACACATTTTTTACTTTTATAATTGAAATTTCCTATCAAATGTCAATGTCGAAGTTTTTATATACAAATGAATAGGGCTTTAAAAATATTTCATGGTTATAAACAGAAGTTATCAACCGATGTTAATTAATTGTTTTTGTGATAAAATAAAAGTACCAAATCTTTGTTTAGAGGTGAGTATGTATGATAGGATTTATAGGTGCCGGAAACATGGCAACGGCTATTATAAAAGGAATGTTGGAAGATAAAATAAATAAAGAAAACATATTTGTTTATGATGTAAATGGCGAGAAGCTTCAATTCATGTCTAAACTGGGAGTTAATATCTGTAGTGGCTTAAAGGAGCTAGTTACCAACAGCAAATATATCTTCTTATCAGTTAAACCCAATGTTTATGACAGCGTATTAAATGAAATAAAGGACATTATCAGTGAAGAGAAGGTTATTGTTACAATGGCTGCAGGATATGAAATCGCAAGAGTAAAATCCATTATAGGCAATAAAAAAACAGTGAGAACGATGCCTAATACTCCGGCGCTTGTGGGACAAGGTTTTACAGCGGTCTGTTTTGATGAATTGATCGAGGAAGAGGAAAAAGAAAAAGTAATAAGCATGCTAAAAACATTTAGCCATGTTCAGGAAATAAAAGAACCATTTATAAATGCATATTCAGCCGTAAGTGGAAGCGGACCGGCATTCGTATTTATGCTTATCGAAGCCATGGCCGATGCTGCAGTCCTAATGGGGATACCGCGTGCGGAAGCGTACAGGGCTGTAGAGGCGACAGTCTTAGGAAGTGCAAGCCTTGCATTAAAAACGGGAAAACATCCTGGAGAGCTTAAGGACATGGTATGTTCCCCTGGAGGTACTACAATTGAAGGAGTAAGAACTCTGGAAGAGAAGAATTTTAGAGGGGCTGTTATTGAATGTCTAATCAATACCTACAAGAAAAATTTGGACATAACTAAAATACGATAGGAATAAAGAGGGATTCGTATGATCATAAGAATACTGATATTTCTGGCGGCTATAGCTTTTTATATTTCATTTGCGGCTGCCCTATTTCTAAATCTGGGAAATAATCGCTTCAGAAAAAGAAATGATAGAAAAATGAAAGATAAATTAAAAAATGCAAGATAGGTGACAATAGCGACAACTTATTTGAAATTTATTGCTTTAATTGATGCTTGATATACAAAACCATATAATCAATACAAATTGCTATTAATATATAAAGGTTTTAGGCTAGATTATATGAGTTATTATTGTAATTAGAATTAAAAATCGCATAAAATTAGTCATAATCGCCCTATCCAACATTTCGCTAAATTGATATTTAGCGAAATGTTGGATTATAATGTGTAGTAGGAGGGATGGATTTGGATTATATGGAAATATATGATGAGAATTTACCTTCTATCTTAAACGAATTTCTTGGATACCTATGTACTGTAAAGGGCAAATCCATAAATACTATTTCAGGCTATAAAGTGGATCTCAGGCTATTTCTTAAATATGTTAAGAGGCTTAAGTATAAAATGGATGATGATGTTGAAAAAATAGATATATCTGACATAGATGAAAATTTTATTAGAACCATAAGCCTCGGAGATCTCTACTCTTTTATAAACTACATAACTCTTAAAAGAGATAATGGAAGTTATACAAGGGCTCGTAAAACCGCTGCGATTAAGGCTTTTTTTAATTACCTGGAAACTAAAGCTAAGTTAATTAAGGACAACCCTGCCAGAGAGCTTGAAGCTCCTAAGATAAGCAAGAGGCACCCGGTATACTTAACCCTAGATCAAAGTAAAAAGCTTTTAAATGCTATTAATGGCAGAAATAAGGAACGTGATTATGCCATAATTACGTTATTTTTAAACTGTGGGTTGAGATTATCGGAACTTGTTGGAATAAATATTTCAAGAATAAAGGGAGACACTTTAACCGTAATTGGTAAAGGTAATAAAGAAAGGACAGTATATCTCAACTCAGCATGTATTAAAGCCATAAACCTCTATCTGCCTGTTAGAGCTGCGGGTAAGATTATTGATTCTGATGCGCTGTTTCTCAGTGAACGTGGATATAGAATAAATAAAAGAACCGTTGAGATGCTGGTTAAAAAATATATAATAAGTGCTGAACTTTACGATGATAAATATACTCCCCATAAATTAAGGCATACTGCAGCAACTCTTATGTATAAATACGGTAATGTGGACATCAGGGCCCTTCAAAATATACTTGGCCATGAAAGCGTATCCACGACACAGATTTATACCCATGTCGACGATGAAAGGCTAAGAGAAGCTGTAAAATCAAATCCGTTGGCAGATTTATAAATATACATAATATATATTATGTTAACTATCGTCTTTATAAAGAAAACTAACCATTTTTTCATGGTTAGTTTTCTTTATGCCTGCCATGCAGTATATCATTTATTTTCTTATCATATATTTTTTTAAGTTCAGGAATATCTTCTATAAATTCATACTCCACTACCCTTTCAGCCCTTGACCGACTCTCAAAGCTATGTATTTTTTGAAGTTCATATTCATCAAGCAAATATTCGTCTAACTCAGATGCGTCATCAATTATTCCATCGATCCTTATTTCACTATAATCAATGCCGTCGATTCCAAGGCATTTGCCACAGTTATCGCAAAATTTATCGGGAAACAGGTCACATCTGTCACATTCACAGCAGACGGTACAAAGTTTAGATGAATCAAGGACACAATATTTTATATCATCCATTGCCATATCATCCTTTTCAATCGTATTTTTTTAATATTATATCAAAAATCGATTCATAAATAAATTATTTTATGGGTATTTCAAGCTCCTGCCCTGGATATATTACTGGTGATTTAAGATTATTTATTTTTCTAATTTCATAAATAAGTTGTCTTACATCTCTATAACCCGAATTTTTTTCTGCCGCAATACTCCACAGTGTATCGCCTGGATAAACTACGACTTTGATGCTTTCTTTTTTATTGCTGATACCTTTCACGTGAATTGCAAAAGGCAATGCAAACATTATAGATAATATTATAAGAATTATAATTTTTGACATCAGTTTTCTTTTCATATGTATTCCCCCCCTCTACGAACATATGTTCTATTTAAAGTATATCGAACATTTGTTCTCATGTCAACGGTTTTACGAACATAAGTTTGCTTATGCTTTAAAGTTGTGCTATAATCAATAGAGATTAAGAATTAAGGGGTGTAATATATGCCAAATTCCGAAGTAAGCGATAAGCAGCAGGAAATATTAGACTTTATTAAAAGCGAAATATTTGCAAAAGGATACCCTCCTTCTGTTAGAGAAATATGTAATGCTGTAGGTTTAAAATCCACTTCAACAGTACACGGGCACTTAGAGAGACTTGAAAAAAAGGGACTTATTAGAAGAGATCCAACAAAACCAAGGGCAATTGAGCTTTTAGATGAAACATTAAATCAAAAGGAAATAATAAACGTGCCTATAGTAGGTAGAGTTGCAGCTGGTCAGCCTATATTGGCTGTTGAGAATATAGAGGACAGATTTCCTGTTCCCGCCGATTTTTTTCCTATGAAAAATAACATGTTTATGCTGGAAATTAAAGGCGAAAGCATGATTGGATGTGGAATACTTGACGGTGACTACATAATCGTTGAACAACAATCAACAGCCAATAATGGCGATATCGTGGTAGCATTAATCGACGACAGCGCTACTGTTAAGCGCTTCTATAAGGAAAATGGATATATAAGGCTACAGCCTGAAAATCCAGACATGGAGCCAATAATAGTAGATAACTGCACTATTTTGGGAAAAGCAGTAGGGCTCATTAGAAGAATAAAATAAAACCGGCCTAACAGGCCGGTTTTATTTTATTCTTTATTATTTAATACATTAGATAGCCCTATCAGAATTCCAATTTTAGCATGTTCGAAGGTCAATCCTCCCTGCAGATATGCAATGTAAGGAGGACGAATAGGTGCATCTGCACTCAGTTCAATTGATGACCCCTGAACAAAGGCGCCTGCTGCCATTATAACTTGATCGGTATATCCAGGCATATCCCAGGGCTCGCATTCAACAAATGAATCAACTGGAGAACCTTTTTGAATTCCCTTGCAGAAATTAATCAGATCCTTCGGGTTGTTAAATTTAATGGCCTGTATAATATCGCTCCTATTTTCGTAATACTTTGGCGATACCTCATAACCTGAAAGCTCCATTAGCCTTGAACAGAATATTGCTGATTTCAAGGCTTCAGCCGTAATATGGGGAGCCATAAATAACCCCTGAAACATAAGCCTTACAATTCCATATGTAGAGCCGCATTCCTTTCCGAGACCCGGAGCGGTTAATCTAAATGCAGCTTGTCTTACATATTTTTCTTTACCGACGACATATCCTCCAGTGGGTGCAATACCACCTCCTATATTCTTAATCAGTGACCCAGCAACAATGTCTGCTCCAACCTCAATTGGTTCTCTGGTATCTATGAATTCTCCATAACAATTATCAACAAAGCAAATTATGTCTTCCCTTATCTTCTTAATCTCCTTTATTGCATTTTCTATATCTGAAATAGAAAGGGATGGTCTCCAGCCATAGCCGGTGGAGCGTTGAATTTCTATCATCCTGATAGACGAGTCTTGTGATATCAGTTTTTGAACTGCATCAATATCGATTTTGCCGTCTTCATTTAAATCTATTTGTTTATAATCAACGCCATATTCCTTAAGGGAGCCAGTGTTTTCACCTTCAATTCCTATTACCTGAAGAAGCGTGTCATAGGGTTTTCCTGTTATTGAAAGTAGTGTATCTCCAGGCCTTAGATTGCCAAATAACGCAAGGGTTATTGCATGTGTGCCTGAAACGATCTGGGGCCTTACGAGAGCATCCTCAGCATTGAATATCCTTGCATACACCCTTTCAAGTGTATCCCTTCCGATATCACCATATCCATATCCAGTTGAATTAGTGAAATGCGCATCACTTAGCTTTTCTTCCTGCATAGCCTTTAAAACCTTTATCTGATTAAATTCTTTTATATTATCAATATTATTGAAGGTACTGGCTATGTCCTGTAAAGCTTTCTCAGATAATTCAAGTATTTCAGATCTGATATTAAAATTTTCAATTAGATATTTATTAGTAATATCCAACATTGATTGTTCCTCCTTGGTAAACATAATGTTTAATTTTAACATAATTGCCTGAGCTACATCAATATACACAAAAATAAATACCCTGATAAGGGTATTTATTCATCACTCTCGCCTATTTCATTGTTTTGAACTGTATAGAGTACAGGTTTTAGTGGTGTTATAGTAGACACTGCATGTTTATATATCATCACCTGTTTTCCATCGTTATCAAGAATAATGGTGAAATTATCAAACCCCTTTACAAATCCCTTTAATTGAAAGCCATTAATCAGATGTATAGTAACACTGATTCTGTTTTTTCTTGCTTGGTTTAAGAAAACATCTTGCAGGTTATTAGCACTTTTATTCATAGGATCCTCCTCCAGGTAAATAATATTAATATAGTAATTCTATATCCCTCTAAATTTTCCTTCAGCGTACTTAATTATATTTTGGATTATTTCTTCTTTTGTGTCAAGTTTATCTAGATCAATCCAATTAACTCTAGTATCCTTTCTAAACCACGTGAGTTGCCTTTTTGCATATCTTCTTGTCCCCTGCTTAATAATATCTTTAACCTCATCAAGGGTATACAAGCCATCCAAATAATCGTATACCTCTTTATAGCCTATGGCCTGCATAGAGGTTAAATCCCTTGTATATCCCATTCTTCTAAGCATTTTAACTTCATCTATAAGTCCTGCTTCAAACATTCTATCTACTCTTATATTGATTCTTTCATAAAGCCTGCTTCTATCCATTGTAAGGGCGAAATAGGCTATATTGTATTCTATTGGCTTTTGTCTGGACTCCCTTTGATACTGTGAAATGGTCTTTCCTGTGTTTTTATAAACTTCAAGAGCCCGGATTACCCTTTTTAAATCATTGGGATAAAGCCTGTTATAGGATTCTGGATCGATATCCTTTAGCATTTGATGGACATATTCCTTTCCCTTTTCCCTTGCAAGCGCTGTTAAGTGTTCTCTATATTCCTTATCAACACTGGTTTCAGTAAAATCCAGATTATAGGTTAGAGAATTAATATATAGCCCTGTTCCGCCAATGACTATAGGAATTTTTCCACGGTTTAAAATATCATTAATACACTCTCCAGCCATCCTTCTATACAGTGCAACGCTGAATTCTTCGTCCGGGAAAACAATATCTATCATATGGTGCTGAATTCCATCCATTTCTTCCTTTGTGGGTTTTGCTGTGCCGATATCCATATACTTATATATTTGCATTGAATCTGCAGAAACGACTTCTCCATTTATTTTCTTTGCCAATGCTATCCCAAGCTCTGTTTTTCCTGATGCGGTTGGACCGGCAATAATTATTATATTCTTCGACATATAGCATTCACCTACTGAATCCTTTTAAACTTTTTCTCAAGCTCAATATATGACATCTTTATTATTGTTGGACGTCCATGAGGACAATTGTATGGATTATCACAAAAACGCAGTTGCTCAATAAGTTCAACCATTTCCTTATAGCTCAGCTTATCATTGGCTTTTACTGCACTTTTGCAGGCCATAGTGTAGAGAATTTTATCAATGGCCGATAAAACATTCTTATCGTTCAAATTTATTTGCTCCAGTATCTCATAAAAGAGCACTTTAGGGTCAGGATTTCCGTAAATAATAGGTACGCACCTTAATGCCACTGAATTACCTCCGAAATCTTCAATTTCGTATCCGAGCCTTTTGAATTGCTCTATATTATCAAAAATAGCCTGTTTTTCACTTACCGAAAACTCTAGAACAATAGGAACAATCAAATTCTGTTTCTGCATTCCAAAACTTTTATAGTCCCTTAAATACTTTTCGTAATATATTCTTTCATGGGCGGCGTGCTGGTCAATGATGTACATATCGTCGGGGCCTTCTGCAATTATATAGGTAAAATGTATTTGGCCTACAACAGCAAGGGGACCAAACTTAGGAACCCTTTTAGTAGTAACTTCATTTTCAAAGTTGTTAGGTATTTTATAATTTCCAACGGATATAGACCTATCACCTTCAGGTTCATACTGTGTTTTATCCTTTTCATAGTAAATATCGTCATTTCTATTAAGGGGTATATCTTTTCGGGGCAATTCATAGCTATTAGTTAAATTTTCATTGGCTATCATTCCATCGTATTTTTTATCCGTTTCAATATCAGTTTTTATATCTAATTTTTGCTGAGAATAATTTACCTTTTGTATGTTTCTAATGAACTCCTTCCTATCATCCTCTATTTCTGGTACATGGGAAGCAGAAATAAGCGCATCCTTTACACAGTGATATATAGATTTAAAAATCAGCTGTTCATCCTGAAACTTTACTTCTGCCTTTGCAGGATGGACATTAACATCTACAAATTCAGGATTTACATATATGTGAAGAACAAAAAAAGGGAATTTATTAATTGTAAGCATTGATTTATATGCAGCCTCCACTGCTGCCGTTATGGTCTTATTTTTAATGTATCTGCCATTAATAAAGGTAGATTGATAATTTCTGCTACCCCTTGAAATATTGCTATTGCCTAAATAGCCTTTAACAGTTATAAAATCCCTTGAACAATTCAAATCAATCAGATTTTTCACTATTTGTTTGCCATAAACAGCAAGAATTACACCTTTCAAGTCCCCATCTCCCCTGGTTGCAAAAACTAACTTTCCGTTGGAAATATATTTAAAGGAGATGTTTGAATGGGACATTGCTAAGTTTTGCATTATATCGGTTATATACATACTCTCCTTAGATTCTGACTTTAAAAATTTAAGTCTTGCAGGAGTGTTGAAAAATACATCCCGTATCGTTACAACAGTTCCCTCTGGGCAACCGTATTCCCCTTCCTCAATAATCTTTCCCCCTTCAATGTAAATCCTGTATCCCGAAATAGAATCGTGAGTCTTTGATATCATCTCGACTTTTGACACTGCTGCAATGCTTGCCAAAGCTTCACCCCTAAAACCAAGGGTTACAAGTTTATTAAGCTCCTGTTCGCTGGATAGTTTGCTTGTTGCATGCCTCATAAAAGCAATTCCCATATCTTCTTTATTTATTCCCTTTCCATTATCTACAATTCTTATATAAGATATACCTCCGCCTTTAACTTCGACAGATATTTCGCTGGCTCCTGCGTCAATAGAATTTTCTACAAGTTCCTTTACTATGGATGCAGGCTTTTCGATAACTTCCCCAGCAGCTATTTTATTTATTGTATTTTCATCTAATAATTTTATTATTCCCATTTAACCAGCTCCTACATCTTTTTAGCTTTTTGGCTTAGGGTATAAAGAATGTTCATTGCTTCCATAGGAGTTATGTTCACTATGTCAATTTCCTTAAGTTCAACGATGATTTCATTTTCTTTATAATTGAACATGCTTATTTGCTCATCCTTCCTGCTTTTAGTTTCATCTATAGCTGTTGCAGCAATTTCGTCCTTTTTTATATTCTCCTTAATATTTTTATTTATATCGCTTTCCTCTAATTTCGACAATATTTCCTTTGCTTTAGATACAACTTCATCAGGAAGACCGGCAAGCTTTGCTACCTGAATGCCATAACTCTGATCAGCCCCACCTCGGATTATCTTTCTAAGGAATAAAATATCATCTCCATGTTCCTTTACTGAAATACAATAGTTCTTTACTCCTTTAATCTTACCTTCCAGCTCAGTTAACTCATGATAATGTGTTGCAAAAAGGGTTTTTGCCCCGATTCGTCTGCCTATATATTCTACCACAGACCAGGCTATACTGAGTCCATCGAAGGTACTTGTTCCCCTTCCGACTTCGTCTAATATTATAAGGCTGTTTCGAGTAGCATTTTGCAAAATGTTTGATACCTCGGACATTTCAACCATAAAGGTACTTTTTCCAGAGGATAAATCATCCGACGCTCCTATTCTCGTAAAAATTCTATCCACTATAGATATCTTGGCTGATCTTGCCGGAACAAAGCATCCTATCTGCGCCATCAATGTAATTAGCGCTACCTGCCTCATATATGTGGATTTTCCGGCCATATTAGGCCCCGTTATAATGGAAATTACATCATCCTTTAAATTTAAGAAAGTATCATTTGGTACAAATATTCCCTGTATTACTTTTTCTACTACGGGATGCCTTCCATCTTTGATATCGATCTCCCCGTCAGATGATATCTTAGGTTTTACGTAGTTATTTTCAAAGGAAACCTGAGAGAATGATAGAAGCACATCGATTATTGCAATGTATCTTGCCATTTTTTGAATTCTTGTAACTTCCTTTGAAACCTCAGCCCTGATGGAAACAAATTTTTCATACTCCAATTCTACAACCTTTTCCTCGGCTCCAAGAACCAGGTTTTCAATTTCTTTAAGCTCTGGAGTTATGAACCTTTCAGCATTTGCAAGGGTCTGCTTTCTGATATATCTTCCCTCTGGTATACTTGAAAGGTTACTCTTGGTAATCTCAATATAGTAACCAAAAACTTTATTATATCCTACCTTTAGAGACTTTATGCCTGTTTCTTCCCTTTCTTTTTGCTCCAGGTTTGCTATCCATTCCCTGCCGTTTATCATCGCTTCTCTCAACTTATCAATTTCAGGTTCATATCCTTCCTTTATTATTCCACCCTCTTTAAGCTGAAGTGGAGGATTATCTGCTATTGAACAATCTATCAGTTTATATACATCGTCGAGTGTATCAAAGTTTTCATAAATATTACTCAACAGTTTAGTTTTGCAGACTGATATTGCAGCTTTTATATCAGGCAGGAACCTTAATGATTCTTTTAGGGATATAAGATCCCTGGCATTTGCTGAACCACATGATATTTTACTTATCAACCTTTCTATATCATAAACATTTTTTAGATATTCCTTTAAATCTGAGGAAAGGTAAACATTATTCATTAATTCTTCAACGGAGTCGAGCCTCTTGTTTATCTCATCCTGGCTTATCAACGGTTCTTCAATCCATTTTCTGAGGAGTCGGCTTCCCATAGAAGTTTGAGTTTTATCGAGGGCCCAGAGAAGTGATCCCTTTCTCTGTTTACCAAAAATCGTCTGTGTAAGTTCCAGATTTTTTCTTGTAGAAGCATCCAGCACCATAAAATCATTTAACTCATATTTCTTTATATGAACAATATGCCCGAGGCTATTTTTTTGAGTTTCATATATATATTTGTATAAGCATCCGCAGCAATTCAGTTCATCTTCATTAAGACTGGATAGATCATCATTAAATCTTTCCAAAATTATATTGTTTTCTGGCGAATCGTGTTTTACAAAGCTTAACAATAGATTAAACCTTTCTTTAATAGTTTTTTCCAGCTTTTCTCTGTTTTGAATATTGTTATCAATTATAAGAAGCTCGGCAGGATTATATTTTGAAAGTTCATCAACAGCTCTTGATAAACTACCTTTTGAACTTGTAGTAAGAAATTCACCTGTCGAAATGTCACAAACGGATAACGAAAAACCATCCCGAGAGAAATAGAGACAACCAATATAATTGTTTTTCTTTTCATCAAGAAGGCTGCTTTCCATAACAGTTCCAGGGGTTACAATTCTTATGATTTCCCTCTTTACAATTCCCTTTGCAAGGGCAGGATCCTCAACCTGCTCGCATATAGCTACCTTATAACCTTTTTCTATAAGTTTTGATATATAGCTCTCTGATGAATGATATGGAACTCCACACATTGGAGCTCTTTTATCCAGACCGCAATCTCTACCTGTTAATACGAGTTCCAGTTCCCTTGAAGCTATTTCAGCATCTTCAAAGAACATTTCATAAAAATCCCCAAGCCTGAAAAATAAAATACAATCCTTGCACTGTTCCTTAATCTCTAGATATTGCTGCATCATTGGTGTTAAAGCCAAAGCACATTCCTCCTTAAAAACGAACCTGTTATATATAAAGAAAAATCCAAGGTTTTTCTATAGATTTATAAATACCCCGGACATTCTGCCCGGGGCAAAGGGGTGATTATTCAGTAATAATTATAAATCAAAAACAGCCTAAATTAAATAAATACCTGCACAAATGTAGTGTTTTAAAAAGGAAAATAAAATAGGGAGCAGTAAATTAACACCCTATTTTATAATATCAACCAATTCTCCCAATAAAGACCATGTTTGAGGTTCAGTAATCTTTACTCTTACAAGTCTTCCCTTTAGAGCAATGTCCCCACCGGTAAAATTAACAAGCTTTCCAGTTCTTGTTCTTCCGGTGAGCCTGCTTTCATCATTTTTACTTAAACCTTCAACAAGTACCTCGACTATTTTATCCTTATATTCTCTATTCTTTTTCTCACTTATAGCGTTTAATACTCCAACTAATCTGTTAAATCTTTCATGCTTTACGTCTTCTGGAACCTGCTTTTCATACTTTGCGGCAGGCGTTCCGGGCCTTATGGAATATATAAAGGTAAATGCTGAGTCATATTCCACTTCCTTTACAAGTTCCAATGTTTCTTGAAAGTCTTCTTCTGTTTCTCCTGGAAATCCCACAATAATATCAGTTGTTAATGCAACTTCTGGTATCTGAGATTTAATCTTTTTTACAAGCTCAAGGTACTTTTCTCTTGTATACTTTCTATTCATTCTCTTCAGTATATTAGTGCTTCCCGATTGAACTGGAAGATGTATGTGCTCACAAACTTTGCTGCACTCTTTAACAGCTAATATAACATCATCAGTTAAATCTTTAGGATGTGATGTCATAAAACGTATTCTTTCAATACCTTCAACTTCATTAACTAATCTTAGCAGCTTAGCAAATGTAATATTTTCAAGATCCTTTCCATATGAGTTTACATTCTGGCCGAGAAGAGTAATTTCCTTATAGCCTTGGGAAGCCAGCATTTTAACTTCATCAATTATTGCTTCAGGGGTCCTGCTTCTTTCTCTGCCCCTGGTATAGGGAACTATGCAGTAGGTGCAGAAATTGTTGCAGCCATGGGTTATAGTAACAAAGGCCTTTATATCGCTTTCACGGTTTATTGGAAGCCCTTCTACTATCTCCCCTTCCTTTTCCCACACTTCTATTATAGTTGAGTCATTCTGCAAAGCATTATTTAAAAGTTCTGGAAACCTGTGTATATTATGAGTTCCAAAAATTATATCTACAAAAGGATATTTCTTTTTTATTTCTTCAGGAATTCCCTTTTGCTGCATCATACAGCCTGATACAGCTATTATAAGATCGGGTTTATTCTTCTTCAATGCTTTAAGTTGCCCAAGATTTCCATAAACTTTAAGCTCAGCGTTTTCCCTCACAGCACATGTATTAAATACTATAACATCAGATTCTTCACGATTTGAAGCCTTTGCATATCCCATATTTTCAAGCATTCCGGAGAGTTTTTCAGAGTCCTCTTCATTCATCTGGCAGCCCCATGTTTCTATAAAATATTTTTTATTTTTAATATCCATAATTATCAACCTTTCTAAATAATATTCAAAAAAATAGCACCTTATATTATACAACAAAATAAAATAAAATTGTAGATTTTTAAATATTTTGACCACGCAGCGATGACTCATCAGCAATGTATTTTTTATAAAAAGCTCAACTACTCTACATAATATATATTATGTAGAGTAGTTGAGTAAAACATTTCATGCATCCTCTCTGGACTCCCTTACATATTCGTTTAGTCTCTTAAGGTTGATTCTCCACAGATACACTACAAAAAGTATAAAGATGGGAAAGACCCCATATTGTCTTAAAAATAAAATATAATCATAAGTACCGTGTAGAAGTATAGGTACGAGTAGCGATTTTACAGAACAACCAATGGAAACCACCCTTCTTTTTGAAAACTTTGCGATTGATAGATAATACCCCATGGTTATTGCAAATAACATATGGGCAGGTACAGCAAAGAGTGCCCTTGTTATACCTGTATAAAGGTAATTTATATCTCCATTTATAACATATAAAACGTTTTCTGCTGTTGCAAATCCAAGAGAGACAAAAACGCAATATATGATTCCATCTAGTTTTTCATCATAATGCTTGTTTGAATATGCATATCTTCTAACAACTGCATATTTGAAGGATTCCTCCGTAAAACCGGCAACAATATATGCATGATAAAATATGTTATAATACAATGAAGCAAGAAATTTTTCTACATAGTAAACTGGAAGCGCTATAAATATACCAAATATAAACAGAAAAAATAAAAGCAATGGGGGTTCTCTATCATACCTATCCTTCTGATAAATATACAATATCAAAGCCAGGGATGGAGCTATGGCAACGACAATCATGTTAATCACGTGTATCACCTCACAATATTTCCAGGTTATTATAATTCAGTTAATATTTTATTGTTATAATAATTCTGTTCTGATATAATTAATATAGGAATATTATGTATACAATCCCCTGTATACCTCAAGAAAGATTGCCTAATAGTTATTATTTTACCCTCTAGCTTTAAAAATATATATAGGAGGTGCTCATCCTATGGAATTTAGGTTAGCAGAAAGGATGAACAATCTTAAAGCATCAGAAATTAGAGAAATATTAAAATTGACTGAGAATCCTGAGATAATATCTTTCGCAGGAGGATTGCCTGCACCTGAATTGTTTCCAGTGGAAAAATTGAAAGAAATTACTATACAGATTTTAGAAAATGATGGTAAAGCAGCACTTCAATATTCGACAACTGAAGGTTATATACCCCTTAGAAAGATAATAGCAGAGGAAAGAATGAAACCGGCAGGAGTCAATGTGAGTTATGAAAATATCTTGATTATAAACGGTTCTCAGCAGGGACTCGACTTCTCGGGCAAGATATTTTTAGATAAAGACGATGTTGTCATATGCGAAAGCCCCAGTTATTTGGGTGCTATAAATGCGTTTAAGGCATATATGCCAAAATTTGTCGAAGTTCCTATGGATGACGACGGAATGATTATTGAAGAATTGGAAAAGGCCCTGGAAGCAAATCCTAAGGCAAAGCTCATCTATACAATTCCTGATTTTCAAAATCCCACTGGAAAAACCCTGAGTGTAGAAAGAAGAAAGAGATTGGTAGAACTTGCGGAAAAATATAATGTACCTATTATTGAAGACAATCCATATGGAGAGCTCCGATACGAAGGGGACAGACTTCCGGCAATAAAAAGTTTTGATACTAAAGGACTTGTTGTATATCTTGGTACTTTTTCTAAAACTTTTTGCCCTGGTTATAGGCTTGGATGGATTTGTGCATCTCCTGAATTGTTATCTAAATATATAATGGTTAAGCAAGGTGCTGATCTACAGGCAAGTTCCATATCTCAAAGAGAAGCTGCTTTATTTATGGAAAAATATAAGCTAGATGAGCATATAAATAAAATAAAGAAAATATATCGAAGAAGACGAGATCTAATGATTGAAACTATTAAAAAGGAATTCCCTGAAACAGTCAAGTATACGTATCCTTCCGGTGGATTGTTTACGTGGATTTCTCTTCCTGAAGGTTATGATTCTGCAGAGATACTCATAAAGGCTCTAAAGGAAAAAGTAGCATTTGTACCAGGTGGTTCTTTCTTCCCCAATGGCGGTCATCCAAATCATTTCAGACTAAACTATTCAAATATGCCCGAAGAAAAAATTGTTGAAGGAATTAGACGTTTAGGTAGAGTTTTAAGAAATCTTGATTAACATGTTTTTTTATGAATACAACAGGCTGTGAAAGCCTGTTGTATTTTATTTTTATTTAGTGACAATACTATATTTGAGGTGGTAATATGTATAACTCAAAATCTGAAAATGGTAAGGATAAAGCAGGTTCAATATCGTATATCCTTGGTGAGAGGAAATACTTTGGGCCAACAGTTAACAATATTTTTGACGGTAAATGGGGGTACTACAGCAATGTTTACAACAGCATTTTTGGAAAGTTAAAATAACATCTTTTTTGGTATTTTTGAATATTATATGAATGAGAACTTACCTGGGGGGTAATATAATGCCAAAATTATCATCAAGGGTGTTGAGAATGCAAGCTTCACCAATAAGAAAATTTGCTCCTTTAGCTGACGATGCTAAAAGTAAGGGTAAAAAAATTTATTACCTAAATATAGGACAACCTGACATCCATACTCCTGAAATATTCTATAAGGCGATAAGCGAGTTTAGAGATCACGTTCTAAAGTATTCCGAATCTCAGGGAATTCCCGAGCTTATCAGTAGCTTTATTAAATACTATAAAAAATGGGGAATTGAACTGAATAAGAATGAGATAATTATTACAAATGGAGGCAGCGAAGCTGTTCTTTTTGCCCTGATGGCAATTACAGATTATGGTGATAATGTATTAATACCAGAGCCGTTCTATACTAACTACAATGGTTTTTCCCAGGCAGCAGGAATTAATATAAAACCTTTCCTTACATATGCAAAACAGGGTTTTCATTTACCATCCGAAGAGGAGATAGAAAAACATGTCGACGATAGAACAAAGGCGATTCTTTTGTCTAACCCTGGAAATCCCACGGGAGTTGTATATAGTAAAGAAGAATTGAATCGCATTGCTAATATAGCAAAAAAGCATGATCTTTATGTAATTAGTGATGAGGTATACAGAGAGTTTGTGTATGATGGGCTTGAGTACACCAGTTTTATGCATTTAAAGGATATGAACAATAGAGTTATATTGGTTGACAGTATTTCAAAGAGATATAGTGCATGTGGTGCTAGAATCGGGCTTGTTGCAAGCAAGAATCATGAACTCATGGAAAATATATTAAAGCTTTGCCAGTCAAGACTCTGTGTCCCTATTATAGAACAGATAGGTGCTGCAAAACTGGTTGACACACCAGATGAATATTTCATAGAAATTAAGAAAGAATATCAAAGGCGCAGAGATGTAGTATACAGTGCTTTAAAAGAAATGCCTGGAGTTATATGTGAGAAACCAACCGGTGCCTTTTATATGATTGCTAAACTTCCAGTAAAAAGCGCTGAGGATTTTGTAGAATGGCTTTTAACTGATTACTCCATGGATAATGAAACAGTTATGTTGGCACCTGCTGAGGGCTTCTATGCCACGCAGGGGCTTGGAAAGGATGAAGTTAGAATATCCTATTGCTTGAATACTGAAGATTTGAAAAAAGCTATGAATATAATTAAGAATGGTTTACTAGAATATAGAAAATTAAAAGAATAAAAAGGCAGTTTCTGCCTTTTTATTCTTTTAATTCGATTTTCGCCTGATTAAATATTTCTTTAAAACCAATTTTTTTATATAAATTTACCGCACTATGGTTCATATTGTCGACGGTTAAATATAATTCTTCAATTTCATACTTTTTACATTCTTCTATTATACCTAATAGAAAATAATAACCATATCCTTTTCTCCTGAATTCGGGAATAACTCCAAAATTTACAAGATGATACAAATTATCGATTATTAGAATTTGTCCATAGCCCGCCGGAACACTGTTAATTTCAAGCACAAAACACATATTTCTCAAAAACCTAGGATTTTTTTGCTCCTCAATAACCTCATCTATAGTCAGATTCTGTCTCCCATTTTTACCGCCAAACACTTTATTTTGCAGTTCTAACCTAAGGTAAATTTCATCCTTCCTTGATATATCGAGTTTTCTAACCCTTATGTCATCTGGAAAAGAATAAATATTATTAAGCTTGCCAATATCGCACTGCATGTTTTTTATATTGCTTATAATATTAAATTTGAAGTACTTTCTATATGTATCTATTTTTATACCATTTTTATAAGTAAATTTAAATATATAACCTTCAAGATTGAAATTTTTCTTTAGTATATGCATTAAGCTGAAAAAATAGATTTGATTAGTTACAGGCAGATAGTATATTTCTCTTATTGATGTATTTATAAATACTATTCCACATATTATTTTATTCTTCAATATAAAGAAGCATCTATCTCTAAAAAGATAGTATATAAGGTTATTTGGTATGATGCTGTAAAAATTATGTTCTATCTCTTTGAAACGATTTTTAAATTTAATTATTCTCACTAAATCCCTGATTGAAGCCCTTTGAATTTTTGTCATAGATTGCACCTTTCTATTATTTTTTTCTCTTTAAAATTCTTGAAAAGAAACCAGCATTTCTTTCCTTTTCATACCTTAGTTTTTCCTTCAACTCCATAATTTCGTAGGTTTTTTGTTTAATTTCCATCCTCAATTTCATATTTTCACTTAACAGAGCGTCCTTATCCTTGCCAACAATACTTTTGTTAAGTTCAGTTAAAATACTATTTATAACATTCAGCTTTTCATCAAGTTTGTTTAAAGCATCGCTTTTTACAGGATTTAAAATGCAGGATTCCTTAGTTGTGGCGAGTTCAAGAAATGCCCCCTGTTCCTCACCTTCCATTATCTTCTTTATTTGTCCATTAGTATAGCCCTCCTGCTGAAGATTTTTTATCTGAATTAATTTGTCAAGCTCTTTCTGGCTAAAAAATCTTCTACCATTTGCATCCCTGGGTATGTCAAGCTTAAATTCCTTTTCATAATATCTAATTACTGACGGTTTATACCCCGTTATATCACATACTTCCTTAAAAGTATATTTGATTTCACCCATGATATCACCTCCTATATATTATTCTTTTTACAATATAAATTTCCTTCTCATTGGGGTCCTAAACTATTAGAAAAATTCTGATTAAAGGCTACAATATTTTATATTATTTTTTTTGTAAAGTATAAATAAGTCGGATTTTACCGTTTTTTTAAAGTTTGGAAAAGGAATAGATAGATATTGACGAATATATGGAAAGATGTTATATTATTAATGTAGTTGTAAAAACTTTTTTAAGGGCCTTTAGCTCAGTTGGTTAGAGCAACCGGCTCATAACCGGTTGGTCCGGGGTTCGAGTCCCTGAAGGCCCACCACTATAACAGACTTTATAAGTTAGGAATAAAGATGATTCTGATTTTAACATCTATATTTGCCCAGATAGCTCAGTCGGTAGAGCAGGGGACTGAAAATCCCCGTGTCGCTGGTTCGATTCCGGCTCTGGGCACCAAAAAGAGCAGCATTGCTGCTCTTTTACATATTGATTTTATAATAATCAATAAAACAATTTATAAAGTGTTGTTGCCTGTCAATATATCTTACCAGTTTTCTTAATTTTTTGAGGTACTTATCTTCACTCCATTTTTTCTTTTTAATGTATCTTTTTCTGCCGAGCTTCCAGTATTTATGGGGAAAAATAATAAATGCCAGCAGTATTTCATAATCCTCAATACTAAGTGGATTTACGCTGCAATATACATCTATAAGTTTCCTTGCTATTTCAAAATTCCAGCAATATATTTTCTTGTACAATATTCTTCTTATGAATTTTGCAAGGTCATAGACATGTATATCATAAATTGTGCTGTCAAGATCAATGAGGTATACGTTATTATTTGGGTCAAATAAAATATTTTGATAATAAAAACTATCATGGCAAATGCATTTTTCATTTTTTGCCCTGGATGAAACAATCATATAATTGGATTTTTTAAGAAGATCTATTGCAGTGTCCATTGATGATTTAAACTTTTCAATGTAGCTATAATAATCAATATCAAAGGATGTCTGTACCTTTTTTCTTTCAATAAGGTGTTTAAATAAATCCAGGTCCTTTTTACAGGTTTGAAGCATAACAGGCCAATTTTTTATATTGCTTTCTACTCTAACCCCTTCTGGGCTAAATCCCTTAGATTTTATATGGAATTCCGCCAACATTTTAACAGCTGTCTTCAGTTCTTCAAAGTTTTCTACATCGCATTCTCTTCCATCAATCCACTCCATAAGATAATAGGTGTTTTTTTGAGTTTTAAAATATTCTCTACCTTCTTCAGTTTTAATATATTCCGCAACATTATAAAAACCATTGCTTTTCAAGTATTCAACCAGATACATACCTTTTTTTGCTTTTTTATCTCCATTTTTAGTTTTCTTTAAACAATAATACCTATTACCACATTTTACTTTGTAAACGCTTCTAATTTTTTCAACTTTTTCAGGTATGATTGAATAATGGCTTAATACCTCAAGGATTCTTCTACGTTCCTTTGGGTTAATGAGATCGCTTATACTTACAATTCTATCCATGATACAACCTCAAGAATTACTTTATAATATTATATTAAACATATTCTTTTATATTACTTTATGATTTTACACATTGTTTTTAGATATTTATTGGTTCATTGTAAAATTAAATGCAACAGATAGAATAAAAAAATAACAACCATAGTGAAAATCATGTATGATATAGGTGTCTAATCCAAACATAC
>NZ_SOAZ01000005.1 GCF_004364155.1 Fonticella tunisiensis | reverse complement strand
TATCTTGGCCTAAGGAAGGATGCCTTTAATATAGTTGATGAGGATTTTATAATGCAGCTTTTTAGCCAGGATGGAGATAAGGCAAGGAAGTTGTACCTCGAGCTTGTCTATGCATGTAACAACCAAGCTATGATAGATACTGTGGAGTTTAAAAATGAAAAGAGCCAGTATAGAAGCGAGAGGGTAATACTTATTAGGGACTTTCCCCCTGAGGAGATACTTGAATTTGTATCAAAATGCACAGGGATAGACAAGAGGCTTCTTCGCGCCAAAAACAGAAGGGAGGCAACGGAGGGAAGGGCCCTTTGCGTATTTTTGATGAGGTATTTGTGTAACTTTACCCATAGTGATATATGCAAGGTATTAGGATACACAAGCGCATCCAGGATATCAAAGCTTGGGACAATGGGACTAAGGTTGGCATATAATGATGAACGGTATATGGGCGTGATAGATAGACTTATAAAGGAAAGGTCGGCTTAAGAAATTAGGATGATAGCACAGTATAGATAATATGGATTAATCCAAAGTGCTTAAAGGAGTTTGTATTCTATTTTTAAAACGGAAATTAAACAGCAGGGCAAAAAATTCTTATGGTAAATGTTCTTTTGATGAAGATAAGACATGGACAAGCAATGTCTTTTTTTATTTTTTGGGGATATGGAGCTTAAAAGTTCAGCTTAAAATTAGGCCTAGTAGGCGTTAATGAAGTAAAATACCTGTAATTTTAGAGAAGAAATGAAGTTTTTGTGAGTGTTGTCAAATTGTGAACCGTCCCTTGTGATTATTCAGTAAAAAAATAATAGGTAGAGCATACGTAGGATAACATATCTACCTATTGTCATAGTTAAGCTATCTTTGAGTTCTTTTATTCGATCTGAAATTCCTTTATTTTCTTATTTTTATTGAATGTAAATATTTTAATATCCTTCTTTACATTGCTCAGTAAATATTTAATATCTTCATCGCCCTGCTTTTCTGGTGTTACTTTAAACTCCATTGTATAAGTTCTGGATTTGCTCTGGGATTCATCGGGAGAATAATTAAAACTTTGAGGAGTCATGCTGGTTCCTAATATTTCACACGTCCTATCAAAAAATCCCAGGGCGAAGTTCACATACCCTGCTATGTCATCTTTCTCATATCCTGAGGGCAATCTAAAGGTAAGCCTGTATTCAATTGCTGTTTTTCCATCAAGGGTTTGTTTTTCAGCATCGAGGTTAACTATATGGATGTTATCAACGATTTTGGATATATTTTTATTTATTGTCATCACAGTAATGGTGTGGTAAGTAAACCTGTAACTCACATAATAAACTGTTAATGAAGCTAGAATTATTCCAAGTATGGTGATTAATATTCTGTTTTTCAGTATAAAGCCTTTCAATTTAACACCTCCTGATAGCTAATGTTTACAGTCATTCAATATTTTTTAGATTTTCTCATTTTGAATTTGTCCTCTATGTCGGTAAATCTGTTGGGAAAATGTTATTACATATTTATTTTTAAATATTTGCTGATATTCTAAGTTTTATCCATAAAATGCCATAAAAAAATATTTAATGTTTTTGTAATATTTTTTTATTATGTATTCTCACAGAAGTTCATTTTTTCGAACTTCATCCATATTATAAATATAGAAGTTGATCTTAACATAAAAAGGAAAAATTGTTATTTGATGTTAGATTTAAAATTGTCTATCCCTTTATAAATATTTATCATTGCGGTGATTTTATGGATATAAAATATAGAAAAGCAGAAAACTACGACATCGACTATATAAAAAAACTTGTAAGAGAAAACTTGGGCGAAGTAATAGTTACAAGCTTTAAGGGTGACTTTGACTATGATGTATTCGTAGGAAAGGCTGTAATGGATAGATATTCCTATATAGTACTCTGCGACATGTGCCCCTGTGGTTTTTTATGGTATTCGATTAAAGGAGCGTTCCTTCATGTAAACACTATTGTGCTTTCAAAGGAGTATCAAAATAAAGGAATTGGAAGTGCTGTTTTTAAAGAGCTTGAGGAGTTTGGAAGGCAGATAAATTTAAGCTTTCTACAGCTTGGAGTACAGGGAGTGAACAAAAAAGCAATAAAATTTTATGAAAGGCTGGGATTTATTAATAGAGCATATGTACAGGAATTTGATACTTTTTATATGCAAAAGAGAATAAGGTAAAGTAGAACAAAGTTGTCGCCAAAATTCAATTTGTTGTTCTAAAAATGTATAAAAAAAATAAATATTTTATAGAGAAAGATATTAGGAGGTATTTGAGTGGACAACGTTGAATTTGTGGAATTGATGGAAAGGCTGAAGGGTCTAAATAATGAAGAAATAGATAGAGTAATAAAATACTGTAAGATTCTCAAAAAAGCAAATGATGTTAAAGAGGGAAGAAAGCCAGCAAGAAGGAAGAGAACGAAGGGTCAATAATGCTTAAGGTGTAAAAATAAGTAGTAATTTGTGATGAGTTACTACTTATTTTTATTGCGTTTAAACTGGCTGTGCTACTCTACTCTGAAAAGTCAACTGGATTGAAAGCAGATAATATCTATAGATAGGCTCTGCGATAAAAACATATTTCGTTCACCAGTACCCTTATCAAGGAAGTTCTATAATGCTGAATCCATTTATTGTAAGGATGCTCAAAGAAGTCCGGGTATGGTATAATAAGTATTGGTGATGAATATGGATTTATTCGATGTTATGCAGGAAAAGAACAGGAAAAGCAGCGTGCCCCTTGCCGAGAGGATGAGGCCTGAAAGGCTTGAGGAGGTTGTGGGGCAGGAGCATATTATAGGTAAGAATAAACTTCTATACAGAGCAATACAAACGGATAACCTGTCTTCTGTTATATTCTACGGGCCTCCAGGGACAGGAAAAACTACTCTTGCAAGGATTATCGCAAATACAACCAAGTCGGAATTTAAACAATTAAACGCGGTAACTTCGGGGGTTTCTGATATAAGGAAGGTAACGGAGGAAGCAAGTGAAAATCTTAAGCTATATGGTAAAAAAACCATTCTATTTATAGATGAAATACATAGATTTAATAAACTTCAGCAGGATGCACTTCTTCCCTTTGTGGAAAATGGAACCATTATTTTAATAGGGGCTACAACTGAAAATCCCTATTTCGAGGTTAACAGAGCACTTATTTCAAGATCGATGATATTTGAATTAAAACCTGTGGGTATTGAAGATATAAAGAAGGCCTTGATAAGAGCCATAGAAAGCAAAAAAGGATTCGGAGATTTAGAGGTTGAAGTTGATGAAGATGTTTTCGATTACTTTGCATTAAACAGTGGAGGGGATGTCAGGAAGGCTCTAAACGCCTTGGAAATGGCGGTTCTAACTTCAACGTCGATGGATAACAAGGTCAGGATAACCATTGAGGATGCAGTTGAGTGCATGCAGAAAAAGGTGATATCCTACGATAAAAACGGTGACAACCATTATGACATAATATCTGCCTTTATAAAAAGCATGAGGGGCTCTGATCCTGACGCTGCTGTTTATTATCTTGCAAAGATGCTTGAGGCAGGGGAAGACCCTAAATTTATTGCAAGAAGGATTGTAATTTGTGCAAGTGAGGATGTTGGAAATGCCGATCCAATGGCTCTTAACGTCGCTGTAAGCGCTGCCCATGCCGTCGATTTTATAGGGATGCCCGAAGCAAGAATAATACTTTCCCAGGCAGCTATATACGTTGCATGTGCAGCAAAGAGCAATGCAAGTTATATGGCCATTGACAGGGCCATTGAGGAGGTAAGAAGGGGTGAGGATTCAGGGGTTCCCTACCATTTAAGGGATTCACATTATCAGGGAGCCCAAAAACTTGGAAGAGGAATTGGCTATAAGTATCCCCACGACTATGAAGGAGGATATATAGAGCAGCAATATTTGCCTGATTCTATTAAGAAAAAGAGGTTTTATATACCTTCAGGCTATGGATACGAGGCAAGGATAAAGGAGAGACTGAATAAATTGAGGAATAAATAGATGGTTGCCTAAAAATCTCTTCTCCTTTCTGCAGATAGCATTGAAAACCCTTAGCAAAGACGTTCTAAGGTTTGGGATGGAATGCACGCTTTATGTGAATTTCTTATATTTTTTATCGACCCATGTTCACAAATGGCTGGCGCAACAAGTTATTTTGAAGGTATGCATGAATAATTTTCAAATCTCTAAACAAAATAAGGATGAAAATACATGTTGACTGTTTAATGTTGACAGTTTTGCTCAACTATGATAATCTGAAAATGGCGATATCTTATCGATTTACTCGGGATTTGGGGTGATTTAATGAGGCTCTCAACAAAGGGTAAATATGGTGTAAAGGCCATGTTTGAGCTGGCCCTTCACTATGGTGGTGAACCCGTTTCGATAAAAACTATAGCTGAAAAACAGCATATCTCCGAATACTACCTTGAACAGCTGTTTTCAAGTCTTAGAAAGGCTAAGCTTATAAAGAGCACAAGGGGGGCACAGGGTGGATATGTGCTTTCGATGCCGCCGGAAAAAATAACTGTAGCGGATATATTAAACGTGCTTGAAGGCCCCATTGAAATATCGGAATGCATAACCGATGAGGTGGTTAATTGCTCAAGGTACAATTACTGTGCAACAAGGCTGCTGTGGCTGAAAATAAGCGATAGCGTAAATCAGGTTATAAATTCAATAACACTTCAGGATATGATAAATGACTACCTTGAAATGGTAAAGGTTAATGATGAAAAGAGGGGAGAATAATTATGGACAGCAAGAGAATAGTTTATATGGATCATGCTGCAACTACATATGTAAAGCCAGAGGTTCTTGAGGCTATGCTTCCATATTTTACCGAACAGTTTGGGAATCCTTCATCAGTTTATACCCTTGGAAGAAAGTCAAGAAGTGCAATTGAAGAAGCGAGAGAAAAGGTTGCAAAGGCTATTGGCGCTCTTCCCGAGGAAATTTATTTTACAGGAGGAGGTTCTGAAGCGGACAACTGGGCAATCAAAGGAGCTGCCTTTGCAAACAGGGCTAAGGGAAACCATATTATAACATCGAAAATTGAACACCATGCGATCCTTAATACCTGTGAATTCCTTGAAAAGCAAGGCTTTGAAGTTACATATGTTTCCGTTGATGAAAACGGGGTAATTGATCTTGAAGAATTAAAGAATTCCATTACAGACAAAACCATACTTATTTCCATCATGTTTGCCAACAATGAAATAGGAACGATTCAGCCAATTGAAGAGATAGGCAGGATTGCAAAGGAAAGGGGAATTATATTTCATACAGATGCTGTTCAGGCAATAGGAAATGTAGAAATAAACGTAAAGGATATGAATATAGATATGCTTTCCCTTGCAGCCCATAAGTTTTACGGTCCAAAGGGAGTTGGAGCTCTTTATGTAAGAAAGGGAATAAGGATTGAAAACCTCATACATGGAGGTGGGCAGGAAAGAAAAAGGAGGGGAGGTACCGAAAACCTTCCTGGAATAGTTGGGCTTGGAAAGGCTATAGAGCTTGCAACAGCTGATATTGAGGGACACAATGCCAGAATAAGGGCATTAAGGGATAGGCTTTTAAATGGAATACTGGAGAAGATACCATATACGAAACTGAACGGTCATCCTGAAAAAAGGCTTCCTGGAAATATCAACGTAAGCTTCAAGTTTATAGAAGGAGAAGGCTTGCTGCTTCTTCTTGACCAGAGCGGTATATATGGCTCCACGGGAAGTGCATGTTCTTCAGGTTCACTTGATCCATCCCATGTACTTCTTGCAATAGGGCTGCCCCATGAGATTGCCCACGGGTCACTCAGGCTCTCGCTGGGGGATAAAAACACTGAAGAAGATGTAGATTATGTGCTTGATGTACTTCCAAAGATAGTTCAAAGGCTGAGGGATATGTCGCCACTATATGAAAATTTCATTAAGGGGGGAAGGTAAATGTACAGCGATAAGGTAATGGATCATTTTATGAATCCAAGAAACGTTGGAGAAATTGAAAATGCAGATGGAATTGGAGAAGTAGGAAATCCAAAGTGCGGAGATATAATGAGAATATACCTTGATGTTGAGGATAACATAATAAAGGATGTAAAGTTTAAAACCTTTGGATGTGGAGCGGCAATAGCATCAAGCAGCATGGCAACCGAACTTATCAAGGGCAAGACCCTTGAAGAGGCATGGAGGCTAACAAACAAGGCCGTTGCAGAAGCCCTTGGAGGACTTCCGGCAATTAAAATGCACTGTTCGGTGCTTGCAGAAGGTGCAATCCACAAGGCTATAAATGACTATAGAATAAAGCATGGTCTTGAGCCATGGAAAGACGATAAAAACTATGATGACGACCATCATGACATTGGTGAGTAGACGAAGCAATGAAGGAAAAGGTCGTTGTTGAAATGAGGGGCGGGGCATTTGCTCCACCGCTGCATATTTTTTATCTTGGCAGTATACCCATCAACTATGTGCCATGCCCGATAATATTCCTAAAAACCCCCAATACACGGGTGCTACAGATACCACGCTTATATTGAAAAAGGCCTGTATAAGGTATCCTGATATACTGCAAAGCAGAGGTATTATCAGGATATTTTTTTTAAAGTTTTTAAAGGATTTGAAAAGAATTGCCCCTACAAAGGTGAGATATAGGATAGCTGCAGGCAAACCCGATGAAGCAGCTATTTGAATGTATTCATTATGGGCCTTATCCACCGAAAGGTCTCCAAAATATTTTTTTGTATCTTCATAAAAATTTTTCATAAAGAGAATATCGAGGGTGTCGGGCCCAAATCCAAATATTGGCTTTGTGGCTATGAGTTTCAGGCATTTTTTCCAAATAAATATACGTGTTGACCCTGCCCTTTCATAATCCGGTGCCTTAGTAGCAACGGCCTTTGCATCGGAAAGAATTGAGACAAACCTATTCTTTACTTCATGATTGCTGTAATAGTTTAAACCCAGTGTTATAGTTGAAAAAAGTATTAATATGTAAATCATGGGCTTTAATTCAATCCGGCGTATGTATATTAATATTATAAGGAGAATGCCGGAAAAGACCCCTCCTATCCATGCGCTTCTTGTACGCGTGCAAAGCAGCGCCATATATAAAATTCCAGATGAAAACAGATAAGCATATTTTCTTGAGATTATATAACAAAATATGCATACAGGAAGAATAAGTACAATATAACTGCCGAGAAAGTTAGGATTTCCGGTCGTTGAATAGGCATATCTTTCCCATGCCGTTCTAATGCCGTCTGAAGGTATGGGGTCGAAGTTGAAGTACTGAATAATTCCGTAAATACATATTATAACAGATGAAACGATAAGTATTGGAACGTGTTTTTTTGAGTAAGAATAAAACTTTGAGGCAGTAAGGTAAATCAATATATAACATGTCAGTGATAGAAGACCTTCATATCTGTAGTCCTTCCCCAGAAATGCCCTATTTATATCGATGGAAAATAATGTTGAAAGGGTTATCCATAGTAAATATAAAACCACAACAATATCTTCAAAACGCTTTTGCGTTTTACTATTTGAAAGGAATATAGATATTACGGCTAATATAAAGGCAAGGGCGTATATTGCAATGATCTTTGGATAGTAATAATAGTCTGGAGCCCAGGGAGTTATAATTAGCGGAACTATGCAAATAATAAGTATAAAAATTAAATTTAAAACCCTTGTGAGCATTTTTCACCCCTTAAGATATTGTTTTATTAATATTTATAAACAATTCAAACAGCAAGTATTACTAAATTTAAAACTTGACAGAGAGTGTGATTTTATGAAAAGATTTCTCGATGTTAAAGGCTGCAGCGTAGTTGATTATAACGGAAGGGTAAGAGGAACAGTTGAGGATAGTGTTATAGATCCCAGAAACAATAGAATCTGTTCATTTATAGTCTCAGGCAGGGGAGTTATACCATCGCTTTTCGTTGTGCCTTTGGGTGAAATTGAGCATTATAGCGACTGTATAATTTCAAAGGGTAGATTTTATAGAATAAATAAGCTTGCTTTAAAGAAAAGCAGAGGATTGGCAGCCCATGATTACATTGGAAAAGAAGTTATTACAAACAAGGGGGAGCTTATAGGAAACCTTGCAGATATTATTTTTGATGAAAAGGTGGGAAATATTAAGGCGCTAATATGTACGAGGGGCTTTTTTGAAGATTTTCTTCATGGAAGAAAGTTAATCATTGTAGATGGAAAAACTGTACTGGGAAATGAAAAAATAATTATAGAGGAGGGAAACCTCGACATCATAAACGATATTTCCTTCAAAAAGCTTATGGGATAGGATGTGGAAAATGGTAAGCAGCAGCGTAAAGAAAATTTTTATTCTCATATTCATAGGGATAATTATATTGATATTGTATATTTCACGAAGCATAATAAAACCCATACTTTTTTCCATAGTTTTGGCCTATCTTATAAATCCAATGGTCGAGCTTTTGGTCAGGAGAGGGCTAAGGAAAAAAACAGCAGTCTTGTTAACCCTTCTGCTGCTTCTGGCATTTACATTCCTTGGAATATTTTTCATAATTCCGGGGCTTCTCAGGGATATGCTGGAGTTTTTGAAAAATACAGACAGCTACAGCAGCATGGCCGGCGAGTATTTGAATAAAATAGGCTATGACAAACTTCCATTGTATCTTAAAAATGCAGCAAACAGTAGCCTCTTAAGAGTTGAAAGAGCTATGGTCGATTACCTTAACAGGTTCTTTAATCAGCTTATAGATTTTACAATGGAACTACCTACATATATACTTACGCCGGTGTTTGTGTATTATTTTCTCATTGATACGGAGTATTTTTTAAAAATAATCAAATCAATAATTCCAATGCGAATAAGGAGCAAAGCCATTGAGCTTGGACATGAAATTGATAAGATAATAGGAAGCTTTATAAAGAGCCAGATAATACTGTCAATAATAATTGCCGTTCTAACATTTTTTGCATTGATTATACTCAAAATCAGGTATGCTATAATAATAGCTTTTATAAACGGTATTACAAACATAATACCATATTTTGGCCCCGTTATAGGGCTTTTGCCTGCTCTTTTTGCAGGGCTTGCGGAATCAGTTAACAAGGCCATAATGGTTGTAGCTGCATTCTTTGTAATTCAACAGGTTGAAAGTTCAATTGTAGCCCCAAAGCTTATGGGTGATACCATAGGCATACATCCCGTCATCGTTATGATAGTACTGATTCTTGGAGGAAAATTTTTTGGTGGTTGGGGACTTGTACTTTCAATTCCTGCAGCTGGCGCCATCAAGGTTACATACCGATATATAATGAAAAATTTATATTAACGGAATTGACAACCCTATACACCTTTTGTATAATAATTTCGAGTTAGAAAAAGACGTTGAAGGGAAGGAGTATATCCTGTATTTGCTTTAAGAGAGAAGGCGGCAGGTGCAAGCCTTTAGAAATCGGGGTAGAAGCAGTCCCGGAGTTCCCTGCTGAAATTGAAGTAGGCAGAGGCGGAGGCATCCGTTATATGCATGAGTGACCTTATGGTAATAAGGGTGGTACCGCGGAGTTTAACCTTCGTCCCTGCAGGGGCGGGGGTTTTTTAATTGTACACGTAAGTAAGGAGGCTGTGTTATGAATTATATGGGAGTTAATGAACTGAGGGAAAAATACCTTTCTTTCTTTGAAAACAAGGGCCATTTAAGGGCACAAAGCTTTTCACTTATCCCACGGAATGATAAGAGTTTGCTTCTTATTAACGCAGGTATGGCACCGCTTAAGCCATACTTCACCGGGCAGGAGGTTCCTCCAAGAAGGAGAATGACAACCTGCCAGAAGTGCATAAGAACCGGTGATATAGACAGGGTAGGTAAAACTTCAAGGCACGCAACGTTCTTTGAAATGCTTGGAAACTTTTCCTTTGGCGATTATTTTAAAGAGGATGCCATTCCATGGGCATGGGAGTTTGTAACGGAGGTTTTAAAATTGCCAAAGGATAGGTTATATGTAACCATATATCTTGAAGACGATGAAGCCTATGAAATCTGGACAAAAAGGACAGACGTAGACCCATCAAGGATATTCAGACTTGGAAAGGAAGATAACTTCTGGGAAGTAGGAGTTACAGGTCCCTGTGGTCCATGCTCGGAGATTCATTTTGATAGAGCCCCTGAAAAGGGACAGATTAAAACAGTTGAGGAATTCATAAAGGCTGGAGATGAGGACAGGGTTGTTGAGTTTTGGAACCTTGTTTTTACACAGTTCAACAGGAATGAGGATGGAAGCTATTCAAAGCTTGAAAATAAAAATATAGATACAGGAATGGGGCTTGAAAGACTTGCAACAATAATGCAGGGTGTTGGCAGCATATTTGAAATAGACACCATGAAGGAAATACTAAATGCTGTATGTAAAGCAGCAGGAACGGAATATAACAGGGACAGCAAAAAAGACGTGTCCTTAAGGATAATAACTGACCACATTAGAAGTGTAACCTTCCTTGTAAGCGATGGGGTTATTCCCTCAAACGAAGGAAGGGGATACGTTCTTAGAAGGCTTTTAAGAAGAGCAGCAAGGCACGGCAAACTTCTTGGAATAAACAGTCCATTTTTGTATGAGCTTTGCGATTTGGTTATTGAAAACTCAAAGGGTGCATATCCAGAGCTTGAGGAGAAGAGGGAATATATAAGGAAGGTTATAAAGATTGAGGAAGAAAGGTTTGACGAAACAATAGACCAGGGGATAGGAATACTTAATGAATATATTGAAGAGCTTAAAAAGGAAGGCAGAAAAACCTTAAACGGATACAGGGCATTTAAGCTCTATGACACATATGGCTTCCCAACTGAGCTTACACTTGAAATACTTGAGGAACAGGGAATGGATATTGACATGGAAGGTTTCAACAGGGAGATGGAGGAGCAGAGGCAGAAGGCGAGATCAGCAAGGGAAGAAACGAACTATATGGGAAGGGATTTAGACGTTTACTCAAAGCTTCCAGCTGAAATTTCGACTGAATTTAAGGGATATGACAGCCTTGAGGCCGTGGGTAAGGTCCTTGTGATTGTAAAAGATGAAGAGATTGTTGATAATGTAAATGACGGGAAAGAAGTATCCATAATTCTTGATACAACTTCCTTCTATGCTGAGATGGGAGGCCAGGTTGGAGATACAGGAATTATCGAAGGTGAAGGGGTAAAGATCGAGGTAACAGATTGCAGAAAGAGTGCAAACGGCAAGGTACTTCACATTGGAAAGATTTTAGAAGGTACTCTTAATGTGGGCGACGTTGTGAAAACAAAAGTAGACAAAGCAAGAAGAATGAACATAGCAAGAAACCATACTGCAACCCATCTGCTCCATGCAGCACTTAGGAAGGTTTTGGGCAGCCATGCTGAGCAGGCAGGTTCTCTTGTTGAAGATGGCAGATTAAGGTTTGATTTTACCCATTTTGAGGCTATGTCCTCTGAGGACTTAAGAAGGGTTGAGGACATTGTGAACGAAAAAATTCTGGAAGCCCTTCAGGTTGAAACCATTGAAACTGGAATTGATGAGGCCAGAAGAATGGGAGCTACAGCGCTCTTTGGAGAAAAATATGGAGACGTTGTCAGGGTTGTAAAGGCTGGCGACTTCAGCATGGAACTTTGTGGAGGAACCCATGTAGCCAACACTTCGGCAATAGGTATGTTTAAGATCATATCAGAGTCTGGAGTTGCTGCAGGAGTTAGAAGAATAGAAGCTGTAACGGGAAAGGGAGCACTCAGGTATGTTGATAATCTTGAGGAAACCTTAAAAGAAGCTGCAGCTGCACTTAAAACAACACCTAAGGATATTGTAAGAAGGGCAGAATCGATAATAGCTGAACTCAAGGAAAAGGAAAGGGAAATTGAAAACCTTAAGGCTAAGATGGCTTCAAATGCTGCAGATGAAATACTAAATGCTTCAAGGGATATAAAAGGAGTTAAAGTCGTTACTGCCGTAGTTGATCTGGATGTTGATGGACTTAGAAACCTTGGCGATAAACTGAGGGATAAGCTTGGAAATTCGGTTGTTGTGCTTGCAAGCACAGCAGGCGATAAGGTGATCTTTATATCAATGGCAAGTAAGGACGCAGTTTCCCGAGGAGCGCATGCAGGAAATATAATTAGGGAAGTTGCAAAGATTGCAGGAGGAGGCGGCGGTGGAAGGCCTGATATGGCCCAGGCCGGCGGCAAGAACAAGGAAAAGGTGGATGAAGCATTAAATGCTGTTTATGGAATAGTTGAGGGTATGTTAAAATAAAAAATAATTTCAAACATGATGGGTTAACTCAGTGAGAATCTATTTGAATATATAACAAGGAAGATTTATACGTAATTTTAGCAGGTTTTATCGGAGATAAAACCTGTTAAAATTTTAAACTTATATCATGAATGTGGGAAAAAATTGAATAAAGAGTTAAAAAATTGATATATGATATTTGCTTTAAAAACCATATCATGATATATTAATTCTAGGGACAGTTTTTAAGAAAGGTGTGGGAATATGTCTGAAAGATCTGAAGGAACCATGCAGTTTAAATTCCAGATGAATGAAGATAATAAGACGAGAGATATAATTCAGGAAGTATATAAATCTCTAAAGGAAAAGGGATACAATCCTATAAATCAGCTGGTTGGTTACATTTTGTCCGGTGATCCTACATATATAACAAGCTATAATAATGCCAGGGCTTTGATAAGAAAACTTGAAAGGGACGAGATACTGGAGGAACTTTTGAGAAACTATCTGGATGAAAAATAAATTCAAAAAACAGTATGTAATCTTACATAATCATTCATACCTTTTTATCCCGTAAGTGCTGGAATTTTAGACATGGTGTTGATGCATACGGACGGTACTATATGTGCCGTCCTAAATTTTATACTTTAATTAATTTGTTGTGCAAGCTTTTCATTTAAAGAAAGCAGTAATAAAAAATATATTCCATTCACTTTTTGCGCTTGGCAAAGAAGTTCTAGGGCTTTTGATTTGAAAAATCAAGAACTTTCGTTAAACTCGCCCTGCTTAAGTCACGAAAGTCCTAGGATTTTTCTGCATCCCTTCGCCAAGAACTTCCAGCTGTCCCGAGCTTTAGAACCTCTGTGCGCAAGCGTGGTTGTGAGAACAATATATTTTTTATCACAGCGTCTTTTGTAAATAAAACTATCACAACGCGTTAATTTATGGAAGGAGAGTATTTGATGCGCATAATGGGACTTGATATAGGAGAAAAAACAATAGGCGTAGCTGTGAGCGACCCCCTTGGGTGGACTGCACAGGGAATAAAAACTATTAGAAGAAAGAGTATTAAAAAAGATATTGAAGAAATAATAAACATTATAAGGGAATATAATGTAGAGAAGATAGTTTCAGGCCTTCCAAAGAATATGAACAATACAATAGGACCTACAGGAGAGATGGTTTTAAGCTTTTGTGAAAAACTGAAGAGCAAAACGGGAATGGAAATCGACTTTCAGGATGAGAGGCTTACAACCGTTGCGGCGGAAAAAATGCTTATAGGGGCTGATGTTTCAAGAAAAAAGCGCAAGGAGGTAATAGATACTGTTGCAGCTACATTTATTCTTCAAAGCTATCTGGATAGAATAAATAAATAGTGTTGACAATATCCTGGTTTAAAATTAAAATTACAGTATAAATATGAAAGAGGTGTATCTTATGGAAGAAATGGATAATGTGGTTGTTCTCAAGGATGAGAATGGCGTAGAAACAGAGTTTGAAATAATCACTGATCTTGAAGTTGATGGAAATGTATATTATATACTTTATCCGCTGGATGATGAGGAAAGTGAAGAAGCAGTTGCTATGAAGGTTGATGTTGACGAGGAAGGCAACGAGATACTTAGCGAAATTGAAGATGATGAGGAATTTGAAAAGGTAGCAAGCGCTTATGAAAAGTGGCTTGAAACAGCCGACGAAGAGGAGTTTGAGGATGAAGAATAAGGGTATACCGACAGGTATATCCTTATTCTTTTAAGGGGTGATAGCTTGAGTGTAAAAATTGAAGGAGAAAAGATTAAGGGAATTTTTTTAGAAAGGATTAACAGGTTTGAAGCACTGGTGCTTGTAGATGGTGAGGCTCAAAGGGTGCACGTACCAAATACCGGGAGGATGAAGGAACTGCTTCATAAGGGGGTAGAGGTTACCCTTGTAAAGTCAAATAAACCTGACAGAAAAACTAAATACAGCATGATGTTTGTGAACAAAAACGGCCATCTTATATGCATAAATTCACCTCTGGCAAACAGAGTTTTCGAAGACGGGATAAGAAGTGGAAAAATAAACTGGCTTAAGGGTGACATAAAAAGAGAAGTGTCCTTTAGAGACAGCAGGATAGATTTTTTTATTGACGGGGAATATAAAACCTTTGTTGAAGTTAAATGTGGTACCTATGAGGAAAATGGCACAACAATGTTCCCCGACGCCCCAACTGAGAGGGGGAGAAAACACATAGGAGAGCTTATAAAGGCAGTGGAGGATGGGTACAGGGCTGCCGTTGTAATCGTTGCATTTATGGACTACGTAAAGGAATTCACTCCAAACTACAAAATTGACAGGGAGTTTGGTGAAAAGCTAAAGGAAGCATACGATGGGGGTATTGACGTAAGGGCATATAAATGCAGCATAAGTGAGGATGAAATATATATTTTGGAAGAAATTAAAGTATATTTCTAATATTGACAATCATTATCAGTATTGTATATAATTTAAGTGAGAAGAAATTTCATTATTTTTTTAATTATGTTCTGATAATGATTATCAATTTAGGAGGGGTTCTTCCATGACTCTAGACAAAGCCAGAAAAGGTCAAAAAATAATAATTAAAAACATTCCCAATGAACAGATTAGAGTTGAGGCAATAAGGATGGGATTATACGAAGGTGTTGAGGTAAAATGCTCCGGGAAGATTCCTTTTGGTCCTGTTATACTCAGCAACAGGATGCAGGAGATCGCAATAGGCAGAAAGCTTGCCAAGTCCATAATGATTGAGGTTAATGACGTGAAGGAGGGGGCATAATGAACTGTTGTGAAGGATTAAAGATAGATATTCCCGAGGGTGCTAAAAAAATAGTTCTTGTTGGAAATCCAAACGTAGGGAAGTCTGTTTTTTTCAATGCTCTTACTGGAGTATATGTTGATGTTTCTAATTTTCCGGGAACAACGGTGGATGTTTCACATGGGAGATATGGAAATGATGTGGTGATAGATACTCCTGGTGTTTATGGTGTATCATCCTTTAACGACGAGGAAAGGGTAGCGAGGGATGTTATACTCTATGGAGACATTATACTCAATGTGGTGGATGCACTCCATATAGAAAGAGACTTGTTTTTGACTCTTCAAATTATAGATATGGGAAAGCCTGTTATTGTTGCTCTCAACATGATGGATGATGTACAGCGAAATGGTATACAGCTTGATGTCCAGGAACTTGGCAGGCTTTTGGGAGTGCCTGTTATACCAACCGTTGCCGTAAAGGGAGAGGGAATAGACGAGGTCAAGAAAAATTTATATAAGGCAGCTGTGGGAAAGGTTAACCCTAAAATCTATGAAATGATGAAGGATTATATTGACAGGGTTGAGGAGCAGAGCGAAGCCTTAATGATTGTTGAGGATGATGAAACCATACTTGACAAGTATAATATGGAAGCTACTGGAAAGAGAGAAGAGGCCTATAAATTAAGAAGGCAGAGGGTAGATGAAATTGTATCAAGGATAATCAGAAAAGAAGGAAGAGGAAATACCTTCAGGCAAAGGCTGGGATATTATATGTTAAACCCGATTACTGGAATACCGATGCTTATACTTGTGCTATATATAATGTACAAGCTTATAGGTGTTTATGTGGCGGGTAATGTAGTTGATTTCACTGAAGGTACATTGATGCAGGGATATTATGAACCATTCGTAAGAGGAATAATTTCAAAAGTTGTTGGTGAAGGGAATATAATATATAGAGCACTTGCAGGTGAGTATGGCCTTTTAACCCTTACACCAACATATGTTTTTGGACTTTTACTTCCCCTTGTAATAGCGTTTTATTTCTTTATGTCGCTAATGGAGGATTCCGGATACCTTCCAAGAATTGCTGCATTAACGGATAGGGTTCTCTCATTTTTCGGTCTTAATGGAAGGGCTATAATTCCTCTTATACTTGGATTTGGATGTGTAACAATGGCTACGATAACTACAAGGCTTTTGGGGACCAGAAGGGAAAAGGTTATTGCAACGGCGCTTTTAGGGATGACGATACCATGTTCCGCTCAGCTTGGAGTCATTGCCGGAATGATTGCTCCTCTGGGTGCTAAGTATCTACTTATATACATTTTAACGATACTTTTGGTTTTTGTAATTACCGGAACGACTTTAAACAGGGTGCTTCCAGGGGAATCGTCCAATCTGTTTATAGATCTTCCTCCAATCAGGTTGCCAAGAACTATAAATGTACTTAAGAAAACATGGTCAAAGACTTCCATGTTTATTAAAGAGGCAGCACCATTGTTTGCACTGGGTGCTTTGATAATTACTTTATTAAACGAGACAGGAATACTTGTGGTAATTCAGGATTTATTTAAACCCTTTACCGTTGGGATGCTCAAGCTTCCAAAGGAAGCAGCAACAGCCTTTATTATGGGTATTATAAGAAGGGACTTTGGAGCTGCAGGTCTTACGGATCTTACTTTAACACATGCCCAGACTGTTGTGGCCCTTGTAACCATTACTCTTTTTGTACCATGCATCGCTTCAATTATGGTTATGTTTAAGGAGAGAAGCAAAAAAGAGGCGATAAGCATATGGCTCGGCAGCTTTGTAAGCGCATTTGTGGTGGGAGGACTTCTTGCCCTGATCATAATTTAATGTATCGGGCAAGTTTTGTCCTTCCACTCCCTTAGGAACTTCCGGTTGCTTGCTAAATGTGAATTCCATATATTTTTATCTCAGCCTATTTATAAGGAATGGCACAACAAGTCAATATAAGAAGGTGGAATTATGGAAATAAAATGCCCCACATGCGGATATAAGGTTAAAGATTCTATGGTGTGTCCAAGATGTAGAACGAAGCTTATAGACTGCTTTAATTGCTCTGGAAATTGTGCAAAATGCCCATCAAAAAATATTGAAATAAGCAAGAAATAAATTAATTCGTTGTGCTAGATAAATTTGTGGATTGGCGCTGCGATAAAAAATATATTTCATTCACCAGCACGCTTAGCAAAGAAGTTCTAAGTCTCGGGATTTGAAAAATCAAGAACTTTCGTTAAACTCGCTTCTCTCAAATAAACGAAAGTTCTAGGATTTTTCTGCATCCCTTCGCCAAGAACTTCTATTTGCTCGCTTCATGTGAATTTCATATATTTTTTATCTCCGCTAACCCTCTGAACTAGCACAGCGGATTAAATTAACTTTTTATGCCCGTTTTATATTCCAAAAGGTGCTGCGATAAAATAATATATTGATTTTTAAAAACTCTGCAGAAATCCTCTGCAGAGTTTTTAAAAATCAATATCAATTGAATATTACTTGACAATGGATGAGAAAAATTATAAACTCAAAGTAATATTTAATAGAAATTGAGGTGTAATTATGTCAGCTCTTTCAAAAGCAGATAATGAAAAATTAAAGGATTTGTTGAAGGGAGAAGGCTATAAACTCACCCCTCAGAGGAGGGCAGTGCTTGAGGCAATGATAGCCAATGAAGGTAAACACTTATCAACAGAAGAAATTTATGACGTAGTTAAAAAAGAGTGTCCTGAAATAGGGCTTGCAACGGTTTATAGAACCATTCAGCTTTTAGAGAAGATGGGCGTTGTATCAAGGGTTAACTTTGATGATGGATGCAACAGATATGAGCTTGTACATAATGATGAGGATCACAGGCATCATCACCTTATATGCTCAAACTGCGGAATGGTTGAGGAGGTGGAGGATGACCTTCTGGAGTCCATTGAGAAGGAAATAGAGAAAAAATATAATTTTTATATTACCAATCACAACGTTCAGTTTTATGGTTACTGCAGCAAATGCAAAGAGGATGTAAACAAGTAAAATTTTATCCCTTAAAGTAGGCTGGAATTTAAAGTACCCAAAGCCTGCTTTAAGGGTTTTTGTTTACTGGAGGCCTGGACTTTAGTAGTAAATAATAAATTTTCATTAAAAGGTAAAACTATAAAGGCAGGTATAGTTTGTGTTGTCCTTTGATTTACATAAATTTTAAATTATATGTTGATAATTGCAGCATTCATACAGTATAATAGCATTATTGGTAATGGTCGGAGAAATTTGCTCTTAAGAGGAGGGACGATATTTGACAAATAGGGATAAGGTTAAAATTATTCCACTCGGGGGAATCAACGAAATTGGGAAAAATATGACCATCGTTGAATATAAAAATGAAATCGTGGTCATTGATTGCGGATTGATGTTTCCCGAGGAGGAGATGTTCGGTATTGATATTGTAATACCCGACATAGCATATCTTTTGAAAAACAAGAATAAGGTAAAAGGAATTGTGCTGACCCATGGACATGAAGATCATATCGGCGCTCTTCCTTATATTTTAAGGCAGCTCAATAAGCCTGTATATGGAACCAGACTGACCCTTGGTATCGTGGAAAACAAGTTAAAGGAGCATGGCCTGCTAAAGGATACTGAGCTTAATGTTGTAAACTCCGGAGATGTTATAAGCTTTGGAGATATTAAAGTGGAGTTCATTAGAAATAACCACAGCATACCCGATTCATGTTCATTAGCACTGCATACTCCCGCCGGAATAATAGTACATACCGGAGACTTTAAGGTTGACTATACTCCAATTGACGGCAAGGTTATGGACTTTGCAAGGCTTGCAGAGCTTGGAAAGCAAGGAGTTCTTCTTCTCATGGCAGACAGTACAAACGTTGAGAGGCCCGGATACACGATGTCTGAAAGGACCGTTGGAGATACCTTTGAAAAGATATTCAGCGATGCCGGAGACAACAGGATAATAGTGGCTACATTTGCATCCAATATTCATAGAATTCAGCAGATAGTGGATGCAGCCCAAAAATATGATAGAAAGGTTGCAATATCCGGAAGAAGTATTGAAAATATAGTTGAGGTTGCAGGAAACCTGGGTTATCTTCAAATGCCTGAAGGACTTATAATAAGCATAGATGATATACAAAAATATCCTAACGGTAAGATAGTTATTTTAACAACGGGAAGCCAGGGAGAGCCCATGTCGGCCCTTGCGAGGATGTCAACGTCCGAGCATAAAAAGGTTGAAATAATGGAAGGGGACGTAGTTGTTATTTCTGCAACATCGATACCGGGCAATGAGAAGCTTATTTCGAGGGTCATAAATCAACTGTTTAAAAAGGGAGCCAACGTAATATATGAATCCCTTGCCGAAGTTCATGTGTCAGGTCATGCAAGGCAGGAGGAGTTAAAGCTTATACACACCCTTGTTAGGCCAAAGTTTTTCATGCCGGTACATGGAGAATACAGGCATTTAAAGCAGCACTCACTGCTTGCTCAAAGGCTGGGTATGGATGAGAAAGATATATTCATTACGGATATTGGTCAAGTGCTTGAATTGACATCTGACAGCGCAAGGTTAAACGGCCATGTAACTGCGGGTCAGGTTTTGGTTGACGGCCTTGGCGTTGGTGATGTTGGAAACATAGTTTTAAGGGATAGAAAACATCTTTCACAGGATGGGATACTTACAGTTGTGGTTACCATCGAAAGGGAGACAGGAAAGGTTATTGCAGGCCCTGATATAATATCAAGGGGATTTGTTTATGTGAGGGAGTCCGAGGATCTTATGGAGGAGGCTAGAAGTGTCGTTAAAAAGGCCCTTGACAGGTGTCTTGAAAGCAGGATTACGGAGTGGGCAGCTATAAAATCAGAAATTAAAGAAGATTTAAGAGATTTTTTATATGAAAAGACTAAGAGAAAGCCGATGATATTACCAATAATTATGGAGATATAGAATAAGAGCCTGAAGGGGCTCTTTTTAATTAAAAATTCTAAAGGGCATGAAGTTCTTGAATTAAGGGTTATTTTATGTTACAAAATAATTGATAATATTTGGAGGTGGTTATGTGAGTGTTTATGATAAGGCCCATGAGCTTGCGAGGGCTTTAAAAGTTGCTCCTGAGGTAGTTGAGTATAAAAGGGCTCTGGATAAAATTAAAGCTAATGAAAAGAATAAAAAAATGGTGGATGATTTCAGAAATAAACAGATTGAGATGTATAAACTTAAGATGGAGGGTAAGGAGCCTTCTAAGGAGCAAATGGATGCAATAAATAACCTTATGGGTATAATCTCTTTAAACTCAGATATAAGGGAATTTTTAGGGGCGGAAATGAGGTTTTCAAGGCTCTGGGAGGATATAATGAAAATACTGGGGGATGCGGTGGATATAGACTTGGATTTTGGACAAAATAAATAGTGGAGGAATGCAAATGGATAGATTTGATTCAAAGTACATAGTAAAAACAGGTGTAATAGCAGCGATTTATATGGTATTGACCATTGTGATGGGGGAAACGTCCTTTGGCCCGGTTCAGCTGAGAATTTCTGAGGCGATGACCATACTGCCTTTTTTTGAACCTGCAGCAATACCAGGGCTTTTTATTGGATGTTTTCTTGCAAACATATTCGGCGGCCTGGGTTTAGTTGATATAGTATTTGGAAGCTTGACGACGCTGGCGGCTGCATATTTAACATCAAAAATGCCAAATAAATATCTTGCAGTATTGCCGCCTATACTTTTAAATGCATTTATTGTTGCAATATGGGTAAGTAAGTTTTCAAACCTTCCCTACCTTCCAACGGTATATACCATAGGTTTTGGTGAATTCGTATCAGCAGGAGTGCTTGGCTTAATACTTGCATCGGTATTTGAAAGGATAACAGGAAGAGACATACATTGACATTTTAAGACTTTTTGATTAGAATTAAAATGTTTGTTGAAACGGGATATCATTTATGATATCCTGTTTATTTTGGAAAAATGGAGGACTATTTATGGATAGATTTGTGAGGGATGATATAAGGAATATAGCGATAATTGCCCACGTAGACCACGGTAAAACTACCCTTGTTGATGGAATGCTAAAGCAGAGCGGTATTTTTAGAAGCAACGAGAAGGTTGACGAAAGGGTAATGGACTCAAACGACCTCGAGAGGGAAAGGGGAATTACGATCCTTTCAAAAAATACTGCAGTTATGTATGAGGGTAAAAAAATCAACATAGTTGATACACCTGGTCATGCAGATTTTGGTGGAGAGGTTGAAAGGGTTTTAAAGATGGTTGATGGAGTCCTTCTTCTTATTGATGCCTTTGAGGGACCAATGCCTCAGACCAGGTTTGTTTTAAAGAAGGCCCTTGAGTTGAAGTTAAAACCCGTCGTTGTAATCAATAAAATTGACAGGCCGGATCAGAGAGTTAACGAAGTGCTTGATGAGGTTCTTGAACTATTTATAGAGCTTGGTGCAGATGATGAGCAGCTTGAATTCCCTACTGTTTACTGCTCAGCGAAGGAAGGAATAGCAAAGCTTGACATGGAGGAAGAGTCAGAGGACTTAAAACCCCTTTTTGAGACCATTATAAATCACGTGCCAGCACCTTCAGGTTATATGGATGAACCCCTTCAAATGCTTGTAACTACAATTGATTCAAACGAATATGTTGGAAGAATAGCAATAGGAAAGATTGCAAGGGGAAGAATAAAGAAAAATCAGCAGGTTGCCATATGTGGGCGTGAGGGGGATGTAAGAACCGCCAAGGTTGTTACACTATATACCTTTAATGGATTGAAAAGGGAAGAGGTTTTGGAGGCATCCCTTGGTGATATTGTAGCCGTTTCCGGTATACCCGATATAAACATAGGAGAGACCATTGCAGACCCACAAAATCCTGAGGCAATTCCCTTCGTTTCAATAGATGAGCCTACGATATCCATGACCTTCAGTGTAAATGACAGCCCATTTGCTGGAAGGGAAGGTCAGTATGTAACGTCAAGACATTTAAGGGATAGGCTTATGAGGGAGCTTGAAACAAATGTAAGTTTGAGGGTTAATGAGACTGACAGCACCGATTCCTTTGAGGTTTCAGGAAGGGGAGAACTTCATCTTTCAATACTTATTGAAACCATGAGAAGGGAAGGCTATGAGCTGCAGGTTTCCAAGCCAAGGGTTATATTTAAGGAGATAAACGGTGTTCTTCACGAACCTATAGAGTATTTAACGATAGATGTTCCTGAAGAGTTTATGGGAGTCGTTATGGAAAAGCTTGGAGTTAGAAAGGCTGAGATGGTAAACATGACATCCGCCATAAACGGATATGTAAGGCTAGAATTTAAGATTCCTGCAAGGGGACTAATAGGATATAGAAGTGAGTTCCTTACAGATACAAAGGGAAACGGAATTATGAACCATATTTTCTATGGATATGAGCCTGCTAAGGGTGATATTCCTGAAAGAAGCAGGGGAGCCCTTGTGGCCTTTGAAACAGGGGAAGCAGTGACCTATGGCCTTTATAATGCTCAGGAAAGGGGAACCCTCTTTATAGGTCCTGGAACGCCTGTTTATGAGGGGATGATAGTCGGAGTGTGCTCAAGGGCTGAAGATATAGACGTTAACGTATGTAAGAAAAAGCATGTATCCAACATGAGGGCAGCGGGTTCAGATGAGGCATTAAGGCTGACACTTCCAGTAGAGATGAGCCTTGAGCAGTGCCTTGAGTTTATAGCAAGTGATGAGCTTGTTGAGGTGACTCCGAAAAATATAAGAATGAGAAAGAAAATACTCGATTGCAGCCTTAGAAAAAAGGGACAAGCTTCAAAGTTAAAGGGAAAATAGGTTTTAACTCGCGCAATGTGTTAGTTTAACTTGTTGTGCTAGTTTAGGGGCTTAGCGGAGATAAAAAATATATGAAATTCATATAAAGGGGGCAAATAGAGGTTCTTGGCGAAGGGATGCAGAAAAATCTTAGAACTTTCGTGACTTAAGCACGGCGAGTTTAACGAAAGTTCTTGATTTTTCAAATCCCGAGCATTAGAACTTCTTTGCTTAGCGTACTGGTGAATGAAGTATATTTTTTATCGCAGCGTCGATCTGTAAATTTATCTAGCACAACGAATTAATTTAGTTTTTCTTGTAAAACTTTGTTTAAAATACTATAATATCATTAGTATTTTGTGGATTGGTGGGTTATGGTATGGAAACAACTATTATTAATAAGAAGAAAAAAACAGTCATAATTCTTTCAATTACAGCATTGATGCTGATACTTTCTATAATTTTACCATACGCCTTATATCAGAGCTTTCTTAAAAGTCCTGTTTCTTACCAGAGCAGGGAAATTGAATTTTATGTAAAAAAAGGTGCCAGCACCAGCACCATAATAGAAGGGCTCCATAGGGAAGGCCTTATTAAAAACAAGCTTTTTGCAAAAATATATGTTAGAAATTTAAAAATGGATAAATCCCTAAAAACGGGATTTTACAAATTTAATACTTCCATGACACCGGTTCAAATATTCGACAAGCTCAAAAAAGGAGCTCCAGATATAGATGCTGTAAACGTAACTATACCTGAGGGATACACCGTTAAGCAAATTGCGGAAAAGCTCATGCAGGCTGGTGTTATTAAAAGCGTGGAATCCTTTTTAAATGAGGCTCAAAGGGGCGTTTTTAACTATGAGTTTTTAAAGGATATACCTCAAAACAGAACTTCAAGGCTTGAGGGATATCTTTTCCCCGACACCTATGAATTTAAAAAGGGTTCAGATGACCATGAGGTTATAGTTAAATTTCTTGACAGATTCAATGAAATTTATACATCGACAATAAAGGACAATCTTAAGGACATGAATGTAGATGAGATTATTACAATGGCTTCCATAGTGGAAAAGGAAGCAAAGGTTCAAGAGGAAAGGCCTGTTATAGCAGGAGTATTTTATAACAGGCTCAAGATAAACATGCCCCTTGAATCCTGTGCCACACTTGAATATGCCCTTGGGGTGCATAAAGAGGTGTATTCAATTAAGGATACTCAGGTAGAATCGCCCTATAACACTTACAGAAATCCTGGACTTCCGATTGGACCAATCAGCAACCCCGGAAAAAAATCCATTGAGGCTGCATTATACCCTGAGAAGGTTGACTATTTATTCTTTGTAGCAAATGGGGATGGCACACATAAATTTGCAAAAACTTATAGTGAGCATTTAAGGAATAAAAACTCGACAGGGAATTAATTTTATAATATTGAAAAAACTAATTAATACATGGTAATGGGCTTTTAGCACGTTAATTCCATGTATTAATTTTGTGTATGGAGGCAGATATGAGCAATATAGCCCATGACTATATAGAGGATTATATAAGAAGCCTTATACCTGAGAGAAAGGACCATATAAAGCTTATGGAGGACTATGCAAAGGAGAATTCAATTCCAATAGTTCACCCTGAGGTGGCCCAATTTTTAAAGGTTTTGATAAAATCACACAAAATAAAGAAAATCATCGAGGTTGGAACGGCTATAGGATATTCTTCATCGGTGATGGCGGAGGCTGCAGGCGAAGGCTCCCAAATCGTTACCATCGAGCGCGATGATAATATGTATAGGCTGGCCCTTGAAAACATAAAATTCTGCGGATTTGAGGACAGAATCAAGGTGATAAAGGGAGATGCCCTTGAGGTACTTGAAGGGCTTGAGGGAAGCTTTGATATGGTTTTCCTTGATGCGGCCAAAGGGCATTATGATCATTTTCTGACTCACTGTATAAGGCTTTTGAGGCAGGGAGGGCTTCTTATATCCGACAACGTTCTGTTTAGAGGCATGATTGCAACAAATAAACTTCTTATAAGGCGAAAGATTACAATAGTTAAGAGGATGAGAAAGTATCTTGAACATATTTCCAATATGAAGGAGCTTGAAACCGTTGTTTTACCAGTAGGAGATGGAATTGCAATGAGCTGCAAACTTTAGTAGATGGCAGCGGTGTAGAATGGAGGATTGAATATGAAAAAGATTGAGCTTCTGGCACCGGCTGGAAACCTTGAAAAGCTTAAAACAGCAATAATATACGGTGCTGATGCAGTATATATGGGGGGAGAAGCCTACAGCCTGAGGGCAATGGCTGATAACTTCACCAGAGAAGAGATGATTGAAGGAATCAAGTTTGCTCACGAAAGAGGTAAAAAGGTTTATATAACCGTTAACATATTTGCACATAATTCTGATCTTGGCGGTATGCCTGAATACATTAAGAGTATAAACGAAATTGGCGCTGATGCCGTTATAGTATCCGACCCCGGGGTTTTTGCTATTGTAAGGGAGGTTGCTCCAGACCTTGAGGTTCACATAAGTACCCAGGCTAACAACACAAACTATATGACAGCTGAATTCTGGTATAAGCTTGGTGCGAAGAGAATTGTCCTTGCAAGGGAACTCTCTCTGAAGGAAATAAGAGAAATAAGGGAAAGGATTCCTGAGGATATGGAGATCGAAGCCTTCATACACGGTGCCATGTGTATGGCTTATTCTGGACGATGCCTCTTATCAAACTTTATGACGGGAAGGGATGCCAACAGAGGTGCCTGTGCCCATGCCTGCAGGTATAAATACTACCTTATGGAGGAAAAGAGGCCTGGGCAGTATTTTCCCGTGTATGAAAACGACAGGGGAACCTATATAATGAACTCCCATGACCTGTGTATGATAGAGCACATACCTGAACTTGTTGATGCTGGTATAACAAGCTTTAAGATAGAAGGAAGGATGAAGAGCTCCTATTACGTTGCATCGGTTGTTAAGGCATACAGAGAGGCGATCGACAGCTATCTAAGGGATAAGGAAAACTATAAATTCAATCCAAAATGGCTTAAGGAACTTTCAAAGTCCAGTCATAGGGAATTTTCAACTGGTTTTTACTTTGGAAGGCCTGATAAGCAGATTTATTCCAGCTCTTCATATATAAGGACGCACGATGTAGTTGGAATCGTTGTTGACTACGATGAGAATACTCATACTGCAACTATAGAGCAGAGGAATAAGGTTTTAAGGGGAGAAGAGGTTGAGGTTTTAACTCCAAAAGGGGATAACTTCAATATAATGCTTGAGGATATCAGGAATGAGGAAGGAGAGCCAATAGATTCTACGCCTCATCCACAGATGATATATAAACTGAAAACCGATAAACCACTAAAACCATTTGACATGCTGGTTAAGGAGAAAGGGGATTAATATGAGCAGGCCTATTTTAATTGGAATTGCAGGCGGAACGGGATCAGGTAAAAGTACAGTGGCACAGGAGATATATAAAAGCCTGCCCGAGGAGAGCATTGTAGTTATTGAGCAGGATTCATACTATAGGGACCAGAGCCATCTATCCTTTGAAGAAAGGACTAAAACAAATTATGACCATCCCAATGCCTTTGATACCGCCCTTCTTTTAAAGCATCTTAAGATGCTATTAAATGGAGAGGCCATAGACAAGCCTATTTATGATTTTGAAGTTCATAACAGGAAAAAGGAAACCATAAGGGTTGAGCCAAAGGACATTATAATCCTTGAGGGAATTATGATACTTGTTGAACCCGAAATAAGGGATTTACTTGATATTAAGATATTCGTTGATACAGACGCTGATGTAAGGATTATAAGGAGGATACAGAGGGATATAACTGAAAGGGGAAGGACAATTGATTCAGTTATAGAGCAGTATATGAGCACTGTAAGACCGATGCATCTTCAATTTGTTGAACCTACTAAAAGGTACGCTGATATAATAATACCAGAGGGTGGATATAACAAGGTTGCAATAGATATTATGATTGCAAAGGTTAAGGAAATAGACAGAAGGAATAAAAATTTGTTATAGGGAGAAAAGCAGATGGAGCACTGAGCCATCTGCTTTTTGCTTTTTTTATCAAAGGACGCTGCGATAAAATAATTTATTCCATTCACGAATACGCTTATGCAAAATTTTTTGAGAATGTGCATATTTTTATGTTTAGGAACATATATATTATTGAGTATCTATCCCCATTTTGAAAAAGATATTTCAATTATATACAAAATGTGGTAAAATAATGCTGGAATAGTAATATATACATAGTCTAATAGACATGCACAAAGCCCCCCGGGATTTCATAATATGTACATAAGACTGTATTGGGGGGGTGAAAAATTGATATTTGATATTCTTTTTAATCTTCTTGATGGAGTTTTCCTACTATTTGGATATGTTACTAATGGAAATTCCTTCCCCCAGCCCCTGACAGAGGAAGAGGAAAGGCAGCTTTTTACAGCCTATAGGGCAGGAGATGAAAACGCTAAAAACGAACTGATTACAAGGAATTTGAGGTTGGTTGCCCATATAATAAAGAAATTCAGTCCACATGGAAAGGATGCAGATGACCTCATCTCCATTGGAACCGTAGGGCTCATTAAGGCTATTGAGAGCTTTGATTACAACAAGGGCAACCGACTTGCCACCTATGCAGCAAAGTGCATAGAAAACGAAATACTGATGAATGTAAGATCGAATAAAAAGATTAAATCTGAAGTGTATCTTCAGGATCCTATAGGGGTAGATAAGGAAGGAAATGAAATATGCTTTATGGATGTGCTTGGAACTGAAAGCGATGCAATACTTGATGAGGTTGAAAGCAAAATATCAATAAAGAAGCTTTATTCTCTGATTGACAGGGTGTTGGAAGGAAAGGAAAAATGTATAATACAATGGAGATATGGCCTTGTGGGAGATCCTCTAACTCAGAGGGAAATTGCAAAAAGCCTTGGAATTTCAAGGTCATATGTTTCCAGGATAGAGAAGAAGGCTTTAAAGAAGCTTGCAAAGGAGATGCAAAGTTAAATTTGGCGGGTCTGTTACTATAGCAGGCCCTTTTATATTGGACAGGCATATTTTAAGATTGAATGTAAAAACTATAGTTGTAATTATCAAAGGGCGGTGGGATAAATAAATATTTTATTCACTTCTGCTGTCGAGCCATGTCTGATCTTTATAATAAGCAGTCGATATAATATAATTACTATATGAACGCGTTGTGCCAGATAAATTTAACGCTGCGATAAAAAATATATTTCATTCACCAGCACGCTTAGCAAAGAAGTTCTAAGGCTCGGGATTTGAAAAATCAAGAACTTTCGTTAAACTCGCCGTGCTTAAACAAACTAAAGTTCTAGGATTTTTCTGCATCCCTTCGCCAAGAACTTCTAGCTCTTAGCTTTATGTGAATTTCATATATTTTTTATCTCCGCTTAACCCCTGAACTAGTACAAAGAGTTATATGATGATTTTTGTTGTGCCGCTGAGGTGAAAGTATGAAAAATATATTTAAACCTGATTATTATGTCACGAGTATTTATAATATAAGTTTCGGGAAGCTCAGAGAAATGGGAATACGGAATGCCCTCATAGACATTGATAATACCCTCATGCCCTGGGGAAGCGAAAGGGCTGATGACAGGGTGAGGGATCTTGTAAGGGAATTAAAGGAGGAGGGAATAAGGCCCTGTATACTTTCAAATGCTCCGAAAAACAGAGTTAAAACCTTTGTTGAAAATCTTGATATTGACTTTTATTCCTCAGGAAGGAAGCCAATGAAGATGACCTTTTTAGGTGCACTCAAAAAGCTCGGGGCCAAACCGAAAAATACATGTATAATAGGGGATCAGATATTTACAGATATACTAGGAGGAAATCGCATCGGGCTTTATTCGATACTTGTTGATCCGATAGACAAAAATGAATCGCTGCATACACAGTGGATAAGGGCTATAGAGAGGATCATTAAAAAGAAACTAAATTATGCAAAGGAACTGATGAAGGGTGAGTGATCTTTACGGACTTATAGGGGAAAGGCTTGGACATAGCTATTCTCCTATAATACACAGGGAAATTTTAAAAGAGATAAAAATGGATGGGTGCTACCATCTTTTTGAAGTAAAAAGAGAAGATCTGAAGGATGCTTTATATGGACTTAAAGCCCTCGGGGCAAAGGGAGTAAACGTAACGATTCCATATAAGGTGGAGGTTATGAAATACCTTGATGCCCTGTCCGGCGAAGCGGAAGCTGTTGGTGCTGTAAACACCATAGCCTTTGAAAATGGCAGCATGGTTGGATATAATACCGATTACTATGGATTTGGTATGTTGATGAAAGGCAGCAGCATCGATATAAAAGGTAAAAGGGCTGTAGTGCTGGGCAGCGGTGGAGCCGCCAGGGCAGTGGTTCAGTACTTAAAAGATAATGGCGCAGAAAAAGTTGTGGTTGTGAGCAGAAGTGCTCAAAATGCTGATTTTAATGATGTAGAACTCATAGACTATACTAGATTGGCATGGTTAAGGTTTATGGATGTAATTATTAACTGCACACCCTGCGGAATGTATCCTGATATTGATTGTACCCCCGTTAGCAGAGAAATTTTAAACAATTTTGCTGCTGCCGTGGATTTAATTTATAATCCTGGGAAGACTTTGTTTTTGAAGCTTGCTGATGAGATTGGCATTAAAACCGTAAATGGAATGCAAATGTTAATTGGACAGGCTATTAAAGCCCAGGAAATATGGAATAAAATTCGTATAGATCTGACCATAATTAACAGTATAAGCAAGAAAATTAGATAAAATTGGTATATTTTATTGATAAAATGTTATATTTATAATACAATATAGGGGAGATAAATATGGCCGACATAAAGAAAAAGAGATTGGGAGATATGCTGGTTGAAGCTGGTAAAATTACAAGGGAACAGCTGGAAATTGAGCTTAAAAAGCAGAGGATTACCGGGAAGAGGCTGGGCGAACTCCTTGCTGAAGATGGCCTGGTTTCAGAGGACGATATACTTGATGAACTTGAGATCCAGCTTGGTATCAAAAGGGTGTACCTGGATTTTATAGATATTGACAGGGATGCTGTAAAACTCATTCCTGAAAGTCTTGCCAATAAGTATGACCTGATTGCCATAGGGATTAAGGACGGCAAAGTACAGGTAGCCATGTCCGACCCCCTTAATATTTTTGCGCTGGATGATGTTAAAATAGCTACCGGATATGAGGTGGAACCCCTTATTTCCAGCAAGGAAGAAATTAAAAAGTCCATCGACAAGTATTATTCGAGCCAGTATGCACAAAGGGCTGCAGAGGAGCTTTCAAAGGAAAGCGCGGCACAATCGGAAGATGAGGATAGTGGGCTTGATGACATAAAAAATGCCCCTGCAGTAAGGCTTGTGGATACAATTATTAAGAATGCAGTTAAGGCAAGGGCAAGCGATATTCACATTGAACCCTATGAAAAATATTTAAGAATAAGATACAGAATCGATGGGGAGCTTCAGGAGGTTTTGAAACCTCCAAAGGATACCCTTGGAGCCCTCGTTACCCGTATAAAAATCCTTGCAGGCCTTAATATTGCCGAAAGAAGGCTTCCACAGGACGGTAGAATACTAACCAAGGTAGAGGGCAGGGAAGTGGATTTGAGGGTTTCAACGCTGCCCACCGTTCATGGAGAAAAGACAGTTATAAGAATACTCGACAGAGAAAACTTCCTGATCGGCAAGGATAAACTCGGTATTTTCGATGAGGATCTTGAAAGGCTTGACAGAATTATAAAAAGCCCCTATGGAATTGTACTTGTTACAGGGCCCACGGGAAGCGGTAAATCAACCACCATGTATGCTATTTTAAATGATATTAATACTACGGGTAAAAACATAATAACAGTTGAGGATCCCGTTGAATATATGTTGGATGGAATAAATCAGGTAAACGTTAATCAAAAAGCCGGATTAACCTTTGCAGCAGGCTTAAGAGCTATTTTAAGGCAGGACCCCGATATAATAATGATAGGCGAGATTAGAGACGGTGAAACTGCTGAAATTGCAATAAGGGCTGCCATAACGGGACATCTTGTTTTAAGCACCATACATACAAATGATGCCCCTTCAGCAGTTATAAGGCTGAGGGATATGGGAATAGAGCCTTATCTCGTGGCAACATCTATCTCAGGAGTCATAGCTCAGAGGCTGGTAAGAAAGATATGCCCAAAATGCAGCCAGGAATACGATGCAAGCGAATATGAGAAAAAGCTTCTGGATGAAGATCCTGGAAGACGCATAAAAATTTATAGAGGTACTGGATGTGCCTACTGCGACTATACTGGCTATTCCGGACGTACAGGGATTTATGAAATAATGGAAATAGAAAGGGAGCACAGGGAATATATAATGCATGAGAGGAGCACTGATGAATTAAGGGACCTTGCTGTAAAAAAAGGAATGAAAACTCTGAAAAGATCATGTAAGGATTTGGTGTTAAACGGAATTACAACTATTGATGAGCTTGTTAAAATAGCTTATTTAAAAGACTAAGGGAGGTTAATATGCTGCAATTTGAAGAACTACTGAAGAAAGCAATTGAGCTTAATGCGTCCGATTTACATTTAACCGTTGGTATTCCTCCTACAATGAGGATAAATGGAAATCTGGTTCCCTATGGAAATAATAAACTCACTCCTAAGGATGCAGAGAGCTATGTTATGCAGATTTTAAACGATGAACAGTACAGGAAATACAAAGAAACTGGAGAAATTGACCTTTCATACTCAATTCAAGGTATAGGAAGGTTCAGGGTGAATGTTTTCAGACAGAGGGGCAGCGATGCCATGGCACTTAGAACCGTTGCACCACAGGTTCCTACCCTTGACGGCCTTGGAATGCCTCCAGTATTAAAGGAGCTTACTACAAAAAACAGAGGGCTCATACTTGTTACAGGGCCAACGGGTAGTGGAAAATCAACAACCCTGGCTGCAATGATTAATGAAATAAACAGCACAAGAAGTGGACACATCATAACCCTTGAAGACCCTGTGGAATATCTGCACAGGCATAAAAAAAGTATAGTTAACCAGAGAGAAATTGGACACGACTCAAAATCCTATGTGGCGGCTTTGAGGGCAGCTTTAAGGGAAGATCCGGATGTTATTTTAGTTGGAGAGATGAGGGACTTGGAAACTATTTCAACTGCCATTACGGCGGCGGAAACAGGCCACCTTGTACTTTCAACCCTTCATACAATAGGTGCTTCAAAAACAGTGGACAGAATTGTTGATGTTTTTCCGCCCCATCAGCAGCAGCAAATTAAAGTTCAGCTTGCAGCTGTATTGGAGGGGGTAATATCACAGCAGCTTCTTCCAAGGGCAGACGGGGAAGGAAGGGTATGTGCACTTGAGATAATGGTGGCAACTCCTGCCATAAGGAACTTAATCAGGGAAGGAAAGACTCATCAAATAGATTCAGCTGTGCAGACAGGGGGAAAGTATGGTATGAAGACCATGGACATGTCTCTTGTGGAACTTTATAAAAAGGGCCTTATAAGCTACGACGTAGCCATGACCTATTCCGTAGACAGGGATATAATGATGAGACTTATAAACCTGTAAAGAGGTGGACTTATGCCTGTATTTGAATACGAAGCAAAGACCCTTCAGGGTACAACTGTAAGAGGAAAAACTGAAGCTGTAGATGAAGCAGCGGTAACCAACTATTTGAGGAGCAACAGCTACTACCCTGTTAGAATAAAGCAGTATAGGGAGTCAATGAATATCAGCCTTGGTGAATATAAAAAGGTTGGGCTTAAGGATATATCGATATTTTGCAGGCAGTTTTCAGTCATAATTGCTTCGGGGATTAGCATTTTAAGGGCCTTGGAGATAGTAAGGGAGCAGACTGAGAACAAAAAGCTGAAAAAAATATTAACAACTGTCTTCGATGATGTTCAAAAGGGTAAAGGATTGTCTGATGCGATGGGAATGCACAGGGAATTCCCTGAAATGCTTGTAAATATGGTTCAGGTTGGGGAGGCCAGCGGAACCCTTGACAGGGTTATGGAGAGGATGGCTGTTTATTATGAAAAAGAATACAGGCTGAACCAGAAGATTAAGCAGGCACTGACTTATCCAGCAACAGTGAGCATATTTGCCCTTATTGTAGTCATAATTTTGGTTGTTAAGGTTTTACCAACTTTTGTTAATATGATTGGACAGTTTGGAGGAGGGGAACTTCCTCTTCCAACAAGGATAGTTATGGGGCTCAGCAGTGCACTTCAAAATAATGGATTGTTAATAACCGTTTTAATGGCGGGTATAATTATGCTGACACGCATATATTTAAAATCCAGAGAAGGAAGGAACGCGTTGGATAAGTTCAGGCTTAATGCACCCCTTATGGGCAAGATTTATAAAAAGATAATTACGGCAAGGTTTGCAAGGACCTTTGGAAACCTTATGGGAAGCGGACTTCCAATCCTTGAGAGCATAAGCATATGCTCAAAGGTTGTTGGAAACAGCATTATAGAGAAAATGCTCAATGATGTAAGGGAAGATTTAAAAAAGGGTACAGGACTTGGTGATGCCCTTTCTGTAAGAGGCATATTCCCTATGATGCTGACGCAGATGATCAAAATAGGTGAGGAATCCGGTACCCTTGACAGCATACTGGAAAAAACGGCAGAGTTTTATGATGGGGAAATAGAGTCAGTTACTGCTCAGCTTACCACAATGATTGAGCCTGTTATAATCATAACTCTGGCTTCGGTTGTGGGATTTATAATATTATCCATAATACTTCCAATATTCCAGATGTACCAGATGATAGGTTAGTACATGACTGAAAAGGTTTGTCTATCCATATAGAAATTTATTTCAGTGAAAGGAGGTGAGGGGGATGAAAAGGAAGAACAGCAGGAAGAAGAAGGGGTTTACCCTGGTTGAATTGATTGCGGTTATCGCTATATTAGGAATATTGGCGGCTATTGTTGTGCCAAAGGTGAGCAATTATACTGCTGCAGCTAATAATGCAAAGCTTTTAGCTAACGCTAAGACGATTGCACAGGCTGTAGAGTTATATAATACGGAACAAGATAATGCTGCAAATCCAATTACCGAACAAACATCTATTGATGAGATAAAAACTAAATTAATGCCTTCATCAGGTACTAAGTATTTAAGCAGCTGGCCAAATGATCTTGGTGGTTGGCAAGATTATGGAGATATAATAGACTATATCCAAACTGCTGATCAAAACAATAGCAGTCAAAGCAATGGCGGTAACTAAAATAATGGCAATAAATAAGATAAATAGTTGAATATTACTCGAAGGATATTTATTCTTCGAGTAATATTCATTAAATACAACTTTTATGTATTTATGAGTTATAATATTGAATTTACGGAAGACAGCTGTGGCAGGAAAATTATATTCGATCCAACGTTACGCTACATAGAAAAGTTCTAGGTCTTGTGATTTGCAGGACCTTACATATATTTTTTATCTCTGCTGATTTGGGGATAAAATACTTATAAAAGACACTGTGATAAAAAATATATTGCTCTCACAACTACGCTTACGCACAGAGGTTCTAAGGCTCGGGACAGCTGACAAGCCAAGTAAGCTTTTAAAACTCGCTTGGCTCAAACACCACGAACTCTACTTCGGCTTCTCAGCTGCCCACCCGCCAAGAACCTCTAGTTGTTCGTTAAAATAGTTCGCTTCATATATTTTTTTATCACAGCTTATTAAAAAAAAGAATTAGCACAACAAGTTAAATTAAGTGCTTCCCTTGGAGGTAAATTATGTTGCTCTTAGTCTTTATATTCGGCCTAATTATAGGCAGCTTCCTAAACGTCTGTATATACCGCATACCGCGCGGCGAATCCATATCCTGCCCACCATCGCACTGTACAAGCTGCGGAAGAAGGATAAGGTGGTATGATATGTTTCCCGTACTTAGTTATTTATTATTACGGGGAAAATGCAGATTTTGCGGGGATAGGATTTCAATCAAATATCCTTTAATAGAGTTGACAACAGGTGCCCTGTTTGCGGCACTTTATATAAATTATGGATTATCCTTTGAATTTATAAAATTTGCTCTTTTTATATCCTTGTTAATAGTAATTGGAATTATAGATTTAAATACAATGGATGTATATTTAAAAACAACTATTTTTGGAGTGATTTCAGGTATAGTATTCATGATAATTGGCTATTATCTATATGGCAATGTCATGGAGTATATATCTGGAGGGCTTCTTGGAGGAGGAACAATAGCTTTAATAATAATTTTGACAAAGGGAATGGGCTGGGGAGATGCAGAGATCTGCCTGGTTTCAGGTCTTTTTTTAGGACTCAGGCTTGCTGTGGTAATGTTGTTTTTATCCTTTGTAATTGGAGGGTTCACAGGTATTGCCCTGATATTGCTTAAAAAGAAATCGCGCAGGGACTATATACCCTTTGGCCCTTTCATAGCATTATCCTCTATCGTTACGACATTCTTTGGAGAGAGGATATTAACCTGGTATCTGTCCCTGCTTTAGAGGGGAGATACTTTGAAAAGAGGTTTTACTCTTATTGAAATATTATGTGTACTTGCTATAGTATCAATTATTTCAGCAATCTCGTATCCAGATGTTAAAAGGATTTTACTTAAAGACAGGCTTGATATCACGGCGAGTAAACTGGTTAACGATTTAAGATATGCAAAAATGCACGCTGTAACCCAGGGAACATCATCTGTAAGCGTTATTTTTTTAAAAGAAAACAGCAGTGATGATTATAATGGATATTGGATTTACAAGCCATCTAACCTGTCTTCTATGGAATTAAAGAAGGTGTATCTGACGGATGAAATATATATAAGCAGAAGTGAGAGTACCTTTAGTATTACAAACAAAATACAGTTTAATACAAATGGGAGCATATCTCCACATGCATGCTCAATAGTTTTAAAGGATAGACAAACCGGTAAAAGCATTAAAATTACCCTAACCATTGGGTATACAAGGATAATGATAGTGAAAAGGTGAGATTATGGAAAAGGGATTCACCCTTATAGAAGTGGTTGCGTCAATAGCCATAATTGCCATGCTTGTTTTGGCAATAGGCGCTTTAAACAGTGGAAATATAAAGACCAATAAAACCACACTAAATAGGGACAGCAGCTTTAACATTGCCATGGCAATATGTGAAAAATTTAAGTCTGAAGCAACTACTGTGGATGAAAAGACTGCTGTACTTTATATCAACAGCTTGAATGATCTTGATGGATATATAATAACTGATTTAGTTAATAGCACCACCGAAACCCCAAATACTGATATTCAAAGTATAAGGGATGGCAACAGCAGCCATAAATTATATGCTGTTGTAATTGAAGGGTTTAATAAGACAATCGGTGGTGTTAACCTTAATATGTTAAAAGTTAAAGTGATTACAATGGATAAGGAAAATAATGGTGTTACACTGCAGGTATCAAAATAAATGGAAGTGGTTTTGTGTATAAGAAAAAGGGATTTACTTTAATTGAAATTATAGCAGCCCTGTTTATTTTTTCAATAATAGTAGCTATAACGTTTAACTTCATTAATTTTAATAACTACCTTTTTTCAAATATAAGTTCAAGCGTGGATAAAAAGGGTAATCTTAGAATTGCTATGGATTTTGTTATAGAAAAGATCAGGAACGGGAATGTGATAATCATAGAAGAAAATAATGGAAAGGTCACCATAGATGGGAAATCCATATATGTAAAAAACAACATATTAAGATATGATGTGGATTCACAGCAAATTGCACCCGAAATAACTGATTTTAAAGTTTTTCTTGAAAATGAAACGAGTGGTCTTTATAGAGTAAGGATTGTTTCTGAAATTTATTCATTTGAAACTTTTGTGATGAAAAGGGGTAAGTAATGTGAGAAAAAGGGGTTCTGCTTTAATATATGTTTTAATTATTTTGGTACCTGTTATGATCCTTGCCCTTAGTCTTGCTGATTTGACAACAGTGGATTTTAAAGTAAGTAATCATGTGATAAATTCACAGCAGGCCTTTTACAATGCAGAAAGCGGTATAGAATATGCTTTAAAATATTTAGAGTTGAATGATTATCCAAAGGAAACAAAAGATGCTGAAAGAATCTACTTTGATGACAGTATAAGTGGAAATAATTATGCTGATGTAAAGATTAATTATAAAAGAGAAAAGGATAAGGATATTTTTACAATCAACTCAACGGGCCACTATATGGGATATCAGAAAAATCTCCAAAAGGAATTATCATTTAATATTGTTTCTACACCAGTAAAAATAACCTCTTCCATTTTCAATCTTAAAAGAAAATTTATGATTAAAAATATTATGGTGGAGGGAATATCCGATAGAGTTAATTTTTATGTAAAACCCGGTAGAGATAAAAAACAAGATCAGGATAAATTTTTAATTCTTTCAGGAAGCCAAACGGGTTCTAGCTTTGTTGAAAGTGGGGACAACTATAGCTTTGTAAAGAACAATGGTGCAGGGGGAGGAATAAAAATTAACAAAGACAGCTTTTTTTATCCAGCTTCCAGAGATGATAACAGCATACCGTCAATAAAGACTGGAGACAATTCAGGGAAATGGTTAAGATATGGTGGTACAGATGTATATTATTATGTATCAGATGGGGATATAACAATAAATGGAACAATCTTCACTAATTCCAATGATTCTACAGAATTTCTAAAGGGGTTAAAACAATACAGCAGCAGTATAAGGGTTATTTTTGTTAAGGGAAATGTAACCCTTGAAAATATATTTGGAAATGTTGATAAGAAGAATACCCTGGCTGGGAAATATATGAACAACCTTCTTATATATAGTACAGAAAGTTTAACAATAAAAAATGTTGATTTTCAATCAGGAGCATCAGGTAACAGTGGGCAGAGCGATATAAATATTTGTTTTATTGCAAATGAATTAAAGGTCTCGGGAATCAACACTATAAGCTATGTTTCAGGGAATGATGGCTTATTGTATCAAAATCAAAAAAATATAGAGAATTTAATAACACAAAACATTATTTCAGACATTGACTGGGAGTAGGTGATCTTATGTTGTCAAGGGGCATACTTGCAGTAGATGCAGGGACGAAATTTATAAAACTGATTTATGGTGAAAACATCTTTGGAAGAATAACAATAAAAAAGTGTGGGTTAATTGAAACCCCTGAGAAAGCCATTGATTCGGGACGTATAAATCAAATTGAAAAAGTATTTGAGGCACTAATTCAATTTATTAAAATAAATAATATAAAGGCTAGAGATATCTCCTTTGCAATACAGGGAAATGATATTGTTATAAGATATGCAGAAGTGCCAATAATGGATGAAAAAAACATTAGAGATGCTGTTGAGTGGGAGATAAAGCAGTATCTTCCCGAAAATGGTGAGAGGCACTATATAGATTTTGAGGTACAGCACAGCGTTTTAGAAGCTGATAAAAAGGCATATAGGGTTATGGTAGCTGCGGTACCAAGGGATATTATAGATAATTATGTGGCACTTACAGATATGCTGAAATTGAGGCTTAGAGCTATTGATATTTCAGCAAACAGTGCGGCAAGGATTTTCAGGTTGAGGGATGGTGAAAACTCTCAATTTGAAAGTATCGGAATCATAGATATAGGTTTTTCAAGCAGCAGGATAGTTATACTGGAGAATGGAAGGCTTTTCATGGAAAGGGAGGTGCCCTTTGGCATTAACAATGTCATTAAGGAAGTTTCAAGAAAGCTTCAGGTTAATGAAGAGGAATCCCTTAGGTTTATAACGGATAGCTTTGATATTGCAAAGGTTAATGAAAACGATGAAGTTGAAAGAAGGATTTTAACTCTTTTTGACAACGTTTTATCCACTTTTTTAAAGATAATTCAGTTTTACGCCACAGGAAAAACCAAGAAGACACTTGATAAGATATATCTTATTGGTGGAGGATGTGAAATTAAGGGTATAGAGGACTATATTAAGGATTCCCTTGGCTCAGAAGCTTCTATAGTAAAATCTTTTGATATGCTAAAAAGCAAAGTTAAATTTAATGAAACATGCGATGCTAAACTATTTGTAAATGCTTTTGGGCTTCTTTTGAGAAAGGAGTAATAGAATGTATGAATTAAATCTGCTGCCATATCAAATAAAACAAAAAAGGCAAAAACACCTTAAAAACAGGCAGTATATAGTATATGCGGTAATTGCTCTGTGTCTATTATCTTCAGCACTTTACGTTCCTCACATGATTGAATGGAGTTTAAAGGCAACGGAATTAAAACTCAAGGAACAAATAGAGAAAAACAGTAAGATACTTGCGGAAAATAAAAGTATAAACCAGGAAACGGAAGAGCTTAAATCATATATTGAAAAAGTTAAGGACATGACATCCAGAAAGGTTATCGCAGGCGACAGAATAAGAAATCTTGAAAAATATGTGCCATCCGACGTTATCTTAGAAAATTTAAATTATACCAAAGGGACAATTACGATAAATGGAAATGCACAAAATTATAACTCAATAAGCGAATTTGCTGCTAGCCTTCAAACCACTGATAATTATAGGGATGCCAGAATTACAAACATTATCTACAACCCTGAGCAGTCCAGATATTTGTTTTCCATCAGCATAAGCTATACGAGGGAGGAAAGGAAATGATAAATTTAAGCAAGAGGGAGAGGACTTTGCTCATTATAACCGGGGTTATGATCTTTTTTGCTTTGTATTACAGTTATTTTCTATCTCCCATTTTAAAAAACATATCCGATTCCAGAGCAAATATTGCAATTTATGAAAATGAACTGGGTAATTTAAAATTGACGCAAAAGCTTAATGAAAAACAGAAGAAGGAGCTTGAAGTCATAAGAGATGGGTTTGAAGACGCTGCAAAAGCTCTGCCCAAAATGGAAAGGAGCCCCGAAATAGCATATAATTTAAAAGTTTTAGGTGATGAAAAGGCCATAATAATAAATTCCTTGTCCTTTGGAGAGCCATCGGAGTATAAAATTGAAAGTAATGATTCGAATAACAAAGCAGATACTAAGGACTCTATAAGTGAAGGCGGAGGAAGCGATTCAAATAAAACGGGGGCTGATGCTAAGAATCAGGAAGAAAAGCTGTATGTTGTGGCTGTAAACCTTTCGGTTTCAGGGGATTATATTAACATAATGGATTTCATATCCTCTGTTGAAAATGATAAAAGGATTGCTGAGATAACTGATGTAAACATGAGCAGAGGACAGAATGGAAAGCTTTCTGCAAAAATAAATATAAATTATTACTACGTTGACACAAAGGACAAGGGGGAGCTTAAATATGATTTCAACAACCGAAGCTACGGGAAGCAGAACCCCTTTGAATAAAAACATTGTCCTCAGTGGCATGCCGGACAGTGGGAAAACAACAAAACATTATATTCTAACCAAATCTCCAGCAACAAAAGGTTTACAATGCAAGGTGAAATCTGATAAAATACAATTGTTGTGTATAAACAGGATGTATTAGTATAATATTCCTTATTAGGATGTGATATTTTGAAGATACTAATTATAAATGGCCCAAATATGAACCTTTTGGGAGTACGTGAAAAGGACGTATATGGCACAATGACCTATGATAAAATGTGCCAGTATATATATGATAAAGCAGAGGATATTGGCGTTGAAGTTCACATAGTTCAAAGCAACATAGAGGGCGAGATAGTTTGTCTTATACATGATGCGCAGGGCAAATACGACGGTATAGTTATAAATCCCGGGGCATATACCCACTACAGCATCGCAATACATGATGCTCTCAATGCTGTGGATGTACCTGCTGTTGAGGTGCATTTAAGCAATATATATGCCCGTGAGGAGTTTCGGCACAAATCCGTTACTGCACCGGCATGTATCGGGCAGATATCAGGTTTTGGACATTACGGTTATATAATGGCTATATTAGCTCTTGTAAATAGAGGGGGCGATAAAAATGATAATGAAAAGGCTTGAAAAAATCAGGGCGCAGTTTGACTCCCTGGGAATTGACGGAGTTTTAACCTATAAGGATGAAAATAGAAACTACCTGAGCGGTTTTACTGGAGATGAGAGCTTTGCACTTATAACCAGAGATAAGGCTTTCTTCATTACGGATTCGAGGTTTACCGAACAGGCTCAAATCGAAGTTAAGGAAGGCTATGAGATAATTGAATACAGGCCTCCAATAGCAGATACTATAAAGAGGCTTGTAGAGGACAATAATATAAAAAGCCTTGGTGTTGAAGAGGATAGAATGACCTTTGAGGATTATGACACATACAGGAATGTACTTGAAGGAGTAAATATTGTAAAGCTTAACTATGCAATAGAAAAGCTTAGAATGATAAAGGATAATGAAGAGGTAGAGTTTATAGCAAAGGCTGCAGAAATCGCTGATAGGGCCTTTGAACATATACTTGGTTTTATAAAACCGGGAATGACTGAAATTGAAATAGCCCTGGAGCTTGAATTCTTTATGAAAAAACTTGGTGCTTCAGCCCTTTCCTTCCCGATTATTGCAGCTTCAGGATGGAGGTCATCCCTTCCACACGGCGAAGCTTCAGAAAAGAAAGTTGAAGAGGGGGATTTCCTAACCCTTGACTTTGGCTGCGTTTACAAGGGATATTGTTCTGATATGACAAGAACTATAGTTATAGGAAGGGCAAGTGAAAAGCAAAAGGAAATCTATAATATAGTTCTTGAAGCCCAGGAGGCGGCCTTAAAGGCAGTTAAACCAGGTATGAGCTGTGTAGAACTTGATAAAATAGCAAGGGATATAATAACCGAAAGGGGATATGGAAACAGGTTTGGACATGGGCTTGGACATGGAGTTGGGAGGGCAGTTCACGAGCTGCCGGGCGTAAATATGAGGAGCAAATTTGTCCTTGAACCCGGAATGGTTATAACCGATGAACCTGGAATATATATTCCAGGATTTGGTGGTGTCAGAATAGAAGATCTGATTCTCGTAACTGAGAATGGATGCAGAGTTCTGTCAAATTCACCTAAAAATTTAATTGAGTTAGGCGTATAAAAAATTCATATAAAGTTAATAATTTCTATGGAGGTAGATTTATGATTTCAGCAGGCGATTTTCGAAAAGGAAGTACTTTTGAAGTTGATGGACAGGTATTTACTGTTGTAGAATTCATGCATGTAAAGCCAGGAAAGGGTGCGGCTTTTGTTAGAACAAAGCTGAGAAACGTTATAACTGGGGGAGTTATTGAAAGAACCTTCAGCCCAACTGAAAAGTTTCCTGAGGCTGTTATTGAAAGAAAGGAAATGCAGTACCTATATAACGATGGAGAGCTTTACTACTTTATGGATTTAAATACATATGACCAGATTCCTTTAAATAAGGAAAAGGTTGAGGATGCTATAAAATACCTCAAGGAAAACATGAATGCTATAATCAAGTTCTATAAGGGTGAAGCCTTCTCTGTTGAACCACCAAACTTTGTTGAACTTAAGGTTATTGCAACTGAGCCTGGAGTTAAGGGAGATACTGCAACTAACGCATTAAAACCTGCAACAGTTGAAACTGGAGCAACATTTATGGTTCCTCTATTTGTAAATGAGGGTGACGTTATTAGAATTGACACAAGAACTGGTGAATATATGTCACGTGTATAACACATACTGTAAATGATAACAGTGGCCTTTGCCACTGTTAATTTTAAATTGTAAGGAGGATAAAAGATGGATAACATAAGAGAAAGGGTTGCTTATCTTAAGGGTCTTTCAGATGGACTTGGAATTAACGAGGATACAAAGGAAGGAAAGCTTCTCATAGCTATGATCGATGTGCTTGATGATATGGCAGAAGCAATAGCACAGCTTGATGAGGATTATCAGGAGCTTGATGAATATGTAGACGCCATAGATCAGGACCTTGCAAACCTTGAGGATGACATGTATGATGAGGACGACGATGACGATTACGCTGACGATGAAAACGACTTCGTCGAAATAGAATGCCCAAACTGCCATAATACTGTATATTTAGACTCTGAAATGTTTGAGGATGGAGAAGAAGAAATAATATGCCCAAACTGCAATGAACCCATATATGTTGAAGCAGAGTGCCACTGCGAGGATGACGATGATTGCAACTGTGGGCATGACCATCATCATGAATAAACTAAAGATTTTCATGGCTAAAGGACTCGGTTTAGGGTCCTTTTTATTTTTTTGAAGAGGCGATACTTTCATTCACCATTTCGGCAAGGATATTCTTCCCGTTAACCCTCACCGCTTATCAAGAATTTATAACGATGCCTTTGTTTGAAAGAACTTCTTTGCAAAGCGCAAGAGGGAATGAAATATATTTTTTATCGCAGCGCCTACCTGTAGATATATCTACCTTTATTCCAATGAACTTCTCAGAGTGGCGAACGAGTTAATTTATATTGAACTGGTACAAGAGATTATTTTTATAAAATATTGTGCTTTTTATTAACAGAATTTTCACTCAAAAAACAATTTAATAATCAAATAAAATTTTATTTTTTTTAATGTTATAAATTTTTTTTCATCGTAATAAACATTATATAAGAAAGGAGGACAGGGTGATGTACCTTTATGATGAAAAAAAGATCAGGGATGTACTTGAGAGGGATATAATTCCAGTTCTTCCTGAGAGAATATCAAAAATCATAGGGAAAATATCCCCGGGGGATATGCAGTATATTGAAGAAATAAGGCTTCGTGTTCAAAGACCACTGATGATATTTAAAGGAGGGCTGGATTACTTTGTAAACGAGGATGGAAGTATATCTCACTTTTATACAAGGGCAGTAACTGTTATAAGGGAAGATATGGAGAGGGCCCTTCAACTTATGTCGGATTATTCAATATATGCGGTGGAGGATGAGATTAAACAGGGCTTTTTGACATTAAGAGGTGGACATAGAGTAGGGATAACCGGAAGAGGAGTTATTGATGGAAAGAAAATAAAGACAATTAAAAACATATCAGGCATGAACATTAGAATTGCAAGGGAAGTAAAGGGATGCGGTTTTGAATTGACCGAAAAGCTTTACAGGGATGGGGTAAAACATACCCTTATTGCGTCGCCGCCGGGATGTGGGAAAACCACTTTGCTAAGGGATGTGATAAGGATTTTAAGCTGGGGACAAAAGGAAATAGGGATTAGAGGATATAAGGTAGGCGTTGTTGACGAAAGGTCGGAAATTGCAGGATGTTATCTTGGGATACCTCAAAGGGATGTGGGAATACGTACAGATGTTTTAGACGCATGCCCAAAGGCACAGGGCATGATAATGCTTTTAAGATCGATGTCGCCTGAGATAATAGCCGTAGATGAGATAGGAAGCCTTGAAGATGCCGAGGCCATCGAGGATGCAGTAAACGCCGGTGTCAAGGTCATAGCAACCGTTCACGGAAGGGACATGACTGAAATATTAAAACGTCCGGGGGTTAAGAATCTTGTGGACAGAAGGACCTTTGAAAAAATAGTAATACTCAGCAGGAGGGAAGGCCCGGGAACCATAGATGAAATAATCGATGTTTAATCATGAACAGACTAATGATACAGGAGGGGTTTATATGTTTTTTAAGCTGGCAGGAGGCATTATTATCATTTCTGCAGCGGGGCTAATGGGATTTTTAATGGCCGGGATTTATGTGGAAAGAGTCAGGCAGCTTAGGGAACTTCAATATTGCTTAAATATATTGGAATCGGAGATCGTTCATTCATCTACTCCTCTGGTACAGGCCTTTAAACTGGTATCTGAAAAAAGCTCAAAGGCAGTGAGCAGGCTTTTTAAGGTTATGGCAGAGCTGCTCTTTGAGAAAAAAACCGATACCGTTGCCGAGGCCTTTGACCTTGCATTTCAAGCTCTTAAAAGGGATTTGTATCTTGAAAGGGAGGAAATTGACATAATCTCATCGTTTATGCAGTCAATAGGGAGCAGCGACATAGAGGGTCAGAAGAAGAATTTCAACGTTACAGTTAAGAAGCTTGAGGCCTTTGAAAAGAAAGCTGAGGAAATACGCGTTAAGAACGAGAAGCTCTATAGATATCTTGGAATATGCGGTGGGGCTTTAATAGTAATATTACTTGTTTAAGGGGTGATAGGATGGATATTGGGTTAATTTTTAAAATTGCAGGAATAGGAATTCTTATTCTTATATTGGATAAGCTCTTTAAGGATGTTAAGCAGGAAAACATAGCAACACTCGTTACATTGGCTGGCCTGGTTGTAATTTTTATGATGGTTATTGGTTTGATATCAAGGCTCTTTGACAGTGTAAAGGTTATTTTTCAACTTTAGAGGGTGATTACATGGAGATAATACAGATTCTTGCAATTGCCCTCATAGCAGCCGTTATACTTACTCTGCTTAAGAAGGAGAAGCCCGAGATTGCCATACAGATAAGCCTTGCCGTTGGGATCGTTATATTCCTTTTCATGCTCGGTAAAATAACCCTTGTAATAGAATCAGTGCAGCAAATTGCTCTAAAGGCTAATATATCGCCTACATATTTGAATATTATACTTAAAATAATTGGAATTACATATCTTGCATCCCTCGGCATAGAGATGTGTAGAGATGCTGAACAGAATGCAATAGCTTCCAAAATAGAGTTTGCTGCTAAAATAATAATAATTTCCCTGGCGATACCTATTGTAATGGCTGTAATGGATATGATTTTAAAAATAATGCCCTGATGATAATTAGTGTAATAATAAATTTAAGGGCTTTTCTAACAGATTCTTATAATAAGGGGAAGAAAAATGAATAAAAGAATAGTGACTATGATTGTGGTTTTTATGGTTATTATGAGCTTAAAGGCCTATGCCGATGATGGAAACTTTACAAATGTTGATATATCAAACCTTGAATCTATATCACAGAAGCTTCAGCAGCAGAGGGATTATATGCCGGATATTAGTATATCCAGGATGATAAATACCTATAAGGAAACGGGTTCTCTGGGGCTTACCATTAAGGATTTTGCAGGAAGCCTTATAAGGTTCACTTTTAAAGAGGCATACGGAAATCTGAAGCTTCTTTTGGAGCTTCTTCTTATAGGCATTTTATGTGCAGTCCTCCAGAACATAAGGGATTCCTTTAAATCCAAGGATATTGCAGGTATTGGATATTATGTTTGCTATATTGCAATGGTACTTTTGATTATAAGAAGTTTTACAGTTGCCATCGGTGTCGGAAGGGAAACCATAAACAGCATGATAGAGTTTACAAACGCCATGATGCCTCCTCTTTTAGTTCTGCTTGCAGCAGTTGGAGGCTTCACTTCTGCAGCAACGCTTGACCCTGTTGTCCTTTTAGTTATAAAAGTTACAAGCGATATAATTAGAGATTTTGTACTTCCGATGACGGTAATAGTTGTGGTTTTAAACATAGTAAATAATCTGAGCGACAACATAAAGATTTCCAAGCTTGCAGGGCTTATGAAGCAAATCTGTCTCTGGTCCCTCGGGCTTATAATGACTCTGTTTATAGGCTTCATAACGGTTAGGAGCAGTACAGCGGCTACACTCGATCAGGTTGCTTTAAAAGCAACGAAGTTTGCAGTCGATAATTTTATACCCGTTATAGGAAAGACACTCTCCGACGCAATAGCGACCGTTGCAGGGTATTCACTTGTGCTTAAGGATGCAATAAGCGTTGCGGGGCTTATTATAATGGTATTTATATGTATATTCCCACTTATAAAAATAATACTTTTATCCCTTGTTTACAAATTCGTTGGAGCCGTTATGGAACCTATAGTAGACAAAAAGGTTGTGGACTGCCTAACCTCCGCAGGCAATTCACTTACTATAGTTTTTGCAAGTGTGCTTGCAGTTGCAATGATGTTTTTTATAATGGTTACGATAATAGCTTCGACGGGGAAACTCGTCATGATGGTAAGGTGATCATATGCTTATATTTTTAAAGGAATGGATTACTGCAGTGGTTTCAATGGTCATATTTATGACGGTTATAGACCTTGTGCTTCCTCATAACAGCGGGTTTAAAAAATATGTATCTCTGGTTACAGGGCTCATTGTGGTTATAACCATTTTAGTTCCGGTTTTTAAGCTTATTGATAAAAGAGTCGATGTTCAGGCGACAATACTTCAATACACCGATGACTTTAATAAAAAGCAGTACGAAATAGATAAGAGTAACCTTCAAAAAAGCATAAATGAACAGACGATGGAGGTTTACAAGGAAAAGCTTAGAAAGCAGATAGAGCAGGAGGTGTATAGGGAGACTGGGAAAAAATATACAGTTATAAAGCTTGAAGTAGTTGAGGATACAAACAGTATAAATTATGCTGAGATAAAGGCTTTGGAGTTTAAGGTCAGCCAGGATGAGAGTTCTGTAAAACCCGTGGATAAAGTTGTTATTGGAGGGCAGCAGACGGAAGAGAAGGAATTTAAAGATGTTAAAGTAATCAATTTCCTAAAGGAGAAGTTCAATATTGATCCTTCTTTGGTTAAATTTAAAAAGTGAGGGATTGGAATGGATTTTAAAAAATTACAGGAAAAATTTAAAGATACTAAAAAGCTTATGTATTATCTCCTTATTGCAATACTCCTTGGGGTACTTCTTATGCTTATAGGCAATGTCACTACAAGCCTAAACTCCAGTTCCCTGGGGGAGAAGGACAAGAAAAATACCATACAGGTAAATACCAACACTGCAGCCGGTACTCCTTCTACTTATGAAGATAAACTTAAAAAGGAGCTTACAGATACATTAAGCCAGATAGAGGGAGTTGGAAAGGTTGTAGTTACTATAAACTTTGAAGAAGGTTATGAGGAAGTTCCGGTTATGAATAAAAACAATTCCGATAGAAGAATAGAAGAGAAGGACAGCAATGGAGGGACAAGGATAACGACGGAGAAAACAGACAGTTCAAATGCAGTTATAGTAAACGATGGAAGTGGAAGTAAGGTTGTTATAACCAGAAGGATAAACCCGAAAGTTGCAGGCGTAATTGTTGTTGCAGAGGGTGCAGAGAACAGAAAGCTAAGGGATGACTTAATTCTTGCAGTTAGAACTGTGCTTAACGTACAGGAGCATAAAGTAGCGGTTATGCCTATGAAAAAGAAATGAGTATATTATATTTTTCCAGTACATATAATTATTTAGAAAAAGAAATGGAGGGATATTATGCAAGAAACAAGAAGACAAACTATGATCATTGCCGTTTTAATAGTGCTTATTGCAATAGCGGGTGTATTTGCTAAAAGGTTCAACGAAAGTGCTAAGGATACAAATGCTTTAAATACGGAAGCTAGCCATACAGGAAAATCAATGGCTCTTCAGGAACTTAGGATTACACATCAGAACGAGAGAAACGCTTTAATGCAGAACTATGAGGCTGTAAGCAAGGATGATAAACAGACGGAGCAGGCTAGAAATGAAGCATCAAAAAAATACATGGAGCTTGCATCTATGGGTTCAAAGGAAAATGAAGTTGAAACCAAATTGAAGGAAATGGGGTTTGAAGATGTTCTCTGTATTATAAACGATAACGGCGTAGAGGTTTATATAAAAGGCGACCAAGCTTCAATAAGCGATCAGGGAGCAGAGATAATGGATGCTGTAGTTAAGACTACAAAATTCCTTCCAAGAAATGTTTCCATAAAGCCGGCAGAGTAGCTAATAAATTTTGTAAACTTGTTGATTTTCTGGTATAATAAATGTAAACTAAAGCTAAGGGTTTTTATATGCAGGAGGTGTAATTAATGGTAGATAATGCGGAAATTACCAGTGAAGTTGGGATAATAAAAATATCACCTGACGTAGTTAGCGTTATTGCTTCCATTGCGGCAACTGAAGTTAAGGGCGTAGCTGGTATGAGCGGAGGTTTTACTGACGATATTGCAGAAAAATTTGGTATGAGATCTACAAACAAGGGCATTAAGGTTCAGATCGAAGGAAATGAAACAGCACATATAGATCTTTATCTTCTTGTAGAATATGGTTTAAGAATGCAGGAAATAGCCTGGGAGGTTCAGCAGAATGTAAAGAAGGCTGTTGAAACCATGACAGGCCTTAAGGTAGCAGATGTGAACATACACATACAGGATATCGTTATGCCCAGGGAGAAAAAGGAAGAAGATCCTTCCAGAAAAACAAAATAGTACGGTTAACCCTCTGGAAACAGAGGGTTAATTTGAATTACAAGGGGTGATTATATGAAATTAGTGGATAAGCTTCTGCTTTTTCTTTATCTTATTATACTTACAGCTATTTTTTTGTTTATTATAGTTATTCCAACGGGATATATTCCTGAATATTTGGTAAACACTATATTAGAAGGAATACGCTCTGCATGGTACTATCAGATAGCAGCTGCGGCATTTATAGTTATAAATATAAGGCTTATGGCTTCGCTCTTTTCAGGAGATGGTACCCAGAAGTTTGGAGTTGTTAAGCTAACTCCCGAGGGAGAAATCAATATTTCAAACGATACAATAAAGTCCCTTGTGCTCAGAACTTCAAGCCAGGTTAGGGGCGTAAGGGATGTTAAGGTGTTTATAAGACCTGCAAAGGATAAGATAAATATTTATATTAGACTTTTAATAGTTCCTGATATGAACATTCCCCAGACAGTGAAGGAGATACAGGAAAGTGTTAAGGGATATATAGAGTCCATTGCTGAAATACCTGTAGGCGAAGTTAAGGTTGCTGTTATGGATATAGCATCTGGAACAAAGCTGCGTGTAGAATAGTGAGGTGGGGCTGATGAAGAAAGAGGTTCTGCTTGAAATTTTCTACAACAACAAAGGAAAAGTTATAGGTTCAGCTATAGGTTTTATACTGGCTATACTTGCCATCATAATTGGATTCTTTAAAACGCTTTTTATTGCAATGTGCGTTTTAGTTGGATATTATGTTGGAAAAAAGGTAGATAACAAGGAAAGCATTATAGAGATTATAGAGAGAATACTGCCTGATGGCTGGAAATAAAATTATATGGAGGAAGATACATGAGCAGAAAAAGTGCAAGGGAAACAGCAATGAAGCTTGTATATCAGATGGATTTAAACGAAACAGGAGCTGAGGAAACTCTAAAAAACTTTTATGATCACGGTGGAGAAGACCTATGGGATGATGAAAGGGAGTACATAGAAAACTGCGTAAAAGGTGTCTACGAAAACTTAAATAAAATTGACAACTATATAGAAAAATATTCTAAAAACTGGAAAATAAATAGAATAGCAAAGGTTGACCTTGCTATAATGAGGCTTGCAATATATGAAATGCTCTACAGGGATGATGTGCCCGATGTTGTAGCCGTTGATGAGGCTGTTGAGCTTTCAAAGGAATATGGCGGTGAGAATTCCTATTCCTTTATAAACGGTGTTCTTGGAAACGTAATAAAGGAGATTAATCCAGATGCCCAGGATACTTGGAATTGATACAAGCAATTATACTACATCGGTTTCAGTAGTTGAAGATGGCAAAATATTATATGATGCTAGAAAAATTTTAAACGTAAGGAAGGGAGAAAGGGGCTTGAGGCAATCCGAGGCCCTTTTTCAACATGTAATAAATCTTCCTTCCCTTTTGAAGGATGAAAGGGTTAAGGGCCTTGATGGAGTATGTACAAGTATAAGGCCAAGGCCCATAGAAGGATCCTACATGCCTGTTTTCAAAGCTGGAGAAAGTATAGGTATTTCCATAGCTTCTGCAATGGGAATACCATTTTTTGAAACATCCCATCAGGAAAGCCATATAGAAGCTGCATGCCAGTCTATAGGTTTCGATTATGATGAATTTTATGCCTTCCACCTTTCAGGAGGAACTTCTGAGCTTTTAAAGGTAAAGAGGGAGAATGGATATAAAATTCAAATAATAGGAGGCACGAAGGATATTAGCACAGGCCAGTTCTTAGACAGATTAGGTGTTGCGATGGGGCTTTCTTTTCCTGCAGGAAAGTTTATGGATCAGATGGCAATGGAGGCTGAGAAAACAGGGCTTAGAATTCCATCGAGGGTTGACGGTTTATATTTTAATCTATCCGGTCAGGAAACAATGGGATTAAAATTCATAGAAAATGGCTATAATTATGAGGAAGTAGCCTTTGCTGCAATGATGTGCGTATCGAAGACACTGGAAAAGATATTTAAGAACCTCTTTATAAGGGAGCAGCTCCCCCTTATTCTAATAGGAGGGGTTGCATCCAGTGGGTTTTTAAGAAAATATTTAAATACAAAATTTAAAGATAATATATTTTTTTCCAAAGCCCATTATGCCGTAGATAACGCTGTTGGGACTGCTTTTATAGGATGGAAAAAGCTCAAGGGGGGATTTTATGAAAGGTAAAATACTGGATGGAAGAGAAGTATCAAAAAGAATTAAGGAGAGCCTTAAGGAAAGAATAGAGAAAATGAAAGAGGAAAGGGGGATAACACCAGGGCTCGCTGTTATAATTACTGGAGGGAATCCTTCAGCCATTTCTTATGTCAGAAGTCTGGAAAAAGTATGCAGACAAACATGTGTAAATTCATTTGTATATGAGCTTCCCGCCGAAACTTCAGAAGAAGATTTAATAAAGCTTATAAATGAGCTTAACATAAGGGATGATGTAAATGGCATCCTTGTGCAACTTCCGCTTCCCAAGCATATAAATCCCGAAGAGGTAGCAAAGGCGATAAAACCATCAAAGGACGTAGATGGGTTTAACCCCATAAACGCAGGAAAGCTGTTTAGAGGTGAAAAATGTCTTGTTCCATGTACTCCTAAAGGGGTTATGAGGCTTATAAGTGAATACGGAATAGAGTTAAAGGGTAAAAAGGCAGCTGTAGTGGGAAGGAGCAACATAGTAGGCAAGCCGGTTTCACAGCTGCTTTTAAATAAAGATGCAACTGTTGTTATCTGCCATTCCAAAACAAAGGAGCTTGATGAGGAACTTATAAGTTGTGATATAATAGTAAGCGCTGCTGGAAAACCAGGATTTATAAAATCCAATATGGTTAAGGAAGGTGCAGTGGTTATAGACGTAGGGACAACGATGGTTGAAGGAAAGCTTATGGGTGATGTGGATTTTGAGGAAGTCATTGAAAAGGCTTCCTTTATAACCCCTGTACCGGGCGGCGTAGGTGCTATGACAACAGCTATGTTAATCGAAAATGTTTTGGAGGCCATGGAAACATATGATTAGGGAACCTATTACAGTTTCAGAGCTGACTTCATATATTAAAAGTATAATAGAAAATGATTTTGAACTTTCGGGTGTACTTGTTAGGGGAGAGATATCCAACTTTAAGCATCATTCTTCAGGTCATATGTATTTTACTCTTAAGGATGAAAACGCTAAAATAAAATGTGTGATGTTTAAAGGCAGTAACCAGTTTTTGAAGTTTACCCCTGAGGATGGAATGAACATGATAGTGAGTGGATATGTGTCAGTTTATGAAAGGGATGGACAGTATCAGCTTTACGTTTTAAAGATGGAACCGGACGGTATAGGCAGCCTTTATTTAGCCTTTGAACAGTTAAAAGAAAAGCTTCAAAAAGAAGGTCTCTTTGATACTGAAAGGAAAAAGCCAATACCTCTTTTTCCGGAAAAGATCGGTGTTGCAACCTCACCAACGGGTTCCGTTATAAGGGATATTATAAACGTTTCCACCAGAAGGTTTAAAAATGTAGATATACTTTTGTACCCTGTAAAAGTTCAGGGGGAAGGGGCTGCAGAGACAATCGTCGAGGCTATCGATTATTTCAATACGCGGAAGGATATAGAGGTTATTATAATAGGAAGGGGAGGGGGATCCATCGAGGAGCTATGGCCCTTTAATGAAGAAATAGTGGCAAGGGCTATAGCTAGAAGCCGAATTCCCATAATATCAGCTGTTGGACATGAGACCGATTTTACGATATCGGATTTTGTAGCAGATGCAAGGGCTTCGACGCCTTCCCATGCGGCTGAAATGGCTGTTCCTTCCCTTGCAGATTTGACATATAAAATAGAAAGTTTAAAGTCCGCACTTTATATGAACCTTACCAGCAAATTTAAAAACAAAAGATATTCCGTAAACAGCATGATAAGAAGATTGGAGAATAATTCCCCATTAAGCAAAATAGTACAAAATATTCAATATATCGATAATCTTCAAAACAAAATTAAATTCATCATGGAAAAAAGGCTCAGGGAAAGCAAAAATAAATATTCAATACTTGTTAACAGACTTGATGATTTAGGACCTGGTAAAATTTTAAGCAGGGGGTTTTCCCTGGTTGAAAAGGATAATAAGGTTGTAAGAAGCGTTAAAGAATTAAGAGAAAAGGATGAAATTAAGCTAACCATGAAGGATGGCTCAGCTTACTGTAAAATAGAAAAAATAATGGAGGGCAGTGTATGGCTACTAGAAAAAAGAATATGAAATTTGAAGAAGCTATTCAAAGGCTTGAGGAGATTGTAAACGTGATAGAGGATGACAGCTTATCTCTCGAGGAATCGATTAAGATATTTCAGGAGGGTATGGAGCTTGCTGCAATTTGCAATAAAAAGCTTGATGAGGCAGAAAGAAGAATTAGCGTTATTATGAAGGGAGAAAATAACAATTTAACAGAGGAGGACTTTATACCCGAGGAGGAATAGCATGAATTTTAATGAAAAACTTAAGAGTAAGCAGGATCTAATAAATAGCTACCTTAGAGAATATATAAACATTAAGGATGCACCTGAAAAAATCGTGGAGGCCATGAAATACAGCCTTATGATTGGGGGAAAACGCATAAGACCTATGCTTGCTATCTCAATTTGTGAGGCTTTAGAGGGTGATTTAAATGAAGTGATGCCATTTGCCTGCGGTCTGGAACTTATACACACATATTCCCTCATACACGATGACCTTCCGTCCATGGATAACGATGATTTAAGAAGAGGAAAACCTACAAACCATAAGGTTTTTGGCGAAGCTATTGCCATTCTTGCTGGAGATGGGCTTTTAAACAGCGCCTTTGAAATAATGCTCGATGCTGCAGCATCCGGAGGATATAAAAACAAGTATATAAGGGCTATTGCTGTCATTGCCAGAGCATCCGGTGTTAAAGGAATGATAGGGGGGCAGGTTATCGATATGGAAAGTGAGGGAAAGAATATCGATATCGACACCCTCTATGAGATGCATTCCAAAAAAACAGGGGCTTTAATTGAGGCAGCATGCATAATTGGTGGAATAATTGCAGATAGAGAGGATAAATTAGAAGAAATCAGGAATTACAGCAAAAATCTTGGCATTGCCTTTCAGATTGTAGATGATATACTTGATTGTGTAGGAGACAGCAGTAAGCTTGGAAAAATGGTTGGCAGTGATGAGGTAAATGGTAAGTCTACCTTTGTTAGCATACTCGGCCTTGACAAGTCAAAAAGGCTTGCTGAAAAATACTCAAAATCTGCACGTGAAATAGCAAAAGTGCTGGATTCTACAGGTTTTTTAGTCGAGCTGACAGATTTTCTGCTAAACAGAGATCATTAGAAGGATTATAAGCTGGGTTAAAACTCAGCTTTTTAATTGCATATGCAATCTTTAGTATAGATATGACCTTAGAATCATGTCTATACTAAAGATTGCCATAATTGTATAGAAAAAATATTGTGTGTTATGTATAATTATGATAGAATGTTGTTTCAGCCAGGGTGGCGCAGTATTCTAGTCAGATATATCCTATTTGAAGGCGGGGCTAAAAATCCGTCAAAGGGCACATCGATGAAGTTCCTTGTGCTGGCCTGCTACGCCCAGTAGTGGGTTGGTGCTGGGAGTAAGGGGGATGGGGCGACCGCAATGGCATGCGTAATCGACCCTACCTTCGCGGAGACCCGTGTGCGTGGTATTTTAAAGTATTACGGCACGGGATTAAACCTGCATAGCGGTTTGAAGCTGCTTGCAGCGTAGCCTGCCTTGAGTGGGATTGGTGGAGGACAGATCAGGTTTGCATATAAAGGCCAATATATGCGAACTATTGCTGTAGGAAACCAGTCCTGCAAAAGAGGCTAGAATAGGATTATTCTGTTGAGGAAAACTCCTAGACTGTTCGATTGAGGCAGAAAAGGGATTGCAGTGTGGACTAAGTGGTAATCCAGCCCCATAACCGGCAACGGTATGGATTTTTGGTTAAAGGGAAACCGCCAGAGTGGCGACGCTCTGGTCTCAAAAATGGGAAAGCCTGCTGGACCTAAGCCGCAAACTTAACCTTTTCTGTCGCCACTTTGGGCTACATATAAGGTGGTTATTATAATAATGAAAAAAGAGAAAAATAATAAAAAGAGAATTAAATTTTATAAGAAGCGAACGAGCAAGGATACAAACTATAAATGGATAATAGGAATAATCATCTGGACATTCATTATATCCTCATTAATAAGCTTTGTTTCTGATGCTATGCTTGCAAGGGTAGATCTTTTTTTTGCTTTTATTATCTTAATTGGGATAATTTTAACCGGCATTTTATTTGATATCATAGGCGTTTCCGTAACTGCTGCAGAGGAAGTACCATTCCATTCAATGGCTTCTCGAAGGGTGAGGGGAGCAAAAACCGCTGTATTTCTAATACGCAACGCGGATAAGGTATCCAACTTCTGTAACGATGTTATAGGGGACGTTTGTGGTGTTGTAAGTGGAGGGGCAGGAGCAGCTATTATAGGGAAAATAATAACCTATGGAGGTTTTGATGATAGAACAAAAACATTATTAACGCTGGCCATAAGTGCAACAATTGCATCTATAACTGTAGGGGGAAAGGCACTGGGAAAGAACTTTGCAATATCACAAAGCAATAACATAGTATACAGCGTAGCATGGTTTTTAGATACTATAAGGAGAAAAAAATAAAGGTGCAGGGTGATAAAAATGGCGATTTTAGATAGAATTAACAGTCCCCGGGATTTGAAGGAATTCTCCATGAAGGAATTGTGTAAGCTTGCAGATGAGATAAGGGATTTTTTGATTGAAAACGTCTCTAAAACGGGGGGACATCTGGCTTCAAACCTGGGGGTGGTTGAGCTTACAATTGCCCTTCACAGGATTTTTAATATGCCGGATGACAGGATAATATGGGATGTAGGTCATCAATGCTATGTACATAAGATTTTAACCGGACGAAAGGGAAATTTTGCTACACTTAGAAAATATGGTGGAATGAGCGGATTTCCAAAGCCCAATGAAAGCGTATATGACAGCTTTGCAACAGGTCACAGCAGCACATCAATATCTGTAGCCCTTGGAATGGCCAGGGCAAGGGATATAAAGAAGGAGAAATACAGCGTCGTTGCGGTAATTGGCGACGGTGCCCTAACCGGCGGTATGGCATTTGAGGCCCTTAATGATGCTGGAAATTCGAATACGGATTTGATAGTTGTGCTCAACGACAATGAAATGTCCATAGCTCAAAATGTAGGCAGTCTGTCAGGCTACTTAAGCAAAATAAGAACAGAACCTGTGTATTTGAATTTAAGGAACGATATAGAAAATCTGTTAAAAAGAATACCAGCTGTAGGCAACAACCTGTATAAATCGGCTGAAAGGGTTAAGGAAAGCCTTAAATACCTCCTTGTCAATGGAATGATTTTTGAGGAACTGGGCTTTACATATCTAGGCCCCATAGATGGCCATGATATTGGCAGGGTATGTGAGGTGCTTGTTGGGGCTAAAAAGAGAAAGGGCCCTGTTCTAATCCATGTAGTTACGAAGAAGGGTAAAGGATACTGCTTCGCTGAGGCAAAGCCCGACAGGTTTCACGGTATTGATCCATTTAAGGTGGAAACAGGTGAGAGCCTTAAGGCTTCAAACCTCACCTATTCCAGTGCCTTTGGGGAGGAAATGATAAAGGAAGGGGAGAAAAACGATAAACTGGTTGCCATAACAGCAGCAATGCCTGATGGCACAGGTCTTAAAGCCTTTGCTGAAAGGTTTCCAGAAAGGTTTTTTGATGTAGGGATTGCCGAGCAGCATGGTGTAACTCTGGCGGCGGGACTTGCGGCAAACGGGCTGAAGCCAGTATTTGCCGTATATTCAACCTTCCTTCAGAGGGGATACGATCAGGTTATTCATGATATATGCATTGGTAAAATGCCTGTAACCCTGGCGATAGACAGGGCAGGAATAGTCGGTGAGGATGGGGAAACCCATCAGGGAGTTTTTGATATTTCATATCTAAGACCGATACCAAATTTAACTATTCTATCACCAAAGGATATAAAAGAGTTTAGAATGATGCTAGAATGGATTTTTGCATTTAATGGCCCTGTGGCTATAAGATATCCAAGGGGTGGCGATTCTGAAGTAGAGTTTGAAAAATATGATGAGATATCTTTAGGAAAATGGGAAACACTTTCAGAGGGAAAGGATCTGGCTATTCTTGCTGTCGGTAAAATGGTACAAAATTCATATAAGGTAGTGGAAAAGCTTGGGGCTAAAGGTATAAATGCCAGGCTTGTAAACTGCAGGTTTATAAAACCCCTCGATACAATCATGCTGAACAATATATTTGATGAGTACGACATAATATTTACGGTGGAGGATAATCTTGTTGCAGGTGGTTTCGGCTCATCTGTACTTGAGCATGCTTCATTAAAAAATTACAGGGGTAGAATAGTTATGATGGGATATCCTGATGAATTTATAACCCATGGAAGCCAGAAAATATTATATAAAAAATATGGACTGGATGTTGATGGTATAATGAATACTATATTGAAAAACATATAGAGGGAGAGTACGATGGCTGAAGGAAAGGAAAGACTTGATACCCTGCTGGTTGAAAGAGGTTTTTTCGACAGCCGTGAAAAGGCAAAAAAGCACATTATGGCAGGGCTTGTTTTTGTTGATAATGTCAGGGTCGATAAGGCAGGGGAAAAGGTAAGAAGAGAGTGTAAGATAGAGGTAAAGGGAGTTGCAATTCCCTATGTGAGCAGAGGTGGATTGAAACTTGAAAAGGCCATAAAGGAGTTTGAAATTGATTTAAAAAATAAAATATGTATTGATGTAGGAGCATCAACAGGAGGTTTTACCGACTGTATGCTTAAAAATGGAGCCATAAAGGTTTTTTCAATCGATGTTGGCTATGGTCAGCTAGCTTGGGAGCTTAGAAAGGATCCCAGGGTTGTTTCTATGGAAAGAACCAATATACGTTTTGTTAAGCAGGAAGATATAGGTGAACAGGTGGATTTTGTTTCGATAGATGTGGCATTTATTTCACTTAGGCTGGTGCTTCCTGTGGTTAAAGAACTTTTAAAGCCTGCTGGAGAGGTAATAGCCCTTATAAAGCCCCAGTTTGAAGCTGGAAGGGATAAAGTAGGCAAAAAAGGGGTTGTCAGGGAACCAGAAATACATAGGGAAGTTATTGAAAATGTGCTGAATTTTGCTTTATGCATTGGATTTAGCCTTAAGGGATTAACCTTTTCACCAATAAAGGGGCCCGAAGGAAATATTGAGTACCTTGCTTATCTTAAAAATAGCGAGGGAAAAAACATTTATGAAGAATCTTTAAAAGAAAACCTGGATAAGTTAATATGGAAAGTGGTCGAAGATTCTCATAAAATTCTGGAAATTTAGACGTAAAAAAGAGGAATCCCATGATTTGTGTAGAACAATATTATTAAGTGAACTGGCGGTGGCAGTATGGCTAGGATTGGAATTGTTGTAAATTTAACGAAGGATACCAATTTAAAGGTTACAGCTTCAATAGTCAAATGGCTTGAGGAAAGGAAGCAGGAGGTTCTTCTTTCTGAAGTTACTGCTGCACAGCTAAATAGGTTAGAGCTCGGGTTTCCACCTGATGATTTATACAGGCAATCGGATTTTGTAATAGTTCTTGGAGGGGATGGAACACTTCTGGGAGTAGCAAGACAGGCCGCTCAATTTGAAACCCCTATTCTAGGAGTTAATATGGGACACCTTGGTTTCATAACTGAGCTGGAAGTTGACGATGTTTTCATTGGCCTTGAAAGGGTATTGAAGGGTAACTACTGTATGGAAGAAAGAATGATGCTTGAAGCAAATATTCTCAAAGAGGATCAGCATGCTGAAACATTTTATTGTTTAAACGATGTGGTGCTTACAAGGGGACCACTTTCAAGGATGATTACCCTTAAAACCTCTATCGATGACAAATATGTAGATACTTACAAAGCCGATGGACTTGTAATATCAACCCCCACGGGTTCAACCGCCTATTCTTTGTCAGCGGGAGGTCCTATTGTAAGCCCGGGAGTGAAGGTGATGCTTTTAACTCCTATTTGTCCTCACTCCTTAAGTTCAAGAAGCATTGTAGTTTCTGATGAGGAGTCCATAAGAATTGAGGTTGCAGGTATCTATCAGGAGGTTTACATTACCCTTGATGGGCAACAGGGTCACGTGATAAAGAGCGGAGATAGGGTGATTGTCAGGAGGGCTCCACTTGCAGCAAAATTTATTAAATTGTGCACTAGAAGTTTCTATGACGTATTAAGGAGCAAGCTTAAGGAATCTTCGGTTTGATTCATTTTTATATGATGATGTATTTTATCTTTTCCTGTAAGGATTTGCAGGGTAAGAAAGGGGTTTAACATATGAAGATTGCAAGACATGCAAAGATACTGGAAATCATAAGCCGGAAGGATATCGAAACCCAGGAAGAGCTTGTAGATGAGCTTAGAAAGCAGGGTATGGACGTAACTCAGGCAACTGTTTCGAGGGATATAAAGGAACTAAAGCTAATCAAAGTCATGTCCCAGTCAGGAAAGTACAAATATGCAGCAATCTCTAAGGGTGAAGGCACAGTAACCGATAAGCTCGTAAATATTTTCGTACAAACAGTTCTGAATGTAGATTATGTAGGAAATACTATTGTACTTAAAACTTTGTCAGGCTCTGCCTCAGCAGCTGCAGAAGCAATTGATTCACTGGGATGGGATGGAATAGTAGGATCCCTTGCAGGGGATAATACTATTTTTGTACTTGCTAGAACACCTGAGAAGGCTCAGGAGCTTGTCACAAAGTTTAAAAAACTACTTAATGAACAGGAGGACCTTTAATGCTCCTTGAACTGCACGTAAAAAATTTTGCACTCATTGACAGAGTGGATCTGGAATTTGCAGAGGGTCTTAATATATTAACCGGTGAAACTGGTGCAGGAAAATCCATAATTATAGATTCCGTTAACTTTCTTCTAGGAGATAAGCAGAGCAAGGATATAATAAGAACCGGAGAGGAATCTGCCTATGTAGAAGGGGTTTTTGAAGTTAGAAACGAAGAGTTTAACCGGTTACTCTTGGAAAATGGAATTGAAACAGACGAAGTGGTGGTAATAACCAGGGAAATAAATCAGAGCGGAAGAAGCATATCAAGGATAAATGGAAGAACCGTAACCGTTGGACTCTTAAAACAGGCAGGCAAATATTTAATCGATATTCATGGACAACATGAACATCAATCACTTCTGGATGAGGACAGTCATATGGACATACTTGACTCTTTCTGTGGAGAAAGCTTCCAAGCCCTAAAAAAGGAATACAGGCAAAAATATGCAGATTTAAAGGAAATTAAAAGGGAGCTTAACAAGTTAAACGCTGATGAGCAGTACAAACTGAGAAGGATGGATCTATTGAGCTTCCAGATACAGGAGATTTCCGAGGCTAACCTTAAGATCGGTGAGGATGAAGAACTTGCAAAAAGAAAGGACATACTTGCAAATTCTGAAAAAATCATATCCAACCTTGCCGCGGCCTACGAAAGCCTCTATGAAGGGGAGGAGAAGGGCTGTGCGTATGACCTTATGGGTGTAGGAATTTCCCATCTGGAGTCAATTGAAAAATACGATGAAAATCTCAGCAAAATGAAGACATCCCTTGAGGATTTGTATTATCAGCTTAAGGATATAATTGATGAAATCAGGGAATACAGGGATAGTATAGATTTTGACCCTGAGGAACTGAACGACATAGAAGCAAGGCTTGATTTGATTAACAGGCTGAAAAGAAAGTATGGAAGCACAATAGAGGAAATATTACAGTATTATGATAAGATAAAGGAAGAGCTTTCCAAGATAGAGCGCAGTGAAGAAATAATTGAAGATATGAATAAAAAGAAGGATGAATATTTAAAGAACCTAAGGGAGATTGCAGCTCAAATGACTGAAATTAGAAAGAAGACAGCACTAAGGCTTAAAGAAGCTATAGAGAAGGAGCTTAAGTATCTTGGTATGGAGAGAGCCATATTTAAAGTGGAGGTAAAGGAAAGGGAAGAACTTGGAGAAAACGGAAATGATAATGTCTATTTCACAATGACTGCCAACCCTGGAGAGCCCCTTAGGCCACTTAGCAAAGTTGCATCCGGTGGAGAAATGTCGAGAATTATGCTTGCCATAAAGAGCGTAATTGCAGATGTGGACAGGATACCAACCCTTATATTCGATGAAATTGATACAGGAATAAGTGGAAGAACTGCACAGTCTGTTGCTGAAAAGATGGTTTTAATCGCAAAGAATCATCAGATATTATGCGTTACCCATCTTCCACAAATTGCTTCAATGGCTGATGTGCATTTTAAAATACAAAAATTTATAAATAATGACAAAACTGTAACTACCGTACAGAAGCTGGAATATATAGATCAGGTGGATGAGCTTGCGAGAATGTTAGGCGGAGCAATTGTGACAGAGCTTACAAGAAATCACTCTAAAGAAATGCTGGAGCTTGCAAGGGACCTTAAATATAAAATAAGAAATTAAAAGCATGTTGTATTACATGCTTTTTTATTTTTTTGTCAGATTTCTCATATTATCTTCATAATGTAATTCCTACAATCTTTATTATAGTATATGTGGACACTAAAAAGGTTAAGTTAGATTTAAAGAAAGGAAGGTGACTTGGAAAAAACGACTGCAAAGGAGTGATAGGCTTGAAAATTAATAAATACAGGGTTTTATTGAGTTTTCTTGTTGCCTTACTAATATTTTTAGTATTTTCCACAATAAATGTCATGTCGATGCCGGGAAATATGAATATAACAGATAGCAACAGGGAATTGATGAGTAATGAAAATTTAAAATCTAATTTATTATATAAAATAGATTCTGATGAAAAGAATTATGATGAAAAATCCAGTTATAAACTAAATAAGCTGCATATAAATGTTAAGCTTTTTGGGATAATACCCATAAAAAAAATGACCATAAATTTTCTTCCTGAGATAAAAGTAATACCGGGAGGATATCCAATCGGAGTCAAACTCCATACTGATGGGATACTTGTTGTTGGATTTTCAGATGTAGAAACTCCTTCAGGCAGAGAGCAAAGCCCTGCTGTGAAGGCAGGAATTGAGATAGGTGATTGTATCATAGAGGTAGATGGAAAAAGAATCGAAAGCAGTAAGCAACTTTCGGATGTTATTTCAAGCAATAGAAACAAGGTGATAGATGTTAAAATAAATAGAAAAGGTGAAGTTAAAAAGCTTCAGATAACGCCTGTGGCAACCGGTAACAAAAATGAATATAAAATTGGACTATGGGTGAGGGATTCAACGGCAGGAGTAGGTACCTTGACTTTCTATGATCCTGTTTCCGGAAAATTCGGAGCGCTCGGCCATCCCATAAATGATGTGGATACAGGAAAGCTTCTTCCAATAAGGGATGGGAAAATATATAACGCAAAGATAATATCGGTAGAGCAGGGAGCTAGAGGTAAGCCAGGGGAGCTCAGGGGTATATTTTCTGAGGATGATGAAATAGGAACGTTGAATAAAAATACTCCTGCAGGTATATACGGTGAGTCAGATAAAATCCTGACCAGAAATAGTTATAATAAACCAATACCAATAGCAAGACAGAGCGAGATCAAGGAGGGGCCTGCAAAAATATTGACCTCTATACAGGGTGATGAGGTAAAGGAATACGATATATATATTGAAAAGCTCACTCCTCAAAGCAGATTAAATCCCAAAAGTATGATTATAAGGGTCACTGATCAAAGGTTAATTGAAAAGACGGGAGGAATCGTACAGGGTATGAGTGGAAGTCCTATAATACAGGACGGGAAGCTAGTTGGAGCAGTAACACATGTTTTTGTAAATAAACCCGATATGGGATATGGAATATATATCGAATGGATGTTAAAAGAAGCAGGTTTTGATATATAGAATTAAAAATGATCTTTTCTACGCTCTAACCCATAATTTCAATTTGTCCGTTCCATTCTTTATCCCATATATTTTTTATCTACGACTGTTTGTAATTTTTCGGCGCTATAGATTAATGGAGATAAAAGTATAAGCTTTTATCTCTTTTTTTGATATGAAGAAAATATCCGTTGAGTTATATGATTATTTATATAATAATTTGGATTTATATGGAATATAATGAAATATCGATAGTTTTATGTGTCGCTGTAAAATTTTATTTTATATGTAGAAAGTGTAATTATTTTTAAAAATACATAACTATTTAAAAAAATTTTGTATTTTAGAAGGAATATTTATAGTTTTGTCGAATAAATACTTTGCTAGGAAATGGAAGTTAAATGGGAGGTTACATTATGGAAAACGGTAAAATCAAAATAGTTATTGCAGATGATAACAAGGAATTTTCCGGTATCTTGAGTGATTATTTAAAAGGTCAGAATGACTTTGAAGTGGTTGGAATAGCCAAGGACGGGCTTGAGGCGGTTAAGCTTGTATCAAGCCATCAACCCGATGCGCTTGTACTTGATATCATCATGCCCCATCTTGATGGACTTGGAGTTCTTGAAAAAATCAATTCCATGACGAATGTGCCTATGCCTAAGGTTATTGTGCTATCTGCTGTAGGACAGGATAAGATTACACAGAGGGCTATAAACCTGGGAGCAGAATATTATGTTGTAAAACCCTTCGACATGGAGATCCTATCAAAAAGAATCAGGCAGATGTTTTCATCGGGTGTTTCAACAGAAGTTAGAAGAACAGGCGGAGTAGTGCCAGAAAGCCAGAGCTATATAAATTCCAACTCCCTTGAAGCAGAAATTACAAATATAATACATGAGATTGGAGTTCCAGCTCATATAAAAGGGTATCTTTATTTAAGAGAAGCAATTCAGATGGTTGTAAACGATGTGGAGCTTTTAAGTGCGGTTACAAAGGAACTATACCCTTCAATAGCAAAAAGATATAATACAACAGCAAGCAGGGTAGAAAGGGCCATAAGACATGCAATTGAAGTCGCATGGTCAAGGGGACAGGTTGAAACTATAAATAGGTTGTTTGGATACACTGTGCACAACGATAAAGGCAAGCCAACAAATTCAGAGTTTATTGCAATGGTGGCTGATAAGTTAAGATTGAAAAGCAAGTTGGGATAATCTTGTATAATCAAGGCATAGATAGGAAAAGGATTTATACTTTCTTACTTATAAACTATTAAGGCTATTACAACAAACCTCTCTTATTTGTCGTCTAATATCTCAATAAATAGGAGAGGTTTTTTATACGATAAATCAATTTTGGAATTGATGCTTTTTTGCTTTTGAATTTCCTTCGATAATCGTAACAATTGATCTATGTGTTTGAGAAATAAGGTATATACCTTAAGAATACTTAAATGCAGTTTGTAGGCTTCATATTATTCTGTTCCTCTTTATAATAAGCACATATCAATTTATCCAAATCCTGACTAATACTTATTACTTCGTCGGATAGATTAAAATTTTTCATATCGCAAATCAACTGGTATAATTTTGTTCTTAACTTTTCTATTTCGTCCTTTACAGGCTTGTCCTTCACAAAACCTTGTTTATGTAATTCCAATTTTATCATCCTTTCTTAAAGACATTAATAGTATTGAACTTTGAATTTATATACTTAAAAAAATTTAATAAAATCGTCTTATCAAATTGAGTTCCTGCATGGGCTGAAAGCTCAACAAGGGCATCATGAAGGTTTGATTTTTTTCTATATACACGATTGGTGGTCATTGCATCAAAGGCATCACATATAGAAATTATTTTGCTTAATTCATCAATTTCGGCGCTTTTTAAACCAAATGGATACCCTTTGCCATCTATTCTTTCATGATGCTTTCTTATTATGCATGCTTCGTCCTTCATGTGAAGTATGTACTTTGTAATTAAATAGCCTATATGTGGATGCTTCTTTATTTTTCTATATTCATCATCGTCCAGCCTTTCGTTTTTCGATAATATTCTTTTAGGGATAGCGAGTTTTCCAATATCATGTAGCAGCGAAGCGTATTTCAATATTTTTATTTCATGGCCCGGTAAATCATAATACTTTGCATAACCATATGCAAGTCTCATAACCCTTATACTGTGGGTGTATGTGTATTCGTCTTTTTGTCTCATTAATAAAAGAAGTATTTTTATGAGTTTAAATCGAAAATAAAAGATAAAAGTTCCATGTCTTTTTATCTTCCGATGCCATTCATTATAAGAAGCCTTGTTATCTTTACTTTGCATTTGTTGCATAATTTTCATTTCCTTTGTATTTATTTTCTGAGTTAGTTAGAGAAAAAGCATTATCATGCATAATTTTTATGTTATTATTAAAGTTTAAAATTGTATTATCATAATAGTATGCAGCATCTATCTTTCCATCTTTATCAAGCACCCTGCAGTAGGTTGAAATGCCAGAAGGGGATCCTACTATCCCCATCTTAATACGCTTTCCAGCAATTAACATACCTCCACGAACGATGCTGGAAGGTTTATGGAATATAATTGAATTTCTCGCTATTAAATCTGTTTGATAGCTTCCCTGTCCTATAATATCAATATTTCCATTTGCCTGAATGCAGGAATTTTGACCATACTTAAACAAGATATTTGCCTGCCTGTCATATGAACCTTTAATTTCTTCTATATAATCGTTAATCAGTGTAGCAATGGTGTTAATTTGTTCGAAACTTTTTGTTACGGGCATTTTTGTGTTCAAAAGCAGTTTTTTGACTTCTCTTAAAATATTGTTGACTTTTTCAATGTCATCATCTGTCAGAAGATCAAACAATTTTGTTAAGTCATTTGTTGTTTTTATTATTTTTCTACCTGCATCTATAACTATATTTTTTAATTGATATTCCGTATATTGAGATGGCTGCAGCATTTTAACTCTGGTGTACATTTCTTTAAATATATCCTGTACCTGTTTCATTTTAGGTAGTACGTATAAATAGTTGATTACGCTTGCACCAGCTCGTACTTTACTGTTAATTATGCTGCCATGTACTTCTATATTTCCTTTAGAAGAAACCTTTGCCTGATTAATATTTCCGAACACTATAATATTTCCTTCGGCTTCAACTTTTATGTTGTCCATGATATTACCCTTAATGACTATGTCACCGTCAAAATGGACATTACCCGTCCTGACATCAACATCGTGTGAAATTGTAAGTGTCGGTAAAACACTGACAACACCATCATGTAGTACAGGACGTCCTGAAGAAATAGCTACGATCTTCATATCATTATCCAGCAAAACTGTACCTTTTCCTGCCTTTAAAGGAATATCCCTTCCATGATGTGCTTTAAGAATCTCTCCTGTCACCGCAACACCATCCCTGCCTGGTATGGCTGGCATAACTTTAATTGCCAGTACGTCACCAATACTTACAGTAGGAATAATAGTGTGGCTTAAAAGATCTACTTGTTTGTCCGTATCAAAATCGGGATTGCGATAACTACTGTTGTTGAATAGATATTTTATTTTGCTGTTAAATCCGTGAATTGGAGCTTCACCCTTTGCTACAACAGAACTTCCACCATTAGGTGAATTTATCAGATCATTGATAGCCTGGACATTGATATACTGTATTTTAACGCCTGCTTTCAGCAGCTCTTCAATACACTGGTAAAGTGTAACTTTGGGAGCTGGAATTTCCCTGAAGTCCGAACATATATGTACGGAGTTTTGGCGTCCTGCATCCTTAACAAAGTATTCCTTGCCCGGTTTTTTTTCTATTGTTAAAGTTGCTTTGAGCTTATCGCCTGATATATCAACTTTTATCTTGGTAGAAGGAGCGATAGTCTTTGCCTTAAATTCTATTCTGTCTTTTTCTGTAACAATAGCACTGCCTTCTACCACCTTATCATTAATGTATACTTGAATATTTGGATCGTCAGCTATAATTGAGGCATATTTTCCCTCAGGTGAAGGGTCCGTTACCTTTATCTTTCCCGATGATATCTCAACTGTGCCATTCTCTATTCTTTTATTTTCTTTTTGCTGCGTTTTAGGCTGTATGAGCTCAATGCGAAATATTCCTTCTTTCTTTATTATGCCCCAGAATCTGTAATATGGCTGTTTGATAATATGTATTTTTAACTCATTTTCATTACATCTATAAAATTCACTGGCTTTTATTATTGCTTCTTTAATATCAAACGCAGTAAACAACATTAGACATCACTCCCTTCATTTCTTTTTATAGAGCGACGTAATGAAATTTACCAAAATACACCAATATTTTATGTTTTACTTATATATAGAAGTTCCGATTTTTTCCATGCAAGTATTTTTTTAGTTAAATAAAATGCAACAATATGTATATAATGTTGCTTTTTATAGTTTTGTAAAATTGTTTACATATAAAGATGTTGATAAAAAAATGTTAGCATTTTTTGAAGAAAATTGTTGAAAATTGATGTAACGTTTTTTAATATATTATTGTTAAATGTTGCATAAAGGAGTGCTGTACATGACGGTTGAGCCCATAAGAGAAAAAAATAAGATTAAACAGATGTATCAATACTTAAATGGTTATGATCCTAAATATGCTCTGCTTTTTAAATTTGGCATAAATACAGGGTTAAGAATTAGTGATATCATTCCTTTAAAAATAAAAGATATTTTCAATAGTAATGGTCAATTCCGTGAATATCTTGTTATAAAAGAAAAGAAAACAGGAAAAGAGAAAAAGATAAAATTGAATGATGTGCTGCGAAAGGCCATCACTACATATGTTAAAGACCAAAACTTTACAGATGATAGTTATATATTCTATAGCCAGAAAGGTGGACATCTCGGCCGCATTCAGGTGTACCGAGTTTTAAAAGAGGCAGCAAGTGCTGTTGGCATTGAGAATTTTGGAACGCACAGTCTAAGAAAAACCTGGGGATATTGGACATATCGAATGTCTAAGTATAATATTGGTTTAATCATGGATACCTTTAATCATAGTTCTCAAAGTATAACTTTGAGATATATTGGTGTAAATCAAGACCAAAAAGATGAATTATATTCCATAGTACAATTATAAAAATTCTTCTACCCCTAACTCAAGTGATCAAGATAGGGGTAGTTTTATTAATATTGAAATTTTGCAAAATTTGGTGTAAAATGCTTTTATATAAAAAGAAATGTTGTTTTATGTCAAATTATATATAAAAAGCAACATTATATACATATTGTTACGTCTTATGCTATAAAATGCATTGAATGATTGATTTATTTATATTTTTCTAGAATTATATACAGTCTATTCGTTCTTTTCTCAAATTTCTAGAGTTAATTTTTCTGTCTGTCACTTACAGCATAGTGTTAGAATTTAACAGGGGAAATAGAATGTGATTGGAGATAGAATACTGAGCCATTAAATGATAGGATCTGTTTTTTATTGAATATATTCTCACTGCTTCTAGGTATGGTATTCAGGTTTATTTTTTTCTTTTTATGGCAAAATAATATCAGAATTTCAAAAATGCCATACTGTTTATAGAGGAGTGAGGATATGATAGTTTATGAATCAACACTTATATTAACCACGATGCTGTCTTTAATTTTGCCCTTGATATTCCAAAAGCTTCACCTTGTAAAGAATATAGATGAAGAAATTTCTATTCCATATTCGGGAGGAAGTGTAATATTTTTAGGAATATCCGTATCCTACTGCCTGCTTTACTTTCAAAGGGAGGTCTCACTTTTCAAATTTTTATTTTATATAATCAGTCTCTTTGTAATATATTTCATTGGTATCTTTGATGATTTATATGGACATCATACTGCGCCAAAAGAGAAAAAAAGATTAAGATCATTGCTTAAAAGGCTTCTTTCTACAGGATTTATTAATTATACGGCTATTTTAATAATATCCTCCTACATCTTTTTCTTTTTTAACGAGGAATATTGGATTTTTAAGGGAATTTTGACAACATCCATTTCAATCCTGTTTAGCCTTATAGACAATAAACCCGGAAGAAGTATCAGGGCTTATTTCCTATTCTATATACTTGCTGCATTTTCATCTCTAAGATGGACCAGGGAGCTTTATAATATAATGGTTTTAGTCTTAGCACCCTATTACTGCTTTGATAATTGGCATTATTCAGCCCTTGGAAAATCAGGCTCAAACTTAATAGGTTTTGGAGTTGGATTCATTCTATCGGAAATGTTTTCTACGAATCTACTTGTGATTTCAGTTATGTCTTTATCTGTTCCTTTATTTTATGCTGTAAACAAGAGGCATGTATTAATTGAGGCAATAATAAAAAGTCCATTTCTGGACTATTTACACAGGGTTGCAGCTCAAAGACAGGAAAATTAGTTAAGGCATTTTGTTTTATTGTCTGATTTCAATGCTTCTATTAAATCCTTTACATAGATATACTTCTTTTCGAAATACTTTAGACAGCTGCATACATCATTTATTTTACCTACAATGACAAGTTGATTTGTAGTTTTTTTTGCTTGCATAATTAATTCTCCCTTCGTGGTATTTATTGGTATTAAAATGTTATGCAGTTTATTAAAAAATATGCAGGCTAATTTTACAAACCCCGTTGTAACTTCTTCATTTACCATTCCGGTAAATATATTGCTTCCGTTAATTCTGTCCCTTCTTAAAGAATCTATAGCGCTGGCTTTGTTTGAATTTTTTTCCACGGATACGACGTGCGCAGGCGAAGTGGTGAATGGAGTATATTTTTTATTGCAGAGTCTTTTAAAAGCGATACATATTCCATGCCTTCTTTTCATATAAATTTATATAGCTACTTGAGAAGAAGGGGGAATTACTTTGAAAAACGGTTTTAATGAACAATTAGTAAAAAACATTAAAGAAAATCTTGGATCCTATTTTATGGCAGTACTTTTTTTTACCATTGGAATAGCTGCGGGAGCATTTACGGTAAAGGCTCTCGACAATGGGCAGAAGCAGGATCTGGTTATATATCTTAACAGATTTTTTCAAATACTTGGGAATGAACAGATAAAGAGTACAACGATACTAGTACAATCTCTTAAAAATAATTTTCAGACTATATTTTTTATATGGCTTTTAAGCATAACTATAATTGGTGTACCAGTTACCCTTTTCATTACTTCCTTCAGAGGATTTATTGTGGGCTTTACTATATCCTTTCTCATTCAGGGACTTGGATGGAAGGGCCTTCTGTTTACCCTTGTAGCAGTATTGCCCCAGAATATAATATTTATACCATGTCTTATTATTATTTCTGCATTAAGTATCAGCTTTTCGGTGCACAGCATTAAAAGAAAGGTGAGAAAAGGATTTATAAACAACGTTAAGGGAAATATGCTTTCCTACACCCTCTCCGTTGGAGCTATTCTTTTGATTATGCTCCTTGGGAGCCTTGTTGAAGCGTACCTATCACCTATCTTGATAAAAAGCCTATCAGCATACATGATTGTTCAATAGAGGTGAAACAGGTGAAAAATAAAAATGCTGTCATATTATATTTAAAAATATTTCTTATAATTTTAATCATAGGTTTTATATTGCCCTATTTAATAAATTTAATATTAAATAGGTTTTTTATAATTAATGACAGAATTCCACCAGGAAATGCCTATTACGTGATGTATATAAATGAAACTCCCAAGTCTTTTCTATATTATATTTTCAGGCTGATGGAGAAAATAATAGATTTTTCATAAATTTTGAAGGAATTATAGCTTTTATGTTGAATATATAAATAAATTAAAGTTGTCATAAAGGAGACTTAGTAATGGAAAAGGTTATAAATGATTTTATTAATGAACTTGAACATGGTAAAAAGCTCAGCAAGAATACCCTTGAATCCTACAGCAGGGATATAAGGCAGTTTTTAGAATACCTTAATGATATTGGCATTAGCTTCGAAAACGTAAAGAGGACTAATATCATCGCCTATATTCTCCATCTTCAAAAAATGGGTAAGGCTACGTCCTCAATTTCCAGAAGCATTGCGTCAATAAGGGCTTTTTATCGGATTTTAGTTAAAAATGCAATAGTAATGAACGATCCGACATTAAACCTTGAGTCTCCAAAAATCGAAAAAAAGATGCCTCAGATATTGTCCATAAAGGAAGTTGAAAAGCTTTTATCCCTTCCATCGAATATTGATCCCAAGGGCATTAGGGACAAGGCAATGCTGGAGATACTTTATGCGACGGGAATAAGGGTTACAGAGCTTATCAATCTAAACCTGGAAGATGTTAATCTTGATCTTGGATATATAAAATGCAGCGGAAGCAGGGAAAGAATTATACCAGTAGGAAAAATCGCTCTCAAGGCATTAGAGGAGTATGTTAATAAGTCCAGAGGAATCCTGCAGAAAAATAAAAAAGAAAAGGCGTTTTTCTTAAATTTCCATGGGGAAAGAATGACAAGGCAGGGATTTTGGAAAATTATAAAATATTATGCATCTGTAGCTGGTATAGATAAGGAAATAACTCCGCACACCTTAAGACATTCCTTTGCAGCCCATCTAATTGAAAATGGTGCAGATTTAAAGTCTGTACAGCAGATGCTGGGGCATTCCGATATATCAACAACGCAAATCTATGCAGAGGTTATAAAGAACAGGATAAGTGACATATATAAAAAGTCACACCCAAGGGCGTAATGCCCTTTTTATGATTCTTTGGAATATAAAAAATCTTTAAAGCAGCATATATAAAGTATGCTTTTATGATAAAATATGGATATATAAGAAATAATATATTTATGAAATTGAAAAAGAGGTGATATAATTGGTTGATAGAGTGGTGCTTATCGTTCTTGATAGTGTTGGAATAGGAGAACTTCCAGATGCGGCAAAGTACGGCGATGAAGGAAGCGATACGATAGGGAACATTTCAAAGGCAATAGGAGGTCTTAAGCTTCCTAATATGGAAAGAATTGGCCTTGGAAATATTGAGGGTATTAAGGGCATAGACAGGGTATCAAACCCTGAAGGTTCCTTTGGAAAATGTGGTGAAATGTCTGCAGGTAAGGACACTACTACAGGTCACTGGGAAATAGCCGGGCTTATACTCGATAAACCATTTCCTACCTATCCTGATGGTTTTCCAGAGGAGATTATAGAGGAGTTTGAAAGAAAAATTGGGACAAAAATCATTGGAAACAAACCGGCTTCAGGAACGGTTATAATACAGGAGCTTGGGGATGAACATGTTAAAACAGGATATCCTATCGTTTATACGTCGGCCGACAGTGTATTTCAAATTGCTGCACATGAAGAGGTTATACCCCTTGAAAGGCTTTATGAAATGTGCCAGATTGCAAGGGATATGCTGAAAGGGGAGCATGCTGTTGGAAGAGTTATTGCAAGGCCCTTTGTGGGTACCTCCGGCAATTACAAAAGAACTACAAACAGGAGAGATTTTTCTCTGAAACCCTTTAAGAGCACTTTATTAGACTATGTATCAAAGAAGGGGCTTGATGTATGTGCAGTTGGCAAGATAGAAGACATCTACGCAGGTTGGGGAATTACAAAGGCAGTACATACAAAGAATAATATGGATGGAGTGGATAAAACCCTTGAATACATGAAGGAAGATAATAAAGGTTTAATATTTACAAACCTGGTTGACTACGATATGATTTACGGCCATAGAAACGACGTTCAGGGTTATGCTAACGCTTTAATGGAGTTTGATAACAGGCTTCCTGAGATAATAGGGGCAATGAGGGAAAAGGATGTTTTATTTATAACTGCAGACCATGGATGCGATCCTACAACCCCGAGTACGGACCATTCAAGGGAATATGTTCCGCTACTTATATATGGAAAAAGCATTAAGGCAGGGGTTAATCTGGGTGTTAGAAAAACGTACAGCGACATAGGAAAAACAATTGCAGATCTTTTAAACGTAGAGAATGATATTGCAGGTACAAGCTTTGCAGGGGAAATTTTAAAATAAAGCACTGGGGGAGATTAACATGAGAATGTATGACATTATACTTAAAAAGAGAAATGGTGGAGAGCTTACAAAGGAGGAAATTGAATTTTTCGTAAATGGTTATACAAGGGGGGAAATACCTGATTATCAGGTTTCTGCACTGCTTATGGCCATATATTTTCAAAAGATGAGTAAAAAGGAAACGGCGGACCTTACTATGGCCATGGTAAACTCCGGCGAAACCATTGACCTGTCGGCTATTGAAGGAATTAAGGTTGATAAGCACAGCACAGGAGGAGTTGGAGATAAAACCACCCTTGTTTTAGGGCCAATAGTTGCAGCTGCCGGTGCCCCCGTTGCCAAGATGTCGGGAAGGGGGCTCGGACATACTGGAGGAACGATAGATAAGCTTGAATCTATAAGGGGCTTTTCAGCGGAAATGACCAGAGAACAATTTATTGACAACGTAAACCGCGTCAAACTTGCTGTTGGAGGGCAGACTGCAGATCTTGCCCCTGCGGATAAAAAGCTCTATGCCTTAAGAGACGTTACCGGTACGGTTGACAATGTATCACTTATTGCCTCAAGCATTATGAGCAAAAAGATAGCCTCAGGTGCTAACAGCATAGTTCTGGACGTTAAAACGGGTACAGGAGCCTTTATGAAGACTGTAGACGATTCCTTTGAGCTTGCAAAGGAAATGGTTGACATAGGAACCAGCCTTAACAGAAATACTGTAGCAGTAATATCTGACATGGACCAGCCCCTTGGATTTGCTGTAGGGAATGCCCTTGAGGTTAAGGAAGCAATAGATACGCTAATGGGAAATGGTCCCGAAGACCTTCTGGAGCTCTGCATGGTTTTGGGTTCCTACATGCTTGTACTTGCAGAAAAGGCTAAGAATACGGACGAGGCAAGGGCTGTGCTTGAGAAAACCATAAAAAATGGTTCTGCACTTGAAAAGCTTAAGGAATTTGTTAGTGCACAGGGTGGCGATGTGTCTTTAATCGATAATCCGGATATGCTTCCTGGGGCAAAGTATCAGGTTGAAGTTAAGGCAAGAATTGATGGATATATTTCAAAGATAGTTGCAAGCGAGATAGGCCTTGCAGCACTGGTGCTTGGAGCAGGAAGGGAAACGAAGGAAAGCGCAATCGACCACTCCGTCGGCATTGTTATTAAGGAGAAGGTTGGAGCGTATGTTAGAAAGGGAGATACCATAGCTGTAATTCATACTAATGATTTAGAAAAGGCAAAGGATGCAGAAGAAAGAATTCATGAAGCTTATAATATTACTGAGAATAAGCCTGAAAAGAGACCTCTCATATTTGGCATTGTAACAAAGGATGGTATACAGAGATTTTAAAACTATTAAAGGGCCACAGGGGTCCTTTTCTTTTTTTTTGTAAAAATTGATGCCACATATAAATTTTAAAATTCAGGGGAAAATAAAATCAGGCAGCTAAAATATTTAATAACAGGAGGTAGGAAGATGAAAAGGTATTTATCACTAATAATGGTAGTACTGCTGCTCATTGTGTCACCGGTAAGGGTTTCGGCTAAAGCAGCTGACGAAAATTTAACACCGGAAACCTTCAACATAAAAGCAAAATCTGCCCTTCTTATGGAATACGATTCGGGTAAAATAATATTCGAATACAACTCACATGATAAACTGGCGCCAGCAAGCGTTACGAAGATTATGACCATGCTCCTTGCAATGGAGGCAGTTGACAGCGGAAAGGTTAAGCTGTCGGATAAGGTTACTGTAAGTGAAAGGGCGAAGTCAATGGGTGGAAGTACCATGTTTCTTGAAACAGGAGAAATAAGAACCCTTGAGGAACTGATTAAGGGAGTTGCAATAGAATCGGCAAACGATGCAGCAGTTGCAATAGCAGAATTCCTTGGAGGTACGGAGGAAGAATTTGTTAAGATGATGAACAAACGGGCCAGGGAACTTGGAATGAAGGATACAAACTTTGTAAACAGCATGGGGTTCCACGATCCAAACCACTACACATCTGCACACGACGTTGCAATAATGTCCAGGGAGCTTTTAAAGCATAGAAAGATACTTGATTATACAACTATATGGATGGAAACCATAAGTGAGGGAAGAAAATCTCCATTCACTTTGACAAATAGAAATAAAATGATTAAAAGATATTCAGGCTGCGATGGACTTAAGACGGGTTATACAAGTGAGGCTAAATACTGCATCTCCGCAACAGCAAAGCGCGGTAACATAAGGTTTATTGCAGTTATTATGGGGGCTGATTCATGGAAGGATAGAAATGCCCAGGCCGAGAGGCTCATGGATTATGGATTTGCAAAATATGAAAGTGTAAATGTTATAAAGAAGGGCGAAGTTATTCAGGAGATTAAAATGCCAAAATCCATACCTGAGAAGGTTAATCTCATTGCAAAGGAAGACTTAAACGTTGTCTTTGAAAAAGGAACTAAAGCTCAAATTTCTAAAAAGATCGATATTAAAGAGAACGTAAAGCTTCCTCTTAAAAAAGGTGATGTAGTTGGAAGTATAAAAGCCATTGAAGGAGACAAGATTTATGGTGAGATTCCTCTTGTAATTGACTGTGATGTAAATAGAATGACATTTCCTGATGCTCTTAAGAAGGCTTTCAAATCATGGCTTGGGATTCAATAATAAAAAGGGATGAGTTAAGCTCATCCCTTTTTATTATTGAATTAACGTGTGGCTTTATGTGAATTTCATATATTTTTTATCTCCGCTTATTTATTAATATATAAAAGAACAAGGATAAAGAGTTAAATTAAGTTCAGAAAGTTTATAAGTAATGGTATAATATAAGTCACGGGAAGGTGGTTTGATGCTAAACTTGCAAAAATATGATATTATAGGTTTATTCTCAAAAATTTTTAACAGTATGAATCTCAGGGCATATCTTGTAGGCGGGGCCGTAAGGGATATGTATCTTGGAATTGTCCCACTTGATTTTGATTTTGTGGTTGAGATAGGTGAGGAGGAGCACCTAAATGCCTTTGAAAAAATAACTTCTATATTAAAGTGTAAGTCAAAGTATAATTCATATTATCATACGGGTAAGTTTTCAATAAATGGAGAAGATGTAGATTTTATTATGGCAAGGGATGAAAGCTATAGTGGAATAGCATCGAAACCACGGGTATGGTCTTCAAATATCATCAAGGACCTTGGAAGAAGGGACTTTACTATTAACTCCATTGCTGTTTCTCTTTATGGGGATGAATATGGAAGGATAATTGACCCCTTTAATGGACTTTTGGACTTAAAAAGGAAGAAAATAAGGGTACTCCATGATAAAAGTTTTATGGATGATCCAACCAGAATATTTAGGGGCATAAAATATCTATCAAGGTTTGATTTTGAATTCGATAGGAAAACCTATGAGCTTATTTTATGCGCCATAGAAAGGGGAGCAATGCTTTATTTAAAGTCTGAAAGAGTAAGGCAGGAGCTTGAAAAAATACTGGAAGAGAAAAATATTTATAAAGGGATTAAATATATAAAAAAGACTAAAATATTGAATTCAGTTATAGGCAAAGAGGTGTTTATAAATACATGCTTCGATGAAGCTTCCTTCCTCAATTTAAAATTTAAAAACAAGCTTGCAGTGCTGCTGTACAGAAATTCAATCGATATAATAAAAGAAATAGAAGAATATTTAAAGCCTGGGGCGTCATTTTCGGATCTGTGCTTAAAGATTAAGGAACTAAAGGAGGCTACATTAAAACAGGATGATTCTCTGTATACTTCATTGTTTAACTGCCAAAACGTTGTAGCGGATGAAATCCTCAGAACGCTATTTAAGAAGGATAAAAGGATAGATGGTTTTTTAAGGTTTAAGAAAATTGTAAAACTGTCAAGACATCAATTCGATAAAGCAAACAAAAGAGGAGAAGGTCAGGATTTTATTGACGTAAAGCTTGACGCACTATATAGTTTTTTAAGAGGTGAATTAAATGGATATAACAAACTTTGATTTTGCAAGTTTTATCCTTAGAGGAATAGCTGTGATAATATCGCTTTCAATACATGAATATTCACATGCTCTTGTGTCCTATATGCAGGGGGATAAGACACCACAATATTATGGCAGGCTAACGTTAAACCCCCTTGCACATATTGATGTAATGGGACTTATAGCGCTTTTTGTATTCAAGTTTGGATGGGCAAAGCCTGTGCCGATAAACTCATATTACTATAAAAATGAAAGGGCTGGAGTTGTACTGACTTCAATGGCAGGACCTTTATCCAATCTGCTTCTGGCATTTTTCAGTATACTTATTTTGCTCGGTATACAGCCGCGGAATTCAGGAGTTGAGGCATTTTTATGGGAATTATTTGTTATAAATATAGGACTTGCTGTATTTAACATTCTTCCCTTCCCACCCCTTGATGGTTCGAAGATATTTGCAGAGCTTTTTGGAGGAAAAGTAGCTGAATTCATATATAGAATCGAAAGAACAGGCATATTTATTCTTTTCTTTTTATTGTGGATTCCTGAAGTAAGCAGAGCATTTGGCGGGTTAATTGGCATTGTAGCTGAATTTATATTTAAGGTTGCTGCTAACATTGTAGTGTAGGTGGTTTTTTATGGGTATTAACATTAAATTAGAAATATTCGAAGGGCCATTAGACCTTCTTCTTCACCTTATTAAAAAGGCAGAGGTTGATATTTACGATATACCTATAGCCGAAATAACGGATCAGTATATTACCTATCTTAGGGCCATGGAGGATCTGGACCTTGAAATAGCAAGCGAGTTTCTTATTATGGCAGCTACACTTTTAGAGATAAAATCAAGAATGCTTCTTCCAAAGGCAAAGACCGAAGGGGATAAAGAAGCTTCAGCGGAAGAAGACCCCAGAGAGGAGCTCGTTCGAAAACTCGTGGAATATAAAAAATATAAGGAGTTTGCATATCAGCTTAAGAGTATAGAAGAAAATAACGTTATTTTCTTTAAATCTCCGGATATAATCGACGATATTGATAACAGCGAGGTTTTTTTCAAAAACATAACCCTTGAAAACCTTATGGTGGCATTTAAAAAGGTTATCAGAGCCTATGAAAACAGGTACAATGACAGAGGGAAGATACCTGAAAACATAGATCATGACGAGTTTAAAATTGAAGACAAGATGGATGAGATCAGGATGCTTCTTAAGGAGAAAAGAAGGATAAGTTTTAATAGATTTTTTGAGAGGGCATCAAACAAAATAGAAATCATCGTTATATTTCTTGCCATGCTGGAACTTATAAAGCTTAAGGAGATTAACGCAATTCAATATGAAAGTTTCGGTGATATTATAATAGAAGGGCAGGGATAAAGATGGACAATTTTTTAAGGGAGCTTGAGCTTCTCAATGACGATGACAGGTTTAAAGGAATAATAGAGGCTCTGCTTTTTGCCTCGGGAGACCCGCTATCAATAAAGGAACTTAGCTCCATACTTGGAATCGGGGAAAAGCAGGTGAGAAGAATAATGGATCAAATGATAGAAGAGTATAATAAGGACACAAGAGGAATATGTGTAATTGAATTCAACAATAAATTCCAATTATCTACCAAGCCTGAATATGGAAACTATGTGAAAAAGCTTGTTAAACCGGATAACAAGCAAAATCTATCCAATGCAGCTATCGAGACGCTTTCAATCATAGCATATAAACAGCCTATCACCAAGGCGGAAATAGACGAAATAAGAGGGGTTAGGAGCGACAGGGCTATAACAACCCTTCTGGAGAAGGGCCTTATAAGGGAGGCCGGAAGAAAGGAAACAACGGGAAGGCCAATACTTTATTGTACAACGGATGAGTTTCTGAAATACTTTGGATTTAAAAATCTTGAAGAACTTCCAGAACTTATTGAATTTAATATGGAATTTGAGGAAGAATAAAATACAGAATAGGTATTTTATTCTTCTTTTTTTGAGGTGCAGTGATGGTATTAAATATACTCTTCATAGCAATGATCATTATATTATTTTTAATATTGCTGCTTTTTACTCTAAGGGTTGAGATTGAACTGTTTTTTAAAAACAAAAAATTTAATGCTAACCTTAAAATCTTTAAAGTTATAAAAATCAACCTAAAGGATAAAAATAAGAAGGAAAGGGAGGGAAAATTAGATTTCGCCAGAATAAGCGCTATTTTAAACAGGAAAAACACGGAACACGTTAAATATCTGTTATCTAAATCTGACATGGAGGTATACGGAACCCTTATTTTTGGAACTTCCTATCCTGATAAAACAGCACTGCTTTATGGCTTTATAAATTCATTATTATACACCATAGAGCCGGTTATACAAAGTACATTCAAAAGTTTTGAGAGGGAATACAAGGTATATCCAGATTTGAAGAATAAAAAACTGGAATATGAGGTAAAAATAAAGATATATTTAAAAATTATTCATTATATCAAATATAAACTAAGAAGCATGAAAGATGCTAAAAAAATGTAGAGGTGGTGTATTAAATGTCAGAGCATCCAATAGGAGACCTCATGAGAACTACCATGGATAACCTGAAGCAGATGATAGATGTAAACACTATAGTAGGTGATCCGGTTGAAACAAATGAAGGAACTTTAATAATCCCTATTTCCAGAGTAACCGTAGGGTTTGTTTCAGGAGGTTCCGAGTTTAAAAATGAAGAAAAAAAAGATAGCAGCAATTCAACAGACTATCCCTTTGGAGGAGGAAGTGGAGCTGGCGTTTCAGTAAGCCCTGTAGCCTTTCTCATTGTTTCAAAGGGTCAGATAAAACTGATGCCTATAGAATATGGAACACCCATTGAAAAGATAATAGACAGCATACCTGACTTGCTTAGAAACGTTTCAGGAGTATTTAAGGGAAAAGAGGAAAGCTCCGATGAGATTGTAGTGAATCCAACATAAAGCTATTCTAGCTTGCGGAAAAGGTAAGGATCTGCAAGCTATAATTTTAATTATGCATTAATAAGTTGGTGTATGGTTGGTGATAGACATGAAAAAAATATCTGTAATGATATATTTACTTATTCTTGTTTACTTAATCATTCCAGGAGTTAAATCCGAGGCAAAGGAAAAGGAGCCAAAATTAAGATGCGTATCGGCGGTGGTAATGGACCAGGATTCTGGAAGAATATTGTATTCGAAAAATGGAAATGCTGTTCTTCCGATGGCAAGTACAACTAAAATAGTTACAGCAATTGTTGCCATTGAAAAGGGAGACCTAAGGGATATGGTGGTTGTATCAAAACACGCCGCAGGCATGCCTGGATCTTCAGCAAGGCTTTCAAGTGGCGAAAAGATAAACCTTGAAGAGCTTTTGTATGGGCTTATGCTGCGCTCCGGAAACGATGCTGCGGTAGCCATAGCAGAGCATATAGGAGGCACTGTGGAAAAATTTGTTGACATGATGAATGAAAAGGCCATAGAACTTGGGGCATACAGTACCAGCTTTAAGACACCCCATGGGCTTGATGAGGAAAACCATTTTACAACTGCAGAGGATCTTGCAAGGATAACGGCATATGCAATGAAAAATGATTTTTTTTCAAAACTTGTATCAACTAAAGAAATATCCTCGGGCATTAGCGGCAACTTCAATAGAACTTACTCAAATATAAACAAGTTTTTATACCGTGTTGATAATTCAGATGGTGTTAAAACAGGATATACTGGAAATGCAGGCAAGTGCCTGGTTGCTTCCGTCAAACATGATTATGGAAGATATATATGTGTTGTATTAAACAGCCAGGACAGATGGGATGATGCTGCAAGGCTTGTAGAATATGCGAAGGATAATTACAAATATATTAAGATCATGGATAAGAACGAACCCGTTAAAAGGTTCAGGGTTTATGGAGGTAGTGAAAAATATGTATCAGGGGTTGTAAGACAGGATCTTATGTTTCCTGTTAAGAAGGATAGCGTTGAGGATTTTAAAATTGACGTTTATGCTCCATCAGCTGCATTTTCGCCAATTGAGGAAAACGAGGTACTTGGAAATGTTGTTGTAACGATAGATGATAAGATTGCAGCTAAGTATCCTATATACAGCGACAGAGAAGTAAAGAGAAAAAACTTCATAAACATAATTAAACAGATGTTTTCAATGTGAAAATATATTCCATTCATTACCATACTGTGGAAGAGGTTTCAAATCTCAGGGTGGATGACAGGCCAAGTGAATTCGTAAAGCTTACTAACGAATTACACCAGGGCTTATCAACCACCCTTTTTTATGAATTTTAATTGCTTACTAAATATTAATTTTACGTGTTGTGCTACTTTTACTCTGAAAAGCTCATTGAAATAAAAGCAGAGTATAATACATCATTGTCTTTGCAACTTTATATAAAATCTAAATGAAGCAATGAATATAGCTTGAAGAAACATGGAGTGAGTCTTATTTTTGTATCATTGTAACCAATTTCAGTTTAGGTGAATAATCTAATTATATGGGAAAGGAGGTTGTTTATGTGCTCAGGTATATTGATTGCATAGACGCAGGAACGGATTTTTGTCCGTGTACCCTTGCTGAAAGAAAGGAGTGCATTATATGCCCACAGCTTCAGGACAGGAACGTATGTGACTGCCTTAATTGGAAGGGAACATGTATGTGTCAGGAATTCATTTGCAATGGGTTAAAAAGTAAGAAGAGCAGGGAGTTTAAGAAATTTGATATAGTTGAAACGGTTAAACTCAGGGAGGATTTATTTCAGCTGGATATAAAGGTTACAAAGGGCCTTGCAAGGGAGTTAAACAATATTGGCTCATATGTGTTTTTGAAAAGGGAAGGTGACATTGAAGCCTACAGCACCCCATCATCAATAATGAATAGTGATACGGTAAACAACATAATTTCAATAGTAATAAGAATAGTAGGCCCTAAGACAAAAGCATTAAAAGAAGTTGAAGATAAAATTTTAGTAAAGGGGCCATACTGGAATGGCATACAGGGGCAGAGATTTTTAAAGGAGCTTAAGAATAAGAGCTGTCTTATACTTGCAAGGGGCGTTTCTGCTGCTCCTGCAGTGCTTGCAGCGAAGAAGGTTATGGAAAATGGAAACCAGGTCTATGTTCTTCTTGATAGGGGCAGGAGTACAGAGAACTTCACAAAGCAGAAGTTCAAAGATCTTGGTTGTAAAGTAGAGGATGTAAGTTTTTTTGATAGGAGCGGCAATATAAGTGGTGAAAATGCTGCTATCATAGAACACCTTTTGAAGAAATGGGGTTTTAAAGTAGTTTTAAGCGCAGGTAGCGATTGGTTTCATAGGAAGATGATTTCTTTTATACGTGGATTGGATAAGAGTATAAATTTTTCTACTGTAAACAACAGCATTATGTGCTGCGGCGAGGGAGTATGTGGAAGCTGTGAGATAATAAATATACGGGGTGAAAGGATAAGATCCTGTAAGCAGCAATATGATCCTTCTGAAGTATTCTTAAAGGAGATGGATAATTGATGAAGGTTGTTATAATCGGGGGAGGATGGGCAGGTTGTGCAGCTGCAATTCAGGCTAAAAAATCCGGGGCAGATGTTTTAATACTTGAAAGGACTGATTTGCTTCTGGGCCTTGGGAACGTTGGCGGAATTATGAGAAACAATGGAAGGTTTACTGCTGCAGAGGAAATGATAGCCCTTGGAGCAGGAGACATTTTTAATATAACAGACAGATGTGCAAGGCATAAAAATATTGATTTTCCAGGGCATAAGCACGCCTGGCTCTATGATGTTACAATAATTGAACCTAATGTTAGAAGGTATATATATGACATGGGCATAGATGTTTTCTTTGAAGCTAGAGCTGTGGATGTAAGCATGGATGGAAAAGCCATAAAGGGCATATACCTCCATGACGGCACACTGATTGAAGGGGATGTGTTCATTGAAACTACCGGTTCTACAGGCCCTATGGGGAACTGCATAAAATACGGTAAGGGTTGTTCGATGTGCATATTAAGATGCCCATCCTATGGACCCAGGGTAAGTATAAGCCGAAGGGCCGGGGTTGAGGATTTAATGGGTATGAGGGAGGATGGAAGCTATGGTGCCATGAGTGGTTCCTGTAAGCTTAACAAGGATTCCCTCTCAAAGGAAATAAGAGATGCCCTAAACGAAAAGGGAGTTTATGTTGCACAGGTTCCACCTGAGGATGTAAATCTGGATAAGCTTAAAATGAAAGTATGCCAGCAGTATGCACTTAAAGAGTTTGCGGAACAAATTGTGCTTCTTGACACAGGCCATGCAAAGCTTATGACAAGCTACTATCCCCTTGACAAACTAAGGAAAATAAAGGGTTTTGAAAATGCAAAATTTGAGGACCCATATTCAGGGGGGAAGGCAAACTCCATAAGATATCTTTCAATGGCTCCAAGGGATAATTCGATGAAGGTTAAGGGAATAGATAATCTCTTCTGTGCAGGAGAAAAAAGCGGTCTTTTCGTAGGGCACACTGAAGCTATAGTAACAGGTACCCTTGCAGGATACAACGCTGTCAGAACATCTATTGGCCTTGATCCTGTTGAACTTCCGGTATCCCTTGCAGTTGGCGACATAATTAGATATGAAAACAGTATGAAGGATACACAGGAGGGCATACGCAAGAGATATACCTTTGCCGGAGCAGGATATTTTGAAAGAATGAAGGAATTGGGGCTTTATACAACTGATGTGGCAGAAATAAGGGAGAGGGTTGAAAGGCTTAGAATGGAGGATTTCTTCAGGCAGAGGCTGATATAAAAATAGCCATATGTCAGTGAAAAGGCTGGCATATGGCTATTTTTATATCAAGTAGTAATACATCATTTAATAAAGTACGTATGTCTGTCTACTTTATTTAAACAATAAATTGTAATAAAAAATTTTAGATTTTTAATGCATTTAAGACTTTTTTAGCAAATATAAGTTGGAAATTGGATACAGTAACGGTATATTTATAAATATATTTAAATTTTTGTATGCAAAAAGCTCGATAGTTAATTGAAATGTTATAAATTTAATAGAAATATAACAATATTCTAACGATTTCTAATAATTTGGTATAACATTCTTTTAAAAAATATTATAGAAAATTCTAAAATATAAGCAAAATAAAGAAATTTATATTAATGGCACAGCTTTTGCATATATAACATATATGTAATGCAATAATTAAGTAAAGGGAGGGGAAACTATGTCCCAAAAAACTATCTCAATATTAATGATAGTTATAATTTTTTCCACATTATTTACTGGTTGCGGAAATATCAAAGCTAACACAGCATTAAAAAATGACGTTATAACTATCAAAATAGGACATGTGTTAGCACCAACTCATCCTTATCAATTAGGACTCGAAAAATTTGCCCAGCTTGTAAGCCAGAAAACCAATGGTAAAGTAAAGGTGGAAATCTTCCACAGTTCACAGCTTGGCAATGAAAGAGATATGGTTGAGGGGCTTCAAATTGGGGTGCTTGAGTCAACACTTGTTTCAACAGCACCATTATCAAGTTTTACAAAAAAATTTTATGTATTTGACCTGCCTTTCATATTCAAAGATATTAAATCTGCAAGGCAGATAGTTGATGGACCAATAGGCCAGGAACTTTTAAAGAGCCTTGAAAATCAAGGAGTTATAGGATTATGCTATTTTGAAAATGGATTTAGAAATATTACAAACAGTAAAAAGCCTATAAATACTCCAGAAGATTTGAAGGGCATGAAAATAAGGACAATGGAAAACCCTGTTCATATGGCAAGCTTTAGAGCAATGGGAGCCTCACCAACTCCAATGGCATTTGGGGAATTGTTTACAGCGCTTCAACAGGGAACAATAGATGGTCAGGAAAACCCACTTCCAGTTATAGATACTTCAAAATTCTATGAAGTTCAGAAGTATCTATCTTTTACAGAACATTTTTATGCACCAGCGCCACTACTTATTAGCAAGCTCTTTTTTGAGAAACTCTCCCCAGAAATCCAAAAGGCTATAAAAGAATCTGCACTCGAAGCTAGAGACTATGAAAGACAACTTCTAGATGATATGAATTCAAAGCTTGAAAAGGACCTTGCAGAAAGAGGCATGAAAATAAATAAGCCTGATAAGGCACCTTTTATAGATGCTGTACAATCCGTATACAAGCAATATGAAAAAGTTATTACCCCTGAGTTAATCCAAAGAGCTATCGATGCTCAAAAATAAATACTGAGGGTGGTTAGACTCTCTAGAATTTATAGGAGGAATCATGAGAAGGATTTTAAGATCTTTAAATAATATAGAGGAATACTTAATTATAGGTTTACTTTCAGTTATGACTGTTGTAGTCGTTGTTCAGGTAATATGTCGATTTATATTTAAGTTTTCACTAACATGGTCAGAAGAATTGGCAAGATACATCCTTGTATGGACAACCTTTATAGGGGCAAGCATGGGGATAAAAAGGGGAGCACATATAGGAATTGAAGCTTTTACACTTTTGCTTCCTGAAAAATTTAGAAAATATGTAGCTGCTTTTGGATATATACTTTGTGCTATCTTTACAATTATAGTTTTTAAGGAAAGCTCAAGGATAATACATAAACAGATATTAAACCACCAAATATCTCCTGCAATGGGAATGCCAATGTGGCTTGCATACCTTGCACTTCCAGTGGGAACATTCCTAATGACTTTAAGATTTGGACAAGCATTATTTGAATTGTTTAAGCCAGATAAAGACATATCAGCTCAACAAAGAGCAAGTAAGGAGGTGTAATAATGGGCTCAATACTTTTAACAAGCTTTGTTGTTTTTGTAGTTTTAGGTCTGCCCATAGCTGTTGTTTTAGGATTATCCTCAGCAATTGCTTTGGCGTTAACAAGCAATATACCCCTTGCTGTTGTTGCTCAAAGAATGTTTACAGCGACAGATTCCTTTCCACTTATGGCCATTCCCTTCTTTATGATAGCCGGCGCTCTTATGGAAAGAGGTGGTATATCTAGAAGGCTAATAAACTTTGCAAACAAAATTGTAGGTTCCCTTCCAGGTGGACTTGCACTGGTTGGAGTTCTAACATGTATGTTTTTTGCAGCTATATCAGGATCAGGCCCGGCAACGGTTGCAGCAATTGGTACAATACTAATTCCTGCAATGGTTAAAGAAGGTTATGATGTAGGGTTTGCTGCAGCTGTAATGGCTATTGCGGGCTCAATTGGTATTATTATACCTCCAAGCATTCCTATGGTTACATACGGAGTAATAGGGGGAGTTTCAATAGGTTCACTTTTCCTCGGTGGATTTGGTCCTGGCATTGTAGTCGGTCTCTCACTTATGGTAGTGGCATATTACATTTCTAAAAAAAGAGGATATGGAAATAAAAATGAGAAATTCTCGTGGTCAGGATTATGGAAAACTTTTATAGATGCATTTTGGGCACTTCTAATGCCTGTAATAATACTTGGAGGTATTTACGGAGGAATATTTACTCCTACGGAAGCATCTGCTGTTGCTGTTGTTTATGGATTAATTGCAGGTTTCTTTGTATATAAAGAACTTAAAATAAATCAGCTCCCAAAGGTGCTAGTTAACTCAGGTGTAAGTACAGCAGTTGTAATGCTTATAATATCAACAGCCCAGGTATTTGGTTGGATTATGACAAGCCAGAGAATTCCTGATGCTGTTGCAAAAACTTTTATTAGCTTTTCAAGTAATCCAGCAGTATTTCTTCTATTAATAAACATTTTACTATTATTTGTTGGATGTATTATGGAAACTAACGCAGCAATAATAATTCTTACTCCTATATTCTTACCTCTTGTTGTTAAACTCGGAATAAATCCAATATTCTTTGGTGTAATTATGGTTGTAAACCTTGCAATAGGAATGATTACTCCGCCACTTGGCGTAAATTTATTCGTTGCATGTGGTATTCAAAAGATAAGTTTAGAGAGAATAACAAAAGCAGTGATACCGTTTCTTGTAGTAAATATAGTTGCACTGCTTCTTGTAACTTATATTCCTGATATAGTGATGTTCTTACCAAAAATCTTAATGGGAAGGTGATAAGTTGAATTATCCTAGGATTTATAGAATAAAACAGAGATTTAATACTTTAAAAATACATGATATAGAACGAGAAATTTTAGAACAACTTAATTTAATTAACATTAACTCTAGAATAAAACTAGGAATGAAGATAGCTGTAACTGCAGGAAGCAGAGGTATATCTAATATTGCATCAATAATAAAAACAGTTTGCAACGTATTAAAGAACTATGGTGCTGAGCCATTTATAGTTCCTGCAATGGGAAGCCATGGAGGAGCTACAGCAGAAGGGCAAAAGAATGTTTTAAAAAAGCTTGGTATTACTGAGGAAACTATGGATGTTCCCATAGTTTCCTCCATGGATGTGGTTGAAATTGGAAGAACTCCTAATGACATTCCTGTATATATGGATAAGAATGCCTATAATGCCGATGGAATTGTTGTTATAAATCGTGTGAAACCACACACTGATTTTAGTGGAGAAATTGAAAGTGGTTTGATGAAAATGATAGCTGTAGGGCTCGGAAAAGCAAAGGGCGCAGTAACTATGCATTCAAACGGAATTAGTAAGGCTATACTTGAAGCTGCAAGAGTCGCTTTAGAAAAAGCACCAATTATGTTCGGATTGGCAATACTTGAAAATTCCTGTGATGATACATATATGCTTAAGGCAGTATTGCCGGAAGCTTTTGAGAAAGAGGAGAAAAATCTGTTAAAAGAATCTAAAACAATAGTTCCTAAAATACCTGCTGATTATTTGGATGCTTTAATTGTTTATGAGATGGGAAAGATGTTCAGTGGTACTGGAATGGACACAAAGGTAATAGGCAGAATGAAGATTTTTGGTGAAATGGAGCCTGAAACTCCAAAAATTAACAAGATAGCTGTTTTGAATCTATCGGATTCTTCTTACGGAAATGCACTTGGAGTTGGCCTTGCGGACATAACTACCCGAAAGCTAGTGGATAAAATAAACTATGATATTACCTATGCAAATACAATTCCAACTACTTATTTAGAAAGAGCAAAGATACCAGTAATATCTAAGGATGATAGAAGTGCCATAGAGCTGGCTCTAAAAACCATAGGTAATGTAAAGCCTGAAGAAGCAAAACTTGCCATTGTAAAAAATACACTTAGCCTTGAAGAACTATATGTTAGTGAAAGTTTATTAAAGGATATCAATAGTAACAAGTATGAATTAATCGATGAAAATTGTATTATAAGCTTTGATAACAATGGAAACTTAATCTTGGATTGGGAGTGATGAAACATGAAATTAATGCATACAAGTTTGCCAGAATTTATGTTAAAGATTATGCAGGCCGTAATCAAGCGCTCTCCAAATAAAAAGCTGGAAGTTAGAGGACTTGAAAACTTGAAGTCTGCAAAGATGCAATCGCTAAGAACAGGAAGAATTGAAAGTGCGGTTGAGGAAGTTGCAAACGATAAGGATATAGATAGAGTTGAAGTTATTGTATTACCAAGGGTACCCGAAACAATGCACACTGTTATTGTAAAGGGAATAGATAAGTATGGAAATGCAAAAAAGGCAATACTTGAAGTAATAAACATAATACATCCAACAGAAGAGGCAGAACTTGAGAACTGTGAAGAAATTATAGATAGAAGGCCACAGCTTGGAAGACATTAAGGGGGGAATTGTTATGGCAAATTTAAAGTTTAGATTGATAAAAGAAGGGGTAGGTCCAAAGGGAGGGGTTCCTTTAAACATAGCCTTTATAGATATTAGGGATATAAAAGAGGCAGGAATTACTATTGAGCATGCATTTAACGCAATATCAAAGGAAGTCAATGGCCCAATAGGAATGAATGTTTTTGATATGGATGCAGTTACAACAACAAGCGATGGGATCGCCGTAGATGGAGCTATAATAGCTATGGCAGCAGGCGATATTGGAAAGGTTCATAAGGAATTCGGAATTTTATATATGGAGGAAATACCTGTAACAGATGAGTTAATTAGTGAGGAGCCGCATTTGATACAGTTAGTGAAAAATTATCAGGGAAAAAGATTATTTAGAGGCCCCGACCCACGTAAGAAGTTAATACCTGTACATAATGCAGTAATGACAGGAAAGGCGGTAAACAATAACTCGGCAACAGAAATGATGAATGCTGTAACAATGAAAGAAATAATACTTCCCATATTAGGACAGATACAGATCATGAGGGATGGACCTATTCTTTTTGGTTATACAGGTGAAGTAATATCCGTTGGAATTGGAATGACAGTTGCAGAAAAATATGGACGTGTATTTCCAACACGTCAGTTTAGAGCAGGAGATACAGCTCATGGTTCAGGTCAATATGCTAAAACTTTAAAAAAGAATATTCCATGTATTGTTGCTTCCAAGGCTATACTAGCTAAGTACACTATACAAGCATTAAAAGCAGGGATGGTACCTGGAAAGGATATCGGATGCTCACCTGCAGTTTTATGTATTGCAAAGGCCATGGGGGTGCCAATTGCGTTTGATAATATAACTGAAAAAGCATGGGTTGAGCTTGAAAGTGTAGGAATTACTCGCGAATTTCTAAAGGCGAAATCACGTGTATTAACAGAAGATGAGATCATAGAAAGATCAGATGAAATTGTACCAGGAGTTGAGGAGCCTGTAGCGATGAGTTCAATGGATATAGTAGAGAAAGTTGAAATATTTGTGTAGACCGAGGTGAAAAAATGGGATCAAGTGTTATTGCTTATGTCGATAAAACTATAGTAAAAATTAGTGGCCTGAAGGTAAAGGGACTTAAGCCATATCAATTGGAGGATAATCTAAGAAATTTCATAGGAAGGCCCATTAGAGTTATTGGTGTTACTGGGGAATCAATTGAGATGGACATATATGGCATTGAGCCTGAAGCTATCTACAAGGATGAACAGGGGTTTATTAAGGCTGTATCTACCGCAGATGGAATAACTGCAGCAGATGTTGTAAAAATTGATTCAGCACAAAAGGCGATTGAAGTACCAATTGACAAAGTTCCAAGGGGTAACTCAGAAGGCTGCATAAAGGAAAGGTGGATTAATATTGGTAGATAAAGTTTTTATTATACCAACGGGTGACGAAATATTAAATGGAACTGTAATAGATACAAACAGTTCCGCAATAATGGAGATGCTTTTGGAGAATTTTCCAGCTTGTGAGATAACGCGTACAAGGCCCGTTTATGATTTAGAAGAGGAGATAATAGAAAAATTAGATAGATGTGTTGAAAAAGGCGGCGATCTAATTTTTCTTATAGGAGGATCAGGTGGAGGTCACAGATATATTCCAACTTTGGGTAAGGATTATACCCATAGTGCTTTAACAGCATATCTTTCTAATGTCGAATGCAGGGAGATATATGGACCGAATGGACACCTCTGGTCAAAATTGGTTGTTGGTGAAAAATTAAAAAGTTTAATTGTAACTGTGCCAGGCCCCTTTGTAGAAGCTGTTGCAGCAGCAAAGGCGGCCATAGAGATTATTAAATCAGGTGAAAGAAATTTAAACGTTCTGGTTGAAGCCACCTCAAAGGCTGTTTTTTCTCAGTATCCATCAGGTGGGGAGATAATATGAGTGAGTTAACAACATTTATATTTAAAGAATATACCGTGGATGGATATCCTGTGTTAGTGGCAGGAATCTGTCCACTTATTTTTAAGCAATTTGCAGAAGCAGAAATCAAAGAGAAGATAAAAAGTTTCAAAATAGATGCAGTCGATAATCCATATTATATTGACTATATGCTTGCTTCTTATATCAGCGAAATCTCACCTAAATGTTTATACGCACTTGGTATTAGTATAAACATACCAGGGATATCAGGACCTACAGGAGGAATTATAGGTAATCCTTTAGCTGTCATTTCTTCCGCAGAGGGGCTAAGTGAATACATTGACAATGGCTTAAGCATGGCAGCCTATCCTGGTGGTCCAGGTATAGTAATAAATGGCAAGCCACATGTCGCGAAAGAGATTTTAAGAACAGTAAAACCAGGAGATGGAGAAATAAACACTCTACTTAATATGGCAGAAATAGCTGTTAAATATGACATAAAAATTGCTATAATAATAAGTGATGGTACAGGAACATCATATCCTGGAGCCGCTGTTACTATAGAAAATAGAAAAATAAATTATTTTTCTATCACTTAAATAAAGGGTAGGGTTAGGGTATGGAGTTTGGATTTAAATCCGAAGATATCATTTCTATGTTTAAAATTATCCTCGATAATTTAAGGGAAGGCGTAAACATAGTAGATGAGAATGGAATACTGATGTATGTCAACAAAACATCTGCAGAATATGCAAAGGTTTCTATAGAAGAAATGATTGGGCAGCATATATCAAAATTTTATCCAAAGGCTGCATTACTGGATGTATTAAAATATAAAAAACCACAGCTTGATCAGAAAATAGATCATCATAATGAAAAAAAATACATAGTAAATGCATTTCCGCTAATAATAAATGATAAATTTGTAGGTGGTTTTGCTACGTTTAGGGATGTAACTGAAATAGAGGAGCTTATTAAAAAGATTGAACATCTTGAAATGCAAGTTGCGTTAAACACAATTGACGATGTTTTTGATAATCTGATCGGTAAAAGTGGAAGCCTTAAAAATGTGATTATTAAGTCACAAAAGGCTATTGGCTCTCTCGCAGGGCCAAGACATTCTGTAATAACAGGTGAATCTGGAACTGGCAAAACCTATTTAGCAAATATTATGTACCATTATGCTAAAAAGATAGGTGTCTTAAAAGAAGACGCATCATTTATTGAGGTTAATTGTGCACAATTTACTAATCCGGATATTGCGGCAATAGAAATATTTGGCTCAGAAAAAGGAGCCTTCACAGGTTCATTAGAGAAAAAAGGTCTTTTTGAACTGGCAAATGGCGGTATGCTTTTTTTAGATGAGGCTCATGCCCTTGAACATCATCAAACTATCCTTTTAAAGGCTATTGAATCTGGCAAAATTAGAAGAATAGGTGGAAGAAAAGAAATAAATGTCAATGTTATTATTGTAGCAGCTTCTACTCAAGATTTAAAAAAGGTATTTATTCCAGAACTTTATCAGAGACTTGCACAGTATGAATTAAAACTGCCACCTTTGAGAGAAAGGCCAATGAAGGAAAGGGAAGAACTTTTGCAGTTCTTCGCTATTAACTATGAAAAATGTGTTTATAACAGAAATGGAATAAGTTTAAGGGTTAATTTTTCTAATGAAGCTAAGGATATATTATTAAATGTAAACTATCCAAGGAATATAAGACAATTTAGAGATGTAGTTAATGCTAGTATTGATGCAGCGGTTCCCTTGATAAATGATATTTACGATAAAAGAAAACTTGAGGTTGTAGTTAATGCTGAGAATATTCCCATTGATATTATTGAATTCAAAGATGCATTTAGAGAATCATCAGAATGTAATAAAAATACTACATCTTCTTCTATTGAAAATGAATATCTAGGAATAATTGATCAATTAATTTTAAGCCTCAATGAAAAAGGGTATGGGCCGCGTAAAATAGCTAAGATATTAAATAACAAAGGGTTTGATCTTAAGTACTATCAGATTGCATACAAACTAAAAAAAGCTAAACTGAATAAAGAATGAAGGAACCAAAGCACATGGCCTGTTTAAGAATTCATATTTACTGCTGCCGTATCGATGAAATGGTAGAATGTGAATTACCTTCATTTCAGGTTTTTAACAAAGTCAACTATATCCGTAATATTTTTCTCATCCATAGAAGAGGTGAAGATGGTTTACCTGATTCAGTAGAAAGAAATAATTACAACCTGGGGATTTGGAGGATATATGAAGAAGGCTTTGATCAATTTAATCAGAACAAATTATTACCAACTGAACATGATTGCAGAGGTAAAGAGTAGATTGATAAATGTGCTTCAAATCAAAGTGAATTAAAGGAACTTTATGTAAGAGCACTTCAGGATGAACAGACTGGAGTCAGGCACTTCTTTGGAAATTAGTTTGAGGTACTAGGCATATGCGATACAGGTTATTTCTTAGGAGAAGAACTTATTAAAGAAATTGATAGAAAGTATGGTATTGAATTTGTAGCAAAATTACCGTTAGTAAAATTGCTGATGAAGTTATTAGTTTTTTAGAAGGAGGGGAAAGTAATATTGCTAAGTAGTTTTAGAGCTGATGGGAATTTAGTTTATATAAAGAAACCTAATTTTGATGAGTTGGATTATGTGGCAGAGCTATGGGCTGATGAAGAAACAATGAATGATGTCGGTGGAGTTGTATCCTTTCCGGTAGAAAAAAGAGAAGCGTGGTATAGGAAAATGGTAAATCCATCTGATGGAAAGAATTTTTATTGTTTAATTTATACTTTTGATGATGTTCCAGTTGGAGAAGTAAGTTTTCATAGATTTGATATGGAAGAGAGAAAGGCTGATTTTAATATAAAGATTCAGGCTAAATACAGAGGTAAAGGATATGCTAAGGAAGCAATGCAACTTATTTTAAGTTACTATTTTTGTGATTTTGGCGGACAAGTTATTTATGATAATGTAATAAACGAAAAAGGCAAAAAGGCATTGCAAAATTTTGGGTTTGAGATAGTATCAAAGTTTGACAATGAAGTTTTATTTAAAATGACAAAAGAAAGATTTATTGAGTTATTAAATAAAAAGTAAGCGTAAAATAATCTCCCCCTAATTATATTGATGGGGATTGATATATCATTTGCTTTTTAAAAATATGCTGTATGAAAAAAGAGATTTATCCAAGCTATTTGATTGCAATATTAAAATATACTACATAGAAAAATAAGAGGAAGCAGAAGTATTTGTTATTCAGGCAGTAAAGGATGGGTACGGCATCATTATTGGGGGAAGAATTGTTGAAAAGACTACTGCCAAGATAGGAGTTCCAGACATTTTAATCACATCGGGTAAGGAATCTATATATAGTGCCATAAGAGAGGCTGAAAACATATTAAAGGCTAAAGATGAGTCAGCAAGAGAATTAAACCTTATGAAAGAAGTTATAGAGAATACAGCTATAGGAATTATTGCTGCAAACAATTCAGGTGCAGTTAAAATAGTAAATAAAACTACTTTTGATATGAAAAATATAATCATAGATAAACATATGCTTTGGGATTAACTGACATTGACTTTATCTTCCCTAGTTGATATTATATAAAAAATAAATTTAATAACTGCCATCCATATAAGCCCGATAATATGGTTCGGGCGTTTCTACGAGATTACCATAAATATCTCTGCTATGGGTGAATCCGATTAATAGTCATACAAAAGTATTATTATGACAATACTAGTATTTTTGTATGTAGCTATTTAAGTATTCTGTCATTGGATTTGCCTGGTCTGATGGCAGAATTTTTTTGTAAGGAGGAATGATAATGGAAGCATTAAAATTGAAGGAAGAAAAAAAGGATATGGGATTTTTAGAAAGGTATTTTAAGCTATCAAAGTATAAAACTGATGTTAAAACAGAAGTGATTGCAGGTTTTACAACTTTTATTACAATGTCTTACGCACTTTTAGTTATTCCAAACATATTAAAATTTTCAGGTATGAATGCAGCAGGGCTTAAGGGAGATGCAGCGGCACAACTTACAATATTAAACGATACCGTTGTTGCATCAATTTTTGCTGGGACATGCATTGTGGCTGCTATTGGGACACTAATAATGTCGTTATATGCAAACCTTCCCTTTGCAGTAGCTCCTGGAATTGGTCTTACAGCCTTCTTTACCTACGGTGTAACCCTTACACTGGGATATTCCTGGAAGCAGGGCCTTGCAGCAGTTATGATATCAGGAATACTTTTCATATTAATAACTGTAACCTCAATAAGAGAAAAGATAGTAGACAGCCTCCCCAAAAACATTAAAATTGCCATAACAAGTGGAATAGGCCTTTTTATAGCACTTATAGGGCTCAAAAGTGGTGGAATTATAATATCAAATCCAGGAACACTTGTTAGCTTAGGGGATTTTACAAAACCTAATGTGATACTTACACTTATCGGAATAGTTGTTATGGGAATACTCATTGCGAGACGGGTTAAGGGAGCAATGCTTATATCAATCTTAATTACAACTGTAATAGGCATACCTATGGGGGTTACAAATGTAACCGGAGTAAAGTTTTTGAGCGCTCCTCCTTCCTTTATTCCGACATTTATGAAAATGGATTTTCAAGGTCTTTTATCGCATGGAGGTTCCGGTATTGTTGGGGGACTTACAAATATATTTATGATAGTTTTAACCTTCAGTCTTGTTGACCTTTTCGATACAATAGGGACCCTCGTTGGAACAGCTCAAAAGGCGAATATGATTGAAAAGGATGGAAGGGTAAGAAATATGAAAAAGGCCCTTTTAGCAGATGCAGTTGCGACAACTTTAAGTGCTCTATTCGGTGGTACAACCACTGCAACCTACGTTGAATCAACTTCAGGAATTGCAGAAGGCGGAAGGACAGGCCTTACTACCTTTGTGGTTGGAATACTCTTTATACTTTCAATCTTTTTAGGAGGAGTAGTTGGAGTAGTGCCTTCAGAAGCTACAGCACCTGCACTCGTAATAGTTGGAATTCTTATGATGGAATCCATAAAGGAAATAGATTTCAGCGACTTTACAGAGGCACTCCCTGCATTCTTTACAATTGCAATAATGCCTTTTAGCTACAGCATAGCAAATGGAATCGCAGCGGGAATAATATTCTACCCTGTTATGAAAGTAGCAACAGGAAAGCATAAGGATGTTCATCCAATAGTGTACATTCTTGCTATTCTCTTCGTATTAAGGTTCATCCTTCTTCCTCAATAAATGGGGGCAGGTTTCATTTAATTTGATTTAGAAAGCTATTTTTGAGATAAAAAATTTAAAGAAAGATGTTTAAAGTAAGGTTGTATTCAAATTTGAATACAACCTTACTTTCATTATGAAAATTATGCTATGAAGATATGTTGTTTATAATTTCACATATCTTCTTTTTTATCCTGTTTGTATAATACACTTATGCAGGATATAATGATGTATGGATGTTTATTTCATGCAGGAGATGATGATATATGCAGGAGAGACTTCATAAATACATGGCAAGATGCGGAGTTGCATCAAGAAGAAAATCTGAGGAGATTATATTTAGCGGTATGGTTAAGGTAAACGGTGAAACCATAAAATCGATCATATCCATAGATCCAGATAAGGATATCGTTGAAGTTAATGGGAAGGTTATAAGACCGGAAGAGAAAAAGGTATACATAATGCTTAATAAGCCAACGGGAGTTATAACTACGGTTAGGGATCAGTTTGATAGAAAAACCGTGCTTGACATCGTCAAAGTCGATGAACGTATATTTCCGGTAGGCAGGTTGGATTATGATACCTCGGGGCTTCTGATTCTTACCAACGATGGTGATGTTGCATACAAGATGACGCATCCATCCCGTGAGATCGATAAGGTCTATATAGCCGAGGTAGCAGGAATACCCGATGAAAGTGAGATGGATAGGTTTAGAAAGGGGCTTAAAATTGAAGACTATATAACATCCCCGGCGAAAATCAGGATTATCAAAAAGAAGACGAAAAGTTCTGTTATAGAGGTAATAATTCATGAAGGCAGGAACAGGCAGGTAAGAAAGATGTGTGAGGCCATAGGACATCCTGTTATTAAACTAAAAAGAGTACGAATAGGCAAATTAACGTTAAAGGATTTAAAGCCGGGGAAATGGAGATATCTTACTGATGAAGAGATAAACTACTTAAAATCTCTATAATGGTATTAAACTTAAATATTGTATAATTATATGGGATGGATAATAGGGGGGATTCCATGCTTTTTATCAGGTTGCTTGAACGAATGTCTATAATTGCCCTTGCTGCTTATATTTTTAGCCATACCTACATATTTAGAAAGATTGTAAAAAATAAATTAACGTTGACTGATAGGGTACTGATGGTATCTTTTTTCAGTATACTTTCCATACTTGGAACTTATATGGGTATAATTGTAGATCCTCAGAATTTTACCAGTTTAGATTTTGGAACGTATATGAAGGAATTGGAGAGTGAGGCCCTTGCCAATACAAGACCAATAGGGGCCATTGTTGCGGGGTATTTTGGGGGGCCGGTCATAGGTATAATTGTTGGAATTATTTCAGGAACACACAGATATTTTATAGGAGGTTTTACAGCCCTTGCCTGTGCTGTTGCAACGGTTTTTGAGGGACTTATTGGAGGAATTGCAGGAAGAGACAAAAGAGATGGGAAATTCAGCACCATGGCTGCCTTCTTTGCAGGTATCATAGCAGAATTTATTCAGATGACTATAATAATACTTATTTCAAAACCCTTTGAGAATGCGGTCGAACTGGAAAAAATGATTGCCATACCAATGATATTGGTCAATTCAATAGGTGCAGCCATATTCGTAGATATAATTAACCACACAAGGGATGAATACAGCAGAGTAGGTGCATTTCATGCCCAGAAGGCATTAAACATTGCAAAACGAACTATACATTATCTAAGAAAGGGGCTTAATAAGGAGACGGCTCAGAAAGTGGCCGAAATAATTTATAAAATAGGTGAAAGTAAAGGGGTGTTTATAGGGGATAAACATGAGCTGCTTGTATATTGTGGAAAGAGCATTGAATTTCAAAAACTAAGAACGTTCATGGAGGAATATTACAACTATCCTAAATTTGGAACCATGACCTTCAAACATTCTAATAAAATCCTGACGTTTTATTGCGTACCACTTCTAATTCAGGATAGGGATTTTGAAGGAGTGCTTGGAATAGAGGTTGAAAGAGCAGGGGAAATGGATAAATATTTTGTTGAGTATATGAAAGGAATTGGGGAATTGCTTTCAACACAAATAGAATTATACAAGCTTAATAAGCTTGCACAGGAAGCATCGACTGCAGAACTTAAGGCTTTACAAGCACAGATACATCCTCATTTTCTTTTTAATGCTTTAAACACGATTGCATCATTTTGCCGGACCAATTCCCTAATAGCAAGGGAATTGATAATGGACTTATCAAACTACTTTAGAAAGACGTTGAAAAGAGAAAACGATTTTGTGAAGGTTAAGGAAGAGATAGAGCTGATTAACTCCTATCTGTCCATTGAAAGGGCACGTTTTGGAGACAGGCTTAAACTGCACATAGATATTCCAGATAACATTATGCAGGTTAAAATACCCGTGTTTCTTCTTCAGCCAATTGTTGAGAATTCTGTAAAGCATGGAATTTCTCCAAAACCTTCTGGAGGCAGCATATTCATAAAGGCCTTTGAGGAAGGTAATGAATTTGTTTTCATTGTGGGAGATACAGGAGTTGGCATGACAAGGGAGAGGCTTAATACAATATTGAGGGAATGGCCTGGCATAGGCCTTAGAAACATAAATGAAAGATTAAAGTTTATATATGGAGACAACTATAAGTTTGAAATATCAAGTTCTATAGAAGAGGGAACGAGGGTTTCTATAAGAGTACCTAAGGAGGATGGTATAAATGAAAACAGTTAAATGCATAATTGTAGAGGATGAATTTCCATCAGAGGAAGAGCTTAAATACCTCCTATCACAGTATGATTTTTTGAGTATTGAAGGTTCTGCCTTTGATGGAAATAGTGGATATGAAATGGTTAAAAAAATAGTTCCTGATGTTGTATTCCTGGACATAAATTTACCTGGAATGAATGGAATCGAACTGGCAAAAAAAATAAGGGATTTTAATAAGAATATATCCATAGTCTTTGTAACTGCCTATGATGAATATGCTCTTGAAGCCTTTGAACTATATGCAATGGATTACGTGCTAAAACCCTATGATGAGAGGAGAATATATAATACTATCATAAGAATTAAAGATAGACTGGATAATAACGTTGATCAGGATAATATTTCTGATAAGATTGAAAAAATACTGGTAAGGCTCCAAAAAATAGACAATACTTTAAAGAAAATTCCCTGTGAATATGGAGGAAAAACTGTTCTTGTAGATATAAAGGACGTGTATTACTGTTTTATAGAAGATGAGCAAATCTATGTAAAATTAAAGAATAAAAAATATTACTCTAACTATGCTCTTCATGAAATAGAGGAAAGGACAGGGCTTTTCAGAACTCATAGGAGCTTTCTTGTAAACCTTGACCATGTTAAAGAGCTCTATCCATGGTTTCATGGCACCTATAAGCTTGTGATGGATGATAATGAAAAATCAGAAATACCCGTTAGTAGAAACAACGTTAAAAGAATGAAAGAAATATTAGGGCTTTAAATTCACTGCTTTTTAAGGTTAAATTTTACGCATGATAAGTCCGAATTTTAACATTTTACCCTAAATAAATAGTCGGAAAATTCAATTTATTGTATGATTGGCTTGTACAAAAATAAAGGAGGGGGTAAAATGTTTTCTTTCATTGGAGGAATCATGGTTCTAATTATCGGGTATGCTGTCTATGGGAAATATGTTGAAAAGCTCTTTGGTGCAAACTCCGAAAGACGAACACCAGCATATGTTCTTCAGGACGGCGTAGATTATGTGCCAATGCCAACATGGAAGGTTTACCTAATTCAGCTTTTGAACATTGCAGGACTTGGTCCTATTTTTGGAGCTATCCAGGGAGCTCTCTTTGGGCCTGCTGCATTTTTATGGATTGTTCTTGGAACAATATTTGCAGGCGCAGTTCATGACTATATTTCAGGCATGATATCATTAAGACATGACGGTGCAAGCATTTCAGAAATTCAGGGGATTTATCTAGGCAAAACAATTCAAAACATCATGAGAGCATTTACAATTGTTCTGTTAATACTTGTTGGTGTTGTATTCGTCACAGGGCCTGCAGGACTGATTGCAGCATTGACACCAGAGAAATACAATCTTACGTTCTGGGCAGTTGTAATATTTGTTTATTACTTCCTGGCTACAATTCTTCCAATAGACGTGCTCATAGGAAATTTATATCCAATATTCGGTATTTCGCTTATAGTTATGGCTTTTGGAGTTGGTGGTGGAATAATTTTACAGGGATATCATATTCCTGAAATAACGCTCCAGAACCTGCATCCGGCTAAAATTTCCATATGGCCCTTTATGTTCATAACAATAGCATGCGGCGCTATATCAGGCTTCCATGCAACTCAGTCACCTCTTATGGCAAGAACTTTAAAGAATGAAAAGTATGGCAGAAGTGTGTTCTATGGCTCAATGGTTGCAGAGGGGGTTATAGCTCTTGTTTGGGCGGCAGCAGGTATGGCCTTCTACAACGGAACACCAGGGCTTGAAGCAGCTCTTAAGAATACACCAAATGCTGTTGTTTTAGAGATTACAAAGACATTGCTTGGGCCTGTCGGTGGAGTTCTTGCAATGATAGGAGTTATCGCATGTCCTATAACTTCAGGGGACACTGCCTTTAGAAGTGCAAGGCTTATGCTTGGTGATATGATTAAATACAAGCAGGATAAGATATATAAAAGACTTGCTCTTGCAGTACCGCTATTTGCAGTGGGAATTGGATTAACCCAAATTGATTTCAACATAATCTGGAGATATTTTGCATGGGCCAATCAGACCCTTGCAATGGTAACACTCTGGGCTTGCTCAATGTTTTTAGTCAAGTACAATAAGCCACACTGGATTGCAACGGTTCCTGCAGTGTTTATGTCAGGAGTATCGGTAAGCTATATTCTTCAGGCAAAGGAAGGCTTTAAGCTTAATGCTTCAATATCTAACTCATTCGGTATTGTAGCAGCCGTAGCGTTATTAGCAATATTTCTTGTAAAAAGTAGGAGTTTTGCAGAAACTATTGAAACAGTTGCATAGCTATGGTAATAATAAGTAGGGGGATTTATCTCCCTACTTTTTTGTTTGAAAGGAAGATCATATGTTTAAAATAATATTAAAAATTACGGAAATGGCGCAAAATTACGTAAAGCAGGTATTAAGAGACAGGGATGTTGCCGTTGATGCAACCCTTGGAAATGGAAATGATACTATCTTTTTGAGCGGCCTTGTTCCGGAAGGCAGGGTTTATTCCTTTGAAATTCAAAGGGAATGCGTAAAAAAATTCAAAAAAGAAATTGAAATAAAGGGTATAAGAAATATAGAAGTTATAAATGATGGGCATGAGAACATGGATTTATACATTAAAGAAAGCCCTAAGGCCATCATGTTTAACCTTGGATATCTTCCGGGAGGGTATAAAAACGTTATAACGAGGCCTGAAACGACTATTGCTGCTCTTAAAAAGGGGCTTAAAATGCTTTCTCCGGGTGGAATTATAACTATAGCAGTTTATAGAGGTCATGAGGGAGGAGAAGAGGAGGGGAATGCGGTCCTTGATTTTATAAATGGCCTTGATCCTAAAATTTATAATGCAATGGTTATAAAATATGTTAATAGAAAAGGAATGGCTCCATTTTTAATAGTCATTGAGAAGAACTGCAGTGTGGGTGGAGATAAATATAATAATCCCGATTTGTTGTAAACTTAATAACCTTTATTTTCCCAGGAACCTCAATATAATTGCCGCATTTCATGCATCTGTAGGTACCGCCCATTAGGTAATCATAATAATGATGTGTCGCGACAGAACCGTATTTTTTCCAGCTGCGCCAGGCTGTCTTGCACAGTTTTTCTCTATTTTTAAGGTCCGCAAGGACCCATTTTAGCATTCTGTGAAAGTGAAATGGGTATTTAGTGAACTGGAGATAGTCAAGGGGAACACCAATACCTATTATATAATCCATAAAGGTTTCTTCTATAACGGATTGAAGCGGCTCCGAAATTTTTGTGCTTATAATATTGTATCCACCCTCCTTTAATAAACTCCGGGCAGCGTTAAACATATACCCCTGACATATTTCAATTGGCTCGGATTCATCGACTTTAAGATTTGAAAGGCCTTCATATATTATCTTTATACAGTAATCTTCAAATTTTTTTTGTTCAAAATAGGGAGTGGTGAAGTATTTAACCGGTATTACATCGTAATAAAAATCCCTGGTTTCAACCCTCATCATGCCAATTAAAGTTCCTCCAATAAGGCTGCCGCTTCCTGCATCATCAATTTGAATCATTTTTATACATCCTTTCAAGGGTAGTAAAAAATCGTATATGTATTTAGTATGTTTAATAAGTTCAAATTATATTAAACATGCACAATACATTTAGCTTGAAGGATATAAATGAAAGTGCTTATAACAAATGATGATGGAATAAATTCAGCAGGATTACATATGTTAGTAAAGGAAGTGGAAAAAATTATAATTTCATGGTGATGCAGGAATAATCAGAGAAATACATGGTTACAAGTCTGCAAAAATTAAAAGCCAACGGTGGAGAAGGAGGTGAGGCCTAATCATAGGCTTTTAAAGCTATGAAGATTTTGAGGAGTGCGTAAAATTTGAATTTTAGATATGATGCAAGATGGTAACCCTTCGAATACAAAAACATATTCTGAATGAGATGTTGCATCAATTCGAATTAAATGATAAAATAAATTTGCATTTTGGTAAATTGAATGAGAATTTTGAAAACATTCAATGGAAAAGAGGGTATATATGGGGGAAATGGGAGAAAGCAAGCCTATTGCAATCCATAGAGATTGGTGCAAAGGCTGCGGACTTTGTTCAGCATTTTGCCCCAGAGGAGTCCTTGTGCTGAACTTAGGCAAGGTTGAAATACAGAACTCTGAAAATTGCATAGGATGTGGATTATGCGAGAGAATATGTCCCGACTACGTAATATATCTAGGGAGGGATATTTATGGGTGAAGCCCTTCTTATGCAAGGAAATGAAGCATGTGTAAGGGGAGCGATAAGGGCAGGAATGAGGTTTTTTGCTGGTTATCCCATAACCCCATCAACTGAAATTGCTGAACTTGCTTCCTTAATGCTTCCAAAATACAATGGAAAGTTCATTCAAATGGAAGATGAGATTTCCAGTATGGCTGCTGTTATTGGGGCGTCCCTGTGCGGCCTCAAAGCCATGACGGCAACAAGTGGCCCGGGATTTTCACTTAAGCAGGAAAATATAGGATATGCATCCATGACTGAGATACCCTGTGTTGTTGTGGATGTTATGAGAGGTGGGCCAAGTACCGGGCTTCCTACATGTGTTTCCCAGGGAGATGTAATGCAAAGCAGGTGGGGAACACACGGAGATCACCCAGTAATTGTAATTGCCCCATCCACCGTAAAGGACATATATTATATGACTATTAAAGCTTTCAATTATTCTGAAAGGTATAGAATTCCTGTGATACTTCTTCTTGATGAAGTAAACGCGCACATGAGAGAAAGCGTTGTTATAGAAAATGATGTGGAAATATGGGATAGAAAAAGACCCTTAACAAGGGAGAACCATAAACCCTATGCCGCCGATGAAGATGGAGTTCCCCCAATGGGGGAGTTTGGAAAGGGTTACAGGTTCCATGTTACGGGGCTTGTACATGACGAGACAGGCCATCCTACAAACAGCTCTGAAGAGGCTGAAAAACTGATTAGAAGGCTTCATTATAAGCTTGAGAAAAGCAGAGATGATATTGTAATTTATGAAAAGTTTAAAACAGAAAGATGCAGGACGCTTATAATAGCCTTTGGCTCGGTGGCCAGAGTATGCAAGGATGTTATATGCCAGATAAATGACGACAGCATAGGACTGTTCATACCATATACTATATGGCCATTTCCTGACAAAGAACTTCTTTCTCTTATACAAAAAAATAGAATAGAAAGAATATATGTACCAGAGCTAAATACCGGGCAAATGATACTTGAGGTTCAAAGGATTGTATTTGGGAGATGTGAGGTATTGGGCATAAACAAGTATAGTGGAGAGCTTATTACCCCTACTGAAATAATTAAGTGTCTAAGGAGGGGGTAAGATGCGTATTGAACTTCTTAATAAGTATTTTAAAATGGATCAGCTGCCTCATATATGGTGTCCTGGATGTGGAAATGGCATTGCCCTTGGGGCTGCTGTTGAAGCTATTGATAATTCTACAATGGACAAAGATAAGATATGCATAGTTTCTGGAATAGGATGCTCCTCAAGAGCTTCGGGTTACTTAAATTTCGACTCGTTACATACAACTCATGGGAGAGCGATAGCCTTTGCAACTGGAATAAAACTTGCAAACCCTGAGCTTAATGTAATAGTAATAACAGGAGATGGTGACTGTACTGCGATAGGAGGAAATCATCTAATACATGGATGCAGAAGAAATATAGATATAAACGTTTTAGTATTCAATAACAATATTTATGGTATGACAGGAGGCCAATATTCTCCTACCACTCCAAGAAACGCAAGAACTTCAACCTCAAGGCAGGGCACAGTAGAGAGACAATTTGACATATGCAAGCTCTCTGAAAACGCTGGAGCAACATACGTTGCAAGAGGAACAGTTTTTCATTACAAACATTTAATAGGTTTGATAGAGGGGGCCTTTAAAAATAAGGGATTTTCCATAGTTGAGATATTAACACCCTGTCCCATCCAATTTGGAAGAAGAAACAAAACACCGGAGCCTGCCGATATGATGAGGCTTTTAAAGAATTCTACTTCCTTTTCGGATGACGGAAAGACCAAAATAGGGGTTTTCAGAGATGAAAAGGAACCGGAATTTGTAAGTGAATACATCAAGCTCCTATCAAATGAGGGAGACATTAGTGTTTAAAAAACAGGTTATAATCGGGGGGACAGGGGGACAGGGAATAATGCTTGCAGGGATAATTATTGGTGAAGCTGCTGTTTATGATGGCTACCATGTAATACAGTGTCAAAACTATGGTCCCGAATCTAGAGGGGGGGCAAGTAGATCTGATATAATAATTTCAGACAGCGAAATATACTATCCAAAGGTACAGAAGGCTGATATATTTGTATCCCTTAGCCAGGAGGCCTTTAACAGGTATTTAAAATACTCGGATGCCAGTTCTATCATAATAGTCGACAAAAGCATTGATGTAGGAAATGTAGCAGGCTGTAAAAGCTATGGAATGATAGAATATGCCTATAAGGTTTTAAATAGGCCCATGACGATTAACATGATAGCAATTGGGATTATGAATTCACTGACTGGCATATTAAGTCAGGAAGGGATTAGAAAAGCAATTGAAAAGAATGTTCCGCCGAATACATTTGATGTAAATTATTCTGCCTATAACGCGGGCTATAGTTTATTAAAAAGCTTATGAAAAGGATGTGGGATGTGCTATGGAAGAAAAAAAGCAGGATTTGATGAGGCTTATTCAGATGAAATTTCCAAGGCTCAGCAAGGGACAAAAGCTGATTGCTGAATACATTCTTAAACACTATGACAAAGCCGCATTTATGACAGCTGCAAAGCTTGGAGTTACTGTAGGTGTCAGTGAGTCTACGGTTGTAAGGTTTGCAAATGAATTGGGATTCAGTGGGTATCCAACACTTCAGAAGGCGCTTCAGGAACTTATTAAAACCAAGCTTACCTCGGTTCAAAGAATAGAGATTTCAAGCGATTATATAAGCGAGGATAATGCACTAAAAAGTGTACTCAAGGCAGATATGGAAAATATAAGGGCAACTCTTGAAAAAATAAATAACAATGCCTTTGACGACGTTGTAAAGGCTATTTTCAATGCTAAAAGGATATATATTATTGGCCTTAGAAGTTCACAGACTCTTGCTGAATTTTTAGGTTTTTATTTGAACCTCATTTTGGATAATGTTAGAGTTGTTTCTACGGGCGTTAGCGATATATTTGAACAGCTTTTAAGAGTTGGGGAAGGAGATGTGGTTATAGGTATTGGTTTCCCGAGATACTCTATAAGGACAATTGAAGCCCTTAAGTTTGTAAAGAGCAAAAATGCAGAAGTGGTTGCCATAACTGACAGTCTTCTGTCACCCCTTGCTTCATATGCTGATCATACCCTCATTGCTCAGAGCAACATGGCCTCCTTTGTAGATTCTCTTGTTGCACCGCTTAGTGTAATTAATGCCCTTATAGTAGCTGTAGGAATGAGGGAAAAGGAAAAGATATATGAAACCTTTAAGGCCCTTGAAGGTATATGGGAAGAATATCACGTCTATACTTACAATCCAAAGGATAAAAATATGGAGTAATTCAAAGAGGATCTTAAGATGAATGAATACATTCGTTTAAGATCCTCTTTATTCTGAATGAATGATGTATTGCAAAGAAAAGGATTTATGTTTTTTATTCATATAATAAATAGGTCTATTGTGTGAATAGACAGAAAATAAAGAAAAAATGGAGGATAGCACTAAATAATTGAATAAAATCCTGAAAATATGGGGGCTTTTATGATTGAAAATATGAATGAAATATTTCACAATTAAATTGTATATAGTATATTTCAATCTCTTTTATTTAGGGGGGTATATAATGGCAAAGGTAAGACCAAACCCATCGGCCTATATTGAAGAGGTCATTGAAAAGGTAAAGAAGAGAAATCCTTATGAACCTGAATTCATACAGGCCGTAGAAGAAGTTTTAAAGTCACTTGCACCAGTGTTTGAAAAGCATCCGGAATATATAGATGAGAATCTACTGGAGAGATTTGTGGAACCAGAAAGGCAAATAATGTTCAAGGTTCCATGGGTTGATGATAACGGTAATGTGCAGGTTAACCGCGGATTTAGGGTACAGTTCAATGGTGCTATAGGACCTTACAAAGGAGGACTCAGGTTTCATCCTTCAGTATATATAGGTATAATTAAATTTCTTGGCTTTGAGCAGATATTAAAAAATGCACTTACGGGACTTCCCATAGGCGGAGGCAAGGGCGGTTCTGATTTTGATCCGAGAGGAAAATCGGATGGAGAAGTAATGAGATTCTGTCAGAGCTTTATGATTGAGCTGTACAGGCATATAGGACCAGATATTGACGTTCCTGCAGGGGATATTGGAGTTGGCCAGAGGGAAATTGGATACCTCTATGGTCAGTATAGAAGAATTAAAGGTGCCTTCGAAAACGGAGTATTAACAGGAAAAGGTTTATCATATGGTGGAAGTTTGGTAAGGCTTGAAGCTACCGGCTTTGGAATAGCCTACTTTTGTAATGAAATACTCAAGCACGAAGGCACAAGCTTTGAAGGTAAAACTATTGCCCTTTCAGGATTTGGCAATGTAACCTGGAGTACAGCCAAAAAGATTACCCAGCTTGGAGGAAAGGTAGTAACTGTATCAGGTCCTGATGGATACGTTTATGACCCAGATGGAATATCAGGAGAGAAGATTGATTACCTGCGTGTAATGCGTTCGTCAGGAAGGGATAGGGTGCAGGACTATGCTGATAAGTATGGCGTGGAGTTTTTCCCCGGGCAAAAGCCATGGGGTGTTAAGGTTGACGTTGTAATACCATGTGCCACTCAGAATGAAATACATCTTGAAGACGCTAAAAAGATAGTTGCAAATGGAGTTAAGTTTGTTTGCGAGGGTTCAAACATGCCATGCACAAACGAGGCGATTGAATACCTCCAATCGAATGGAGTGATTGTTGGACCTTCGAAGGCTGCAAATGCAGGAGGAGTTGCAGTATCAGCCCTTGAAATGGCGCAAAACAGTATGAGATTATCATGGAGTGAGGAGGAAGTTGATAGGAGGCTTCATGAGATTGTGGTAAATATATATAGGAATGCAATAAAAGCTGCTGAGGAATATGGGTTTGGTCACAACCTCGTTGCCGGTGCAAATATAGCAGGATTCTTAAAGGTTGCTGACGCAATGCATTCACAGGGTAATTATTAATAGAAAGCCCCTCACGGGCTTCTTCTTTTTTTGCCTCTTTTATGATATTGTATTTATGGTACTAAGCTTTGGGAATCTACGAAGGATTAAAATGTATAAGATTTATTTGATACGGCATGGAGAAAGGGTGACGGGAATAGGGCCTAAAAATATACATAAAATAAGAAAAATGATATATTAACTCGTTGTGCTAGATAAATTTACAGATGGTTGCTGCGATAAAAAATATATTTCATTCACCAGCACGCTTAGCAAAGAAGTTCCAAGGCTCGGAATTTGAAAAATATGAATTTCATATATTTTTTATCGACTCTCAGCCCCTGAACTGGTACAACGGATTATATTGCTTAATATCTTTGAATAAGCAAATAATACATGTGACATAAGCTTTAAGGAGGACAGAAGATGAAAAAAGTGGTTGTAGTAGGGGGAGGCCCTGCGGGAATGATGGCTGCGATTAAGGCAGGAGAAAAAGGTCATAGAGTAACTTTGATAGAAAAAAATGACAGGCTGGGAAAGAAACTCTTTATAACAGGTAAAGGGAGATGCAATTTAACCACAAACAAAGACATTGAAGAGATAATTAAAAATATCCCCGGCAATGGAGCCTTCATGTACAGCTCTCTGTACACATTTTCCAACTATGATTTAATGGATATGATTGAAAGAAAGGGAGTAAAACTAAAAGTTGAAAGAGGAGGTAGAGTTTTTCCCCAGTCTGACAAATCAAGCGACATAATAAAATGTTTTGAAAGATATCTTAAGGAAAACAATGTAGAGGTATTGCTTAATACAAAGGTTACAGATGTTAGGGCTTCTAATGGGCATATAGAAGGCGTTGAAGTGGATAGCGGAAGATTTATTAAATGTGACGTTGTGATCCTTGCAACTGGTGGAAAGTCATATCCTGCTACAGGCTCAAGCGGCGATGGGTATGTTTTTGCAAGTAAACTTGGGCATAAAATTACGGAGATAAAGCCCTCTCTAATACCTCTTGTAACCAGGGAAGAATGGGTAAGGGAATTGATGGGATTATCGCTAAAAAATGTTGAACTCACGGTGAAGTACAAAAACAAAACCATATACAGAGATTTTGGAGAAATGCTCTTCACACATTTTGGAATATCGGGACCTATTGTTTTATCCTCAAGTAGAAAGGTCGTTGACTACCTTCCAGGAGAGGTTGATATATATATAGATCTTAAACCGGCTCTAAGTGAAGGTGAGCTCGATAATAGAATATTAAGGGATTTTGAGAAATTTAAGAACAAACAGTTTAAGAATTCACTGGATGAGCTTTTGCCTAAAAAACTTATACCAGTTGTTATAAAATTAAGTGGCATACCATCTGAGAAGTCAGTAAACTCTATTACGAAGGAGGAAAGGATTGGACTTGTAAAGCTTCTCAAGCAATTCAGATTAACTGTGACAGGAACACGTCCGATTAGCGAAGCTATTGTCACAAGGGGAGGAGTAAATGTGAAGGAAGTAGACCCTTCGACCATGGAATCAAAAATAATCAATGGGCTTTATATAACGGGGGAACTTCTTGATGTAGATGGACTAACAGGTGGATTTAACCTGCAGATAGCCTTTTCAACAGGCTACTGTGCAGGAATAAGCTGCTAGGAGGGTGATATTATGTTTTCTATTAGGGGTGCAATCACAGTTGACAGGGATGAAAAGGAGGAGATAATAAAATCCAGCGAAGAACTTCTCCTTAAGATAATAAATAGTAATGGAATAAGCATAGGCGACATAATTTCAGTGATATTCACATGTACAAAGGATTTATGCTCTGCGTATCCTGCAGTTGGTGCCAGGAATATTGGAATAACAAAAGCTGGAATAATGTGCCTTCAGGAAATGTACGTTGAAAACAGCCTGGAGAAATGCATAAGGGTAATGCTCCTTGTGAATGGAGATAAAAATCAAAGTGACGTTAAGCATATTTATCTAAAAAAAGCAGTTAGTTTAAGGCCTGATCTTATGGAGGAATTTTAAAAAAAATATTGAATATATTATTATAAACTTTTGAGGAGGTAAACGATGAATAGACTCGTTATAGCCGTAGATGGACCTGCAGGAGCCGGTAAAAGTACAATATCTAAAGCAATTGCGAAGAGGCTTAATATAGAATATATTGATACAGGGGCTATGTACAGGGCTGTTACTTTAAAACTATTAAGAAGTAATGTTGACTTCGATGATGAGGCTTCTATAAAGGATATTTTAAGCAAAATTGATATTAACCTTTCTGAGGGCAAGGTTTACCTGGACGGTGAGGATGTGTCGGAGGAGATCAGAATGCCCTATATAAGCTCAAGGGTTTCAGAAGTTGCGGCAATGCCACTTGTAAGGGAAAAGCTGGTTGAGATTCAAAGAAAAATGGCATCCACTAAAAGCGTTATCATGGACGGCAGGGATATTGGTACAAATGTTCTCAGGGATGAAGCTAATTTAAAAGTTTACCTTACAGCATCTGTCAGGGAAAGAGGAAATAGAAGATACAAAGAGCTTAAGGAAAAGGGACTGGAGGTAACTCTTGAAGATATTTGCAGGGAAATTGAAAATAGGGATAAATACGACATGTCCAGGGAGATTAATCCGCTCTGTAAGGCAGAGGATGCTGTACTTGTTGATACGACAGGTAAAAGTATAGAACAGGTGGTCCAGGAGATTATACGCCTGGTGGGTAATATAGGGGGGAAAAGTAATGTTTTATAATTTTGCTAAGGCCTTGGTATCAGCAATTTTTCATCTGATTTACAGAATAGATGTTGTAGGTCTTGAAAATGTTCCAGAAGACGATGGCGCTCTTATATGCCCTAACCACTTTTCAAACCTTGACCCTTTTTTGGTAGCTATAGTACTGCCAAAGCAGATAAGATTTATGACTAAATATGAAGCATTTAAGAATCCTGTATTAAGGTTTCTTTTATATAAGCTTGGAATGTTTCCGGTAAAGAGAGGGGAGGCAGATTTAAACGCTGTAAAGACGACGCTGAAAATTTTAAGGGACAAGCAGTTGGTAGGGCTATTCCCTGAAGGGACCAGAATTAAGGGAGGAGCCTTTGGAAAAGCTAATCCCGGGGTTGCAGTCTTTTCAATTAAATCCTCAAAGCCTATAATTCCGGTTTATATTTCAGGTAATTTTAAACCCTTTACAAGGATGAAAGTTATTTTCGGAGAGCCTATAGACTTCAGCCAGTACAAGGGTACAAAATTGACAAATGAGGAATATACAGAAATAAGCCAGAAGGTTATGGAAGAAATTAAAAAGCTAAAGGAGGGAATTTCCTGATGGAAATACTTATAGCAAAAAATGCAGGTTTTTGCTTTGGAGTTCAAAATGCAATAGATAAGGCTGAAAGGGTTGCAGAGGAGGGCAGAGGAGTTTATACCTACGGACCTATAATACACAATAGGCAGGTTGTTGAGAATTTGAAATCAAAGGGAGTGGATGTAAAGGATGATATCGATGAAGTTAAAGAGGGAGACAAAATAATAATAAGATCCCATGGCGTGCCCAAAAAGGAATATGAGGAGCTTGCTGCAAGGGGGTCTGAGATAATAGACGCTACCTGTCCCTATGTAAAACATATACATAAGGTGGTTGAAGAAAAGTCAAAAGCAGGTTATAAAATTGTAATAATAGGTGATCCTTCCCATCCTGAGGTTAAAGGGATTAATGGATGGTGTGATGAAAAAGCAGTCATAATAAATGGTGAGGAAGATATAAATAAAATAGACTCAAAACTTCATAGGATATGTGTTGTTTCTCAGACCACATTTAATGAAGAAAAATGGTATTCTATAATATGCAGGCTTGTGAGAATGGCAAGGGAAATGCTCATTATAAATACAATATGCAATGCAACAGAACTCAGGCAGAAGGAAACCATGGAGCTCTCGAAGCAGGTCGACGTAATGATAGTAGTTGGAGGCAAGGAGAGTTCAAATACAAGAAAGCTGTTTGAAATATCAAAGTCCAACTGCGATAATACAATATTTATTGAAACTGCTGAGGAACTGGATTTGAGCCTTGTAAAGGGTGCTAAAAAGGTAGGAATTACTGCTGGGGCGTCTACACCGGATTATATAATACAGAACGTCGTGGACAAGATAAAAGAAATAGATGTGGAAAATGAAAAGGTGTCATCTAAGGAAGTTCTAAAGGACAACGATAAGGATATGATGGGTGATTATTCTCTTGAGTTTAAGAAAATCCATCCGGGTATGGAGGTAGAGGGTAGAGTTATACTTGTTACGGATAAGGAAGTTTACGTGGATATAGGATATAAGTCCGATGGAATACTACCTTCTGAAGAAGCTTCCAATGAAGAAATAAATCTCAGAGAAAAGTTCAATGAAGGCGATATAATAAAGGTTGAAGTTATTAGGATGAACGATGGTGAGGGAAATGTAGTTCTCAGCAGAAAGTCTATTGAGGAAGAGGAGCTTATCAATTCTCTCAAAGAATATAAGGAAAGCGGCAAAGTAATTGAGGTTGCTATAAAAGGAGTGAACAAGGGTGGATTTGATTGCGTTTACAATTCCATCAGAGCGTTTATGCCTTTATCACTCTCAGGAATCTCAAGGGATGAAGATAGTGAGTCCTATATAGGTAAAAAGCTTAAGGCCCAGATAGCTGACGTAGTGGAAAGCAGAAACGGCATTGAAATAGTAGTTTCAAGAAGGGAACTTATGAAGCAAGAAAGGGAAAGAAAGATTAAGGAGACTTTTGACAATCTTGAATACGGCCAGGTTGTAAAGGGGAAGGTAAAATCAATTATTGATTCAGGGGCATTTGTGAATATAGGGTATGTGGATGTGTTTGTACCAATTTCCGAGATTTCCTGGAGAAGGGTAAATAAGATTCAGGATTTTGTCAAGGAAGGGGATGAAATCGAAATCCTTCTAATTAGGATTGATAAAGAAGAACTTAAGGCTACAGGAAGCTTAAAGAGGCTGAAAAAAGAGCCCTGGGAAGAATTCGCTTTAAGTCACAATGAAGGTGACATAGTGGAAGGAAAGGTTGTAAGGTTTGCAGATTTTGGAGCCTTTGTTGAGCTGGCAGAAGGTGTAGATGGACTTATACACATATCCAACATGGCTGACAGGAGAATTAACAGACCCCAGGAGGTTGTAAAGGCAGGCCAGATTGTTAAAGCCAAAATATTAATGATCGACAAGGAATCAAGGAGAATAGGACTTACTCTTAAAGATATAGAATAATAGCAATTAGACAATTAACTTATAATAGGTAGATACATATTATTTTATTATGATCTACCTATTATTTATTTTCGTTCTATTTATAAGTTGTATATAGAGATAATGGACAAGATTATAAATCGATGTAAAATACAGAGATTTAAAGAGAAATATTGATAAATTATGTTTATAATTTCATTTAACAATTGATTTCTATAATTTATATTGACTTTTTGGTTCATTTTGATAAAATTTATATATTGAAATTTTGAAAAAGGAGGTTGAGAGTCGGAATGAACGCATTGGGTCGTCATATTTTAGCGGAGATATATGGATGCGATCCAGCTATTTTGGATGATAGCGAACTTATTAAAAAGATAATGGTGGATTCAGCCTTGGCCGCAGGGGCTGAAATTAGGGAGGTAGCATTTCATAAGTTTAGCCCTCAGGGAGTAAGTGGTGTTGTGGTTATATCGGAATCACATCTTACTATACACACATGGCCGGAGCTGGGTTATGCTGCTGTGGATGTATTTACATGCGGAGACAGGATAAATCCATGGGATGCATGCAACTATTTAACTGAAAAGTTTAAAGCAAAGCATATAACAGCCACCGAAGTTAAAAGGGGACTCTTTGACCAGCCTGTGTCAGTAAAGGTTTCAAACCTGTAAAGGATAACGAAAATGCGGCCCTAATTATTTAGGACCCATTTTTTATACATAAATATAATATAAATGCTCTATAAAATTCATGAATGAATTTTATAGAGCATTTATTGTAATTTACTGTATTGCTGCAGATAGTGGTGGAACGACCTGTTTCTTCCTTGAGACAACGCCAGGCAGGTAAACAGAGTTTTCACCGGGTTCTACATTAAACGCCCTGGCTATGAGTTCCCTATCCTCACCAACGAATAGAAGCTCAGAGCCTTCCTTTATGATGTCTGTAAGCATTATTATCACAAGGTTGTAGTTTTTATCTTTATAAACCTTCTCCATATATTTAAGCAATTCTTCCTTAACGCTTGTTATGCTGTCCGTATCCATGGTGCTTACCTGTCCGATTCCTATTTTATATTTTCCAAGGCTAAAGTCCTTAAAATCCTGATAGAATATTTCCTCAGGAGTCCTTCCAGTGAGGGAAGAACCTGCCTTGAACATTTCAAGAGCAAAGCTGTCTATGTCAATTCCTGCAATTTCAGCAAGCCTTTCAGCTGTCATTTTGTCAATGAATGTACATGTTGGAGACTTAAACTTTAAAGTATCAGAGAGTATTGCTGCACAAAGTATTCCAGCTATGCTTTTAGTAGGCCTTACACCGTTTTCAAAATATATATTTGCAACAATCGTTGAAGTGCTTCCAACAGGTTCATTTCTGAAGTATATAGGCCTGCCGGTCTGAATATCAGCTATCCTGTGATGGTCAATTATTTCAAGTATTTCGGCTTCATCTATGCCATGAACTGATTGACCGCGTTCATTATGATCCATAAGTATAACCTTTTTCTTTCTCTGGGAAATAAGGTGATATCTTGAAACAAGCCCCTTTACTCTATTGTTTTCATCAACAACGCAGTAGTTTCTGTACCTGGTTTGAAGCATCTTATCCTTTATTTCATCTACAAAATCGTCCAAGTTAAAGCTTATTATGTTTTCCGTCGTCATGACGTACTCAACAGGTATGCTCTGGTTTATAAGCCTTGAAGTTGAAAAAGTATCATTTGGGGTTATCATCAATATGCAATTTGCTTTTTTTGCAGCCTCTATAACTTCCTTTTCTACTTCGCATCCTCCGGTTACAATTATTAGGTTTGCCCCTGATTCTATTGCTATAAGCTGGCTGTCAGTTCTGTTTCCCGTTATTACAATATCACCTTTATCGATAAAGGATTTTGATTGTTCAGGAGTCAGCGCAGCAACAACTACCTTCCCGCTTGTTTTAAAATCCTTCTGGCTGCCGCAAACGATCTTTGCATTAAGGGTTTCAACTATGTTTCTAAGGGGAGTTTTACTTGCAGCAATAATGTTGTTTTCGAGTGCATCCATGTATTTGTTTGTTATGTCTGAAGGGGTAACTATTCCAATAAGTCTTTCGTTTTCATCCACAACTGGAAGAGTTTTTATGTTGTTTTTCTTCATGAGCATCCATGCTGTTTTTATGGATACATCAGGTGACACTGGAATAACGTTGTCGATGTTCAAATCGCTCACCTGAGTTTTTACTGTAGGAAGGTATTCAGGTGCAGGAACACCAAAATAATTAAGTATGAATTCTGTCTCTCTATTAATATCGCCAAGTCTGGCAGCTACAGCATTATGTCCGAGCTTTTTCTTAAGCTCTGCGTAGGCGATTGCTGAGCAAATGGAATCGGTATCAGGATTTTTATGGCCTGTTATGTATATAACGTCCGGCATATTTTCACCTCCTAAATAGATTACTTTAATTATTATATATAAAATGATAAAAAAGTAAATGATTTAATGGAAAAAAGTGAGTTCACACTTTTAGTATAACCTGGCTATGAATTTAAAAACATTTATTTTAATCATTAAAGTGATACTTAAATCAGGTTTTAAATATAAATAGTTATAGGTTTAATTGAGGAGGATGGTATATGTGAGGGTAGTAAATATAAACACAGGAGAAAGAATAGATAGTGATTATGGATTAACCCAGAGAGAAGCGAAGAAAAGGCTTGAGAAACATGGATATAACGAACTTATAAGAAGGGAAAAGATGTCTCCGTTTAAGATCTTTTTATCTCAATTCGGCGATTTTATGACATGGGTACTTATGGCTGCAACGGCCATTTCAGGTTTTATGGGAGAGAAGGCTGATGCTGTTACAATACTTATTATAATTGTTTTAAACGCAGTGCTTGGATTTATTCAGGAATACAAAACTGAAAGGTCACTTGAGGCATTAAAGGAGCTTGCTGCACCAACGGCAAAGGTTATAAGGGATGGCAAGCTTATAACAATTAAAGCAAGGGAGCTTGTTATTGGAGACATTATAGAACTTGAGGCAGGGGATAGAATACCAGCTGATTGTGTACTTATAAAGGGGGATGATGTGAACGCCGATGAATCGATTCTTACAGGTGAATCAATCCCCGTTGAGAAGAAGATATTTAAGGGTATAGAATTTCCTTCAGGTGAAAATATGCTTTATATGGGATGCAGCATTGTCAGGGGACGAGGAAGAGCGAGGGTTATCGCTGTTGGAATGAATACCGAGATGGGCAAAATAGCAGGAATGCTTCAAAATATTGAAACAGGAAGGACGCCTCTTCAAAATAAGTTGGATAAACTGGGGGAAATACTGGTTTACGGATGTATTATCATTTGTGGAATTGTAACTGTTACAGGAATAATCAGAGGAGAGGATGCCTATAAAATGTTTCTAATAGGGGTTAGCCTTGCAGTTGCAGCTATACCGGAGGGACTTCCTGCAATAGTTACTGTATCCCTTGCACTTGGAGTTCAAAGAATGATGAAGAGAAATGCCCTTGTAAGAAAACTTCCAGCAGTTGAAACCCTTGGCTGTACAAATGTTATTTGTTCTGACAAAACAGGAACCCTTACACAGAACAAGATGACCGTAAAGAAAATTTACATAGTTGACAGGAATTGTGACGTTACAGGAGATGGTTATTCAACAAAGGGGGATATCATCTGCAATGGATCAAGGGTTAACGTTAGAAATATTAAAGAACTGAGGATGCTCATAGAGGCAAGCGTTATATGCAATAATTCTTCAATACCTGAAGAGGATAGAAAGGTGGTATTCATAGGAAATAGCAATAGCCAATATTCGGGAGATCCAACGGAGATATCTCTTCTTATTATGGGAGCAAAGTCAGGAATTTATAGAGGAGAGCTTCTTAGAAAATACAGGGTAATAAAGGAGAATCCCTTTGACTCAGAGAGAAAAATGATGTCGGTACTTTGCGGCTATGATAGAAGGAGATACCTATTTGTGAAGGGTGCTCCTGAAAGAGTTTTAAATAAATGTAAAAGTTATCTGGAGAACGGAGAGGAAACCTCACTTTCAAGCAGTATTAGACAAAAAATTACATATGCAAACAATAGAATGGCCGAATCTGCTTTAAGAGTTTTAGCTGTCGCCTATAAAGAAATGGATTCAAGTAATGTTAATACAGGAGAAGACGATCTTGTGTTCCTCGGCCTTGTTGGAATGATAGACCCGCCGAGGGAAGAAGTAAGGGATTCAGTTATAGAATGCAGGCTTGCAGGAATTATCCCTGTTATGATTACCGGGGATCACAAGCTGACTGCCCGGGCAATTGCAAGTGAATTAAAGATACTTGATAAGGACGGAATGGTAATAACTGGTGAGGAACTTGACAGGATGAATGATTCAATGCTGGAAAAGATTATAGATAGGGCAAGAGTGTTTGCAAGGGTAAATCCCTCACACAAATACAGAATTGTTAGGGCTTTGAAGAAAAATGGCATGGTAGTTGCTATGACCGGAGATGGGGTAAACGACGCCCCTGCAATAAAAGAGGCTGACATAGGTATTGCAATGGGTATTTCAGGCACTGACGTTACAAAGGAAGTATCATCCATGATACTTCTTGACGATAATTTTGCAACGATAGTTTCGGCGGTTAGGGAAGGAAGGGTAATATATGACAATATAAGAAAGTTTTTAAGATATCTCCTGTCCTGTAACATAGGCGAGGTTCTTACCATGTTTATTTCATCTTTTTTGAGCCTTCCAATACCACTTTTGCCTATACAGATACTGCTGGTTAATCTTGCAACTGACGGACTTCCTGCAATGGCATTAAGCCTTGAACCGGGGGAAAAGGATGTAATGTCAAGAAGGCCAAGAAGAAAGGACGAGAGCATTTTTTCAGATGGACTCCGGGCAAAGATAATTTTAAGGGGAAGCTTAATAGGCCTTTGTACTATAGCAGCATTTTCCATGACACTGGTGTATTTTGAGGGCAATTTGAGGCTTTCAAGAACAGTAGCACTTGCTACACTTGTAATGTCGCAGCTTTTCCATGTATTCGAGTGCAGATCTGAGAGGCATTCTGTATTTAAAATAGGCTTTTTTACCAATATTTATCTTGTTGCTGCAGTTTTGTCATCGATGATATTATTGATCACGATAATTTACATACCCTGGCTGCAGAGCATATTCTATACTCAAGGATTAAACCTTTTACAATGGGGAATAGTTCTTGCATTTTCAGGCACAATATCCCTGATATCCAGCCTTATATGGTACAGTAAATAAAATGAATATTTAAAATGGTGGCTGAAAAATTAAATTTTCAGCCACCACGAACTTTAAAAATTCTATATATCAAGCTCCTTTATAACATTGGCCATAATCTCTGCAGATTTCTGAAATGCTTTTATTTCATCATCGTCCAGTGGCAGTTCCAATATACTTTCAACACCGTTTTTACCCACAATTGAAGGAACGCTTAAAGCCACATCTGAAACCCCATATATGTTACTTAGAGGAGAAGAAACCGTAAGGATTGACTTTTCATCGCGGGTTATTGCCTCAACAATTCTTCTTACGGCCATGGCCACTGCATAATACGTTGCTCCCTTGTTCTCAATAATTTTATAAGCAGCATTTCTTACTTCATCAACTACTTTTCTTCTGAAGTTTGCATCGCATTTTGATTTACAAATTGTACAGTATTCCGTAAATGGAACTCCTGCTACGTTTGTGAGACTCCATGCGGCAAGTTCGGAATCTCCATGCTCACCTATAATGTATCCATGGATGTTTCTAGGATCAATACCGCAGTGCCTGCTGAGAAGAAATCTGAACCTTGAACTATCAAGGACAGTACCGGAACCTAGAACCCTTCCCCAGGGAAGGCCTGATATTTTGTGAGTTACATAGGTAAGTACATCAACGGGATTGGTGACTATTAGGTATAGGGCCTTATCATTGACTGACAAAAGCTTTGGAATCATTTCCTTAAATATGGCCGTATTTTTCTTGACAAGATCGAGTCTGGTTTCACCGGGTTTTTGGTTTGCTCCGGCGGTTATGATTACAATATCCGATCCCTTTACATCGGAGTAGTCGCCAGCGTAAACATCAACAGGCCTCATTAGTGGAACTCCATGGCTTATGTCCAGGGCATCTCCTATGGCTTTATTCCTGTTAATATCTATTAGAACTATTTCAGTAACTGTACCGCTTGCAGCAAGTGTAAAAGCAGAAGTAGCGCCTACAAACCCAGAACCTACGATTGCGACTTTGCTCATTATAAATTACCTCCCAAATGACTTATTTTAATATTTAGTGTGCGCGAATACAGAATTTTTTATAATACACTTGCATATAAAATAAAGCATATGGAAATCCATATGCTTTATTTTATAAACTGCCTCCTTTGAATGCGTTTTACTTCCTGCTGGTCAACGGCTATTAAATCCTTTTTGGTAGTAAGGTTTCTAACGTTTATAATTTGAATAGCTTCGTTTGCAGTGCCCTTTGATTTCTGATTTTTCTTTGGTTTTAACCCTTGAACAATGACCATGTTACCCTGATTTAACTGCATAAAGACTGGCTTTTTTAACCACTGATTTTTCTTATACTGGCATCTAACTACTGCTTTGCTTCTTTCAGGTTTTACAACTATATCAGCCTTAAGTATATGATAAATCCACAATATAGTTTTGGTAGTAACTTTAACGCTTAATACGTGCCCCTGAACCTGCGTTAAACGATCTCCATATTTTTTTAAATAAGCCTCAGCATATTTTTGTGATAACTTCTCCCTAAAGCTCATTACACTATCTCCTTTGCCACATATTTTATTTATGAATATATAAAATTCCAATTATATTGTAAATTATATCATATATTATGATTTCCACGAAGAAGTTTTTTGATAAAACCGTTTTTAAGAATAATGATAATTTTTTCTTAATATGTCTTTAATTTTTGAAATATTCACACTATAATTATAACAGAAAATACTAATTTATGGTATAGATTATCCTAAATATTTATTATACTAAGTTATGCTGTTATGATTACTTCACTTTTTTATAGTAATTACGGACACATCATTTATGTTGCAGCTCTATGTCCTGCAGAATTTAACATAGGGGAAGATATCAGGGTGGCTATTTTAAGTGTTCCCGAGGGAGATGACAAGCTAGAGAAGTACCCCCTTATGTTCACAACATCCGAGTCCATAGTAATAAATAAGTATGACATGATTAAATATTTCGATTTTGACGATGTTAGGTTGGAAAACACTGCAAAGGAAATGAACCCAAATATCAGGGTGTTCAGGGTATCCTCAACAAAGGAAACTGGTATTGACGAATTGGTGGAGTGGCTTGAAGGCAATATAAATGAAAAAATACAGAATCTTGTCACCCAACTCGAGCATTAGAGCTTCCTTGTGCAATTATATTAATGAATGAAACATATTTTTTATCGCAGCACTCTTAGAAGGATCAAACTGTCACAACAAGTTAATTTTAGGATATAGTTCTTATAAGACTAAAAATTATATAAAATAAAATTATCAATTAGGCCAAATATAGGTTAAAATATTAAGTGAAAATCAAAATAATAGGAGGAATAAAATATGATAACCAGGGAATATGTAGCCTCAATAATTGATCATACTATTTTAAAGCCTGAGACAACTCCTGAGGACGTAAAAAAAATATGCCGGGAAGCCAAGGAGTATGGCTTTGCATCGGTATGCATTAATCCATGCTATGTTAAGCTTGCTTCAGAGGAACTTAAAGGTTCAAAGGTAAAGACCTGTACTGTAATAGGCTTTCCTCTAGGAGCTTCCCCTTCAGAGGTTAAGGCCTTCGAAGCTAGAAAAGCTATTGAAGATGGGGCCAAGGAAGTTGACATGGTTATTAATATAGGGATGCTTAAAGCCAGGGAATATGATTATGTTAAGAAGGATATAGAGGCAGTTGTGGAGGCTGCTAAGGATAAGGCACTTGTTAAAGTTATTATAGAAACCTGTCTTTTAACCGATGAAGAGAAGGTTATGGCATGCAGGCTTTCTAAGGAAGCGGGAGCTGACTTTGTAAAAACCTCAACAGGATTTAGCAAGTGGGGGGCAAAGGTTGAGGATGTTAAGCTTATGAGGGAAACCGTAGGAAGTGAAATGGGAGTGAAGGCTTCAGGAGGAGTGCATAGCTTTGAGGATGCAGTTAATATGATTGAAGCAGGTGCTACAAGAATCGGTGCCAGTTCATCACTTAAGATTATAGGAGTGTCAGCATCCAGCGAGGGAAAAGCATATTAATTTTAGTGCCTAAAACTTTGATGTTTTAGGCTTTTTTTATCTGATGGTGAAAAAATATTATTTAAAACCCCTCTGCCAGAATATTATATATTAAGGCAAAGGAGGGATATGATGTCGGATTATAGAGAGCTAACTTTGGAAGATCTTAAATTCGATTTAAAACTTCATAAGAGCTTTGAATCAACCCTTGAAATAGCGCCCTACAATGATATCATTGGACAGGAAAGGGCAGTTAAAGCACTTGAAATGGGATTGATTATTAATAAGTTTGGATATAACATCTTTGTAGCTGGAAGAAAGGGAACTGGCAAACGCAGTTATATAGCGGATAAGTTGAAGGAGTATGCAAAGGATTACAATGTACCCGATGATTGGTGTTATGTATACAATTTTAACGATCCTTTTACTCCCCTTGCAGTATCACTACATGCAGGAACGGCTGAGGAGTTCAAAAACGACCTGGAAAACTTTATTGACAGCCTTTTTGAAAAAGTGCCAAAGGTATTTTCCGATGAACTTTATGAAAGGGAAAGGAGCAGTATTATAGATAAATATCAAAAAGAGATACTGCATCTTGCTGATAAGCTTTTTGATGAATCAAAGGAAAGGGGCTTTAATGTTAAAAGCACAGGGGAGGGTTTTGCATTTATACCGCTTAAGGACGGAGAAGAGATGAGTGAAAAACAGTACAATGAACTTTCAGAGGAGGAGAAGGAAAGGATAAATCTTCTTGCTAGCGATTTGAAGCTGTTAGCCCTTGAAACTATGAGAAAAACAAAATCCTTAAAGAAGGAAATGGCTGATGAACTTAAAAATCTTGATAATAAAATGTCCATTATGCTGATGGAGAAGGAGATAGAGTACTTAAAGGACAAGTATGGGTATAATAAAAAGATTATCGAATATATAAATGCTGTTGAGCAGGATATTACAGATAATATAGATGCTTTTATGGATTATGAAAATCAGTATGAAAAATATGATGAGAATTTCTTTAAAAGATATTATGTAAATATAATGGTTTGTAATAAGGGTTTAAAGGGAGCTCCCGTTGTTTTTGAAGAAAATCCGGAATACCATAATCTTCTTGGAATAGTGGAATATGAAAATAAATCCGGGACTCTTGTTACCGACTTTACAATGATAAAACCAGGAAGTCTTCACAGAGCCAACGGAGGCTTCCTCGTGATCGATGCTCTTCAGCTTCTAAAAACGTATCGTGGATGGGAAGCATTAAAAAAAGCGCTGAGATCAAGAAACATCAGCATTGAAAATCTAAAAAATCAGTTTGAAATTATTCCTTTAGCTACACTTAAACCTGAGGATATTCCACTTGATATCAAGGTTATAGTTTATGGGAGCAATTATCTATATTATCTTCTCTATAATTATGATGATGATTTTAAAGAGTTATTTAAAATAAAGGTTAATTTTGATGATGAAATAGAAAACACAAGCGATAACATTGGTAAGCTCCTGGGATTTTTAAGCAATTACTGTATTAAAAATGAAATTTTGCCAATAACGCGGGAAGGTGTTATTGAGCTTCTAAGGTACTCTGCAAGACTGTCTCAGAGTAAAAAACATTTTGATTCATCCCTGAAGGAGATTGTTGATATAATTGAACAGGCTGGACCTATTGCAGAATGGGAAAACAGCAGGTTTATAGACGGAAGCCACGTAAAAAGTGCAATCGAGCTTCGGGAAAAAAGGCACAGCATGATAAGAGACAAAATACTGGATATGTACAGGGATAATAAATATATAGTGAATCTTTCAGGGTACAGGATTGGACAGATAAACGGCTTGTCTGTAATAGATTATGGAGATTTTGCATTCGGGAAACAGAATAGAATAACAGTAACCACATTTGCAGGAAGGGATGGAGTAATTAACATTGAAAGAGAAACCGACATGAGCGGAAATATACACAGCAAGGGGATAATGATACTGTCAGGATATATAGGGGAAAGATTCGGCCAGAATATGCCTCTTTCCTTCAGTGCAAGCATTTGCTTTGAGCAGCTCTATGGAGAGATAGATGGTGACAGCGCATCGGCAGCTGAGCTTATAGCTCTTATGTCAAGCCTTGGAGATATTCCAATAAAACAGAGCATAGCGGTAACTGGTTCCGTTAATCAAAAGGGAGAAATACAGCCGGTAGGAGGGTTGATTGAAAAGGTTGAAGGCTTTTATGAAATATGCAGGATATTTGGATTAAATGGAAGCCACGGTGTAATCATTCCCTACAGCAACATTGATGAACTAGTTCTAAAGGATGAAGTGCTTGAGGCTGTTGACAAAAAACTGTTTCATGTTTATGCAGTAAAAACTATCGATGACTGCTTTGAAATATTGTGCCAGGACTTGTACAGAAAGGGCAATAGAAAGAACACTATGGATTATGTAGATGAAGCCATAAGGGCAAAGCTTCAGAAATATAACAGCGTATTTAATGAAAGAGGTAAAAAATAAACAGGTAACCAGCATGCGTTCAAATATAGCGAATTAACCATGGACAAATCTCTTTGAATATCATGATGAAGTTTGCACGTAATTTTAGCAGGTTTTATCTACGATATAAACCTGCTAAAATTACAATCTTTCCAGATATTTATATATCCAAAGTGAAAAATGCAGAAGAAATTTTACCCTTTTCACAGTTTGCTTATACGTTAAACCTAAACAGAACAACGTCTCCGTCCCTCATTACATAATCCTTACCCTCAAGCCTTGTAAGCCCCTTTTCCTTTGCGGCTGTTTCTGAACCGGCTGCAATCAGGTCCTCAAATGATGTAACTTCTGCTCTAATAAACCCTCTTTCAATGTCCGAATGTATTTTTCCAGCTGCCTGGGGAGCTTTTGTCCCTTCAGTAATAGTCCAGGCCCTTACTTCGTCAGGTCCCGCTGTAAGGAAACTAATGAGTCCTAAAAGCCTGTAGCTTGCTTTGATCAATCTGTTAAGCCCAGGTTCATCGAGGCCATAATCCTTTAAAAATTCCTTTTTCTCTTCATCGTCGAGTTTAGAAATTTCCTCCTCAAGTTTTGCACAAATCGGAATGACTTCTGAATTTTCATTTTTTGCGTATTCTTCTACCATCTTTACATAAGGGTTATTTTCATAGCCGTTTATTACATCATCCTCGGATACATTTGCTGCATATAAAACGGGCTTTGAGGTAAGGAGAAAGTACTGTTTTATAAGTTCTTTTTCATCATCGGTCATTTCAAGGGTTCTTGCTGGATTGCCTTCTTCAAGATGAACCTTTAACCTTTCCATAAAGGAGAGCTCCTCCTTTGCCTTCTTATCCCCTGAACGTGCTGATTTGCTTACCTTATCGATTCTCCTCTCCAGTATTTCTATATCTGAAAGGATGAGCTCAAGATTGATTGTCTCAATATCCCTTATTGGGTCAACGGAACCTTCAACATGGACTATATTTGTATCTTCAAAGCATCTAACAACATGAACTATCGCAGCAACTTCCCTGATATGTGAAAGAAATTTATTCCCAAGGCCCTCACCCTTGCTTGCACCCTTTACAAGCCCGGCAATATCATAGAATTCAACTACTGCAGGGGTTACCTTTTTTGGTTTATACATCTCTGCAAGCTTTTCGAGGCGGCTGTCCGGAACTGCGACAACTCCAACGTTAGGTTCTATAGTACAAAAAGGATAGTTTGCAGACTCGGCTCCTGCCTGTGTTATAGCATTAAACAGTGTACTTTTGCCAACGTTCGGTAGTCCAACTATTCCTAATTTCATTCTTATCTTCCTTTCCTGTAATTATCAAATAAATTATAAACCATAGTTCATATGGCTGCAAGTTTAGCGCATGGAGCTTATATATAAAGTTTTGAGTATTAAATTTTAGGATGGAAATGTATAAGATGAGGAGCAGCTATAGATTGGTGAATAAAACCTTTTGTTAAGCTCCCATTTTCTGATTTAACTTAAGAAATTTCAATTATATGGATGTGGTTTATGAGGATGTTTAGCAGCATGTTTTAACGAGTAAGAATATAGCAAATATTTCGACAATATTATGATATATTTAACAATACAGAATTTTTGTGTAGATAAATGAAATAGAAGTTGATATCAAGCATTGTTTTTCTTTGTCGATAATTAACATAATTTTAGAAGCATAGACATATATTTATAATTATTGACAGTTTATAACATATGTTGTAATATAATGTTATACCCACTTTTCACCACAATTTTTATCGGGTGGGTGATATTATGTTGCTGTTAGATAAGGTTGAAATGTTAAGGGGTCTGTTATATGAATTTTTAACACATAATGACCGCGAAATGATCCTTAGGATTAGCCAGGAGCTTGACGAGCTGATAGTTGAGTATTACAACAAAGAGTATAAACGAAATATGTAAAAACGATATAATAGAATTTACGATACGTAGGGATGGTCAGGAAAAGCCGTCCCTATTTTTTATCGTAGAGCCTTTTAAATCCAAAACCAGCAGGACAAGTTATATTAATGGGATTTGAAGCCAGACTGTGTTTTAAGCAGCGCGTATATCTAATATCTTTGTTAGAAATACGTGCTATTTTTATTTTTAAAGGAGGATTTTTTATTTTTATATAGAATTATATAAAATGTGGTGAAAAGTGGAGTAAAGTGGAGTGATTTGTGAGGGATATGGATGTTTATAGGTGAATATCAGCATGCACTGGATTCCAAAAACAGAATTATCATTCCAGCCAAGTTTCGGGAAGGGCTGGGAAATAAATTTGTTATTACAAAGGGACTTGATGGATGCCTCTATGTCTATCCTATGGATGAATGGAAAAAGCTTGAGGAAAAACTGAAGGCGCTTCCACTTACCAACAGGGATGCAAGAGCCTTTGTGAGATTCTTTTTTTCGGGTGCTGCTGAGATAGAAATAGACAAGCAAGGCAGAGCTTTAATCCCTCAAAATCTAATTGAATATGCCGGTATCACGAAGGAAATAGTAAGTATAGGCGTTTCAACAAGAATTGAACTTTGGAGTAAAGAAAAGTGGACTGAATACAATGAACAAAATATCGATTTCGATGAAATTGCTGAAAAAATGTCCGAACTTGGTATTTAAAATAGAGGGTGAAACATATGGAGTTTAAACATGTATCAGTTATGTTAAAGGAATGCATAGAAGGACTTAATATAAAACCAGATGGAATATACGTGGACGGTACATTAGGTGGTGCAGGCCATTCTTCGGAGATATTAAAACGCTTAAACGGTTCAGGCTTACTGGTAGGAATAGATCAGGATCAAAATGCTATAAAAGCTTCCAGGGAGAGGCTAAAAGATTATAACAATTTGATATTTGTACACAATAATTTTTCTAATATTAAAGAAATCCTTAGCAATCTGGGTATTAAGGGCATTGACGGTATGCTTTTGGATCTTGGTGTGTCATCTCATCAACTTGATACTCCTGAAAGAGGGTTTAGCTACATGCATGATGCACCTCTTGATATGAGGATGAATATGGAGGCTCAGTTAAGCGCCATGGATGTTGTTAATGGATATTCGAAGGAGGAGCTTTATAAAATAATAAAGGAATATGGGGAAGAAAAATGGGCAGGGAGAATTGCTGATTTCATTGTTAGAGAAAGAAACAAAAAAACAATTGAAACCACATATGAGCTTGTCAATGTGATTAAGGCAGCGATTCCTGCCTCAGCCAGAAGGGAAGGGCATCATCCGGCTAAAAGGACTTTTCAGGCCATTAGAATAGAAGTGAATAGAGAAATAGAGCTGCTTGAACAGGCTGTTAACGACTGTATTGACGTTTTAAAGAAAAATGGAAGATTATGTATAATAACCTTCCATTCTTTAGAGGACAGGATTGTTAAAAATGTGTTTAAGAAAAGAGAGAATCCCTGTACCTGTCCGCCAAATTTTCCCGTGTGCGTATGCAATAATGAACCGGATGTAAAGATTATAACAAAAAAGCCCATAGTGCCTTCTGATGAAGAAGTTGAAATGAATCCGAGATCAAGAAGTGCTAAACTGAGGATAGCTGAGAAAATATAAGTTCTAACAGGACGTGGGGGTGAATAATATTGGTAATGGTAAAAAACGAAAAAAGATCGTATAATTATACTTATGGCAATACAGCCTACGAGCTGCAGCCGGAAATAGTCAAAAAGGAGAAGAAAAAGGCAAGCAGAAGGCCTAAGAAAAACACTAAGAAAAAGCTAAAAGTTATGTCAATGATAGGGGTTGTGTGTATATTTTCATTTTTATCACTTGCCAGGTTTTCTGCTATAATAAATCTTCAGGGGAATATCCGTTTTGTTAAATCTGAAATAAGCAAGATTCAGAAGGAAAACGAAAATTTAGAGGTTGACATAGCTGAATCAAACAATATCAAAGCGGTTCAAGAGGTTGCTGTTAATAATTATAAAATGGTCTATCCGGAAAACAGCGATATTGTTTATGTGGATGTTAATCCCCTGACTCTACCTGATGATAATGAAAAGAAAAGTGCTTTTCAGTTTGTTCAGAGGCTCCTAGGACTACTAAATTAAGGGGGGTATTTGCTTGAACTTCCAGCACAAAACCACTATAACGGTTAAAAGAAGGATTGTTGTACTTCTACTTATAATATTTGTTGTACAAATGGTGATAGTTGGAAGATATGCATGGGTACAGATAGTTTGGTCCCCTGAGCTCCAAAAGCTAGCGGTTGAGCAGTGGACTCAAGATATTAAAATTTCAGCAAAAAGAGGAAAGATATTGGATAGAAATGGGGATCCCCTTGCCCTCAGTGGAAATGTAGAGAGGGTAGAGGCATTTACAAAAAGTATAAACGAAGCTGAAAAGAACGGTAAGATAACCAAGGAGGAGATGGCGGAGAAGATTGCACCTATACTTGGAGTGACAAAGGATGAAGTTTTAAACAAGCTAAATAAAACCCTTCCAAGCGGTCTGCCAATGTCAACCATAACCCTTGCCAGAAGAATAGAGAAGGAACAGGGAAACAAGATAAGGGACTTAAATTTACCTGGAATACTTGTTTCGGAGGATACTAAAAGGTATTATCCAAACGGCAACCTTGCATCCCACATTCTGGGCAGCACTGACATAGACGGAAAAGGAAGGGCTGGGCTTGAACGTTATTATGATAAGTATCTTGCAGGTGTTCCAGGTAGATTTAGAGGGGAAACGGACCCATACCACAGGGAACTGCCATATACCATTTCAGACTATGAAGCTCCAAAGAACGGCAGCGATATTGTTTTAACCATCGACGAAACAATCCAATTTTTTGTTGAGAAGGCACTTGAGAAAGGATTAGCCGAATATAAAGCAAAAAGGGCATCAGCTATTGTTATGGATCCAAAGACAGGTGAAATACTAGCCATGGCAAATAAGCCGGACTATGATCCAAACAACCCTGTAGTTGGCACCGTTGAGGAGTCAACAGCCCTGTGGAGAAACAGAATGATTAATGAAAGCTTTGAACCCGGTTCCGTGTTAAAGGTTATTACCGCAGCCGCTGCAATCGAGGAAAATGAAGTAAAGGATAGTGATAAATTCTTTTGCAGCGGGTCGTATAAGGTAGCGGATAGAACAATACATTGCTGGAAAAGAACAGGGCATGGGCTTCAGACCTTTCCAGAGATTCTTCAAAATTCATGTAACGTTGGATTCATGATGCTTGGTGAGAGGCTTGGTAAAGAAAAGCTCTATAAATATTTCAATTCATTTGGACTTGGACAGAAAACTGGAATTGACTATCCGGCAGAGGAAAAAGGTATTTTAATGTCCATAGATAAAGTTGGACCCGTTGAACTTGCAACACAGGCCTTTGGTCAGGGTATATCCGTTACGGGTATTCAGTATGCAACAGTTTTAGCTACAATTGCAAATGATGGCAAGATGGTACAGCCTCATCTGGTGAAAAAAATCATTAACACTGATGAAAATGGAAATACCTCAGTTGTAAAAGAGTTTACTCCCCAGATTGTTAAGCAGGTAATATCCGCCGAAACTGCAAGGCATATGAGGGAAATACTTGAAAGTGTTGTATCTGAAGGGGGAGCAAAGAAAGCATACATTGAAGGTTATCATATAGCGGGTAAGACTGGAACTGCCCAGAAAGTTGTTGATGGAAGATATGCTCAGGGAAAGTATATTTCATCCTTTGGTTCTATGGTTCCGGCAAGCGATCCGAAACTGGTGCTCTTCGTTTCTATTGATGAACCTGATCCATCAAATTACTATTCGGGAAGTACTGCGGCACCCCTTGCAAAATCCATATATGAGGACTTGTTTAAGTACCTGAATATGGAGCCTGATACGTCAGGCCAGGAACAGAAGCATGTAAATAAGGTTGTTTTACCGGAACTTAGGGGTATGGGCATCAAAGAAGCCGAAAGCACTCTTAAAAACATCAGGCTAAATTATGAAACTGATGGTAATGGCAGCATAGTATATGATATGAGTCCAAAGCCGGGCGTGTCAGTGGATGAAAATTCAAAGGTAGTTTTATATCTTGGAAATTCTAAAAATGATAATACAAAGGTTGTAGTGCCTGATTTTACAGAGATGACAAGAAAAGAGATATCAGAACTTGCTGCGTCCCTGGGTCTTAAAGTTTCCTTTAATGGCGATGGAATAGGGGTATCGCAGGATGTGGAGCCAGGAACGGAAGTTGATAAAAACACCACCGTTAAAATAATATTGGAGCAGCCTGATGAATAATATTAGCACAATATGGCATAGCCATATTGTGCTAAAACATTAGGAGGAATAAGAATGAAAATATCAGAACTTATAAAAAATGTGGACTATATTAAAATTGTGGGTGAGGATATAGATATAAAATCCTTGTGCTATAACACCTCAGATATAACTGAGGGAAGCCTTTTCTTCTGTATTGAAGGAACAAAAACAGATGGGCATATTTACGCCCAAAAAGCAGTGGACAATGGCGCTTCAGCCCTTGTAATCAGCAAAGATGTAAATGTAAATGGTAAAGTCGTGAAAATCAAAGTAAGGGATACCAGGAATGCCATGGCTTTGATGTCCTCAAATTTCTATGGACGTCCGTCAGAGTATATGGATATAATTGGTATTACGGGAACAAATGGAAAAACCACTTTGACCTTTATGATGAAATCGGTTCTTGAAGCCTCCGGGAAAAAAGCCGGACTTCTCGGTACTATTTATAACATAATGGGTGATGTTGTTGAAGAAGCAAAGAGAACCACTCCAGAATCAATGGATCTTCATAATATCTTTTATAGAATGAAAAAAAATGCGATTGAAGTTTGTGTTATGGAGGTTTCATCACATTCACTCGAGCTTAAGAGGGTAGAAGGAGTTAAATTTAACGTAGGTATTTTTACCAATCTCACTCAGGACCATCTTGATTTCCATGGCACTATGGAGAATTATTTCAATGCAAAGCTCAAGCTATTTAAACAGTGTGACACTGCTGTGGTAAATATAGATGATGAGTATGGAAGAAAAATACCGGATCTTATAAATACCAGAATAATAACCTATGGTATCGATAGAAAAGCAGACGTCATTGCAAAGAACATCAATATTTCTGGTGAAGGAACAGTTTTTGACCTGTGCTATAACGGAATAAGTATGCCTGTGAAGCTTCACCTTCCAGGTAAATTTAACGTATATAACGCACTGGGATGCGCAGCTGCCTCTATAGCCATGGATATCTCAATGGATTTTATAAAAAAAGGCCTTGAAAACCTTAAATCTGTGCCCGGAAGAAGTGAGAAAATCAATTCAAAAAAAGGTTTTACGGTAGTAATAGATTACGCACATACACCTGATGGTATAGTAAACATTCTGACTACAGCTAGGGAATACACCAGGGGAAGGCTTACAACGGTGTTTGGATGCGGAGGTGACAGAGATAAGAGCAAGAGGCCCAAGATGGGAAAGGCTGCAGGGGAACTTTCAGATTTTTGCGTAGTTACATCAGATAATCCAAGAACCGAAGACCCAATGGCAATAATAAATGATATTATTCCAGGAATAAATGCTACCGGATGTAATTATGTTATAATAGAGGATAGAAAGCAGGCCATAAAATATGCAATAGATAATGCAAAAGAGGGAGATGTAATAGTTATTGCAGGAAAGGGGCATGAAACTTATCAGATTTTAAAGGATAAAACGATATACTTTAATGAAAGGGAAATAGTAATGAACATTCTTGGGGAGGAGCTGTAATGGAAGACCTAAGCATAAAAGAAGTTATATCAATTACTGAAGGAGTGGCTGTAAACTATAACGATAATATCGTTTTTACAGGGGTATCTACCGACAGCCGAAATATAAAAAAAGGGGATTTGTTTATAGCTTTGATTGGAAGCAACTTTGATGGAAATGAATTTGTAAATGCTGCATACGAAAAAGGTGCTGCTGCAGCTCTTGTGTCAAGAAAAGTTGAGGGAAACTGTCCACAAATTGTTGTAAAGGATACAATGGTTGCAATGCAGGAGATTGCAAAGTTTTATAGACAAAAATTTGATATTCCTGTTATAGGAGTAACTGGAAGTACCGGAAAAACAAGCACCAAGGAGATGATCTACTCAGTCCTCAGCCAGAGGTACAGGGTTCATAAGACTGAGAAAAATTATAACAATGAGATTGGGCTTCCACGCACTATGTTTGGGCTTAAAAGGGAACATGAAATTTGTGTAGTTGAGCTTGGGATGAATAGGTTTAAAGAAATTGAAAGGCTTGCATATATAGCAAGTCCTAATATTGGAGTTATAACCAATATTGGGACTGCTCATATCGAGAACCTCGGCAGCAGGGAAAACATACTTAAAGCAAAGATGGAGATAGCAACCTTTTTTACTGATAAAAATACACTCATTGTTAATGGGGATGATGACCTTTTAAGTGGGATTTCAGGAACAACATACAGGCTGATAAAGTTTTCAACAAAAAGAAATGGAGATTACAATGCCTTTGATATTAAGGATATGGGAGAGAAGGGCATAGAGTTTTCATGCAAATACAGGGGAGAAGTGCATATATTTAAAACTTCAGTTCCTGGAATTCATAATGTGTATAATGCCCTTGCAGCAATAGCTGTGGCAGATATATACGGACTTGACGTCCAAGAAGTAAAAAATGGAATTCTTAACTTTTCGCCAGGGAAACTCAGGATGGAGATTATCGATGCAGGAGATATAAAAATAATTAATGACTGCTATAATGCAAACCTCGATTCAATGAAGGCAGCAATTGATGTTCTTGCTTCCTATAAAGACAATAGAAGGGTTGCAATACTTGGTGATATGTTTGAGCTTGGAGATTTTTCTGAGGAAGCCCACAGAAGCGTGGGAAAATATTTGAGGGAAAGGTGTAGTTTTTTTGTTGCAATTGGAAAGGACGCAAGATATATTTATGATGAGGCAATAAATGAAGTTGAAGGTATTTATTTTAAAACAAAGGAAGAGGCATTACAGGAGCTCAATAAAGTAATAAAGAAAGACGATGTCATATTGATAAAGGCCTCTAGAGGGATGAAAATGGAAGACATTACTGAATTTTTAACTGCGCAGAGGAAGAGGGGAATATGATGGAAATTACTATATTGGCGACGGTTTGTGCTTTTCTGGTGGTAATATTTTTGGGGCCTATTACCATACCAACACTTAAAAGATTTAAATTTGGTCAGAGTATAAGGGAAGAGGGCCCTCAAAGTCATATGAAAAAGGCAGGAACACCTACTATGGGAGGAATAATGTTTATCATAGCCATTGTCGTTACTACTATGGTTGTATCGCGTAAAATGACAGGAACTTTGTGGGTTGTTCTTTTGACAACTGCAGGCTATGGAGTTATTGGGCTTCTTGATGATGGTTTAAAAATAGTCAGAAGAAGAAATCTTGGTTTAAGAGCCTATCAAAAACTTATAGGGCAGATAACCTTTGCATTTATACTGGCATACTTTGCATATAACAGTAAAGACATTGGAAGCACTATTCATATACCTTTTACTGATGTATATTTTGACCTTGGAATATGGTATATTCCTTTTATAATATTTTTTATTGTGGGAACAACCAATGCAGTAAACCTTACCGATGGCCTTGATGGACTAGCTTCAAGCATAACGCTTATTGTGGGCGTTTTCTTTGCAGTTGTTACTTATTTGATTGGAACTGACAATGAATCCATAGGAAGTCTTTCTATATTCTGTGGAGCCCTTGTTGGAAGCCTTCTAGGGTTTTTAAAGTATAACTCCTATCCTGCTCAGGTGTTTATGGGAGATACTGGTTCCCTCGCCCTGGGAGGTGCAATTTCAGCAATTGCCGTATTATTAAAAATGCCCCTGATAGTAGTTATAGTTGGCGGAATATACGTGATGGAAACCCTGTCAGTAATAATACAGGTCACATCCTTTAAACTTACAGGAAAAAGAGTTTTCAAAATGAGTCCACTTCATCATCATTTTGAGCAGATAGGATGGCATGAAACAAAGGTGGTGGCGTGGTTTTCCATATTAACAGCGATATTTTGCCTTATAGGTTTCTTAGCAATTAGTTTTTAGGAGGTAAATCATGAATAAAAAAAGGGGGCCGGTTGATTTCCCGCTTTTTATAACAATACTTATTCTGCTTGCTATAGGTATTAACATGGTTTTCAGTGCAAGTATGGTTGAGGATTATTATAAGCATAACAATACTATGTATCATTTAATAAGGCAGCTTGTATGGTCTGGTTTCGGCCTGTTTGCAATGATTGTTATGGCAAATGTGGATTATTTTAAACTAAAGAACAAGAAGCTAATTTTTTTCGGAATGGCTGCTACCATTGTTCTTCTCGTTGTGGTTTTATTTATGCCCCCACTAAACGGGGCAAGAAGATGGATTGGAGTTGGAGGGCTGGGTATACAGCCCTCCGAAATAGCCAAGCTTATGCTTATAATTTATCTCTCTGATAATATATCCAGAAAAGGGGAAAAAATAAAAAGCTTTACTTATGGTGTATTGCCCGTACTTTTCATATCAGGGATTTTTGCTGCGCTTATAATACTTGAACCTAATATGAGTACCACCATGATAATATTAGCAACTGCCTTCGCCCTTTTATTTGCAGGTGGAGTACCTCTTAAGTACTTAACGGGGCTATTAATGGTGGGGCTGCTTGGTGCAGTTGTTTTAATAGCCATAGCTCCATATAGATTACAGAGGGTTACAGCTTTTCTAAACCCATGGAGTGATCCCCTTGGAGATGGATACCAGGCTATACAGTCTTTATATGCACTGGGTTCTGGAGGATTCTTTGGGGTAAAGCTGGGACAGTCGAGACAGAAATTTCATTATATACCTGAGGCGCAGAATGATTTTATTTTCGCTATTATCGGAGAGGAGCTTGGTTTTATAGGAGTTTTGATCATAATATTATTATTTGCTTTTCTGATATGGAGGGGAATGAAAATTGCACTAAGCTGTAAAGATAAGTTTGGCAGTCTCCTTGCAACAGGAATTACAACACTAATTGCCGTTCAATCGAGTATCAACTTCCTTGTAGTTTCTTCCTTTATGCCTGTAACAGGGGTTACACTTCCCCTTATAAGCTACGGAGGTTCTTCCCTGGTGTTTACAATGGCATCCCTTGGAGTACTTTTAAACATTTCAAGGCACACAATAAGAAATGGAGTTGAGTAGTATGAAGGTTATAATTTCAGGTGGCGGCACAGGAGGACACATTTATCCTGGAATTGCTATTGCAAGAAAGATAAAAGAAAAAGAACAGGATTCAAGGATATATTTTATTGGAAGTCATAATGGACTGGAAAAGAAATTGGTGCCAAAGGAAGGTTTTAATATCGATTTAATAGAAGTTGAGGGTTTAAATAAAAAATTCTCCTTAAAAACTTTCAGTTCAATAGTAAAGGTATTTAAGGGATATGCAGAAGCCAGAAGGCTTATTAAAAAATATAATCCTGATGTTGTAATAGGCACTGGGGGATATGTGTGTGGTCCGGTGGTGCTTGCTGCTGCACTTAAAGGGATACCTACGCTCATTCATGAACAAAATGCCTTTCCAGGCATAACCAATAAAATTCTGGCACGATTTGTAAATAAAATTGCTATTACTTTTAAAGAAGCAGAACAATATTTTCCAAAGGGAAAGGTTGTATACACAGGAAATCCTATAAGAAGCCAGCTGCTTAAAGCCAACAAGCAAAAAGCCAGGGAAAACTGGGGATTTGATATGAACAGGCCATTGATACTTGTTGTTGGAGGCAGCAGAGGAGCAAGAAACATCAATAATGCTGTTGTTGATGCACTGGAGGATATAAACAGAGAAGGGATACAGCTTCTTTTTATTACAGGAGAAAATCAATATGATGATGTTATAATGCAGATTGAAAAGAAAGGTATTAACCTGAAAAAGTTTGATGGCATTAAAGTAGTCCCCTATGTTTATAATATGCAGGATGCATTAGGTGCGTGTGACTTAATAGTAAGCAGGGCAGGCGCTACGATTATATCTGAAATAACAGCTATGGGAATTCCTGCAATTATAATTCCGTCACCCTATGTTGCAAACAATCATCAAGAATATAATGCAATGGCACTGGAGGAAAATGGGGCGGCAATAGTTATAAAGGAAAGCCAGTTAAAGGATGATATATTTAAAGATCAGGTTTTAAGTATTATAAAAAATAAAGAAATGCTCCATAAAATGTCTGAGAACTCCAAAAAAATTTCCAAGATCGATGCAGCAGATAATATATATCAAATAATTAAAAGTATGTTGCAATGATACATATGAAGTTAATAACAATCCCCTGCAGCTTATTATTGCCGTAGGGGAATTATGATTTCTTAATTGGTAAAAATTTTATAGTTCGAGGATTTGACCAAGAGACGGGTAGGATTTTATAATTAAAAGAGGTTGATTATATGCCTGAGAAAAAGCTGGAAAAAAGACTTAAAAGAAGAAAAAGGTTTATAGGCTTCAGTGCATTAATAATATGTGCTGGAATTATGGTAAGCCTTGCTTTAAAGTCCAGTTATTTTATTATAAACAATATCGTAGTGGAAAAAAATAATTACATTTCAAAGGAAGAGGTTCTTGCTCTTCTTAATATAAAAAATGAAAATATTTTTTTGATCAATAAGAAGGAGCTTGAAAAGAATGTGCTTCAGAATCCCTATGTCGATAGTGTTGCTATAAGGCGAAGGCTGCCATCTACATTAATCGTTGAAATAAAGGAAAAGGAAATAAAAGGTCTTGTGCAATACAACAATTCCTTTATTAACGTAGACAAAGATGGCAAAATGGTTCATATTGTAAATAAATTTCCAGATGGTAATCTGCCATTAATTGAAGGTGTAAAGGTTGAACAATATGCTGTGAATGAGCCAGTTGTAAAGGGGGATGAAGTTAAGGAGAGGGCTTTAAAGGCTGTACTTACGATTCAAGACTATAAGGAGTGCAGGGGGTTGTTTTACAGCATCAATATAGAGGATCCATATAGAATTGTTTTAACTACAAAGGATAAGATGCAGACCATCGATATAGGTGACAGTACAAACCTTGAATACAAGCTGGGATTTGCTATTGCAATCCTGAGCAATGATAAAGTAAAAGGTAAAAAAGTATTCATAGAAATATCCTCCGATGGGACTGCAGTATTTAGAGAACTGGGAAAGGGGTGAAATCATGAAAAGATTAAAATTCCAATTATCCTTAGGAATTATATGTATACTGCTTGGACTTATGATTGCTGTTCAATTTAAAACGGTTAACGCGCCTAAGGCATCTGTGAGCAACAAGAGAGTTGAAGATCTTGTGAAGGAGGTTGAAGGTCTTACGGCGCAACGTGATGAACTTCAAAAGAAAGTGGCAGAGGCTCAGAAGAAAGTTGATGAACTGGAAAAAAATGCTGCAAATTCAAGTACATCTGTAGCCCTGCTTAAGGAAGAAGTTGATAACCTAAGAAAGCTGGCTGGAACGACTCCAGTCGAAGGTGATGGGGTAGCAATTACGTTAAGCATTCAAGACGCATTAAACACAAATGATGTAATACCCATAAATGAATATGATATAATTGCAATAATAAATGAATTAAATGCTGCACAGGCAGAGGCCATTTCAATTAATGGAGAAAGATATGTTGCAAGAACCTCCATTAGAACAGCCGGAGCAGCTATGAAGATAAACGGTAATCCATACGATATGTACAAGGAATTCAAAATTTATGCAATAGGAAACCCGGATGTGCTCTATGCTGCCCTTGACCTTACGGGAGGAGTAATTGACCAGCTTGAAGAGCGCCAGATAAAAGTAAAGATTTCTAAGGAAAAAAATATTAAAATACCTGGAATTAGTAAAAACTTTGAAACTAAATATATTAAATAGATTAGAAGGTGATACCTTTGATACCATTGATTGGACTTCTAATAGGAATATTTATAGGACTTTTCCTTAAAGTAAACATACCAAATATATTTGCTCCATATGTACCTGTCGCTATACTTGCCGCACTTGACTCAGTTTTTGGGGGAGTAAGGGCTGGAATAGAGAAGAAGTTTGATACAGAGATATTTGTATCAGGATTTTTTGGAAATATAATACTTGCTGCAGGATTAACATACCTTGGAGACAGGCTTGATGTGCCTATATATCTTGCAGCCGTAGTAGTTTTTGGAAGCAGGCTTTTTAATAATTTTGCTATAATCAGAAGGCTTCTTATTGAAAGGGGAAGAGAGAAGATAAAGCATAAGGAGGAGCAGTTATGAAAATAGATGAAGGAAAAATCCTTCTGCTGCTCTCAGGAATATTGTCTGGCATTGTTATAACCTCATTCCTTATTAATACATCAATAAGCCGTACAGCTATTTTAAGCTATTCTGATTACAGGCAAAAGAAGGCTGAACAGGATAAGCTTAAATATGAAATAAGTAATCTTGAGAAAAATCTTGATGAATTGAATAAGAAGCTCCTGGACTACCAGATTAACAGCAGTAAGGATAAGGATATATATGATACATTAAAAAAAGAATTTTCAGAACTCAAGGCAAAATATGGCCTCACTGAAGCTAATGGTCCAGGAATTGTTATATATATGAACGATAGGACATATTACTTTAACGACTTTGACAGACAGCTTGCAGATAATCTTGTCCATAATACTGATATAATGTATGTTGTGCAGGATTTGATAAATGCGGGAGCTGAGGCCATTTCAATAAATGGAATTAGATATGTAAGTGGTATGGCTATAACTTGTTCCGGACCTATCATTAGCCTTGAATACGGAGATCATGAAGAAGTTATAACACCCGAATTCAAAATTGAGGCCATTGGTAATCCGGAAACTTTGTATAATGGGATGAACAGTCCGGAGAGCCATTATCAGATCTTGAAGGACAGGGAACTTCCCGTAAGAATAGAGAAGAAAGATAATATAAAGCTGAAGGCTGCAAACATTGATACAGAATCTAAAATTCTTGAAAAAATCAAAAGTGGAGAATAGTCAGTTCGATGTGGAACTGACTATTTTTTAAAATATGATAAAGTTTTGTCAAAAATGAACGAAATATTATTATAAACGTTTTCTATGTAAGTAAACCGACAGCCTAAAGAACATGCATTATAATGATACGTAGATTATATGACTCTATAGCTAAAGTATATGGTGAAAAGTCGGTTCTAATGCTGGAAAAATTTTTTGTGAAAAATTTTATGTAAATAGAGAGGGAAAACGAGTTTTATGTTGAATAATTTTAATGAAGGAAAGTTTTAATTCAATAGGGAGGTTAATTTATAAATGAACAATATAGTTGTATCGCTGGATATTGGTTCGTCTAAGGTATGCGTACTGGTCGCAGAAATTAACAAAAAGCAGTTTAACGTTTTAGGTGTGGGGACCTCCGAGTGCAAAGGTGTAAAAAAAGGAATTATAGTTGATATAGACTCGACAGTTGATGCAATTCAAAGTGCTGTAAAACAAGCCGAACACATGTCCAATAGAGAGATAAAATCTGCATTTGTAAATATTGCAGGGGGTTATACAACTATATATAAGAATAAGGGAGTTATAGCTGTTACAAGGGAAGACAGGGAGATAACCTCAGAGGACGTAGCGAGGGTTATGCAGGCAGCTAAGGTATATGCTGTACCCGCCGACAGGGAAATAATAGACATTATACCTGAGCAATTTGTGGTAGATGGTTATGGTGAAATAAGAGACCCTGTTGGAATGGTTGGGGTAAGGCTTGAAGTCGATGCAAACCTTGTAGTTGCTTCCTGTACAACTGTTCAGAATATAATAAGAAGCGTGCAGCGTGCAGGGCTTGCCGTTGATGGAATTATAGTTGAACCTCTTGGAACTTCGTCTGTAATATTAAACGATGATGAAAAAGAGCTGGGCGTGGCACTTGTTGATGTTGGTGCTGAAACTATAGATATTTCAGTATTTAAGAATGGTTCACTGGTTTTAACAAAGATCATACCTGTTGGAGGTAACCATATAACTAATGATATATCTATAGTATGTAAAATATCTTCCCAGGAAGCTGAAAAAATCAAAAGACAATATGGTACAGCATCTGTTAAAATGGTTCGAAATGATGATATAATAAAAATAAACAATATTGCAGGCAGGGGAGAAAAAGAAATACATCTTGTTGAAATTGCAGAAATAATTGATGCAAGAATTTCTGAGATGCTTTATCTTATTAAAAATGAGCTACATAACAACAATTTGCTGGGATCCCTGGCTGCAGGTATTGTTATAACAGGAGGAGGGCTATTTAACATTAGGGGTATTCAAGATGTTGCTCAATCATACTTTGATGTACCCATACGATTTGGATATCCCAACTATATAGGCGTAGCCAATCCTATTTATTCTGCAGCAACTGGAATTGCCATGTATGCCTTGAAACAGAAAAGGACAAGCATAGTAAACAATAAAAAGCTTGTAGAACGTGGAGAGGTTGCAGCAGATAGGGAAGCTGATGAGAAAGAAGAACACAGGCCAGGCTTAATGGACAGAATAAGAGAATTTTTCGCAGATTTTTTCTAGAATACTTAAGGGGGTATTAATGTGCTAGACTTTGAATTTGATATCGATCAAACGGCTCAAATAAAAGTCGTAGGAGTAGGCGGCGGTGGAAATAATGCTGTTAACAGAATGATAGAATCGGGATTAAGAGGAGTTGAATTTATATCTATTAATACTGATAAACAGGCATTATACATATCCAAAGCAGGACAGAAAATTCAAATTGGAGATAAATTGACCAGGGGACTTGGTGCAGGTGCTAATCCTGAAATAGGACAAAAAGCTGCAGAAGAAAGCAAGGAAGAAATTACCCAGGCGCTTAAGGGAGCAGATCTTGTTTTCATTACAGCAGGTATGGGTGGTGGAACCGGAACAGGAGCAGCGCCTGTTGTTGCTGAGATTGCGAAGGAATTGGGGATATTGACTGTTGGTGTAGTCACCAAACCATTCCTTTTTGAAGGAAGAAAAAGAATGATTCATGCCGAGCAGGGAATTAACAGGCTTAAGGAAAAGGTTGATACTCTTGTAACTATTCCAAATGACAGGCTGCTCCAGGTTGTTGATAAGAAAACACCAATTACAGAAGCTTTTAAGGTAGCCGACGATGTTTTAAAGCAGGGTGTTCAGGGTATATCTGACCTTATAACTATACCGGGGCTCATAAATCTTGACTTTGCTGACGTAAAAACCATTATGCTCAATAGAGGGTTAGCACATATGGGTATCGGAAGAGCAACGGGTGAAAACAGGGCAGTTGATGCAGCAAAGCAGGCTATCTCAAGCCCTCTCCTTGAAACAACAATAAATGGAGCCACCGGGGTTCTTCTAAATATTACAGGAGGCCCAAATCTTACCCTGTTTGAGGTAAATGAAGCTGCTGATCAGGTAAAACAGGCTGCTGATCCTGATGCAAACATAATATTTGGTGCAGTAATTAATGAGGAGTTGGGAGATGACATAAGAATAACTGTTATTGCCACAGGATTTGAAAAACACGAAGATGAAAAGAATGTCAAAAAAAATGATGAGTCAAGTGCTCATGAAGCTTCACCTGTAATAGATTTAAAGAGTGATGATCTCGATATACCGCCATTTTTTAGAAATCAAAGGAATAGAAGATAGATTGAAAGAGGGATTTAATCTCCCTCTTTCTTTATTTTTTGGTGAAATATAAATTTTTTAAGAATATTTTGAGGAAAGTTTTTATATTTATATAATTATAAAGTGACAAATTTTACGGCTGAATGGTCTTATAATAAGAGTATAAAAATTGTCCACGCTACGGAGGTGGGCAAATGCGAAGGGTTGTTTATATTGATATACTAATATTCGAAAATTTTTTTATGAACTATCTTTTGTTATATGTTATAAACCGTTTTTGTAAATGTAAGGCTAAATGGTGGAGAATGGCTGTGGCAGCGCTGACAGGGGCATTATACGTATTTGTCATATTCTTTCCTGATTTACACATTTTCTACTCGTTGATTATGAAATTACTTATTTCCATGATAATGAATGTTATAGCATTTTTGCCCTACAGAATTAAGGATTTTATAAAAATACTCATAATGTTTTATATAGAGGCATTTATTGTAGGTGGTACAATATTTGGTTTTTTTTATCTTGGAAATCAACAACTGGAAGTGGCAAACGGAACCTTTATGATTGATATACCTGCAAACTATATAATTGGTGGAAGTATTGCTGCAATAATTTTGGTTAAGATTGGATTTGATTATTTTGAGAATTATTATAGCAGGGAAAAAAATAAAGTTGAGCTTCAAATAATATTGAACGATAGATGCTGTAATGTAACTGCATTAATTGATACGGGAAATTCCCTGCGGGATCCTTTAACTAATCAGCCTGTGATTGTTGTGAACATGAATTCAGTGTATGATATTTTTTCAGATGATGTAAAACAGGCTCTATTTAAGAAGCAGCAATCGTCATCAATATATGATGCCATTCTATCAACTACCATGAAATCCAGGATTAGAATAATACCATACAGAGCACTTGGAGTTGACAATGGAATGCTTACGGGAGTGAGGGTTGATACGGTTATTGTCAGGCATAAGAGCAGAACCAGGATTATTCAGGGGGCAATAATAGCACTTTATAATAAACCAATATCAAATCAGGGGGATTACCAGGCACTGGCATACCCGGAAATTGTCAAATAGGGGGGGTTCATTTGACAGGCTTTATAAAGGTTCTAGGAGTATTGAGAGATAAGATAAGGTATTTATTGATGTACGTTCAGTGGAAGATTTTTAATTTGCAGGATGTTTACTACATAGGAGGGAGTGAAGCGCTGCCGCCCCCGCTGAGCAATGAAGAGGAAAAAAGGCTTGTTGAACAGCTAAGGGAAGGAAATGAGGAAGTTAAGGCTGTACTTATTGAAAGGAACCTGAGGCTTGTAGTGTATATTGCCAAGAAGTTCGAAAATACGGGCATAAGCGTTGAGGATTTAATATCCATAGGTACAATAGGACTTATAAAGGCGGTCAATACTTTTAATCCTGCAAAAAAGATAAAGCTTGCTACCTATGCATCAAGATGTATCGAAAATGAAATACTCATGTATTTAAGAAGAAACAGCAAGGTGAGAGGAGAGATATCCTTCGACGAGCCTTTAAATGTTGACTGGGATGGAAATGAGCTTCTTCTTTCGGATATACTAGGTACGGATAATGATTTAATATATCATTGTATTGAGGATGAGGTTGAAAGGCAGCTTTTAAAAAGCGCCATGTCACGCCTTAGTACGAGAGAAAAACAGATTATGGAGCTGCGTTTTGGGCTTAAGGGCGGAGGTGAAAGAACACAGAAGGAAGTGGCTGATATCCTTGGCATTTCTCAGTCATATATATCAAGGCTCGAAAAGAGAATTATAAAGCGTTTAAGGCGCGATATAAACAGAATGATTTAGTTTATCTGTTTTTACTAACACAACACTTGTAACCAAATATTATAGTTCATTATGGAAATAAATGCCGATTTTTTTATTGAATAAAAGAAATTCCCTTCGGAAATAATCTAAATACAACAACACTGAAGGGGATGAAGCTGACTTATGATAACAAATAAAGTAGAAATATGCGGCGTTAATACATCTAAATTACCTGTTTTAAAGAATGAAGAAATGAGGCAGCTTATTATCAAAATGAGGCAGGGTGACAACGAAGCAAGGGAGAAGTTTATAAAAGGAAATTTAAGGCTTGTACTTAGTGTTATTCAGAGGTTTAACAATAGAGGAGAAAATGTTGATGACCTTTTTCAGGTGGGATGTATAGGATTAATAAAGGCAATAGATAATTTTGATCTTTCGCAGAATGTGAGGTTTTCAACATATGCTGTACCCATGGTTATAGGAGAAATAAGAAGGTATTTGAGGGATAACAATTCCATAAGGGTAAGCAGATCTTTGAGGGATATAGCTTATAAGGCTCTTCAGGTACGTGACAAACTTATCTCTAAAAACAATAAGGAGCCAAATATTTCTGAAATAGCCAGGGAACTGAAGATCCCCAGAGAAGAAGTAGTATTCGCACTTGATGCCATTCAGGATCCAATATCGCTATTTGAACCTATATATCATGATGGCGGCGATGCAATATTTGTTATGGATCAAATAAGCGATAATAAAAATCATGATGACAGCTGGATTGAAAATATATCGATAAAGCAGGCACTTCAGAAATTAAACAGCCGTGAAAAGCTTATACTTACACTTAGATTTTTTGAAGGTAAAACCCAAATGGAGGTGGCAGAGGAAATCGGTATTTCACAGGCTCAGGTTTCAAGGCTTGAAAAGTCGGCACTGAATCATATGAGAAAATTTATTTAGTAAAATGATGGTTTTTAGCCATCATTTTTTATAATAAATAAATCGTTTCACTAGCTCCACATGAAATAAATTTCACAGTAAGATTACGAAAACAGCTACTATATTTATTGATAATCTAGACATAAGCTGAGAAACTTTTATATTTATTCTGGCGCTCTGCAGATATTTTCTGCTTTTATTCCATTGAACTTTTCAGAGCGGCGCAACGAGTTAATTTACTTTTTTATAATTTACTTTTGTTCATATATAGGTTGTCCACGTCATATATTTTATTGATGGAGGTGAAACAATGGGAGATAAATACTTGGGAAAAAATGTTATAACCCTTACTCAGTTAAGACAGATGGAAGTTATAGAAATCTCTGAAGGCAAAAGGCTGGGATTTGTAAGCGATATTATATTCGATGATGAGTTGAATGGTATAGAAAGTCTTGTCATACCACCACAGGGGGGATTTTTTTCGATATTTAAAAAAAAGGATGAAATAAAGATAAGATGGGATCAGATTAGAGTTTTTGGCGTGGATATAGTTCTTGTGGATTTATCAAATGGAAATTCTAAGGAAATTAATAATATTTTAAATAATAATGAGGATGATGAAAAGTTATTATAACGATTGCAGTTTATATTTCCTTTGATTTTATCATGGACAAATACATACAAAATTTGTATAATTATATAATACGAACAGAGATAAAGTTGATAGGAGAGTTTATTATGAAATGTCCTTTTTGTAGCCACAATGAAACAAAGGTTTTGGATTCAAGGCCAACCGAGGATAATGCTTCCATTAGAAGGCGCAGGGAATGCCTTAGATGCCAGAAAAGGTTTACTACATATGAAAAGGTAGAGGATATTCCTGTTTATGTCATAAAAAAAGATGGGACAAGGGAACCGTTTAATAAAAGAAAGATATTAAATGGGGTTTTAAAATCCTTTGAAAAAAGGCCCGTATCTATTAATGAGATTGAGAAAATAGTAGATGATATTGAAAAGCAGGTATACAATACCATGGATCAGGAAGTTTCAAGCCATTTTATAGGAGAACTTGTAATGCAAAAGCTTAAGGAAATCGATGATGTAGCATATGTAAGGTTTGCTTCTGTTTACAGACAGTTTAAGGATATTAATACATTTATGGAAGAGCTGCAAAAGATATTAAAGGAAAAATAAAAATCCTATAGCATTGCTTTTATACCCCTTTGCCCAAGCAGGGGTTTTATTTTTTATATTGTTAAAAATAGATTAAAAGAATAAACTACTGTTAACACCAGTAAAAAAGCATTATGATATAATTGAAATGATATAAAATGTCCTGGTGGTGATTATGTGCAGAATAATGATTTCATGATAAAACAGAATAATGGTGTAAAGTACTATATAAGTAGAAGCCTGGAGAGATTGGGTTTTGTAAAACACTTTTTCAGCACTAGAATTGGAGGAGTAAGCGAAGTACCCTTTGATTCACTAAATTTAGGGATATACACTGAAGATAAATACGAAAATATAAATAAAAATTATAGCAGGATATTTGAAGCAGCAGATATGGATGGTCAGAATATGGTATATCTGAGACAGGTTCATGGAGATTGCTTCTATATAGTAAATGATGACAATAGAAAAGAAATAATAGGAAAAGACGGAGATGCCCTTATAACTACTTCTAAAAACATACCCATAGGGGTTATGACTGCTGATTGCATTCCAGTAATAATTGTGGACTCACTGAAGAGAGCAGCTGCTGTAGTCCATGCTGGTTGGAAGGGTACCCATCTTCATATTGTTGATAAGGTAGTTAGGTACATGATGGATAACCTGGGAGCGAGGGCAGAATATATTACGGCAGTTGTGGGACCGGGAATTGGACCATGTTGTTTTGAGGTTAAAGAGGATGTGGCAGAGAAATTCACCTTTGTTGAAAAAAGGAACTGCAGCTATTTTGTAGATTTATGGCAAGAGAATAAAAAACAACTTATAAATCTTGGAGTTAGGAATATCATTCACGAACCCTTATGCACCATATGTATGGAGGATAATTTCTTCTCATATAGGAGGGATGGGAAAATCACAGGGCGAATGGCAACCTTTATCGAAATAACATAGGAGGTATATTATGGCAGGAGAAAAGATATTGATCATAGATGATGAATTTCATATAGTAGAGCTTTTGAAATACAACCTTGAATCAAATGGTTATAAGGTTTTTTATGCTTTAAGTGGTAAGGAAGGGCTTGAGATGGCCCTTGAGAAAAAACCCGATTTAATACTTCTTGATATTATGCTTCCTGAAATGGATGGGTTTGATGTTTGTAAAGAAATAAAGAAGAATGAAAGCGTGGAAAATACGCCAATTATAATGTTAACTGCAAAGGGAGAGGAATTTGATAAAATACTTGGCCTTGAACTGGGAGCCGATGATTATATTACTAAACCCTTCTCAGTAAGAGAACTCCTTGCAAGAATTAAGGCAGTGCTTAGAAGAAATGTAAAGGAGGATCAATCTAAAATAGTACATGTTGGAGATTTAGTAATTGATATGGATAGGCATGAGGTTACAAAATCAGGTAATGTCCTTGAACTTACCCTTAAAGAATTTGAACTTCTAAAGCTTCTTGTTTTAAATAAGGGTAAGGTTCTTACAAGGGATTTCCTTCTCGATAAAGTATGGGGATATGAATATTATGGTGAAACAAGAACAGTTGATGTTCATATAAGGCATTTAAGGAAGAAAATAGAAGAGGATGACAAGAACCCAAGATATATTGAAACTGTGAGAGGCATAGGATATAAATTTAAGGAATAATCAGGGTGATTAAATGAGAAAAAAACTTTTTATATTCTTTGTTCTGGTCCTTCTTCTTGGAGTATCAAGTACTGGATTTTTGGCCTATAACGTAACTAAAAGCCTTTTACTTGCAAATATAAAAAGCAATTTAAAATCTGAAAGTAAACTGGCTGTAGATTATATAAAAGCAAATGGAAAAAAAGAAAGCTTTGATGCTATGGCGAAGGAAATAAAGAACAAAACAGGAAAAAGAACAACTATTATTGCATATGACGGAAGAGTGCTTGGTGATTCAGACAGTTTAGTTCAAAGCATGAAAAATCATTTAAACAGGCCTGAAATTCATCAGGCATGGGAAAAAGGAGAAGGTACTTCAGTTAGACTAAGCGAAACAGAAAATAAAACAATGTATTATTATGCTTTGAAATTTCCCTTCGATGGCGAAGAATATATCCTCAGATTGTCAGTGGCGTTTGACGATATAAAAAAGCTACAGTTTAGATATATGAATTTTGTGATTATCACGGTAATAATAGGTGGGATTTTATCATCGATTTTTGTTTATATATATCTTGATATTTTTATAAGGCCTATCAGGGAACTTATCAGACTTGCAACCATAATAGCCCTTGGACAATATGAGAAAAGGGTAAAAATAAACTCCAGGGATGAAATAGGTCAGCTTGGACATGCATTTAACCTTATGGCTGGAAGGCTTCAGGAAACCATACTTGACCTGTCGGATAAAAGAAATAAGCTTATATCAATACTAACGAGCATGGATGATGGTGTAGTGGTATTGGATGAAAATGAAAAGATACTTATAATCAACCCATCGGCCAGAAAGCTTTTTGACATAAAAGGAGATGTTACAGGGAAGTACTTCATTGAGGTAGTTAGAAATCACGACATGGAAAAGCTTATAAAAATTATTCCCGATGAGGATGTCGAGATAAATATAAACTATCCTTCCCACAGAATATTGCGTGTTAAAAGCAAAAGGATTATAAACTATGACAACCATTTTGGAAATCTGGGGGTTTTGCTTGTAATACAGGATGTTACAAAAATTAAAATGCTGGAGAAGATGAGGTCGGATTTTGTTGCTAATGTTTCCCATGAGCTTAAAACGCCGCTGACATCGATCAAGGGTTTTGCTGAAACGCTTATGTATGTTGAAGATAAAGCAACAAAGGAGAAATTTCTCAACATAATTAATATCGAAGCAGAAAGGCTCACAAGGCTTATTAATGATATACTTATCCTGTCGGAGCTTGAAAACAGGGATGTTTCAATAAATTTTGAGAAAATAAACATAAAAAAATCCATTGAAGAAGTTTATTATATAATGCTTCCTTTAGCCAGGGATAAAAATATTGAACTTAAGTTCAATCAGCCAGATAATGATGTTTTTATTTCAGGGGACAGGGATAAGTTTAAACAGATGATGATAAATCTTGTAGACAATGCTATAAAGTATACTAATAATGGTGGAACGGTAGATATAAAATTTAAAGAGGAAGACGAAAGTATAAAGATCTATGTTTCCGACAATGGCATTGGTATACCTGAGGAACATTTGCCAAGGTTATTTGAAAGGTTTTACAGGGTTGATAAGGCGAGATCGAGAAGGCTTGGGGGAACAGGGCTAGGTCTTGCTATTGTAAAGCATGTAGTCATGCTTTTCAATGGGAAAATAGACGTAAAGAGCAAACCGGGCAAGGGTACTACATTTATAATTACCCTCCCCTTATTGAAAAAATAGCATATTCATCGGGGCAGTTTACATGCTGCCCCTATTTTTGTGTGGCTTGATATTTACTCTTTAAAATGATATTATTACTAAATGAAATTATAAGTGGAGTGAATGGAATGAAGAAGGAAATAGTTATAAAAAATGTACTTGATGGAAGCATTGCAGAAGAAGCGGGAATAGAAAAAGGCGACGTACTGCTTAAAATAAATGACATGGATGTTCAGGATATAATAGAATATAGGTTTTTAACCAATGATGAGGAGCTTGTGCTTCTAATCAGAAAGCCAGATGGAGAAGAGTGGGAAATTGAAATAGAGAAGGCTTATGATGAGGATCTTGGAATAGAGTTTCACGATCCTATAATGGATGGACCAAAAAGATGCCATAATAAATGCCTCTTTTGTTTTATTGATCAGCTTCCTTCTGGAATGAGGGAAAGTCTGTATTTTAAGGACGATGATTCAAGAATGTCCTTCCTTCAGGGCAATTTCGTTACTCTCACCAATATGACGGATGAGGATATAGACAGGATAATAAAATATAGAATTAGCCCTATAAATGTTTCAGTTCATACAACTAACCCGGAGCTAAGGGTTAAAATGCTTAACAATAAAAAAGCGGGCAATATAATGGAGAGGCTGGAAAGGCTTGCGAGAAATGGAATAAACATGAACTGTCAAATAGTTTTATGTCCGGGAATTAACGATGGAAAGGAACTTGTAAACACATTAAATGATCTCTACGGTTTTTATCCGCAGATATCCAACGTTGCAATTGTTCCTGTAGGTATTACAAGATACAGAGAAAAGCTTCAAAGACTTGAAGGATTTAATAGTAGGACTGCAGGGGATGTAATTGACCTTATAAAGCCCCTTCAGGATAGATTTGAAAGGGAAACAGGAGAACCCTTTGCAAGGCTTGCTGATGAATTTTATCTAATGGCAGAAAGGGAGATGCCCCCATATGAACATTATGGGGATTTTGAACAGCTTGAGGATGGAATAGGAATGATGAGATATTTTGAAGAAAGAATAATGGAGGACTTAGAAGATAAACATATAGACGGGAATGGAAAGGAATTTGCATTTATAACAGGGACATCAAGCTTTAATTTCATTGTTGATATTTCAAGGAAAATAGAAAAAAAGTTAAACATTAAAATTTCCGTATATAAAGTAATTAATAATTTCTTTGGGGAAAAAATTACCGTTGTGGGACTGATAACCGCCGGGGACATCATAGACCAGCTAAGGGGTAAGATTAAGGAGAGTACGGTATTTATACCGGCAAGCATGTTAAAGGCAGATGAGGATATATTCCTTGATGATATATCTCTTAAAGAACTTGAGAAACATCTTGATAAAAAGATTGTAAAATGCAAATATACCGGAGATGATCTGGTTGAAAAAATAATAGGTGAGGTGGTATAATGTCCAAACCGATAGTGGCAATTGTTGGACGTCCAAATGTAGGGAAATCAACGCTATTTAACAAACTTGCGGGCAGAAGGATTTCCATAGTTGAAGACACCCCAGGAGTTACAAGGGATAGAATATATGCAGAGGTGGAGTGGTTAAATAAAAAGTTTACCCTTGTTGATACAGGTGGAATTGAACCTGAAAGTGAAGATGTGATACTTTCACAGATGAGGCGTCAGGCGGAAATAGCTATAGAAACGGCTGATGTTATAGTATTTATGGTAGACGGTAAGGAGGGAATAACTCCTGCTGACTACGAAGTTGCAAATATGCTTAGAAAAACTCAAAAACCGGTGCTTGTTGTGGTCAACAAAATTGATAACTTATCCCTTGAGGATAACAAATATGAGTTTTACAACCTGGGCATAGGAGATGTAATATCCATTTCGGCAGCCCAGGGTCTTGGCATTGGAGATATGCTTGATGAAATTGTAAGCTTTTTTAATGACTTTGAGGGTGTAGCGGAAGATGAAGGAGAAATAAAAGTGGCGATTATTGGAAAACCGAATGCGGGAAAGTCGTCTCTTCTTAACAGGCTTGTGGGTGAGGAAAGAGCAATAGTAAGCGATATTCCAGGAACAACAAGGGATTCAATAGATAGTTTTGTGGAAATTGGTGGAGATAAATTTCTATTTATAGACACTGCTGGTATAAGAAAGAAGAGCAAGGTAAAGGAAGAGGTTGAAAGATACAGCGTGCTTAGAGCCATTGCATCTATAGAGAGAGCAGATGTATGTGCCGTAGTTATTGATGCAACCGAAGGCGTAACGGAACAGGATGAAAAGATAGCAGGGCTGGCACATGAGGCAGGAAAGGGTGTCGTTATTGTCGTTAACAAATGGGATCTTATAGAAAAAGAGACTAACACGATGAATGAATACAGCGAGAGAATAAGAAAGGATCTATCCTTTATATCCTATGCCCCAATAGTATTTATATCAGCAAAAACAGGACAGAGAGTATCGAGGATGATAGAGTTAATTAAATACGTTGCAGACCAACATGCCATGAGAATCAGGACCGGTGCATTAAATGAAGTTATAAGTGAAGCTGTGTTGATGAAGCAGCCTCCAATCGAAAAGGGCAAGGCTCTTAAGATATATTATGCAACCCAGGCCTCAACAAAACCTCCAACCTTTGTATTGTTTGTAAATTATACGGACATTGTTCATTTTTCCTATGAGCGCTATCTTGAAAATCAGATCAGGCAGCATTTCGGCCTTGAGGGGACGCCAATAAGATTTATTTATAGAGAGAAAAAAGACAGATAGGGAGTGGTATGATGAGAATAGGAGTTCTGGGTTCCGGAAGTTGGGGGACTGCAATTGGCGTACTTCTTTCGAAAAAAGGATATGAAGTAAATCTATGGGATAGAAATAGTGAAGTAATAGAAAGTATAAACCAGACTAGGGAAAATATACGATACCTCCCTGGAGTGTTGCTGCCAGCGGGTTTAAATGGTGTTAATACCATCGATGAGTGTGTGAAGGAAGCCGAAATCATTGTAATTGCAGTGCCTTCTCAGGCTGTCAGAAAAGTCTGCGAACAGCTTAGGGGATTGATACGTAGTGAGCAGATTCTGGTAAGCCTTGCTAAAGGAATTGAGGTGGGGACTTCAAAGCGCATGTCACAGGTTATAGAAGAGTATTTTCCTGATAATCGCATTGCAGTATTGTCAGGTCCCAGCCATGCGGAAGAAGTGTCCCGGGATATTCCAACTGCGGTGGTTGTTACTTCAAAGGAAAGGGAAACTGCTGAGTGCATACAGGATATATTTATAACTCCAAAGTTTAGAGTTTATACAAATCCAGATGTGGTTGGCGTTGAAATAGGAGGGGCGGTAAAGAATATAATTGCCATTGCGGCTGGTATATCCGATGGGCTGGGTTATGGAGATAATACAAAGGCTGCACTCATGACAAGGGGTATAGCGGAAATAGCAAGGCTTGGTGAGGCCTTAGGTGCTGAATATTTAACCTTTGCAGGCTTGGCCGGAATAGGTGATCTCATAGTTACATGTACCAGTATACATTCTCGAAACAGAAGGGCAGGAATGCTCCTCGGACAGGGGAAAAAACTTGAGGAAGCCCTTGCTGAGATTAGGATGGTGGTTGAGGGAGTAAATACAACAAGGTCTACATATGAACTTGCTAAAAAGCTTGGCGTTGACATGCCTATAACCAGCGAACTTTATCGGATATTGTTTGAAGGCAAGGACCCAAGGTATGCGGTATCCGATTTAATGCTTAGATCAAAAACCCATGAAATAGAGGAAATAGCAGTAAAGATGTGGTGATGTACCCACATCTTTTTTGTTCTAAAAAGGGGAATGAAAAAATATATATGTACAAGATAAAATATGTTAAGGGGGGTAGGGCTGTGGCGGAATTTGATATATATAAGGACATAGCCGAGAGAACGCAGGGTGATATATACGTAGGAGTGGTAGGACCAGTCAGGACAGGTAAGTCAACATTTATAAGGCGTTTTATGGAATTGCTTGTAATACCTAACATAAGCAACAGCCATAAAAAGGAAAGAGCAAAGGATACACTTCCACAGAGCGGTTCAGGTAGAACTATAACCACAGTGGAACCTAAATTCATTCCAAATGAAGAGGCTGTAGAAATAGAACTCAATGACAATGCAAGAATGAGAGTAAGACTGGTTGATTGCGTTGGATATATGGTTAATGGAGCGACTGGCCATATTGAAAACGACCAGCCAAGAATGGTAAAAACACCATGGTTCGAGGAAGAGATACCTTTTATCAAGGCTGCTGAAATAGGAACAAGAAAAGTAATAACCGATCATTCGACAATAGGCCTTGTTGTAACCACGGACGGCTCAATAACTGATATACCAAGGGAGGGCTATATTGAAGCAGAGGAAAGGGTAATAGGCGAGCTTCAAAGTTTAAAGAAGCCCTTTATCGTACTGCTTAATACAGTTCATCCATATGCTCCTGACACAATTAATTTAAGAAAGATTATGGAGGAAAAATACTCAGTGCCTGTATATATAATCGACGCACTTAATATGAAGCTTGAGGACATCAACAACATAATGGAAAAGGTGCTTTATGAATTCCCAATAAGAGAGGTTGGAATTAAGCTTCCAGATTGGGTTGAAGTGCTTGATAATGATCACTGGCTTAAAAAGAATTTTATAGTTGCAATAAAAAATTCTGCTCCATTGCTTAACAAAATAAGGGATATAAAACCAGCTGTGGCTGGATACAAGCAGTATGAATTTGTCGGAAATATAAACCTAAATGAAATAAAGCTTGGAGAGGGTACGGCAATAATAGACATGAATGTAAAGGACGGACTTTTTTTTAATGTTCTTGGAGAGATTTGCGGGTATGATATTAATGGAGAGCATGGTCTTCTTAGTCTTATGAAGGAGCTCACCGTTGCAAAGAGGGAATATGACAAGGTAGCAGAGGCACTTAGGGAGGTTAGGGAAACAGGATATGGAATGGTACCTCCCCAGATGGATGAGCTTAAGATGGAGGAGCCGGAAATAGTAAGGCAGGGCAATAGGTTTGGAGTAAAGCTGAGGGCAAGCGCACCTTCACTTCATATAATTAGAGCCAATGTAGAAACAGAGGTTTCACCTATAGTTGGTACTGAAAGCCAGGGGGAAGAGCTTGTAAAGTCACTTGTTGAAGAGTTTGAAAGGGATCCACAGAAGGTATGGCAGCTTAACATGTTTGGTAAGACCTTGGAGGATATTGTTAAAGAAGGACTTCAGACCAAGCTTGCAAAGATGCCTGATGATATACAGGAAAAGCTTCAGAGAACACTTCAAAAGATAATAAACGAAGGAAATGGAGGCCTAATCTGTATAATATTATAAGAAATACTCCGGGAAATCCTGGAGTATTTTTTATGTTGTTATTTTGAAATATTTTATGGATTTTTGGAGGAAATTATTGTTTTTTGAAGAATATTATCAATATAAAGCCGGAGGGAGAATATGAATAAGCTAAAGAACAGTAGAAAGACAACTATATCCTTTTTAATCGTTTTTATGGTATTGATACTCATTATAAGCATTAATTCAGGTGTTAAAACTGTAGATGCAATGTATGGTACTTTTGAGGATAAAGTAGAATTTAAGGGAATGTATTTCGTACAGGAATATGTTCTTCGTGAGGGGGATACAAAGGGGATAAAGTTTAAATTTAAAAATGGGGAGAAAATAAGCAAGGGTGTTGAAATAGCGGAAGGCATATACTCAACGGAAGCAGGAATATTAACATTTAAACTGGATGGATTTGAGAATAAGTATGATTTAAAAAGCATTAAAAATGTTGATGTAAGGGATATTGAAAAATTAATCAAAGAAAAACCACAAATATCCGGCATCAAAATTATAAATAATAGCGAATGGTATATATGTGCTTACATAAGCCCTGAAAACATTGACAGCTTTAGAAAAGGCATGACAAAGGAAATACTCATAAATAATATTTATTATACTGCTGATATAGTTGATAAGTTTAATAATTCATCAGGAGACTTCCTCGTAATGAAGATTAAAAACGATTTAGACGTTGTAAATTTGCACAGGGGCTTTTCTGGGTATATAATAAAATCTAAGAATAATGGTATAATTGTTCCATTAAGTGCATTGTCGGAGTACAATGGAGAAAAGGGAGTCTTCATAGAGGTAAACGGTTATGCATATTTCAGGCCTGTTAAGGTGCTTTCAACTATTAATGATAAGGCAGTGGTAGTTTCAGCGGATTCATCCAAAAAAGAACTTAAGGAATATGATAAAATAATAACAAATCCTTCAAGAATAAGAAATGGAACAAAGGTGAATTAAGAGGTGGTTTTTATGTCCGTTTCAAACAATATATCAAGGGTAAGAGAGAGGATCGAGCTGGCGGCCATGAGGGCAGGAAGGCAGCCAGAAGATATAGAGCTTGTAGCAGTAAGCAAAATGCAGTCCCTTGAGAAAATGTATGAAGCAAAGGAGTGTGGCCTAAGGGTTTTCGGGGAAAACAAAGTCCAGGAACTTCTAGATAAATATGATAAGATCCAGGATGTAAAATGGCATTTTATTGGCCACCTTCAAACAAACAAAGTTAAGTATATTATAGATAAGGTTGAAATGATACATTCTTTAGATAGAATAGGCCTTGTAGAGGAGATAGATAAAAGGGCAAAGCAGATAAATAGAATTATGCCCGTTTTAATCCAGATCAACATCGGCAGAGAGGAAACAAAGTCGGGTATATACGAAGAGGATGTAGAAAACTTTATATCCGGACTTGAAAAATATCAAAATATACTGGTTTCAGGTATAATGACAATTCCTCCTCCATCCGATAATAAATCAGAGATAAGGGGTTATTTCAGAAGGGTAAAGAAGATATTTGATGATCTTAAACAATACAAATATAAGAACTTCGATATAAAGTACCTGTCTATGGGAATGACCAATGATTTTGAGATTGCCATAGAAGAAGGAGCCAATATTATCAGAGTGGGCACTGGAATATTTGGCCAGAGAAATTATTTATAGGAGGGTTTAGCTATGTCAAGTAAGTTTTTAAAGCCCTTTAATAAGGTTATGGGGGCTATAGGAATAGTTGATGAAGAGGATGAAATTATTGAAAATGAGGATGAACAGGAGAAAGAAGAAGAGTACCAGGAGCCTGAAATTATAAGCAGCAGGAGAAACAAGCTTGTGAGCATTAAAACCACTACTGTACCAAGGGTACTTCTAAAAAGACCTGGTGAATTTCAGGATATTATGGAAATAGTCGATGCAGTGAAATCAAGAAAAATAGTTGTTATGAATATAAGCGAAGTGGATCAAAGGCTTGCCCAGAGAATGATAGATTGTATAGTTGGGGCATGCTATGCCTTGAACGGTTCATTCCAGGAGATAGCCAAGTCAATATACCTTGTTGCACCCGACAACGTAGAAATATCAAATGAACTCAAACAGGAGCTAAATAAAAGCGGTTTCTTTTCCTTTTCGGATAAATAATAGAGCCTTTAAGGGCTTTCTACTGGAACTTGTTTTGCCACACAAAAGCAGTCGAAGGATAAGGTGATTTTATGAACTATTATATAGAGCACTTTGAGGGAGATAGGGAAAAGGCTATTCGACTATTAGACAAAGTAAACAGGGTTAAAAGTTCCTGGGGTGAGGAATTTACTGATTTTTTAAACCCGGATGAACAGCTGCTGGTAAAAAACATATGCTCCTCAGAAGGGCTATATTGTAGATTTTTTGGAGGAAAAGGGAACTTTGAAAGGGCAGTTGGGGTTATAAGCCCCTATGAGTATTTTGGAGATTTTCCTGTGGATTTTATAAAAATTACCGGAAACTTTAAATTTGAGAAACTCAGCCACAGGGATTACCTTGGCAGCATTCTTTCCCTTGGTATAAAGAGGGAAAAAATAGGAGACATAAACACATATGAGGATGGGGCAGAAATAGCTGTGCACAGGGATATAAGCGATTATATTTGTTTTAATATCGATAAAATTAAGCACACCGGGGTAAAGCTGCAAAAAATACCCTTTGATGATTTAAGGGAAAGGGCTTTGAAGTTAAAGGAGATGGTGGTAAATGCAGCATCTCTAAGGCTTGATAGCATCGTTGCCGGAGTGACTGGAATGTCAAGGGCTGAAGCCTCAGGCACCATTAAGGGTGGCGGAGTTAAGGTAAACTATGCTTTAGTATGTGAACCATCTAAAAACATAAAAGAGGGGGATATGATATCCATAAGAGGCTATGGAAGATATAAATTTGAAAGCCTTCTTGGAAAAACAAAAAGGGATAGGATCACTCTACAAATAAATAAATACATATAGGAGGGATACGAATGACAATTACACCTAATGAAATAAGCAACAAGGAATTTAAAAGGGTTTTTAGAGGTTATGATATGGATGAGGTAGATGAGTTCCTTGAACAAATATTAGATGATTATGAAAAGCTATATAAAGAAAATATAACACTTAAGGAGAAAATAACTTCTCTAAATGAGAAGATAGAACACTACGCAAACATGGAATCCACACTTCAGAACACACTCTTGCTGGCTCAGACGGCTGCCGATCAGGCAAAGGAAAGTTCCAGAAGAGAAGGGGAGATGATTATTAAGAATGCAAAGGACAAGGCAGCAGAAATAATAAGGGAAGCAGAAAACAGTGCTGCTGAGATCAATAAAAAGAATGAAATTTTAAAACAGGAGTATAATATGTTTAGATCAAGATTTAAGGCCCTCCTCGAAGCTCAAATAGAAGCTATTGACAGAGCCGGAATTGAACTTTCCTCAAGAAATGTGGAAGAATAGGAATAATTACTTTTTAATATACTACTAATGAAATCATAAAACAGACTCAAGGTTAATCCAGAGTCTGTTTTATGATTTCATTTATATAAAAATAGCATCATTTGATATAATATGATTATAATATCTAGTATTTTAAAGGAGAAAGGAATATGCGTGAGGTAAAGATTAGAGCATCCCGTGAGTATAACGTTTATATAAACTCGGGAGGAGATAATATAGGACCTATTCTTGAGAGGCATAAGGTAAAAAGAATCTTTATAATCACAGATGAAAACGTATTTGATTTACATAAAAGCTTTATAGATAAACTTGGAAATAGAACAATTGGAATTAAGGTGATTAAACCGGGGGAAGAAAGCAAAAGCGTTGATTTGATTCTTGATATATACAGGGAACTTATAAAATGTAATGCTGACAGGAAAACTGCCATAGCAGCGATTGGAGGTGGAGTAGTAGGTGACGTATCAGGATTTGCAGCCTCTACATTTATGAGAGGTTTAAACGTCATACATATACCAACAACGCTATTAGCCCAGTGTGACAGCAGTATAGGAGGAAAAACGGGTTTTAATTTTATGAACATTAAAAACATAATAGGAACCTTTTACCAACCTCTCCTTGTTTATATAGATGTTCATTTTTTAAAGACGCTGTCTGATAGAGAATATATAAGCGGCCTTGCTGAGGTTATAAAATATGGATTTGCATGTGATAAGAATTTATTTCATTATGTTGAAGAAAATAAATTAGGAATAAAGGAACGTGAGATGGATAAGCTTTTTCACATTGTAAACCAGTGTGTAAAAATAAAGGGAGAACTGATTGAAAAGGATGAATATGACCATGGGCTAAGGCAGGTTCTTAATTTTGGACATACCATAGGCCATGGAATTGAAAGTATAAATAAATTTAGGCTCTCCCATGGAGAGGCAGTGGCCGTGGGTATGAATCTGGAAGCTTATATGGCCTTTAGGATGGGGTATATAAGTGAGATAGAATATAAAAGGCTTGCGAACATCATAAAATACTTTGGACTTCCAACTGCCGTTGAGGGAATAAATATAGACGAGCTTTTGCAGTTTATGAGTAAAGATAAGAAAAAAATATCAGATGGTATCAAGTTTTCTTTACCGGAAACAATAGGAAGTGCTATAATACTAAAGGAAATAAAGCAGAATATCATAAAAGAAAGTATTTTAGAAGCAATAAGGAGGCAATTATGATAATAGGTATCATTGGAGCAATGGATGAAGAGATTTTTCAAATCAAGGAACACATGCAATTAGAAAGAATAGAGAAAAAGGCCGGCATGGAGTTTTATATGGGAAAATTTCTTGATAAAGAAGTTGTTGTTGTAAGAAGTGGCATAGGAAAGGTTAATGCTGCTATTTGCACACAAATACTAATTGATGACTTCAATGTTGATGTAGTTGTAAACACAGGCATAGCCGGAGGGGTTTATGAGGAAATTAATCCTGGAGATGTTGTAATATCAACGGATCTTGTACACCATGACATGGATACTACGGCCTTTGGCGATAGGATTGGTCAGGTGCCAAGAATGGACGTTTATTCTTTCAAGGCTGACAGCAGGCTTGTGGATCTAGCCTTTTCATCAGCTACACAAATGGATGGGTTTAAAGTATACAGGGGAAGAATAGTTTCAGGGGATCAGTTTATTGCAGATCATATAAAAATTAAAAAGCTGAGAGAGATTTTTGGTGCATATGCTGTAGAAATGGAAGGAGCAGCAATTGGACATACATGTTATGCTAACGGAATCCCATTTGTAGTAATTAGATCCATATCCGACAGGGCTGATGGAAGTGCACATATAGACTATGAAACATTTAAAAACATGGCAATACACAACTCCATAGGAATACTAAAGAATATGATTAGAAATATGTAGGTGATAGAGTTGAAACTAAAGAGAGTTTTAAAAAATAGGGATGAGGCTGGTACTGTGATTGACAATGATTTAATGATAATTGCAGGTCCATGTAGTGTAGAAAATTATGATGTAATGGACAGTACCGTGGCATTTCTAAAGAGCCTGGGAATTAGTTATATAAGGGGAGGTGCCTTTAAGCCGAGGACATCTCCCTATAGTTTTCAGGGGCTTGGTGATAAGGGGCTTGAAATACTTAGGGAAGTAAAGCTTAAATATGATGTTAAAATAGTTTCTGAGATAATGGATGTAAGGGATATAGAAGGCATATGCGAAGTTGCAGATATAGTTCAAATAGGTTCCAGAAACATGTACAACTATCCCCTTCTTAAGGAAGTTGGAAGGTTAAACAAAAAAGTGCTGTTAAAGAGGGGACTATCCGCTACTATAGAGGAATGGCTAAGTGCAGCCGAGTACATATCCCTGGAGGGAAACGATGACATCATTTTATGTGAGAGAGGGATAAGAACATTTGAAACATACACCAGAAACACTTTGGATCTAAACTGCGTGCCTGTAATAAAGCAGAAAACGAAATTAAAGGTAATAGTTGATCCAAGCCATGGGACAGGTAGAAGGGAGCTTATAAAGCCCATGAGCCTTGCAGCTATAGCGGCAGGAGCAGATGGTCTTATGATAGAAATTCATCCTGAACCTGAGAAGGCTCTCTCCGATGGAAACCAGTCAGTTGATTTTGAAGGCTTTAAATCAATTTACAGGGAAGTTTTAAGGTTACATAGATATCTGAATATGGAGTGATATTAAAGAAGTTCTAAAACTCGAGGTGGCTGAAAGATCAAGTGAATTCCTTTAATGCATAAAAGCTAAAGCAAAAGGAATTGCACTTAGGCTTCTCAGCCACTTATTTATTTAGAACCTATTAAAATAAATATTATTTCGGTAAAATGCTGATTTTAAATATTTTTTTGAATAACTTCACAAAATATACTGGGAGGTTTTATTATGGCAAGTGATTGTGAAGAATACAGGAAGGTTCTTCAGACAGTTGCAGCGCAGCTGGAAAGAGCAAAGTTTGGCGACTACATAGACCTTATGCAGAACCCTGTCAGGATGATAGCTTTAAACTTCATATCAGGGATTGCAAGAGGTTTTGGAATTGCTGTTGGTTTTACCATACTGGGAGCCCTGGTGCTTTACCTGCTTCAGAGGCTCGTTGTTTTGAACCTGCCTATAATTGGAGGAATTATAACCGAGATAGTAAAACTGGTACAGTTGAATACAAAGATAAGATAGGGGTGGTATTATGGATAAAGATAAGCTACAAATATATAAAGCAAGGCTCATAAACGAAAGGAATAGAATACAGAGGGCTATTGAAGGTATAATGGAGCATGGTCAGGGATTTTCCCAGAGGGATGAGCTTGAGGAACTTTCCATGATCGACAATCATTCGGGAGACATAGGAACAGAAATGTATGATAAGGTAAGAAGATTTGCCCTATTAAATAACGAAGAATCGATTCTTGAACAGATAAACAACGCCCTTAATAGAATTGAAAGCGGTAAATATGGTATATGTGAGCTGTGCGGAAGGGAAATATCGGAGGAAAGGCTAAACTTCCTGCCATATGCGACTACATGTATTGAATGTGAAGAAAAGAAAGCGGATTACAACACATATAGATATGACAGGCCTGTCGAAGAAGAGACACTGCCTCCCTTTGGAAGAGCCTTTAGGGATTATACTGAAGAGGATGAATATGAAGTTGAATACAACATGGAGGATTCATGGCAGGATGTTGCAAAGTATGAGAAAAGACGTGGGATTATAAGGAATTTCGATGATCAGGATGATGAAGAATTTCCGGACAGCGATCCCGAAGGGGAGGAAGGAATTGTGGAGTTTACAGATAAAATAAGTAACCAGCAGTACAAAAATCAGCTGCCTTAAGTTTATAAGATATGGGTATGTTTATTTCTATGGTTTGAAATGAATAAGCCATATTAAGTATTCAACTCAAGGTATGCCTGCTGTATTAAGGACTTGCATCATTGCAAGTCTTGTTTTATCATTTAATAAGTAATTAATTTAAAAATAGTGGGGGGAGAACATGAATATATTATTTATTTTAATTATAGCGATGCTGGATCAGATAACAAAATATATAGCTAAAAACACTCTTGCTGGCAAAAATATAAGTGTTTTTAAAGACTATCTTGAACTTACCTATGTAGAAAACAGGGGAGCAGCCTTTGGACTTTTTCAAAATATGAAGTTTCTTCTAATTGTAATAACAGCTATTGTAATAGTATTAATGCTTTATTATCTTTTAAAGAGCAAAGATCTAAACAAATGGATGAGGATAAGCCTTATATTAATATCTGCTGGAGCAATAGGAAACCTAATAGACAGAGTAACCCTTGGATATGTTACAGACTTTATTCATTTCTATATTAAGGATATGTTTGATTGGCCGGTTTTCAATGTTGCAGATATATGTGTTGTTTGTGGTACCATATTGCTGGCAATAAACATACTCTTTGCCCGGGAAGAATAGTCAGGAGTGATATTTAATGAGTGAAAAGAACTTTAAGTTCGTAGTTGAAGAAGAGGATTCCGGAAAGAGAATAGACGTTTATATAAGTGAGAAACTAAATGACCTTTCAAGATCCCAGGTTCAGAAGTTAATAAATGATGAAAAAATCAAGCTAAAGAATAAAAAAGTCAAGAGCAATTACAAAATTAAGCCCGGAGATGAAATAAGCGTTGATATCCCGGAACCCGTAAAACTTGAAGTAGTTCCTGAGGACATAGACATAGAGATAATGTACGAGGATGATTATATTGCAGTAGTGAATAAACCCCAGGGTATGGTAGTGCATCCTGCTGCAGGGAACAATTCAGGAACCTTGGTTAATGCTCTTCTCGCAAGGTGTACCAGCTTGTCAAGTATAAATGGCGTAGTAAGGCCAGGTATCGTACACAGAATAGATAAGGATACCTCGGGAGTTCTGGTTGTTGCAAAAAACGACGAGGCACACAGAAGCCTTTCCGAGCAGATAAAGGAGCATTCCGTTAAGAGAGTTTACATGGCACTTACAGAAGGAATTATTAAAAATGATAGTGGAACAATAAGCGCCGCCATAGGGAGGCATCCTGTTGAGAGAAAGAAGATGGCTGTTGTAACAAAGAATGGAAGGCATGCAATAACCCACTATAAGGTTTTAAAAAGATATAAAGAGAATACTCTTATTGAGGCAAGGTTAGAAACAGGACGCACTCATCAAATAAGAGTGCATATGGCATATATAGGACACCCACTTGTAGGGGATCCCGTTTACGGATATAAAAAACAAAAATATAAGTTGAAAGGTCAGGCACTTCATGCAGCGGTTCTTGGTTTTATACATCCGGCAACGAAGGAATACATGGAATTTACTGCACCTCTTCCGGAGTATTTTAAGGAACTTCTAAGGAAAATTGATAGATAGTATATTGAAAATATATGATTAATATGTTATATTAAATATAACCTTTAAATCAGTCCAGAGAGGCTGTAAGGAGCTAAACTTATAAGATTGCTGCAAATATCTTTTGGGTATATTATGCTTCTTACACCTTTCATGGATGTGAGAAGCTTTTTTATTTATGCAGGGAGGTGATATTTTGAACGTTAAGGCTCAACTTCTTGACAATAAGGGGATCGATAGGGCACTTAAGAGAATATCTCACGAGGTAATTGAAAAAAACAAAGGAGCAGCTGACATTGCCCTTGTCGGGATAAAAACCCGCGGGGTACCACTTGCAGCCCGTATTGCAGGGTATATCGAACAGTTTGAAGGAGTAAAGGTTCCTGTGGGAATGCTTGACATAACTCTTTACAGAGATGATCTTACGGAACAGTCTGAACAGGCAAGCCTAAATGAAACTAGGGTTGATTTTGATGTAAGAAATAAAATAATAGTACTTGTTGATGATGTGCTATATACCGGAAGAACTGTAAGGGCTGCATTGGATGCTATTATTCATATTGGAAGGCCACGGGCTATACAGCTTGCTGTTCTTGTGGACAGAGGTCATAGAGAACTTCCAATAAGGGCTGATTATGTTGGGAAAAACGTGCCTACATCAAAATTTGAAATAGTACATGTAAAGTTAATGGAAACAGATGGAGAAGACAGGGTTATTATAACTGAAAAATAATACAGAGATAACCTTTAAATTAGTCCTGAGAGACTAATAAGGGAGCATTTGCTCCCCCAAAGAACCAAATAATCAATATAAAAGGGGGATTTTGTATGAAAAATTTTGTTGACGTTGAAGAAAGACTTCCTATACTAAAAACTATACCGCTAAGCCTTCAACACCTCTTTGCAATGGTAGGTGCAACAATTCTTGTTCCAAACCTTCTGGGTATGAACCCATCACTTGCACTTCTTGGAAGCGGCATAGGTACTCTCATATATATAATCTGCACAAAGGGAAAGCTCCCGGCATATGTCGGATCATCCTTTGCTTTTATAGCTCCAATGCTGTTTGTATCCAAAAGCCAGGGGCTTGATTCTGCAATGGGCGGCGTAGTAGTAGCCGGGCTTGTATATGTGTTGTTTGCCTATATAATTAAGCGATTCGGAACGTCGTGGATTGATAAGCTTCTTCCTCCCGTTGTGGTTGGCTCAGTTGTAATAGTAATTGGGCTCGGACTGGCAGGTACAGCTGTAAACTGGGCTGGACTTCTTCCTAAAGAGGGAGCAGCGGGCATTCTTCAAAACAGAGAAGTATGGGTATCAATGTTTACACTGGCTGTAGCAGTTTTTGGTTCCATGTACTTTAAAGGATTCCTCGCAGTTATACCAATTTTAATTGCCCTTGTATCTGGATATATACTGTCCCTTGCACTTGGCATAGTTGATGTAAAGGTTATACAGCAGGCCAGCTGGTTAGAAATACCTAAATTTCCAGGAGTGAAGTTTTCACTCCCTGCCATACTCGCAATTGCGCCGGTTTCGATAGTGACTATAACAGAGCATATTGGACATGTGTTTGTAACAAACAATGTCTGCGGCAGGGATTTTACAAAGAAACCAGGGCTTCATAGATCAATACTTGGTGACGGCCTTGCAACGAGCATTGCGGGATTAATAGGGGCACCTCCTAACACAACATATGGAGAAAACATAGGTGTCATGGCCATTACAAAGGTATATAGCGTATGGGTAATCGGAGGAGCAGCTGTGATTGCAATACTTCTGTCCTTCATAGGAAAAGTTGGAGCGGTGCTCAGCACCATACCTTTCCCGGTAATGGGAGGAATAAGCATAATGCTGTTTGGAGTTATAGCCTCATCGGGATTGAGAATGCTTGTGGACAGTGGAATAGATTTCAGCCAGAAACGCAACCTTATAATATCCTCTGTTATACTTGTACTTGGAATTGGAGGGGCTAAAATAAACTTCTCCGAAAACTTTGCAGTAGAAGGTATGGCTCTGGCAACCTTTGTAGGAATACTATTAAATTTAATACTGCCTGAAGGTATTAGGGATGAAGATGCAGCGGTGGAAGATGTTGAAGAAATAGCAATAGGCAAAGACGAAGAAACGGAATTGAGCTTATAAAATTGCTATATACGTCGATAAACTATGATAAGGAGCTGTTGAAATAATCAACAGCTCCTTTTAAACTTTTTTTATTCTATTTACTTTTTCCTCGTCAGGAGTAACATAAATAGTTCTATTTGTATAATATATAACCATTCCAGGTTTTGCACCTGAGGGCTTCTTTACATTTTTGCGCTCTGTAAAGTCCACCGGGACGTTTGTAGAATTTTTTGCCTTGCTGAAGTAGGCAGCCAGTATGGCACCTTCAAGGAGTGCTGTATCAGAAACTTTACCAGCTCTGGATTTTATTATAACATGGGATCCAGGTATGTTCTTAGTGTGCATCCATATATCGCTGGATATTGCAAATTTAGTGGTAAGATAGTCGTTTTGCTTGTTGTTTTTGCCAACGTAAATATCAAATCCATCGCTGGAGATGAAGTGGTGTGGTGCTGCTTTGCCCTGATTTTTTCCATTCCTTCTCTTTTTGATGTAGCCCATCTCTGAAAGCTCATTTATTATTTCTTCTATAGTTTCAATGTCAGAAGCATTTTCAAGATTAAAGAGTATTGTCTCAAGGTAATCCTTTTCTTCAAGGCTCTCTTCAAGTTGTTTTGAAACTATTTGTACCGTGGATTTTTCCTTGGAGTATCTTTTATAATATTTTTTTGCATTTTCAACAGGAGAAATCTCCTTATCAAGAGGAACAAAAACCTCTGAGAGGGACTCATCATAGAAATTCTGGAGCATTACTCCGTCTGATCCCTGCACTATTGTATATTGATTTGCCATTATAAGATCTCCATACAACTTCCATTTTTCAAAATCTTTGCATTCCTCAAGTTTTGAGCGATGAATCTGAATCTTTTTTATGTTTTTTTCTATTAAGCCTGTAACAATTTTAAAAACGTCATTGTATTTCTGCTTAAGCCTGTCCCTAAGGTCGCGGCTTCCGTAGAAGGTGTCAAGCAGCTCGCCAGGCGATTCAAAATGAATTTTTTCAAGGTCCTTATATTCCTTAAGAGACATGGCATAATAATCTACCATATCAGAATTTCTATAGAAAATAAAGTTATCAAAGTCACCGCTTTTAATTTTTGAAGTATAATAGAAGAAATTAGAAATAAGCATTTCTCTTTCCTGCTCAGATAACTCACATATTTTTTTGACGCTGAGCTCACCGCATATTTGGTATGAAAAGACTTTTCCTATACCAAAGAAGCTGTTTATAAAAACTTTAAAGGAAGGAATTTCTCCACTACGGTTAAAAATTTCTTCTAAATCGTTTTTTGTTATAGTTAATGGGTTAATTTTATCCTGTGTTGGAGGTTGAATATATTTGACTCCAGGAAGTACCTCCCTGTATCTGCTTATACTGCTTCCTACATGTTTTATTGAGTCTATGATTATGTTTTCATTATTTAGCAGTATTATGTTGCTGTGTTTACCCATTATTTCGATAATTAAACGATAAACTACCGGGTAGCCCAGTTCATCCTTTCCCTCAATTATAAATTCAACGATTCTATCAAAATCCACCTGTCTTATATAAGTTATTCTGCCGCCTGTTAAATGCTTTCTTAATATCATGCAGAAAGTAGGAGGTACAGGAGGGTTTTGAGTGCTTATCCTTGTTATATGAACACGAGGGTAGGAAGGGTTAGCAGAAAAAAGAATTTTAGTGTTTTTGTGTTCTTTTTTTATAAAAATAATAATATCATCTTTGGAAGGTTGATGTATTTTATCAATCTTTCCATCCACAAGGGATGATAGTTCCTTTACAACACTGCTTGTAAAAATTCCATCAAAGGGCATATTATAACCTCCATTATTCTTTACATTTGTTGAACTAAAATCATATCATAAAATAAAGTATAGCATTTTAACACTATTTGTGTAAAATAAATTATATGCTTAAATTGCAATATTAAATGCAACACTTAGTGAAAAATCATGTTGAATAGGGTAAGATAGCCCATACTTAACCTTAAGCCCATCTTAATTACT
>NZ_SOAZ01000004.1 GCF_004364155.1 Fonticella tunisiensis | reverse complement strand
GTAATTAAGATGGGCTTAAGGTTAAGTATGGTTTACACTAACCCTATTCTACATGATTTTTTCACGGGGTGTTGCATTTAATATTGCAATTTAAGATTTTTCTACCAGTTATTATTCTAAAGAATTTTTGCCATGTTTTCCAAATATCGTCCACAGGTATAATAGCAATACTGTTCATATATATCATTTACAACATCAAACTTCAGAAAGGCAAATTCCCTTTGAACTTCATTATAAATAAGCTTTGAATCATACCTTTCAACAAAATCATACGGAAAAAGCCGAAGGCCTATCCTCTGTATCACCAAAGCAGAAAATCCACATAATATATAATAGATACTTATTGCTATTATAGTTGTTCATTATTTTATAAATAATTTTGTTTAGATTATTATATGAACATTATATAAGTTTAGATTAAAACCTAAACTATATTATATAGTCTTCGGGGGTGTTATATTTGCAATTTATGACAATGATATGTGATATAAAAAAATCTAAGGAGTTGAAAAACCGCGAAGAGGTCCAATATAAGCTTATAGACACACTAAAGGAAGCTAACAGTCTGTTTTCTTCTATAATTGCCTCCCCATTTATAATTACCATCGGTGATGAATGGGAGGGACTTTTGTACTTTCCCTGCGACTTCTACAGGGTTTTGGATTTTTTTAGGAGCAGATTAGGCTCCATAGAATTTTACTGCGGCATCGGAGTCGGGGATGTCTCCATACACAACTTTGAATTAACAGTAAACCAGCTTGACGGGCCTACCTTCCACCGGGCGCGCAAGGCAATATCCCTCGCAAAGGAGATGGGCAGTTCTCTCGTTCTAATTCAATAGGGAATTGTACTCAAGCCCTTTACTATTACCCCAACTATGATTGCAGAAATAAAGCTTATGAAGCTTCCAATAATAAATAACTCAACAAATTCATCATCATCAAATCTTTTAAACCTGGCTATGGATTTTGTCGCCAGAACAAACCCTATCACTTGAGGAAGATCAAGTAAGATGGAACATATTATAAAAAGCCTTTCAAGTATACCGATTATGAAACCTCCATCGGGGGCACCATCTGTTTCCTTAAGGTCCTCCCTGATTTTGATATTCATGTTTATTGCTCTTTTGTAGGGCTTTAATTTTATATGGTCAAAAAATATTCTTATAAATATTCCCGTTCCCCACAAAGCAGCTATTATTAAAATACCTGAGACAAGAAGCCTGTCCATATATTCCATATTTTTAAAGACAGCAAACTTGTCTCTTACATCCTGGTGACTAAAGGCTGCGATATAGGCCTTAAAACCCTTGGGAAGGAGCATAAAAATTATGAAGGCCATATGCACCACCTGATCCACCACAAAGATTGACAGGCTGTATTTCGTAAAGGGACTTTTTATAGCAAGAACTGACTTTATATAATCCACAAGGAAATGGAAGGCTCCAATGGCCAGAGCAGTAAAAAAGATTTGTACTGACATATAATTAATTATGAAAGCCAGTGATACCATAAAATAAACAAGGGCATGGAGTAAATTTCCCCGTAAACTTTTTCCTGACTCGGGACTATACCTTAATTTCACTATGTAATTTGACTGCAATAAAAAATCTGATACCATATGGGCAAATATCAACAAAAGTATAACCCTTATATTCAAGCTTCCACTTCCTTTAGCATTGCGTAATAACCCAGCAAACGCTCTATCATGATGTTATTTTTTTGAATGGTAAAAAAATCTGCACTATTAAGCCTTTGACTTATGGCCCCTATTGTTTCATTATTCCTGCTCTCAACTATCTTTCTGTAGGAGCCTAGTTCCAAGTAGTCCATATAGGTCTGCTTCTGCTTATTCGTCATCCTTGACTTTAAAACTTCGTTGTTTTCAATAAGAGTATTTATAATATCCTCAAGGAACTTGATATTAAAAAGTTTCTCTTCCTCTTTGTCATTAAGTATTACAGAGAATGCTGCCTCATCAAAGGCATCTGTCATAATCCTTTTATCTCTGCCAGATATCAGGCCCCCCTCTCCACCGAAAAAGTAAACCCTGTTTTTCTTACTGGCTCTGTATTTTCTCCTGCCGTTTCCTTCACCCTTGGCTATATTTATTGCCTCCCTTGCCATATGAAAGCAGGGCCCATCCATCTTATTAACCTCTTTGTAAACCTCTGTACTCAATTCCCCGATTCCTATCCCTGCATAAAATAGAATATCAAGTGTCCAAAGGTATTGCTGAAACTCCTCTATAATACTGTAACACTTTGAAGGATTGTAAAGCAGCGCCTGCCATTCATCCCCTGTTGTAAAACCTATAGGAGCCGCTAAGAATTCTCTATATTTATTGTTTATCTTGTTTATACATTCATCCAGCTTCTGCTGTACCCTGCTCCTGTCATCCATTTCCCTGGACCTGACAAGGTCCATTGTGACTACACCATATACTTTCATCATGACTCTCTCCAATTTTAAATTTATTAATTTAATCCGTTGTGCTAGTTCAGGGGCTGAGGGTCGATAAAAAATATATGAAATTCACATTTTTCAAATCCCGAGCCTTAGAACTTCTTTGCTAAGCGTGCTGGTGAATGAAATATATTTTTTATCGCAGCGCCGATCTGTAAATTTATCTAGCACAACGAGTTAATTTAGCAATAAAATCCTCTTATGGCAGTTGTGTATGCGTGATAATATCAAACATATTCATGCTAATAGCTCCTGTCTTAAAAATTGGCTCTATTAGTTAAGTCTTGTCAATATTTATTGATTATATTCGATATGATATGAAAAAATCCTTTTTCATGATAAATTGCAGCCATATGAGTTATTACTTATTACACATATAACTCATTTGACCGCCACTATTGTTTGGAATCATGGTTCCTACACCAGAATATAAGAATTCCCTTCTATTTATTTCTTATTTGGCATTTCAAAATAAATTATTGTCAACATCGATGCAATAAAGCCGGTTACAATTGTTGAGTCACTTCTTAAGAGGTAGCCTATAATATACCCAATAATTATACTTATTATTACATTAAATATTTTTCTAATCATCTTTTATCCCCTTATAAATTTATTACCTTTATTTTATATCCATATTATACCATAGTAGTTTTACCTGAAAGTATTAGATATAAGAAATGGAATATTATTATAATTTAGTTATTCTGTATATTATAATATAAGGATAAAATACTTACCATGCACTCCATGAGTACCTCTACAACTGGTACAACAGAAAAAGAATTTATAGCAGCATTGAGTATATTACCCCTCAGCAATGTAAGGATAGGGCTAGAAAATCAGCATAGTAAATTCTAGTTCTTGTGTCTACTCTGAAAAGTACGTTGGAATAAAGCATAAAATATCTACAGGAGGACGCTGCGACAAAAAATATATTTCATTCACCAGTACGCTTAGCAAAGAAGTTCTATGGCTCGGGATTTGAAAAATCAAGAACTTTCGTTAAACTCGCTTCTCTCAAACAAACGAAAGTTCTAGGATTTTTCTGCATCCCTTCGCCAAGAACTTCTAATTGCACGCTTTATGTGAATTTCATATATTTTTTATCTCCGCTTAGGTATTGCAAAACGTTTTTCATAATCTTGTGGTGAAATTTGTTTCATGTATAGCTACTATATTGACATAAGTCCACTATTTAATTAACCGTCCCCTATAACAAACTTAGTTAGAAATCCTCCCTTATTGCATCTATTAAGTTATCCTTTTTCATTCTTCTAATAGGCGCCAATACTGAAAGGTAGCCGATAAGCATAACTCCAATTGCTGCTATTAATATGGAATCCAATGGGAATTTATAGCTTTGCTCCCTAACATCACTTATACCTCTATACAGTAGATAGGAAAGCAGTGAACCAAATACTGATCCATAAATGCTTCCCATCATTCCATAAAGAATTCCTTCAAGAATTATCATTTTTCTTAATCCCCTTTGAGTAAGCCCTATGGACTTCAACGCCGCAAACTCTCTTCTTCTTAAAATTATATTTGTAGTCAGGGTATTTATAATATTTACGCTGCCAATCAGCGATACTACAACGACAAATCCATATAGAAGGATTTTAATCATCAGTATAGCCGCCTTGCTTGTTCTGTTTTGGTCGATAAAGTTTATAAGCTTTAAGTTATTTCCATTGTTTATTATACTTTGGATGTCCTTCTTAGCTTCACTTTCAAGCTTTACATCCTTTATCTTTATATTTAATCCAATTGGATTTATACTTTTAGATGTTAGCCTTTCTGCTACGTCCTTTGTAGTTATCATTTTAATTCCCATTTCATCTCCCCTAAAGGTAAAGGGGTTTCCTTCAAGAACGGCCAGCACCTTAACTTTATTAACCCTCCCCTGTCCGAAATCAACTTTTTTCTTGCTGGTATCATATCTTGCTTCATTTAATTGAAGGAGAATCTCATCTCCTGCCTTCAAATCCGTTACAGGGCCATAGAAGATTTTCTCCGTTTTTTGATTGTATACCCTGTTCTTCCCGATTATAATTACTCCATTTTCCCTGTTTAATCTTTCAATATCGATTTTTCCTTCCTTAAGATATTTCTTAGCTACCTCAAGGGATTTATCATCATAAACAACCAGGGAAGCACCCATTAAGGTCTTATTTTCGCCATTGTAGTTTATGTCATTGTAGATATTTCCAATATCCTTTATATCCTTAAGCTCCCTTGTTTTATCAATTACTGCATCAAAATAATATGAATTAAATACCCTGTAGGAAACATCGGTGTAGGGCAGTCTATTTATATTTTCTATAATGCTCTCCTCTACCCCGGCATTTTCTCCATCATTGCTTCCTGTTACTACAGAGAAGTGTATATTTCTTGATTCATTCATTTCACTATAGACGTTTAAGGACATATCCATAAAAGCTTTAAAGGTTATAAAAAGTGTTACACTTATTACTATTGAAAATACGGTAATCCTGTATCTTTTTCTGTTCCTTTTGATATTCTTGGAGGCTAAAGCTCCCTCAAAACCGAATATCCTTCCCATAATATGGCTTTTTCTTCTCTTTAGCTTTTCCTTTATTATTGAGTTTCTGCTGCTTATGGCAACCAGCGGTGATATCCTCCCTGCAAATATCGCCGGAAGCAGGGCTGAAACATAGATTGAAACTAAACCAATTAAAATGCTTATCAGCATAACATCAATTGAAATCCTAGGGGATATAATTACAATGTTTTCCCCGCCAATTAATTTAAAGGTAAAATCTATTCCATAAAGGGCTACTATTCCAAAACCAAGCCCCATGGGTATGCCTATGGAAGCAAGAAAGGCAGCCTCTCTTAATATTATTTTTCTTATCTGCTTAGGTGTGGCCCCTACAGCCCTTAAAAGGCCAAACTGTTTTACTCTTTCCACTACGCTTATCTGAAAAGCATTATATATAACTGCTATAGTTGAAATAACAACTATTCCAATTATAACTGCCGCGGTAAAAATCATACCTTCAGGCATGGTTTCCCCCTGTGCCATAATAAGCATCCGGTTCTCTTCTATTGATTTTTCATCCGAGAGCTTCTTAAGTTCATCTATATTTTCCATCAGCTTCCTGTTTGGATTTAATTCCACTAATAAGATCCTTTGATCCTTATTTGCATTAGGATCGTTTGTTACAAGCTCTCCTATTCCATCATTCTGATTTCTATAGGTATCACTTAATATTCCAACTAATGTATATTCCTTATCTAAAATTTTTATTTTATCTCCAAGCTTCCCATCGGCTTTTATCTTATCGAGAAACCACCTCTCAACAGCAGCCTCTGTATTTGTTTTTGGAAATCTGCCCTCCTTAAGCTTGTATGGTAAAAGCTCCAATCCATCATCGCTTCCAAACACTTCTCTAACTTTAAACTTGTCATTTATATTTACTGTATCACCTGTAGCATAGGTGCCACTTCTTAAAACAATTGGATTGCTTTTAATTTTTGTTATAAGGCTGTCATCTGCCCTTTTATACATAACATGCCATGACCCATAGGTGTTTTTCACGTCCTGTATCTGAGCTTCCTGCATACTTTTTAGGAAAAATCCTATGGCTGATATGAGAGATACTGATAATATAATTCCTATTAAGGTCAATATGGTTCTTTTCTTATTTGCTCTTAAGTATTTTCCTGTAATCTCACTGTAGCCTTTAATCATCTCCCTCACCTCCTAGCTCTGCTTCAAGTATTTATCTGAAACTATTTCTCCATCCATAAGGGTTACTATTCTGTCTGCCGAAGAAGCTATATTTATATCATGGGTTATAAGTATCAATGTTTGATTATACTTCTTTGCAGAAAACTTTAGAAGTTCGATTACTTCCTTTGAGTTCTTGCTGTCAAGATTTCCGGTGGGCTCATCTGCAAGCACTATTGATGGCTTATTCAGCAGAGCTCTTCCTATGGATACCCTCTGCTGCTGTCCTCCAGACAGCTCCGAAGGCAGGTGATGCTTTCTATCCTCCAGGCCGAGAAGCTTTATGATTTCATCTAAATATGCCTTATCCACCCTGTCATTATCTAAAAGTGCAGGCAGTGCAATATTTTCTTCTACATCTAAAACTGGAATCAGATTGAAGAATTGAAATATGAAACCTACCTTCCTTCTTCTGAATATGGCAAGCTTTTCTTCACTATAGCTGTAAATATCCTCTCCATCAATAATAACCTTTCCTTCCGTAGGCCTATCCAGCCCTCCCAGAATATGAAGTAATGTACTCTTGCCTGAACCGGAGGCCCCTACAATAGCCACAAACTCACCCTTATTTACGCTTAGATCCACGCCCTTAAGGGCCTCTACCCTGTTTCCTTCCTTACCATATATCTTTTTCAGACCTTGTACCTTTAAAATCTCCATATTGACCCTCCTAACATTACTATACTTTTATGCCTGATATTTTTTCCTGCTAATTTAACTCTTTATGGCAGCTCAACAACATAAGCGAAGATAAAAATATGTGGAACAAACATAGAGCCAGCAACTACAAAAACTTAGTTTTATTATATCCCCGTTATTTAAAAGACTCCATGACTCTCCCCTTACATTAAAAAAGTTATCTTACAGTTTAGTAAGATAACTTTAAACCTTCCACTCAATTTAATTTGTATACCATGTGGGCGAACGCTGTTCGCCCCTACTGCTGTACTATGGGATTAAATCGGTGTTAAGTTCCCTTTAATCGCTTATGCGAGCGAATAGTGTTCTCCAATACTGCTATACGATAGAATTTTATCTGTGTTAAGTTTCTTTTAATCGCTATACGGGCGAACACTGTTCGCCCCTACTGCTGCAAACTTGTTACTGTGTTGCTCATCTATAACTTAATTTGTTGTGCTAGTTCAGAGGCTAAGCGGAGATAAAAAATATATGAAATTTACATAAAGCGGGCAATTAGAAGTTCTAGGCGAAGGGATGCAGAAAAATCCTAGAACTTTCGTGACTTAAGCAAGGCGAGTTTAACGAAAGTTTTTGATTTTTCAAATCCCAAGCCTTAGAACTTCTTTGCTAAGCGTACTGGTGAATGAAATATATTTTTTGTCGCAGCTCCGATCTGTAAATTTATCTAGCACAACGAATTAGCTTAATACTTTAAAAACGTAATAACAAACCTCGTTCCTTCTTTCCTGTCGCTTCTCGCCTCAATATACCCTCCATGCCTTTCAATTATAGACTTGGCCAGGGACAAGCCTATGCCTATGGAATCACTCTTTTTCGAATTCCTTCCCTTATAGAATCTTTTAAATATATTGGCTAAATCCTCCTCAGGAATGATGTCTCCCGTATTTTTGACTGTAATTCTTGTATACACAGGATTATCCTCTAAATCTATTACAACGCTACCGCCTTCATTAGAGTGTTCTATACCATTTTTAACTACATTGATTAAAGCCTCCTGAAGCCACAGCCTGTCATGACTAAAATTTACATCCCCCTTTGAAATGAAATCCACCTTAACTTTTTTCTCAAGTGCCTTGCTTTCCAGTGTTTCTATAACTTCCTCTATGGTTTCATTTAAGCTCTGCTTTTCTATCTCAAGTTCAATGGCATTGGCATCTATTTTAGCAAGCTTAAGTAAGTTTTGAATAAGCCATTTCATTCGATTGAGCTGGTCTTGATTGTTTTTTAAAAAGGTCTCTCTTTGCTCCTTTGTTAACTCCCTGGTAAGCATTATATCGTTATATAAAATCATGGTGGAAAGGGGAGTCTTAAGCTGATGGGAAATATCCGAAAGGAGGCCCACAAGAAATTCCTTTTCTTTCCTTAGGGCATAGATATGGGCTCTTATAACCTCCCCCATTGAGTTAAAGGACTGTGTAAGCTTGGATAAATCCCCCTCCTTTTTCCCACTTAACTTCAAATTATAGTCTCCCTCTACTATTCTTTTAGCGGCTGAACTGAAATTTCTCATATTATCATAAAAATAACCGTACTGCAGATAGTTTAGTAAAAAAAGAAGTCCTGTTAAAACGATGCCTAGAAACAGTATATTAAATATGCTGTTTCTAAAGCTATCCTTTATATAAGGAAATAGGCTTACCCCAAGGCCTTCACTTAAACCATACTGTCTTAAAATTTCTCTGCCCTTTAACTCTTCCTCCCTGGTTAGTTCCCTTGTCATAAGAGGCACTATCTCTCCCTCAAGCTGAGGGCTCTTTTCAATCACCCTGGCCGTAATGCCCCCCAGAACCCTTATATAATCCCTTCTTAGGTTTTCATTATTAACTTTTATAACTATGTAGTTACATATTAGAAACACTGCCATGATGATGAACAAGACAGCAGAGCTTTTCTTAATTTCCGGATTATTAAAATACCCCTTCATACTGCTACTCCTTTGTAACTTCCCTATTCCATTTATAGCCTAAACCCCTCTGGGTTATTATATATTGAGGTTCCTTTGGGTTGTCTTCTATCTTTTCTCTAATTCTCTTTATATACACGGAAAGGGTGTTTTCATCAAAAAAGGCCTCGGCACCTTCCAAGAGTTCCCTGAGTATCTCATCCCTCTTCATTACAACCTTAGGCTTTGACATAAATATTAAAAGAAGCCTGTATTCCTGTGCAGTAAGAGCTACCTCCCTGCCCTTTTTCTTAACAAGGGCCATAGATGTGTCCACTGTTATATCACCACTGATAAGCCTGTTGCCAGGGGCAGCTGCTTTAGAATTTCTTCTTAAAATCGCCTTAATTCTTGATATGAGTTCCTTTACCCTGAAGGGCTTTGTTATATAGTCGTCTCCCCCTATTTCAAATCCAAGCACCACATTTACCTCTTCATCAAGGGCAGTCAAAAATATTATTGGAACATCACTTTTTGTTCGAATATATTTGCAAAGCTCATATCCGCTCCCATCGGGAAGGTTTACATCCAGTATTACAAGATCAAAGCTTTCGTTTTCAAACATCCTTTTCCCTTCATCGAAAGTGGCGGCTCTTAACACCTGATAGCCTTCATCTATTAAAGTAAATTCTATACCTAAGGCTAGAGCTTCATCGTCCTCAACCAATAATAATCTGCCCATTTTTATCCCTCTCTTTCCTGATTATTTAACCCGTTGTGCCAGTTTTTTATATATAAAATTCACATTTAGCAAGCAATTGGAGGCTCTTATGGAACTTCCATGTGCAAGCGTATTGGTAAATTAAATATATTTTTTATCGCAGCATCTTTTAGTCTTAAGAATAATTATATCTTAATAGATCAAGTATTTCATGGGTTTTATGCAGCCTTCTTCAGCCACTCAGTCATTGCAAAATTTGAGAGAGCTTATAGTTCTCCAAGCTCAAAAATAAAATTATCTTAATTCATAACTTAATGAATTATACAGGTTACTATACTTTACTTTTAATTTTATAATTGGAAACCTATGTATGAACAGATATAATAGATATTGGAATGTAATGTTAGCCTCCGGTAAAATTTAATCGGTACGTAACGATATAATATATCAAAGGAGGTATAAGCAGTGAAAAGAATTATTATGATCATTATATTCTTATTAAGCCCATTATTAATTATAGCCGCTTGTAGTACAGAAAAAATTAAAAAAGAACCTGAAATTAGTTTGAAATTTAATGTGTCTAATTTGACAGACATAGAATTTCAATCTGTAGGGACCGGGCAGCTAGAAAATGCTTCAAAGAATGACTTCAAAAACATGGAATTTACTTTGGATGTAAAGCACTCAAACAAAATATCAAACAGAAAAATTATAATACCTGACATTAAAAAGATTGCTAATTCATACGACAGAGAACGATATTGGTTTGGACAATCATACAGCCAGGACAATTCAGAAGAAAAATTCGCTAAATATAGCAATAAATTTGTATTCTACTCCAAGGGGTTAAATGAACAAGCCATTAGGAATATTTTTAATACAGCAGAGGTAAGAGTTTCTTGGACAACAGATAGTGGTAGCAATGAAGAAAAGATATTTAAATTAGGTGAAGTAATTCAATTTAAATGATAGTTCACGATATTTGTAAGGGGGCATGAATTAAAGTTTAAATTTACTCTATAAAAGGCAATGAAAGAATTTTCTATTCGTAAGCAACTGTAAAACGTCCCAATGTTCCTGCGCCCCCACACAATAAATTTACCCCCTATATTACACTCGTATCGTTGCTTGCAAGTATTTCAAGCAAGTTATCGTTTGGCCTCTCCTCAGTAATAACACTGTTTACATCCTGAAGGTGGGCAAACTTGTAGGTGCCGTCTATATAGAACTTCTTATTTTCCATAACCAGAAACACCTTCCTGCTGGATTGCATAATGGCCTTCTTTGTATTGCCGTCCTCGACATCGAAGGTTGTTATGCTCCCATCATATATATCTATACCGCAGCTCCCTATAAAGGCCTTGCTGACCTTGTATTTAGATATGCTCTCTATGGCTGCAGCCCCTATAAACCCGTCCAGTTCCTTGTTGAATACTCCACCGGTGCATATTACCTTACAGGTATTATTGTTTGAAAATGACTTCACTATATCCAGCATATTTGTGATAACGGTAAGCCTTTTGCTGCTTTTTGCGATTATCTCAGAAAGAAGTATATTTATCGTTGATATATCAAGGAAAATAGTCTCGTTTTCCTCGATGAGCCCAAAGGCCTTCTCTGCAATAATCCTTTTAGCTTCAAGGTCCCTTTCTTTTCTATTTTCTATTTTCTCCTCCCTGGCAGTGCTTCTCAGGAGCACTGCTCCCCCATAGGTCCTTTTGATAAGCTTTTGATTTTCAAGGTTTTTTAAGTCCTTCCTTATGCAGTCTTCAGTTACATTGAAAAGTTGGCTCAGCTCCTTTACAACTACCTTCCCTTCCCTGTTAAGTATTTTAACTATTTCCTCGAGTCTCTCCGATGCAAACACAAAACCACCACCCGTTTAATTTTATTTAATAACAATAATATCAACATTAGTAAGATAATATTATTTTATCTTATTTACTATTATTTAATCAAATAAATTGTTAAATACATTCTAAAAATATATTGAACTCCCTCTAAAAAAGTAATAAAATAATATTAAACAATAATAAATAATAAAAAACAATTTTAAAGATGTTATAGGGGAGAAAATCAATGTTAAAGGATCGTATTGACTTGTTGAAAAAGCAATTATTTGAAAACAAGAGGGAGATATCCCTTGAGAGGGCATTATTGTACACTGAAAGCTACAAGCAGACAGAGGGGGAACCTGTTATTATAAGAAGAGCGAAGGCAACCGCCAATATACTCGATAAGGTCGCTATTTCGATAAGGGAAGGTGAATTAATCGCAGGTAACAGAACGATAAAGCCAAGAAGTGGTATAATCTCTCCTGAGATGGATCCCTACTGGATACTAAAGGAGCTCGATACAATTCACGCAAGGCCCCAGGACCCTTTCTATATATCAGAAGAGGATAAGAAAATCTACAGGGAAGAGCTTTACCCCTATTGGGCCGGCAGATCCCTAAAGGATTCCATTAACGGAAAGCTGAGAGATGAAATAAAGGAAGCGATTTCTCTGAACATCTTCAAGCTTAACCAAACCGACAAGGGACAGGGCCATATCATAATGGACCTCAGCAGTGCATTAAACAATGGCCTTGGATATGTAGTTGAAAGGGTAAAGAGATTGTCAAAATCCCATCCAGAAAACGATTTTTACAGAGCAGCACTAATCGTTCTTGAGGCTTCCCAAAGGCACATACTAAGATATGCAAAACTTGCGGAGCAGTACGCAGCCAGGGAAGAAAATGAAACAAGAAGGAGTGAACTCCTGGAAATAGCCAGAATATCAAGTAAGGTTTCAAGGGAAAAGCCCGATAGCTTCCATGAGGCCTGCCAGCTGTTTTGGTATTTAAACGTAATTGCACAGTACGAGTCAAACGCAAGCTCCATATCAACTGGAAGATTTGACCAGTTCATGTACAGCTTTTACAAGAAGGACATAGAAAAGGGTGTCCCCCTTGAATATATAAAGGAAGTGCTTGAGTGCCTTTGGATAAAGATGAACGATGTTGTTTTAATTAGAAGTGAAGAGAGCGCAAGATACTTTGCAGGCTTCCCAACGGGATATACAGTGGCCCTTGGAGGCCTGACCCCAAGCGGGCGCTCAGCGGTAAATGAACTGTCCTATCTGTGCCTCGAAACCTACCAGGACGTTCTCCTTCCACAGCCAAACCTTGCTGTAAGGTTAAATGAATTTATTGAAAGGCCCTTCCTTAACAAGACCGTTGAAACTATAAGGTTTGGTACCGGTATACCACAGATATTCAACGATGAGGTTATCGTTCCAGGCTTTTTAAACAGAGGGGTTTCCCTTGAAGATGCAAGGGACTACGCGATAGTTGGTTGTGTGGAGCTTTCCATCCCTGGAAAAACCTACGGACTTCATGATATTGCCCTCTTTAACCTTCTAAAGGTAATGGAGCTTACCCTAAAGGAGTTTAAATACTCCAGGGACGTTACCTATGAAAAGATCATAACCAGAATAAAGGAAAAGATAGACCACTATGTAAGCCTTATGGCTGAGGGCTCAAACATCGTAGATATTGGCCATAGGGACTATGCCCCAATCCCCTTCCTTTCATGCTTTGTAGATGACTGCCTATCTAAAGGTATGGACGTTACCTCTGGTGGAGCAAAATACAACTTCTCAGGGGTTCAGGGAATAGGTATAGCAAATCTCAGCGACTCCCTATACGCCCTTAAAAAGATAGTTTTCGAGGAGAAGCGAATATCCTTTGAGGAGCTTATAAACGCCCTGGATTCAAACTTTGAGGGAGAGGAATACGAAAAGCTTAGAATAAGGCTTATAAACAAATACGATAAATACGGAAACGATAACGACGAGGTTGACGATATAGGCTCAGACATACTCCGCCACTACAACCTGCAGGTTGAAAAGTACACCAATCCTCGTGGAGGGATATTTACTCCTGGTTCCTACACCGTTTCAGCCCACGTTCCCCTTGGAGCTGCAGTTGGAGCAACTCCTGACGGAAGAAAGGCCAGGGAACAGCTGGCAGATGGAGGACTTTCTCCTATGGTCGGAAGGGATAGGCTTGGTCCAACGGCAGTATTAAAGTCCGTAAGCAAGCTTGATAACTACCTTACTTCAAATGGAAGCCTCCTGAACGTTAAGTTCTCTCCAAAGACCCTTGAGGGACAGGAGGGAATCAATAAGATGGCAAACTACCTCCTGGCCTTTATGAAGCTTAAGATACAGCATATACAGTTCAATGTAATATCAGCAGATACACTGAGGGATGCTATGCTCCATCCTGAAAACTACAAGGGCCTTGTGGTAAGGGTTGCCGGATACAGCGCCTTCTTCATTGAATTAAGCAGGGAAATTCAGAAGGACATCATTGCGAGAACAGAACACTGTCTATAGGATGTGATTATATGAAGGCATTAATATTCAACATTCAAAGATATTGTATTCATGATGGGGAGGGCATAAGGACAGTTGTCTTCTTCAAGGGCTGTCCTCTCCACTGCCCCTGGTGCAGCAACCCCGAATCACAGAGCTACAAGCCTGAAAAGGTTCGTGTAAACAGCAGATGTATTCACTGCAGCTTCTGTTCCATGGACCCCGATGAGTGCCCCTCAGGCGCCATAGAGATATTCGGAAAGTATTACACTATAGAAGATATAATAAAAGAGGTTATGAAGGACTCCATATTTTACAACACCTCAGGAGGAGGGGTAACCCTCTCCGGTGGAGAGGTTTTATCCCAGGCCCCCTTTGCTGCTGAGCTTCTAAGGGAGTTAAAGAGACTGGGAATAGACACAGCCATTGAAACCAGTGGACAGGGAAGCACCGAGGGACTTAAGGCAATGGCAGAAAACCTTGACACCATACTCTTTGACCTTAAAATAATGGATGCTGATAGGGCCGCTGCAGTCCTTGGTGCGGACGTCAGGCTTATTGAATCCAATTTGAGGATGCTCGTTGAAAGTGGAAAACACGTTATACCAAGAATCCCTTTGATACCCGGATATAATATGGATGAGGAAAACCTTAAGGCAATAGCCCGTCTTGTTAAGGAACTGGGGCTTAAGGAGATTCACCTTCTCCCCTTCCACCAGTATGGAAAGGGCAAATATGAATTTCTAAACAGAAAGTACCAGCTTAAGGATGTTAAGCCCCCTTCAGAAGGTGAAGTAGAAAGGGTTAGGAATCTTATGGAAGGATATGGATTTAAAGCAGTAGTTGGCGGACTGTAGAAGTAAAAAAACAGGTACCAGCAACCTCTGCGCCGGTACCTGCTTTTATATCGCTTACTTCTTGTTGTTTAAGTATGCTATTATTTTGTCGATTATCTGGTCTGCCTTTTTAATAGCGTCGCCAACTCCTACGTTGACTATTGGCTTACCGTTAAATCTTTCCCTTTCCTTTATGCCCATGTCCTTTGTAAGGATAACCGCATCAGCATTTTTAACATCCTCCATAGTTATTCTGTTTTCAATTCCTATGGAGCCCTGGGTTTCGACCTTTATCTCGATTCCCTTTGCCTTTGCAGCTCTCTCGAGTGCTTCTGCCGCCATATAGGTGTGGGCAACTCCTGATGGACATGCTGTAACTGCTAAAAGTTTCATAAGATTCATCCTCCAACTGATGTTTTATGATATATAGTTTACAAATTATATTGCTAACAATGACTAAAACTTACTCGAAGGATATATCTATTTCATCACTTGAAGCAACAGTACTGCTCTCCTTCTTCTCTGAAACTGGCTTCTTTATGAGATTAACCATAACTGCTGTTACTGCAACGCCTACTAAAGTAGCTATAATGTAGCCAAACTTCCCTGAAGCTACTGGAAGTACTATCCAGCCGCCCCATGGTGCTGGGTTTCCTGCTCCGAATATCATTGAAGTAACTGCGCCGGCAGCTGAACCTACAATGATTGAAGGTATAACTCTAATTGGGTCAGCTGCAGCAAAAGGAATAGCTCCCTCTGTAATGCCGATTAATCCCATTAGTATGCCGGCCTTTCCTGCTTCCTTTTCTTCCATGCTGTACTTCTTAGGAGCCAGCAATGTTGCAACTCCCATTCCTATTGGAGGCGTACATATGGCAACCCCGATTGCAGCCATAATTTTAAGAGCTATTGGACTTGCCATTCCAGTTGATGGATCAATTGTTCCAACCATGGCTGCTCCAAATCCGTATGCAACCTTGTTTACCGGACCACCCATGTCAAAGGCTATCATGGCACCAAGTATAATTCCAAGTATTACCAGGTTACCGGTTCCAAGCCCCTCAAGCCATGCCTTCATTGCAGACATAATTCCTGCTATTGGAGATCCAACAACCCAAACCATTAATCCTCCAACTATAACTGTTCCAACCAGTGGAATAACAAATATGGGCATTACGGATCTCATTATTGTTGGAACCTTGATCTTCTTCAAGTAGAATACAACTAAACCTGCAAGCAAACCCGCTACGATTCCACCAAGGAAGCCTGCTCCAATTTTGTTGGCAAGGTAACCACCGATAGCTCCTGGAGCAATACCAGGCCTATCTGCCATTGAAAAAGCTATAAATCCTGCGAGTATTGGAACCATTAGTCCAAGTCCTGCTGCACCGATGTTGAAGAGGTCATTTAGTGCAGTTCCCTCTGGTGGTACCGCTGCCGATCCGTAAAGCAATACCGAAAGTGCCAGGAGTACTCCTCCCGCTACTACAAAGGGTATCATATAGGAAACCCCTGTCATAAGGTGCTGTCTTGTGTTTTTGAAGAGCTCCTTTAAATCATTCATTTTTTCTCCCCCTTTTTATTTATATTTATAATCCCTCTCCACAATTCCTGTAAAATGTTGCTTTTCCCCATTGCAGAGAGGAATTATTATCGTTAATAAAGATTATTGGTTAATTTGCCCTTTCCATATACCCCTTCCCAATCGCTTATAAATCGGTCAACGCTCCAATCTGTAAGTGGGTGGGCAAGAAGCCGATCCATTATCTCGGGGCTTACTGTTATGGACTGTGCTCCACTCAGGAGAACCCTGTGCACCTGCTCCACGTTCTTGAAGGATGCTGCAAGAACCTTGCTGTCTAAGCCATGTACTTCAAAGAGCCTGACTATTTCCTCAACAACCCGAGCCCCGTTGCCGCTGATATTATCTATTCTATTTACATAGGGAGCCGTAAATTCAGCACCTGCATTGACTGCCATAAAGGCCTGCTCAGCTGTGAAAATAGCTGTTGCGGTTGTTTTGATCCCTCTTTTCTTTAACATCTTTATTGCCTTGATTCCTTCAGGAATTACAGGTATCTTTATATATAGGTTTCCACCTATTGACTCATTTAAAAATTCTGCTTCCCTGATGATTTCATCCGCAGTCTTTGAAAGAGCCTGTACATGAAGCATGGTGTCCTTTCCGATTATGCTTCTAATATCCCTTAGAATGCTTAGAAAATCTCTCTTTTCCTTTGTAATTATTGTAGGATTTGTCGTTACCCCGCTCATTGGGTACAGATCAAATGCTCTTTCTATCGCCTTTAAATCTGCCGTGTCTAACATATATAACATAAATTTTCCCCCTTACATTTCAAGAACGCTTGCTATTTCATCTATTCCCTGTGAGTTTTCCAGCCTTTCTCTAAACTCTTCTCTCATTATCTTTCTAGACAGCTGAGCAAGTATCTGAAGGTGTGTGTTTCCTGCTTCCTTCTCCGGAACTGCAAGAAGGAATACATATCTGACCTTCTCATCTGCACTCCACTGCACCGGATTTTTAAGTCTTGCAAAGGCAACTGCTGCATCCCTGACAGCTTCACACTTTCCGTGGGGTATGCTCACACCAAAGCCAACTGAGGTTGGAAATTCCTCCTCCCTCCTATGAACCTGTGCAAGATATTCATCTAAATCTATTAATCTTCCCTGTTTTTCAATTATTCTTGCAAGCTTCTCTATTACCTCGTCCTTTGAGCTTGCCTCCATATCAAGTACTATCATATCCCTGTTTATTAGCTTATCCATTTTGACTGCCTCCATTTTTTAGAATCTCAACAATTTCTCTTGTACATGCTGCGCTTAAGACTCTATTTATTGCTTCAGCGTTATCCAGTACATTATAGAACTTTTTAAAGAAGGTTCTTGTTGCAGCAACATCTTTAAATTTCAAGGCCAGAATGATAATCAGCCTTATTTCATGGTTTCTCCAACTTATAGGATTTTTAAGCAAAATAATGCATACCTTTGGCTTTATTACAAACTCCTCCGTAGAGTGTGGTATGGAAATTCCCCTGCCTATATAAGTTGAAGATTTTATTTCCCTCTCAAGTATATTTCTTGAAAAGCCCTCCTTAACGAAGCCCCTTTTCTCCATAATGCTTCCATAATAATTTATTATCTCGGTAAAATCTTTTCTTTCCTTGTCAATGAAGCAAAGCTCCCCGTCAATTATGTCCTCATAGTCTTCCGAGGTTGTTTCGGTTATTTCAGCTTGTCCATTACTCGATGCCTTAATCCTGGCTATTGCCTTTTTTATATTCAAAATATCCATTTCATCTACCAGAGTACTAATATAAACTGAGTTGATTCCCGGCTTTTGAATAGGAACTGTCGTTATAATCAGATCAGTTTGTCCTATTATCTTTGCATCAAGCTTCTTGGAGGGTAGAATCGCAACTACTTCAAGCTCCTCGACCTTCTTTGAAAGCCTTGCCGCAACCATCTGGGAGGTTCCTACTCCGCTGGAACATATAACTGCTGCCCTGATTTTGCTGCTAACTCTCTCCATTGCAACCGCAAAGTGAAGTGTGATGTACCCTATTTCATCCTCATTTATGGTAACTCCCATATTCTTTTCAAATATGCTGCTGCAGGCCCAAACCGCTCCGAAGATGCTCGTATATTCATTTTTTATCCTCTCAAGCATAGGATTTCTAAGCTTGAGCCCATATTTTAGCTTTACTATTGTGGGCCTTAGATGGAGTGCAAGTGCCAGCTGCAGAAGTTTGTCCTTAGTTAAGTCAACCTTCAGTATATGGCTAACCAGGGCTATCATTTCCTTTGCCATCTCCTGATAAGCATCCTCCTGTGAGTTTAGAAGGGCATCGCAATCCTCAAGATTTACCTGTTCCTGTATCTTCGCCCCCAATATATGAAGGGTAATATAGATTATTTCCTCCCTGGGGATGTTTATCTTAAATTCCTCGCTTAATCTTTTTACTATCCATTCGGCTATTCTATATTCGTTTTCATTATTTTCGATTATATCTTCAAAATTCTTCTCAATGCTTATGCTCCTGTTATTCTTTATTCTTTCAATGGCTATTGCAATATGAACAATAAGATTCACAAAAGCCTGATCTGTAAAGGAATATCTCAGCCTGTCCTCAGCCTGCAGTATTATTTGCTGTATTTTCAATATGTCTATCCTGGGAAACATTTGTCTTATCTTTTTGTAGTTTGTAAGGTCAAGCCTGTCATCCAGGTTTTCGAATTCACTTTCGCATAACCCTTCGCTGTTGGTTTTATCCTTCTTCTCAAAGAACAAATCAGCCATGGCCCTTCTGAAGTCATCTTCGTTTCCTTCCACCCAAAGCCCCTGATTTTGCCTTCGCCTTAAGCAAAGGCCCCTGTCCTCAAGCCATTCTTCAACGTACACCAGATCGTTGATTATGGTGCTTTTGCTGCAGTAGAGCTCTTCGGACAAAAGCTGAATCGTATAGGTACCCCTGTTTTTGAGAAGTATTCCGAGTATATACTCTCTCCTGGCCTCAGGTGAGTATTCCCCTACCATGGGATTCTCATTTTGTATTGACCTTAATAATTCTGCCCTTTTTTCTTCATCAATATCCAGGTAAACACCGACACCGGGCTTTTTAATCAGGGCAATTCCATTTGCCTCAAGCTCTTCACCTATATCCTTCAAATAGTTTCGAACCGTCCTTTCGGATAGATCGAACTCCTCGGCCAGCTTTACAGTTGTAACAGGTTCTTTCGCATCCAACAACGCTGCGATTATCTGTCTATGAATCCCAGTCTTAAAGTTCATTTGTTTTCACATCCAGTAAAGATTTAATATTAAATCTGATTTTATATTAACACGTTTTATTCCATGACTCTATATGCCAATGTTCAGTTTTGTTTCCGCATTATTGCGGTAAATTATGATTGAGGCTTCTTTTGTATGCAGATCAATATAGAAGCGAGAGGGTGATACTTGTTATGGACTTTCCCCCTGAGGAGATACTGGAATTTGTATCAAAATGCGCAGGGATAGACAAGAGGCTTCTGCATGCCAAAAACAGAATGGAGACAACGGAGATGAGGGCCCTTTGCGTACTTTTGATGAGGCATTTGTGCAACTTCACCCATAGGGATATATGCAGGGTATTAGGATATGCAAGGGCATCCAGGATATCAAGGCTTGGGACAATGGGGCCTAGTATGGTCTATGAGAAGAAATGGCTAAAAGAGTTTGCTTTTTTAAAAACAAGAATTAAACGATGAGGCTAAAAACTCTTAAAGCAAGAGCCTTTTTGGTAATGGCAAAACATGGACAAGCAGTGTCTTTTTTTGTTTTTTTGGGTAGGTCGGGTATGAATCGAAGTTTAAATTTACTCCATAAAAGGCCTGGAGGTAAAAAACGAAAGAATTTTCTATTCGTAAGTAATTGTGGGTAATTGTGAACCGTTCCTATGTTCTCAAACTATCTCTACTGGTTTAAATGGCTATAGTTCTTTAAAGAGGATAAGGAAATCACTAAAATCAAGAACTTTTTAGTGCATAGCAATTCTAATTTCGTAAAGGTGAATATAGCCGATTTGAAATCAAAAGCGCCGATACCGGTATAATAAAAATTTGACTTCCACTACTATAATTAAATAAACTGAAATAAGCAAGGCGTTATATATCTAATTATAACAATAGAATTCTAATAAATTTTATAGGAGGTAGTAAAAATGAAATTAATCGTTCTGTCAATCATTTATTCCTTAATTATAGTTGTGTTTCGCTACTTGAAATATAAAAAAAAACTATTACTTATTAACAATACCTATATTCTTATCAGCATTATTCTTTAATACTCCATTGTCTCTCAAATTAAACAAATCAATAGATAATATTTTGGTTGTTATATTAGTTATTCTTACTGGTATTATTTTTTACTTATTTTATAAAGATAATAAGACAAATGATAAATAGGTATGAAGTTAAAGCTGATGAAATTAAAGAGGCAAATTATAGCCCTTTATTCAAATTATATTAAAAAAATTCTCTCCCTAATGTATAAAATCCAAAATCCTGTCAATAATCTAAAATGAAATAGCTTCCCATGGCTAATATCCCGGAAAAGGCACAGAGGGCTTTGCCCTCTGTGCCTTTTCTCATTCTATTGAACTCTAAATCCTGCGTTCTTTACAGCGTCAACAATCTTTATATAGTTATCGGTTCTAAGCCTTATAACTATTTCCTTAACCTCTGTTTTTGTTTTCGGGTCCATAACAACAAGGCTTATTATATCTCCGCCGTATCTGTTTATTATTTCCGTAAGCTTTGCGATCTGACCCGGTATATCATAGGCGATCACCGAAAGCCTCTTTCCCTTATGAATTCCTATAACCTCGGCAAACTCTTTAAATATAACCTTGTGAGTTATGATGCCTTCAAATTCTCCATCGCTATTTATTACAGCAATGAAGGGGACTCCGGATAAATTCAACGTATAGGCTGCCTTTTCTATTTCATCTATGGGTTCAAGCACTGGTATATCACTTCTTAGCAAATCCTTAACCTTTGTATTGTCAAGGTATTCTTCCTTGTCTCCCCCTTTTTCAAAGTATTCTGCATAGATCCTTTCCTTTGAAATGACTCCCACAAACCTCTTACCCTCCGCAACGGGAATTGAAAGAAAGTTTTTCTGGTTTATTCTCTCAAGAGCAGTCCTTATGCTGTCATCTGGCTTAACCGTTACAAGTTCCCCTGCTGGAAGCATCAAAGCCCTTATTAACATTACATCACCCCACTTGGAATATTAGATTTTTTAAAATTATATTATAAATATGGTCTAATATCCAGTATTTTTAAAGCACAACTCCATAATATGCGCAAGCTTACAAATTGTACTTCCACATGATAATTGCATCTTCCCCGGTATCCTGATAATATCCTTTTCTAATGGCAATCTCGGCAAATCCATATTTTTTATAAAGGCCTATGGCATGTGTATTGCTAACCCTAACCTCAAGGGTCATAGCATGGACACCGTTTTCCCTTGCAACGCTTATCATATCCTCCATCAGCATGCTTCCAAGGCCAATACCCCTAAACTCGGGATGGACAGCTATGTTGGTTATATGTGCTTCGTCAAGCATTATCCACATGCCTCCATAGGCTATAACCCTTCCGTCCTTTAATATTATTCTGTATCTTGCGCATTTATTCCTGGTGAGCTCCGATATAAAGGCTTCTTTTGTCCATGGTGTTGTAAAGGATAGCCTTTCTATAAGAACAACATCATCCACGTGGCTTAAATCCATATCCGCCATATAAAAATCATTCAACCCTAACACCCTGCTTTCTTTCATATTCCCTTTCAGCCTGTGACTTCCTTATATATATGGGGCCATATGTAAATATGCTGTCCTCCTCTCCCTTTTTAAGCCTTAAGAGTGCAAGCTCTGCAAGGGATGAAGCCCTTGGCATATTTGTCGAAAGGGGTGCAAAGGCTGCCCTGTCCTTTAAGGCTTCAATAAGCCTGTCCCTGTGAAGTTTTACTCCATCTCCGCAGAACATAACCCTTTCGCTTCTTTCCATAAGCCTGCTTATAAGGTCATCAATGTGAAGGGCATCGTAATCATGTACCTTAAACAGTTCATCATTTTGCCAGCTATATAGGGAGGTATATACATTATCCCTCAGTGCATCCATAATAGGGCATATTATGCCGTCAAATCCAACCTGCTGAAAGGCCATGGCATCAAGGCTTGAAATGCCTATGAACTTCATATTTCCTCCCTGGGCAATCCCCTTGGCAGCGGCAACACCTATTCTAAGACCTGTAAAGGAACCCGGGCCTCCCGATACAGCAACGGCATCTATGTCATTTATATTAAGTTCGAGCATTTTAAGAAGGTCCTCAATCATTGGAAAAAGTATCGTGGAGTGTTGAAGCTTATGATTTAAAAAAACTTCAGCCTCAAGCTTCTCGTCACTTAAAACCGCAGCAGTTGCTGCACTTCCCGATGTGTCTATAGCGAGTATTCTCATGTTTTTTCTCCCTTCAACTCAATGTGTATAATGTTAATCCTCAGCTAAGTTCTATCTCCCGTCGGGTTTTAACTCCCGCCCGAAAGTTAACCTATCTCCACCCTTTATATCTATCCTTCTGGTTACCTCGTCTACCTTGCTTATGTATATGTCAATCACATCATAGGGCAAAAGCTCCCTCACCATATCCCCCCACTCTATAACGCACACGCCATTTCCAAAAAGGTACTCCTCAAAGCCTATTTCATTCATCTCATATATATCCTCTATTCTATAAACGTCAAAATGATAAAGGGGCAGCCTACCCTCGTACTCGTTCACTATTGTAAATGTAGGGCTTGTTATGTAATCGGCTACCCCAAGTCCCTCTGCAATTCCCTTTGTAAGCTGGGTTTTGCCTGCCCCAAGGTCGCCGTTTAAAACTATAATATCCCCCGGCATCAGCTGCTCCCCTAACCTCACTCCAAGGTTATAGGTCTCCTCCGGGCTTTTAGTAATAATCTCCATATCATGCACCAACCTTTTATCATTATATTATATATTCTAACCATATAGAGAGGGATATAAAATACCTTCTAATATTAAAAGGAGGGGATTAACCCTCCTTTTAATATAATATATGTCAAATTACATTGCAATTTATTAAAAACAGAGTGCCAACAGTTGTCTGTCCACATTCTGAAGATTTTATCATAACTCATTTATTTAATCTTTCATGAATAGCCTTAGCAGCCTTTTTACCCGCTCCCATGGCTAAAATTACCGTTGCGGCTCCTGTTACAACATCTCCACCTGCATATACGTTTTCTTTGCTGGTCTCCATTGTTTCTTCCTTTACTATAATACCGCCCCAGCTATGGGTATCTAATCCTTCTGTAGTTTGCCTGATTAGGGGGTTTGGAGTTTGTCCAATTGCAATGATAACCGTTTCAACTGGAAGTATAAACTCGCTTCCAGCCTTTGGTACAGGCCTTCGCCTTCCTGAAGCGTCCGGCTCCCCAAGCTCCATTTCAATGCACTCCATTCCTGTTACCCAACCTTCTTTTCCAAGGATTCTTACTGGATTTGTAAGGAGCTTCATTTGTATTCCTTCTTCCTTTGCATGGTGAATTTCTTCAAGCCTTGCCGGCATCTCTTCTTCAGAACGGCGGTATACAATATAAACGTTTTCAGCTCCAAGCCTTTTTGCTGTACGTGCAGCATCCATGGCAACATTTCCCCCGCCAATAACAGCTACGTTCTTTCCTACTTTAATTGGCGTTGGACTATTTGGAAAATCATAGGCCTTCATTAAATTGCTTCGCGTTAAGAATTCATTAGCTGCATATACACCGTTTAGGTTTTCTCCCTCAATTCCCATAAACTTTGGAAGTCCTGCCCCGCTTCCTATAAACACCGCCTGATATCCTTCTTCAAACAGTTCATCGATCGTTATGGACCTTCCTACTAATACATTTGTTTCAATCTTTACTCCAAGCTTTCTTATATTTTCTATTTCCCTCTCAACCAGTGCCTTTGGCAGACGAAACTCTGGAATGCCATACATAAGCACTCCACCCGGTGTGTGCAGCGCTTCAAAAATAGTAACTTCATAGCCCATCTTTGCAAGTTCCCCTGCACAGGTTAAGCCTGCAGGGCCTGCACCTACCACGGCCACCCTTTTACCATTCTTTTCAACTTCCTTTACATCATTTTTTACATTCTTCATATAATAGTCTGCAGCAAATCGTTCAAGCCTTCCTATTCCTACTGGTTCTCCCTTTATACCTCTTACACAATTTCCCTCACACTGGCTTTCTTGTGGACATACACGGCCGCAGATTGCCGGTAATCTATTCTCCCTTACTATGATTTCATAGGCTTTTTTAAATTCTCCAGCTGCTATTTCTTTAATAAACTCAGGGATTGGTACATTTACAGGACATCCCTTCACACAGGGTTTATGCTTACACTGTAAACACCTTAAAGCTTCTTCAACAGCCTGTTCTTCCGTATATCCAAGGGCTACTTCGCTAAAATTTTTAGTACGTATTTTCGAATCCTGCTCTGGCATTGGCACTTTTTTTAAACTCATGTTTGGCACTTTTTATCCCTCCAATCCTATGAGACATACATGCTCTTCTTCTTTGTACATTCTCTGTCTTCTCATGCACTCTTCAAAATCAACCAGATGTCCATCAAAGTCAGGGCCATCTACACAGGCAAATTTAATCTTTCCACCAACAGTTACGCGGCATCCTCCACACATACCTGTACCATCAATCATAATGGGATTTAATGATACAGATGTAGGGATATGATACTCCCTGGTAATAGCGCAAACAGCCTTCATCATTACAAGGGGACCAATTGCAATTACCTCATCATACTCCTTTCCTTCTTCAATTAACTTTGTTAAAACATCCGTTACAAGTCCCCTATGGCCTCTACTTCCATCGTCCGTTGCTATATAGACGTTTTGGCAAATCTCTCTAAACTTATCTTCTAAAATTACATATTCTTTTGTTCTTCCTCCAAGGATAACATCTACATTTACTCCCATTTCACTTAATTTTTTAATTTGAGGGTATAAAGGCGCTGCTCCAACTCCTCCGCCAATTCCAAGTACGCGTTTATGTTTTTTTAGTTCAGACGGTTTTCCCAGGGGCCCTGCAATATCCTGTATTGTATCTCCAGCTTCTTTTTGCGATAGTTTTTTAGTGGAGTATCCAACAATCTGATAAATAATCGTTACAGTTTTCCTTTCCCTGTCATAATCTGCAATTGTTAAGGGTATTCTTTCACCATTTTCGTCAACTCTTAAAATAACAAACTGCCCCGGCTCACATCGTCTTGCTATATAGGGCGCCTCTATTTCCATTAATTGTACTGTTTCGTTTAATATTTTTTTAGACAGTATCCTATACATTTTTCCCACCCCTTAAATCATAAGTAGATTTTGCAAAATTTTCATATCATTTATATTATATCGAAATATCAATAAAAGTGGCATACACCCGGCCACTTTTATTGATATTATTTTTAGAATGTTCTAGAAAGTCACTGGATTTCCATAGAATGCACATTCTAAAATCTTAATTAAATCCTCTTTCTTAGCTTCCCTTGGATTTGAAGCTGTGCATGGATCCAGCACAGCGTTTTCAGCAACAAAATCAACCGTTTCCCTAAACTGCTCTTCTGTTACCCCATTGTCCTTTAATGTATTTACAATTCCTACCCTTTCCGACAGTTCTACTATAGCCTTGATTAGCTCGTCCACTAATTGTTTATCAGTTGCCCCAGGCAGCCCCAATCTTCTTGCAATATTTGCATATCTATCCATACAAACCTTTGAATTATATTTGATTACATATGGAAGCAATATTGCATTACACCTTCCATGGGGAATATGATATTGTGCACCAATCTTATGTGCAAGGCTGTGTACAATTCCCAAAAGTGCATTTGAGAATGACATTCCGGCAAGGCACTGGGCCATATGCATATTTCCCCTTGCTTTTTCCTCACCATTGTAGGAATCTACAAGATTTTCAAAAACCATAGTGATGGCCTCTAAAGCTAATGGATCTGAAAATGGAGAACGATTTGATGCGACATAGGCTTCCAATGCGTGGGTTAAAGCGTCCATTCCTGTATCGGCTGTTAAACTCTTTGGCATAGTGTTTGGAATGTCGCTGTCTAATATTGCAATATCAGGCGTTATTTCAAAATCAGCAAGTGGATATTTGATCTTAGTTGAGTAGTCTGTGATTACTGAAAAGGCTGTTACTTCCGTTGCTGTACCGCTGGTAGATGGGATTGCTACGAAGATTGCTTTATTTCTAAGCCTTGGTATTGAAAATGGATCTTTAATATCATCAAAGGTTAATTCCGGATGTTCATAAAATACCCACATGGCCTTTGCTGCGTCGATAGGAGAACCTCCACCGATAGCAACGATTACATCAGGCTGAAACTCCTGCATTACCTTTGCACCCTTCATAACTGTTTCCACAGATGGGTCAGGCTCTACTCCCTCAAACAGTTTAACCTCAAGCCCAGTTTCCCTTAAAATATTCTCTAACTTTCCCAAGAATCCAAAACGCTGCATTGAAGAACCGCCTGTAACGATTATTGCTTTCCTATAGCCTTTTAATGCCGTCCTCAGGTCCTCCATTGCCCCTTTTCCAAAATACAAATCTCTAGGTAAAGTAAAACGTGCCATGTTTCCCCCTCCTATATAACATCTCACTACACCTCTAGTTTATTAATTTTTTAACAAAGTGTCAACCTGAATATTTAAAGTTTTTTGGCTATTTAAATTGTAATATTAGATTTATAGAGCTGTATCCTGGTGAAAACCGCATTTTTCTTTAAAGACTTCTTTTTATTTGCTAGTTTCAGCCGATTAATGACATAAAAATTTTTTTGCCCATATAAACATTAAAAAATCGTATAAATAATAAAAATTCCCCCGGTGTAAACCTGGAGAATTTTATTAAAATACTATTAATTTATCGTTAAAATATCTACAGGAGGGCGCTGCGATAAAAAATATATTTCATTCACCAGTACGCTTGGCAAAGAAATTCTAAGGCTTGGGATTTTTGTTTCAAATTGAGTTTAACACCCACCGCTAAAGAGAAGGCGACATAAAGCATCAACTAAATTCTATATATACTGATTTCCTCTTTAAACTGTTCTGTAAGCTTTTTAAATTGAGAAATGCTGTTTGTAAGGTTTTTGATTTCCTCCGTATATCTTGTTACACTTGCTGAAACCTCGCTGGATGATGCTGAGTTCTCCTCGGCAATTGCTGCAAGGGATTCCAGCTTCCCATATACTGACGCTATCGACTGCGTCTCCGACTGAAGCCTTTCAGAGGCTTCTATCATCTTTTCCGCCACCTGTTTTATCTTATCCTTTGCTTCGCTTGTATATGCAATGGCATTGCTTAATCTTACATTTTCATTCTGAAGCACCTCAAACTGGGTTCCAACGTTATTAACCACCTCCTCAATCTCACCTATAAAGCTTGTAAGGCTTCTGTTTATATCGTCAACGGCACTTTGGGACTGCTCTGCAAGCTTTCTAACCTCGTCTGCCACAACCGCAAAGCCCCTTCCAGCCTCTCCTGCCCTCGCAGCTTCAATGGATGCATTTAGCGCCAGAAGGTTTGTTTGTGCCGCTATGTTTGACACAAGGGATACTATGTTTGTTATCCCCCTGGCTCTTTCCTGGAGCTCTATACTGCTGTTTTTAACCATCTCGAAGGTGTTAAGTATATCATTTAGCTTATCGGCAGTATCTCTGACGTTATCAAAGCTTGTATCAATCTTTATTACAGCATTTTCCAGTTTAGCTTTATTGTTCTGCTCGATTTTAGCCACGGCCTTTATAGATTCTATATTTTTATTTAAAAGGGCCACAGAGCCTTCAGTCTCCTCTGCCTGCATCATCGCTGCTGCTGCCACCTGTTCAACAATCCCCGAAATCTCCCCTGATGTACTGTCCATCTTTTCAGCAATGGCGTTCAAGGTGTTGCTGAAGGTGTTCATCTCGTCCGTTAATCCCTTAAAGCCTACAAAGTCACTTCTAACTTCCTTTTTATATTCCTTTAGCATATTGTATATATTTTCGAAGTTGTCCCCCGTTACTATTTCCCCATCCTCGGCATAATTGCGTTCATTTATCTTTTTAAATTCATCTACTATAAACCCCAGAGGCCTGTTTATAACCCTTGAGGATATTAGGGCTGATAAAAACGCAGTTAAAGGGGATATATAGGCCGTGTAATCCTTAAAGAAAAATATGGATGCAAAGTTTAGCACTCCAAATACAATGAATGTCATAAGGGCTATTTTAATATCTACACTCTTTATAAATCCAAAGGACATAAGCTTATTTATTCTATACCTCTTTTTGAAGTAAATATCCTTTTCAAAGGTAAGTTTAAGTTCCATACCGTCGCTGTTCTTTGATATTTCCTCCACTTCAAGCCTTTCGTTATAATATTTGCTGGCACCTTCGAGAAGCCCCCTTAAATAGTCAAACATGCCCCTTTTAGATCTATATGTAAATATCGCTTCCCTCTTTGAAATTGGCCTTAATCCAACAATTGGCGGCTTTGCTCCCGGAATTCTTTTTACAATGGCAACGTGTACATCATACATGGATTTTAAAAAGCCGTAGAGACTGTCATGTTTAAAGAAGGCAGGATAATCCTTTGAGAATGTCATTATATTTCCTACTCCCACCTGATTCCACAGCTTTGATAAAGGAATATTTTTCTCATTGGCTATGAACGATATTATTTTGTCTACTTTGTCGTCATCGATATCTTCAATTGGAGAAAATGTCTTATCCCTTCTAAAACCAACGCTTTCAAGGGCTCTATTCACAACATCATCTCCATGAAGTTCCCTTGATGTTTTGATCCAGGTTGAAACAACGGTTCCCTTCATATAAAGCACCTCCTATAAAAAATAATAATGTACAATATAGTAACACAATTTGTTGGAAAACGATGATTTCCCGGGCAATTACTGTCGTATGCGGCAAAATGCTGTTTAATAAAGTTATCGGTGCTTTATATGCTTTATTTATACATAATAAAAATTATTTAATAATATTTATTTTTTGTTAACTGTTTATCAACATTAAAAAAAAGCACCCGAAGGTGCATTAAAATTATCTATGAAGAATTGGTGAAACTCTCTTATATACCACAAAGGTTACAAGTCCAACTATTACTCCCTTTAAAATATTAAAGGGGAATATGCTGTATGCAACAAGCGTTCCAAGCCCCGTTATGCTGCTGTTGATTTTTGTTCCCATTTGAACGAAGGCCTCTATAGGCGCATGAAATGCCTTTGCGTAAAGAGGAATTAAGAAGGTGTAGTTGGCAATGGATGCTATAACCGCCATTGCAAGCGTTCCTGCCACAAGGCCTATAACAGCCCCTTTTCTGTTCTTTTGATTCTTATAGATGGTTCCTGCTGTGAAAACAAACACTGCTCCAACTATGAAGTTTGCAAGTTCTCCTACTCCCGCTGTCTTAGTTCCACGAATTACAAGGTTTAACAGGTTTTTAACAAGTTCAATAAGTACTCCCGCTACAGGTCCCATTGCAAAGGATCCTAAAAGAGCTGGTAAATCGCTTAAATCGATTTTGAGAAAGTCAGGGAATATTGGTAGTGGAAAATCGAATAACATAAGTATTAGTGCCATTGCAGATAATACTGCGATTTTGATAAGAGCTGATAGATTTTTGTTTTTCATAAAAAAACCCTCCTTAAATTTTACAGGGCAGGAAGGAAAAAATAAAGGGCCGCTGAAAATCTTCAGCGGCCAAAATATTCCGTTCCATCTTCTTTCATCCAGACTTTAACTGTCGGCCCCGGAGTTTCACCGGATCGTGCCTTTCGGCTCGCGGGCTATACCGCCGGTAGGGACTTTCACCCTGCCCTGAAGATTCTAAATATATTCTATTATTTTTTTAACAAAGAATCAATACCTTTTTGTAAATATTTAAATCTACGCAATAAACCTTGCAATGTCAATTATCTTTATAAATCTTCTCTTAGTCTCTATAATTCCATCCCTCTTCATTTCCGACACTATCCTCGAGAGGGTTTCTCTTGTCATGTTAAGGATTGACGCTATTTCTGCAAGGGTTACATCAAGCAGTACCACAATGTCGCCGTTTTCATCGATGCTGCCAAAGTTATACATATGCTCCAGTACAAAGTTGACAAAGGAAGACCTGCAGCCCCCAAGTATTAAATTTCCCTGCCTTGACGAAACGTTTCTCATTATATTTATAAGCATTTCATTAAAGTGATTTTTAAGTTCATAATCCTCATTCAATTTATTCTTAACGCTTTCGGTATCTATGACATGCAAACTGCAGTTCGTCAGTGCTTTATAGTTAAATTCCTCCGGCATATCAATAAGGGAAGAAAAGCCAAAAAACTCCCCTGGGAGAAAATATCCGCTGCTGTATTCCTTTCCGTATACATCCTTTCTTGTGAGTACTACCTTACCCCTGTCAACAAAATATATGCTTGAATCCTTATGTTTTTCTTTAATTATGTACTCGCCTTTAAGGTACAGTATTTTTTTGCACTCTCCAGAAAATAGGGTTTCAACTTTTTTCCTGTAAAAATCAATTTCTGTTTTTTTTGGTTTATTCTTTAAAGTCGCAACTATATCGTCATACAAATTACTGTTATACACCTGAATCCCTGCCTTTTAATAAATTATATACTCACATTAATTATCGTACTAAATTTCAAATATTTTATACTTTTAGGGTCAGGGATTTACAATATAGCTTGTTGTGCTTCTTAGAAAAGCCCATTTCAATAAAAGGGCGGATTCCATTCCGCCCTCTTATTATTTTCTTGAAACTATCTCTCCATCAATTAAAACATACCTTGCATTGGCCTGAACGTCAAGTGGATGCTTATCAAATATTACTATGTCTGCATCCTTGCCCTTCTCAATGGAGCCTACCCTGTCCGCAATTCCAAGTATTTCAGCAGGGTTTATGGTTATTGCCTTAAGGGCTGTTTCCTCATCAAGGCCTGCCTTAACGGCAAGGGCCGCACAAAGAGGAAGGTAGTGAACAGGAATTACAGGATGGTCAGTCATAAGGGCTATCTTAACCCCTGCCTCGGCAAGCTTTTTGGGAGCTTCAAAGGTAAGTTCCTTAAGTTCAATCTTTGACCTTGTTGTAAGGGTTGGACCAACCACTGCAGGATATCCCTCCCTGGCTAGTTCCTCTGCTATAAGGTGTCCTTCTGTACAGTGCTCAAGGGTTAGCTTTACTCCAAACTCCTTTGCAATCCTTATGGCAGTAAATATATCGTCTGCCCTGTGGGCATGGGCCTTAAGGGGCATTTCTCCCTTTAAAACTGGAAAAAGGCTCTCAAGCTTAAGATCAAAGTCCGGCATCTTGTCCGGATCCTTTTCTGCCTTTTCCTTCTTTGCAAGGTAGCTCTTTGCCTTATAAAGGGTTTCCCTGAGAAGTGCTGCAGTTCCCATTCTTGTTGAGGGCATTCTGTTCTTTGAATTGTATACCCTCTTTGGATTTTCCCCAAAGGCTATCTTCATGGCGGCAGGCTCCTTTACCACCATGTCGTCTATTCTTTTCCCTCTGGTTTTAATTATTGTAAAGGTCCCTCCAATTACGTTTGCGCTTCCGGGGCCTGTACATACACAGGTTACCCCGTTTTCATATGCTTCCTTAAAGGAAAAGTCTGCAGGGTTTATGGCATCTATTGCCCTTAGCTGCGGGGTTACAGGGTCAGTTGCCTCGTTTCCGTCTGCCCCCTCAAAACCCATTCCATCTTCCCACATTCCTATATGGCAGTGGGCATCTATTATTCCTGGCATAACGTACCCGCCTTCGGCATCGATTACCTGGCAGTCAAGGGGTGCAACTATTTCCTCCCCAACATCAACTATTTTGCCATTGTCGATTAGAACTTCCCCATTTTCTATGGTTTTCCCTGCCATAGTCAGGATTTTTCCGTTTTTAATTAGTATCACTTTTATCCCTCCTATATACATTTCTCCATTTACAATGACCACTTCGGTTCGAAGTTCTTCCCGGCCATAGTTATAACTTTGCCACTTTTAATTTAAAGCATTTTAATCCCCCCATTCCCATAAGTGCTCCTTTGAAAAGTCCATTGGAATAAAGGTGGATAATATTTACAGGTAGACGCTGCGATAAAAAATATATTTCATTCACCAGTACGCTTAGCAAAAGGGGCGTTAAACCCCCTTTATAGTTAACGAAATCCTTTTTCTGTTCACATCCACATCCAAAACCTTAACGGTTACTATATCCCCTACCTTTACAACCTCAAGGGGATGCTTTATGTATCTGTCTGAAAGCTCGGATATGTGCACAAGCCCATCCTGATGAACCCCGATGTCTACAAAGGCTCCAAAGTCTGCAACATTCCTTACGGTTCCCTGGAGCACCATTCCGGGTTTTAAATGCTCAAGTTCCATAACTCCCGACATGAATATTGGCTTTGGAAGTTCCTCCCTTGGATCCCTTCCTGGCTTTTTAAGCTCTGATATTATATCCCTTAAGGTTGGAATCCCTATATTTGCTTCCTCGGAGAGCTTTTCTATTCCATATTCCTGAACCCTTCCATCTATATCGCCTATTTTTCTATTTTTGACGTCCTCGAGGCTGTAGCCAAGCTTTCCTAAAACCGCTACGGCAGCATCATAGGACTCGGGGTGAACTGCTGTATTATCAAGTACATTTTCGCTTTCAGGTATTCTAAGGAAGCCTGCACACTGTTCAAAGGCCCTTTCACCAAGCCTTTTAACCTTTAAAAGCTCCTTTCTGCTCTTAAACTTGCCGTTGCTTTCCCTGTACTCTACTATATTTTTGGCAATTGCAGCGTTTATTCCCGATATATATGAAAGAAGGGATGGCGATGCGGTATTTAAATCAACTCCAACTGAGTTTACGCAGTCCTCAACAACTCCCTTTAAGGTTTCATCAAGCCTTTTCTGGGATACATCGTGCTGATACTGGCCAACTCCTATGGATTTGGGATCTATCTTAACAAGCTCTGCAAGGGGATCCTGCAGCCTCCTTGCTATCGACACAGCACCCCTCAGGGATACATTTATATCCGGAAACTCCTTTGCAGCAAGCTCCGATGCTGAGTAAACCGACGCACCTGCTTCGGATACCACAACATAGTAGAGCTTCTTTCCCATCTCCTTCTCAACTTCTGCTATAAGCTCTGAAAGGAATATTTCGGATTCCCTTGAGGCCGTACCATTTCCCAGGGATATGATATCTACATCGTGTTTTTTTATAAGTTCCTTAAGCTTCTTCTTGCTTCCCTCAATATCGTTTTGGGGGGCCGTCGAATATACTGTTGCTGTGTCCAGGAGCTTTCCGGTCTCGTCAACTACTGCAACCTTGCAGCCCGTTCTAAAACCAGGGTCAAATCCAAGGACAACCTTTCCCTTTACAGGTGAAGTCATAAGGAGACTCTTAAGGTTTGCTGCAAACACCTTAATAGCCTGCTCCTCAGCCTTTTCCGTAAGCTCATTTCTAATTTCCCTTTCAATGGATGGAGCGATAAGCCTTGTGTAGCTGTCCTTAACGGCAGCTTTTATGTACTCCGTTTCCTCTCCCTGCCTTTTTATGATTTTCTCTTCAAGATAGGAGATTATCATGTCAACAGGGGCTTCAATCTTAACCGACAGGAACTCTTCCCTCTCACCCCTGTTTATTGCAAGTATTCTATGGGGAACGATCCTTTTGACAGCCTCGCTATAGTCATAATACATTTCATAGGGTGATGTTTCATCTTTAGTTCCCTTAGATACTATTAAACCTTCTCTAAAGGTCATCTCCCTTATTCTCTTTCTAAATTCTGCGTTATCCGATATGTCCTCTGCGATTATATCAATTGCACCTGATATTGCATCTTCCTCCGTTTTAACTCCAAGCTCCTCGTTTATGTACCTGGATGCCTCATCCCTAAGGGATGTGGTAAAATCCTGTCCAAGAATAAATAAAGCCAGGGGCTCAAGTCCCTTTTCTTTTGCAATTGTAGCCCTCGTCCTTTTCTTCGGTCTGAAGGGCCTGTATATGTCGTCAACTTCCGTTACAGTGATTGCGCTGTCTATTTTAGCCGCAAGCTCCTCGGTCAACTTTCCCTGCTCACCAATCAGCCTTTTAACCTCTTCTTTTCTGCTCTCTAAATTTCTAAGATATGTAAGCCTTTCAAACAGGTTTCTCAGGGTTGTATCATCAAGCTCTCCTGTAGCCTCTTTTCTATACCTTGCAATAAAGGGTATTGTATTTCCAGCATCTATTAAATCCACAGTGTTTTTTATCTGCCATTCCTTCACGTTAAATTCGCAGGAGAGCATCTTAATTATATCTGCCAAGTTTAATACCTCCTCTTAAATATAATATCTATTGTAAAATAACTGCCAATGACTTAAAAAAATATGCAAAAAAATTGCCCGTGGCTATGCATCGAGCATTTCTTCAATATTTTTCTCCATAACAAAAACCATGATGTACTCGCCGGTTTTGGTGCTTATATCGCAGTGAAGGCTTACAACCTTAACCCCTACAATATCCTCAACCAGCTTCTCCATTTTGGTTCTGAGCACATCTTCAAGCATATATCTAAATTCCTTTATGGTTCTTCTCCCCTCCTGTGTAAGGGCAAGGGTTTTTTCAGCAGGGGTCAGGACCTTTTTAAGCCTTATAATGATCATGTCTTTAAAAATGTGGGCCATCGCTTCCTCTGCTCCACGTCCTACCTCTTCCTTTTCAAATTTAATCATTGCGTTGCTTAGGATCATCTCCATGTTGCCCTTTAAAGACATATGACTACCTCCACCATTAATTATTTTGTATGTTACTTTTAATATTTTAACATTTATGTTTTTTCATGCAAGTTATTTTGTTAAAATGAATTTTACAATGCAACAGGCTTCCCTAATCAGAGGCAGCTGCTCTTTCTGCTTTTCTCGCTTTCTTTTCACTGTACATGTTGGCATCTGCACGGCTTACCAGCCGGTCAAGACTAAAGCCCTTCTCATAGGTATAAATTCCTGCGCTGAAGGATGCATCGGCTCCTTTAACGGGGCAGTCCTTCAACCGCTCCCTCATACATTCTATCCTTTCCTTAATCCTATCTATATCATCTTCATAAACGACCATTATAAACTCGTCACCCGCATACCTTGCAACGATATCGTTTTCTCCTTTACTCTCATCAAGAACCTTTGCAAAGAACTTTAGAACCTCATCCCCTGCCTTATGCCCATAGGTGTCGTTTATGAGTTTAAAGTCATCCATATCTATCATAACCAGAGAGAACTTTCTGCCAGTCGTTTCAGCTGTCTTTATTACTTCTTCCATTATCTCCTCAAAATATCTCCTGTTATATATGCCCGTAAGCTTGTCTATTCTAAGTGCAATCCACAGTTCATTCATGAGAAGAACGTTCTTAATTGCTATTTCAAGATGCCTTGAAATATATTGAATGAGTCTTATGTCATTTTTGCTGAAGGCATTTTCATTTTCTTTATTATCAACGTTTATAATTCCATAGAATTCACCATTTACATAAAGCGGGGCACTCATGGTAGATTTAATATCAAGGGCCTTTGTTGAGATTAGCATATCGAAATTCTCCTCTGTGAGATTTTCACTGTCGAATATGATTGGGTTTTTAATTATATCAGGTGATTTGAGCTTTGTTGTTTTATACAGGAACAGCTCCTCTTTTTTAAGACGCACCTTTTTAAGCTCATTAAAGTCAAACCCTTCGGATGCCTTATACTCCATTATATCCTTAGCAGGGTTATATATTAGTATGCTTCCTGTCTGGGCACCTTCTATAAGGCTTATTGTATCCCTGAGAAGTTCCTTGTAGAGGGCATCTATATCACGGAAATCGTTTAAATCTTCAGACACCTTTATGAGTATGTTGTTGACGTCCTTTACCCTTTCGTATAAAAACTTATAATGGGAATACTCCCTAATTTTATAAAAATGAAACACAGCTAAAACTATTATAAGAACTATATAAAATAATGCCAAGCTAGCATCTCCTTCAAATTTAATAGGGTTCCAATATAATTATATCACTATTCAAATTTTAGTTAAACCAAATAATTTATTCCATTGATAATTGTTGAGCTCCTATGGTGAATAAATAGCTGTATGATTTAGGAGGCTGCCTAAAAAAGACAGCCACCTTCATCAAAACATATTCTTTTTGGCCAGTATATAAGCAACAACTGCGGATATTATACCAGTAATTCCAATAATAATGGGAAATCCATAGGGGTTTTTGCTAAGGGGCATAGCATCTATGTTCATTCCAAAAAAGCTTGCAATCATGGTTGGAATGGACATAACTATCGTTATTGATGCAAGAAACTTCATTACTATGTTTAAGTTGTTCGATATAATGGATGCAAAGGCATCCATTGTGCCGCTCAATATATTGCTGTATATATTAGCCATCTCAATTGCCTGCTTGTTCTCTATTATAACGTCCTCCAGGACATCCCTGTCCTCTTCATACTTCTGCATAAGTTCAAGCTTAAGCATCTTCTCAAGGGTTATCTCGTTTGCCTTAAGGGATGTTGAGAAATATACAAGGCTCTTCTCAAGGGATAGAAGCTGTATAAGCTCCTTGTTTTTCATAGATCTGTGAAGCCTTGCCTCTATAACATGGCTTGTTTTGTCTATCTGCTTAAGGTAGCAAAGATAATATGAAGCAATCTTGTAAAGTATTTGAAGTATAAACCTTGACTTTTTAAAGGTATAGAAGCCTTTAACCTTCTGAGCAGCAAAATCATCTATCACCCTATTATCCTGAAGGCATACGGTTACGATTACGCTGTCATTAAGCACTATACCAAGCGGTATTGTATAGTACTCAACGGATTTATTTTGAACATCCATTACGGGAATGTCCACAATAACGGAAATCTGGTCCTCATCCACTTCAATTCTTGAGCTCTCCTCTTCATCAAGGGGGGCCCTTAAAAACTCAAGAAATAGTCCTGTCCTTTGGGAAACGTATTCAAGCTCTGTCTCTGTTGGATTTTTAAGGTTAATCCAGCAGCCGTGTTCAATGCTGTCGATTTCAGATGTTTTCCCCTCGGGGCTTGTCTTAAATATCTGTATCATGCTGCATCTCCTTTCCGTATCCCGTTTCAGGATACAGAAACGCCCCTGAAACAGGATCTATTTATTTGTCTCACCAGGTCCATCTTCCATAACATAACACCTCATAAAAGATAATTCTCATAATATAAATTTAACTCAAAAATGAACAAATTACAACAAGAAAGGCAGCCTACAGAGTATATATTTTAAAATGTAAACTGCCTATTTTTTTGGTGGGTTTAATACTATAACAGGTTGGGGTGGAACAACTATTGGTTCCCTTCCATTTATTTCTATAGGAGTAACGGTTGGCCTCTCGCATATTCCTGTGACTCCAACGATGAAGGTCCTCTGGCTTATGAGATCCTCATATTCCTTTATCTTCCTGTTTAAAAGTTCAAGGGTTGTTCTTATAACCTTCTCATACTTTCTTATTGTATCCCTTATATGTCTGAAATCTCCCCTTTCATCATGTTTTCCACCATCGAGTCCATTTAAAATCTTTAAAAGATCCGTTAAGCTTCCTATTTTGTTGAAGGAGGTTATATTATAGTTTGCGGCAGGAATTGGAGTTATTAAAATCTCCTGGAGTATGCACTTTATAAGGTACCTTATCTCGCTTTCAATAACTGCAATTTTATACTCAAGCTCAAGCTCTATAATCTTTACAATCCTAAAGAGGCTCTCCTTTATCCTGTCCCTAAGTACAATTATTATATAATATTTAAGCATATTCACAATTTCATGCTCAGTGAGGTTTCTTTTATAGTAGTAGTTAAAATAGCAGTAGTTTATATCAAAAAGTATCTGTATAATAAGTTTTTTGTTTATTCTTCCAAACTCCTGCTCTATGAAGGACATATATCCCCTTGCAAGGAGTAATGACTCAGCCTGCTTTCTCCACTCCGGGTCGTCTATAACGTCTGTTATTTCCTTGATGCTTATTCTAAGCAGAAGATACCTGAATACCTTCTCAACTATTTTATCATCTATCCTGTCTATTACAAGTGCAAGCTTGTAATCCCTTGCATCCTTATCCACATATGGAGGTATGTATTCCCTTCTGCATTCCCTGTTGTACTGTTCCGTTATTATCTGCTTTCTTTTACAGGTATCACATGGAAAATAGGGAGCCTTCTTACCGTCCTTTAGGCCGTAGGAAAGTGAACTTGTTATAAACTCATCAAAGAAATCCTCTATATCATCAAAATCGTTTTTTGATTGGTTTTCTTTTACTTTATCTATTACCTTTCTTAAAAAATCATCTATCTCATTATCAAGTTCCCTGTTTGCTTCATCCGCCATTGAATCACCTGCCTAAAAGCGTTTCATTTTATTATATTCCCTTCCTCATACTTTAATGATATTTTAGTTTTCCAGGGAGCTTATCCACTTTTCCACAAATTTATCCACATTTTATCAACAAAGAAAAGTTATCCAGCCTCAACCCACAGCATTATCAACAAAGTTATCCACCAATTTTATGGATAACTCGTATATATTGTTGTGAAATATTAAAGCTGTACGGCATATAAATTAACGAGGTGATTTTATGAGGCGAAGAAAATTTATTATAATTTTCACATTGATGTTTATTTTTTCCTTCTTCAATTTACATACCTATGCTGGTACCTCCTTTGAGCCAATTAATGTTTATAACATAGTAAATGAACTGTCTTCAAAGGAGTATAAAGGAAGGCTTGTTGGGGAGGATGGAAATTTAAAGGCACAAAAATACATCGAAGAATATTTTAAAAGCATAGGCCTTGATCCTGGAGGAGATAATGGAACATACCTTCAAAGCTTTGAAATAATAACGCCTCTGCTTGATGGAAGCTGCTATTTTAAAATATACGACCTTAAAGGAAAGAAAGTTAAAGAATACGCCTACGGAACTGAATTTAAAGAAATGCCCTATGGGGCCTCCGCACCTGGAACGGTTCTCGGCAGAGCAAAGACAGAGCTTTCTTCTAAAGGAAACATCCTTCTTTCATCAGGCGGCAAAATAAGTGAAATGGCCTCAGATTATGAAAATGACCTTGCGCTTAAAACTAAAGGCATTTCAGCTGTGGTATATTCCTCGAATATGAACTACAGGTTTAGAAGCCCATATAAGCTTCAGTCAGACTATGCCCGGGGAATAGTCAAGGTTATGGTAACGGATAAGGTGTTTAAGGAGCTTTTAGATTTTTCTAACAAGGGATATACCTTTGAAATAAAAAGCTCCCTCGATATTAAAAAGGTAACTGCAAGCAATGTAATTGGAATGATTAAAGGCAAAAAACCTAATTTACCTCCCATAATCCTCTCCGCACACTTTGATCACGTGGGCTTTGACGCAGATGGGGTTATATATCCTGGTGCCTTTGACAACGCATCGGGTACTGCCTTTCTCTTGGAACTTGCAAGGGTTTTAAAAAGCTCCGGCAAAAACGACAGAACCATAATATTTGCTGCCTTCAACGGTGAAGAGGTTGGGCTTGTAGGCTCTGAATATTTTGTAAACCATCCTCCCGTTGATATTAATAATGGAGAATGCATAAATTTCGATATGGTGGGAGCTGTAAAGAATATACCCCTTTCAATACTTACCTATGGGGCCGACGAAAGCTTTTCTAGGGAGATCGAAGATATTGCAAGGAAGCTTCAGATAAACACCAATTTGCTTAATGAAAACAACAGCGACCACGGACCCTTCTGCATTAAGGGAATAAATGCTGTAACCCTCATACATGATGACACAACTAAAATACATACTCCAGAGGACACTATAAAAAACTTCAACATGGAAAAAACTGAGGAGGTATTTGCAGTTGTTTCCTCATACCTTAAAACTAAGGATGTTAAGGTTGCCTTCTCATATAAAGTTCAAAACAGCAGTAATATGAGAAATTTTATTATCCTGTCAATGTGTTTTTTACTCCTCTTTGTTTTGATTTATTATTCAAAGCGGGAAAGCATTGAGAAACGGTGATATCATGGCTCATATAGCGACTGAACTTGATTTTAGAAGAATAATTAAGCATAATCCAGGCAATGTTTTAGATAGAAATTACATTCATAGGGTGTATAAGTCAGGTTATATGATAGTAAGCGACATAAACCTCCTTTCCTTCTGCTATCCTGTGGAATATTTTGACGGCATACTTATAAGATGCTTTTCATCAACCATAGAAGAAACCATCGATATGGTGAGCTTTATAACACCTATGCTTAAAGGGCGTATATTTTTATCCCATATTACCGATGACTTCATAGAGCCCTTCAGACATATTGGATTTAAAAATCACTACAAAGTATCGGGGTTTTATAAAATGGACTATAACCTTTCACTTAAAAGCTATCCATGTGAAATAATAGACTTCAGCATGGAGTACCTTATGCAGCTTGAATATATGGACAGAAGCCTCTTTTCAAACACCTGGAGGCTTTCATTTGACGATATTTCAACCCTTTCAAGGGACAGAAACATAAAAATCAGGTTGTGCCTGAGCAAGGAAAGCCTAATTGGCTTTAGCATTTTAAGGCTTAACAGGGGCTTTGGCTATGGATATATCATAAAAATTGCAGTTGATGGAGCTCTCCACCGCAGGGGAATAGGAACCGTTATTTTAAACGACGCCATACAGATATTTAAAAGCAGCAGCATACTTCCTATTTTTACTGACACCATATCGGAAGGGTCGGCTGAGTTTTTTAAATCCAACGGGTTCAGGGAGTACTCAAAGTCCTGTTTACTCGTGAAGGAGTAGAAAAGGGACAGACACTATTTGGCCTGTCCCTTTAAATATGCATTTATAAACTCATCTATTTCCCCATCCATTACAGCCTGGATGTTTCCTATTTCAACGCCCGTTCTGTGGTCCTTTACCATTGTATAGGGCTGGAATACGTATGACCTTATCTGACTTCCCCAGCCTATTTCCTTAAGGTCCCCCGTAAGGTCCTCTATCTTTTCCTTGTGGGCACGCTCCTTAAGCTCTATGAGTTTAGACTTTAGCATTTTCATAGCCTTATCCCTGTTTGCATGCTGGGATCGCTCGTTCTGGCACTGAACTATTATACCCGTTGGCAGGTGAGTAATTCTAATCGCAGATTCGGTTTTGTTTACGTACTGGCCTCCTGCACCACCCGAACGATAGGTATCAATTTTAAGATCCTCGGGCCTTATCTCTATGTCCTGATCATCCGTAATCTCAGGCAGAACTTCAACGGATGCAAAGGATGTATGCCTCTTTCCTGCCGCGTCGAAGGGGGATATTCTAACTAGCCTGTGGACACCCTTTTCGGCCTTTAAATATCCATAGGCATATTCTCCCTTAATTTCAAGGGTTACGCTTTTAACTCCGGCTTCATCCCCTGGGAGAAAGTCGGTGATTTCAACCCTGTAACCCTTTTCCTCAGCCCATCTTGTATACATCCTAAGAAGCATTGACGCCCAGTCGCAGGCCTCTGTCCCACCTGCACCTGCATGTATTGTCAGTATTGCATCGTTTTTATCGTATTCACCTGATAAAAGGATTTGAATTCTAAACTCGTCTATTTCCTTTTCAATGGCCTTTCTTTCAGATGCAATTTCACTCAGGGAAGATAAATCCTCCTCATCATCAGAAAGCTCGATTAAAACTTCAAGGTCATCAACCCTGCTTAAAAGGCTTTCAAACCTTTCCACCTTATCCTTTAAAGCCTTTGATTTTTGCATAACCTTCTGGGCATTTTCGATATCGTTCCAGAAATCCTGCTCATGCATCTGATTTTCAAGTTTTTGTATTTCAACCTTAAGCCCCTCTATGTCAAAGAGAAGCCCCCATTTCCTTTAAAGTCTCCCTCATGGGTCCTATAGCTGCATAATGTTCCTCGAATGCTATATGCACTACTACCACCATCCTTTCAAATTCACTAATCTATTATATCCTAATATGATATTATTAACAAGGATAAAGGCACAACGTATGTTGTGCCTTGTTATACATTCCTTCCGCAGCAGTTTTTATACTTCTTTCCGCTTCCACATGGACACGGATCATTTCTTCCTATCTTCTTTTCCTTTCTAATGGGCTCCTTTTTTACTGATTCGTCCATGTTGGTTGAAGTAGGTTCTGCAACCCTTTCCCTTTCAACCTTTCTTTCGGGCTGAACCCTGTATATGAACCTTACCGTCTCCTCCTTGATATTATATATCATCTCTTCAAACATGTTCATACCTTCGATCTGGTATTCCTGAACCGGATCCCTCTGCCTGTAGGCACGAAGCCCTATGCCCTGCTTAAGATGATCCATTGCATCAATATGATCCATCCATTTGAGGTCAACGGCACGGAGAAGGATAACCCTCTCTATTTCTCTCATCTGATCTTCTTCAAATTCCTTTTCCTTCTCCTCGTAGAGCCTGTAGGCAATGTCCAGTATATTTTTCTTCATCTCATCCTTTGACATTTCCTGAAGCTCTTCAACCTTTAGCAGTCCCCTAGGTATAAACACGTCCTCAAGGTATGTTACAATACCCTTTATATCCCAATCTTCCCTGTGCCTTTCATCTGAAGTATGGGCATCCACTGCAGCTTCAACGACATCCTTTACCATTTCAAGAATGTTTCCCCTCAGGTTTTCTCCCTCAAGGACCTTTCTTCTCTGCTCGTATATGATTTCCCTTTGCTTGTTCATTACATTATCGAACTGGAGAAGGGACTTTCTTATTTCAAAGTTGTTGCCTTCAACCTTCTTCTGGGCCTGTTCTATGGCATTTGAAACCATCTTGCTTTCAATCGGCTCGTCATCTGGAAGACCAAGCCTTTCAACAACTCCCTTTATTCTATCTGAGCCAAAGAGCCTCATGAGATCGTCTTCAAGGGATATATAAAATCTTGAGGAACCAGGGTCACCCTGACGGCCTGCACGTCCTCTCAGCTGATTATCTATACGCCTTGATTCGTGTCTTTCAGTACCTATTATTTTAAGCCCTCCAAGCTCCTGAACACCATCTTGCAGCTTAATGTCGGTACCACGTCCTGCCATGTTGGTTGCAATTGTAACCATTCCCTTTTCCCCGGCATGGGATATGATTTCTGCTTCCTTTTCATGGTACTTTGCATTAAGAACCTGGTGCGGTATTCCCCTCTTTTTAAGCATGTCTGAGAGCATTTCTGACTTCTCAATGCTTATCGTACCGACAAGCACCGGCTGCCCTTTCCTGTGGGTTTCTACTATCTCCTCAACAATTGCGTTAAACTTGGCCTTTTCGGTTTTGTATACTACATCAGGATGGTCTACCCTTATCATGGGCTTGTTTGTAGGTATTACTACAACGTCAAGGCCGTATATTTCCCTGAACTCGTTCTCCTCTGTCTGGGCGGTACCAGTCATACCTGAAATCTTTCTGTAGAGCTTGAAGTAATTCTGGAAGGTTATTGTAGCAAGGGTTTTTGATTCTCTTTCAACCTTAACCCCTTCCTTTGCCTCAATTGCCTGATGAAGGCCGTCGCTGTACCTTCTTCCGTACATAAGCCTTCCTGTGAATTCGTCAACTATTATTACTTCTCCGTCCTTAACTACGTAGTCTATATCCCTCTTCATGAGGTTATGCGCCTTAAGGGCCTGTATTACATGGTGCTGTATTTCTATATTTTCTGGGTCTGCGTAGTTTTCAAGGTTGAAGTATTTTTCCGCCTTTTCAACTCCGCTTTCTGTAAGGGTTACGGCGTGCTGCTTCTCATCAACCTTAAAGTCCTCATCCTTCTTTAATATCTTTACAAAAGAATCTGCATATTTATATAAATAGGTGGATTTATCTCCTGCACCGGATATTATAAGTGGCGTTCTGGCTTCGTCAATTAATATGGAGTCAACTTCGTCTATAATGGCAAAGTTAAGCTCCCTCTGAACCATTTCTTCCTTATAAATAACCATGTTGTCCCTTAGATAATCAAATCCGAACTCGTTGTTTGTACCATAGGTAATGTCTGCGTTGTACGCTGCCCTTCTTTCTTCTGCGTCAAGGTCATGCACTATAACCCCTACAGTAAGGCCAAGGAATTCGTATATCTTTCCCATCCACTCCCTGTCACGCTTTGCAAGGTAGTCGTTTACGGTAACTATGTGAACTCCCTTTCCCGTTAGAGCGTTAAGATATGCAGGTAAGGTGGCCACAAGGGTTTTGCCTTCACCTGTTTTCATTTCAGCAATTCTTCCCTGATGGAGGACAACTCCACCTATGAGCTGAACCCTAAAGTGCTTCATTCCAAGGGTTCTCCATGATGCTTCACGCACTACCGCAAAGGCTTCAGGAAGGATGTCATCAAGGGTTTCCCCATTTTTAAGCCTTTCCTTAAATTCATCGGTTTTAGCCCTGAGCTCAGCGTCGGTAAGCCTTTGCATCTTCTCATCCAGAGCCTCTATTTTATCAACAATAGGAACTATTCTTTTAATCTCTCTATCACTGTAGGTTCCAAATATTTTTTCCAATAAACCCATCTTTTCACCCTCTTTTATAGTATAAAATGATTATAGCATTTTGAAGATGTATTAGCAATAAAGTAACATGTTGTGCCGGTTTTGACTTTGAAAACGCGTCCTTTAAATTAAAAAAGGATGGCAAAGCCATCCTTGTACACACCTGTTAAAATTCCGGTTCTATTAAGCCGTAGTTTCCGTCTTTTCTCTTATATACTACGTTTACTTCCTCTGAATCCGAGTTCTGGAAAACGAAGAAGTTGTGTCCTAAAAGGTCCATTTGAAGTATTGCCTCTTCAACATCCATAGGCTTTATTGCAAACCTTTTGGTTCTAACTACCTGAGGTTCCTTATCCTCCTCATTATATCTCGGCACATCTGTAAACCTTAGGGTGCCCTCATGAATTCTTTTTTCCAGCTTTGTTTTATGTTTTATAATCTGCCTTTCCAGCTTTTCAACTACGTTATCTATGGATGAATACATATCTCCAGTTGTTTCTTCTCCCCTTAAAATTACTCCATTGAAAGGAATCGTAACTTCTATTGTCTGGTTAGTTTTTTGAACTCCCAAAGTTACATGGACCTCAACCTCGGGGCCGAAGTACTTGTCAAGCTTTCCAAGCTTCCTTTCAACTGTGTCTCTTAAAGCATCAGTTAAGGCTATGTTCTTCCCTGTAATCATAAACTTCATAAAATCTACCCCTTTCATTATGATGTTAAGGGACTCCTTTTATTTATATATATTCTAATATTTTTTTCCAAGAAGTTCAATATATATGTCAAAATATTTTAAATAATTACATATTGTCCTAAAATGTATATTTATTTTACAAATCGAATATTCAATGTATAAAATAATTTGTTTAACGCTGTTGATAACCCTTATGTTCCCATGTGGATAATGTTAAAAGTCCCTGTGGATAATGTTAATAACAATGTGAATAACCTTGTCTACCTATATTTCTGCATCCATATCTTTGTGGATTAATTGTAGATATTTTGACCATACCGAACACATCGCATATGCAAAATTATATTACCACATAAATATTTTATCCAGTTGAATGTTTTTTATGAAAATAACAATTTAACGCGTTGTGTTAGATAAATTTATAGATCGATGCTGCAATAAAAAATATATTTCATTCACCAGTACGCTTAGCAAAGAAGTTCTAAGGCTCGGGATTTGAAAAATCAAGAACTTTCGTTAAACTCGCTTCTCTTAAGTCACGAAAGTTCTAGGATTTTTCTGCATCCCTTCGCCAAGAACTTCTAGTTGCCCGCTTTATGTGAATTTCATATATTTTTTATCTCCGCTAGGTACTGCAAAACGTTAAGGTAAATATAAAAGCTTTCTTAGCTCAAGTTTAGATTATTACTAATGAAACTGTTTTCATAATCTTGTGGTGAGTTTTATTTCATGTATAGCTAGTTTTATTTTAAAAAACGCTGTGATAAAAAATATATTGCTCTCACGACTACGCCTTACAAAGAAGTTTCAGGTGAGAGAATGCAGAAAAAACCTGGCCATTCAGCCAGGTTTTTTGCAGATATAATAAAGATAACGCTAATTAGCTGACCTGGTCTTTGCCCCCACACCCGCCTGCTGGAGGTTTTGCTTAAGGTTTATTCCTCTCACTAATCCCCCTCTCGAGGCCTAATGCCCCGGCAGGACTTACTTCTAAACCGCACCATGCTCACCAAACTTTGTTTGGCTTACGTGGATCGTTTCGCCTGCGGCTGGCATCGATTTTCAACCACAGACCTAATTAGCATATATCTTTATAAACTTTATATGGATTTTGCAAAGGATAGGGCTAAAACATATTTTGCTCCCCTAAGCTTAATCTCCTCTGCGCAATAATGCATTGTAGCTCCAGTTGTAATCACATCATCAACGAGAAGCACTGACTTCCCATGAAGGTCTGAGTTACATGAAAAACTACCCTTAACATTATACCATCTTGCTCCTGCATCATACAATACTTGAGAGGGTGTATCCCGGGTTTTTGAAAGAAGTTTTTTCACAGGAATATTTACAAGATTTGAAAGTTCATTTGCTATAAGCTCTGCCTGGTTATACCCTCTTTTTTTCATCCTTGCATCTGATGCAGGTACCGGCACAATTATATCATATGCCGATACACTCTCACTTAAAACTCTCTCCATCATCGCCGCCATAGAAAGGGCAATTTCCCTATAGCCATTATATTTTAACCTGTGAACCATTTCCCTTGCGATACCCTCATAAAAACATATGGACATCCACCCGTCAAAAGCAGGATCTATTCCTAAGGGGTTTGAGGCTGCACCATTAAAAACATCATCCCTATCCATATCCCCTATAAACTTTAGTTGGGACAGGCAGCTGCTGCAAAGGTAAAGACTGTTATCCTCCTTTAAAACCCTTCTGCATATGCTGCAGCTTGAAATCTCCGGATAGAAAACCTCCAAAAGGCATGAAAATAAATATTCTATCTTTTTATATAACCCTTCTCCCATGCTAACTTGTTTAAACCTCTTATGGTTGATTTTGCCAGGGACATTGCCTCACTTTCATCCGATGAGACAAAAACAACCTCCCCGATATTCCTCTTATCGTGCATCACAGCCATTGCCGCCATGTTTACCAGTGTATCAACCCTGTATGCAGGGTGATTGCTGTACATTACAATAACGTTAACATCCTCCATAATATGAAGGGTATCCTTGAAGTCCGTAGAGATCAATATCTTACATTCCCCCTTCTTAAAGGCCATAAAGGGAGTCTTTTTCCTGTCGGTTGATATATCAACGATATCCCTTTCAATACCCTCCATTGCAGTTAGATAGTAATAAATCCTATGGATCCCTTCCTCATCTGGTACGAATATTATTATGCGGGAGTTCTGATTCATTGCCCATTTAATAACATCCATTACCATGGGAGGGATGAACGGGTCATTTCCCTCCAAAAACCTCGACGTTATCATTCTTGGTTCTGGTATGGGATTTCTAACTGGTGATACAGGTATTTCAATCATCTCGGGTGAGCCTTTAAATATCTTCCTGTTGCTTCTAGTGGGACAGCAGGTTATGTTTACAAATTTCCCCCTTTCCTTTGCAGCCCTTTCGCCTAAAAAATAAATATTGGCCAAGGGCTTCTCGATAAAGGAATATCTCTCATCCAGGATAACAAGGTCAAAGGCCTTGTAAAAGCATGGGTAATCATTGTATGAGCATATTGCCACGTCAAGCTCCCTGAAGTTTTGGAAAAAGCCATCGGTGCTGTCAATTCTTGCCCCCTTAAGCATACTTCTCAAACCTTCTTTAACTTCAAATATTAGTGAATTTGATGTGATATAAAGTACCTTTCTGCCCTTTCTAATTACGTCTCCAATGCCCTCCAAAAGCACATCATATTCGAAGGAGTTTGGGGCAGTCCATATAAATGCTAGATCCTTTCTGGAGTTTACAAAGGCCTTAAACCTTTCCCCGGCATTTTTAACAACATCAGAAAGCTTCCTTTTTTTTATTTCTATCCTCCTGGGTGTATCAAGGTTATAGTTATCAGCTGCATAAAGAAGTATATCGTCATCCTTAAATCCATAGCAGCAGCCTCCACAGCTTTCCCTGCTGCACAGAAAACATACCCTTTTGTTTCTAATCCTTTTAACGGCAGGCACCATCTTTATACGCCTTTCACAATAAAGTGCCTGTATTATATCCGTGATTTCATGATAGCTTATATTCATTTTATCATGAAAATCCAAAAGCCTGTCGAGGGTTATGATTTTCCCAACGATAAACTCCTCAACCCTTGAAATATCCTCAAGAGGTGGAAGGGTAAATCCATCGGATACCCTTATTTCAACCCTCTTTATGTTATGTTTTTTAAATATGTTGTTTATAAAAAGGCTTTCGGATGATACTATCCTTCCTAAAATTGATGACTTGCCATATATCCTTCTCAATAACTCTTCGCCCTTTTCAAAGGGAATAGGATCGGAGATGATGTCCATTCTGTTTATTTTTCTTGTTCTTTTCAATATCTCATAATCCACCCGGGGATTTAATGACATATCGTAAAGGTATCCACCGCTTCCCTTTGCCCTATATATAACAACATCCATGTTTACACTCCCCTTTAAGGCACAATAAAATATGCTTACTTTCAATCACCCATTTCCCTTTGCGAAGCCGATATCAAATTGACATAGCTTGTAATTCTCTCCCTGAGGCCTGAATATCTCTGTATTATTGTATTATTATTTATCATGTTTAGAAGTGCCTGTCGCATACCAACAAGTATCACAAGCTTTTTAGCCCTGGTAACCCCCGTATATATAAGGTTTCTTGCCATAAGCATTGGAGGACCGTAGGTTACAGGAATTACAACAACGGGAAACTCACTTCCCTGGCTTTTATGAATTGTAATTCCATAGGCAAGCTCAAGCTCATCAAGGCTTGTAAAATCATAAACAACCTTTTTATCATCAAATATTACTGTCACTGTCTGATTCTCTTCATCTATCTCATCGATATAACCTATATCTCCATTATAAACTCCTGTTCCCTTTACAACCTCTAAGCCATCCACCGATGTCCACTCAATGTTGTAGTTGTTTTTTATCTGCATAACCTTATCCCCTTCTCTAAAGACATAATCCCTGAAGCTCTTTTCTTTTTTATCTTGAGAAGGAGGATTTAAAATGTTTTGAAGCCTCACATTGAGGTTATATATCCCGGTCTCTCCCTTTCTCATAGGGGAAAGCACCTGAATATCCTTCATTGGATCAAACCTGTTTTTAAAGGCGGGAAGTCGCCTGCTTACAAGCTCCAGTATCTCCTCAACTATAAGCTGCGGATTGTTCTTCTGTATAAAGAAAAAGTCCTTTTCTCTGTCGTTTAGTATAGGCATTTCACCGTTGTTTATTTTGTGTGCGTTTAGAGTTATAAGGCTCTCATCGGACTGCCTGAAAATCCTGTTGAGCCTTACGACGCTTATTGCACGGCTCTCTATTATGTCCCTTAATACGTTTCCGGGGCCCACGGATGGAAGCTGATCAACGTCACCTACTATTATAAGCCTTGTAGATGGTGCCACAGCCTTAAGGAGGCTGTTCATGAGAAGTATGTCAACCATCGATGCCTCATCTATTATGATTACATCGGTTTCAATTGGATCCCCTTCATCCTTTGCAAATACATTTCCATGTTCGTCAGGCATAAACTCCATTTCAAGGAGCCTGTGAATGGTTTTAGCTTCATAGCCGGTTGTCTCCGTTATCCTCTTTGCAGCCCTTCCCGTTGGAGCCGCAAGAACTATGTGCATTCCCCTCTTTTCAAATATCTTTATTATACATTTAATTATTGTCGTCTTTCCCGTTCCAGGACCCCCGGTTATGACACATACGCCATTTTTAACCCCTTCCATTATTGCCAATTTTTGTTCCTCAGCAAAGGTTATGTCGTTTTCATCCTCGTATTCCTTTATTTCCTCCTCTATTGTGTCGAAATTTTCCCTCACCTTTTGAAGCGAAAGCTCTATAAGCCGTTTGGCAACACCGAGTTCAGAATAATAAAAGGAATTAAGGTAAACCACCTGTTCACCATCCACCTGTTCAATTACAACCTGCTTTGATGCAGAAAGGCTGATTAGGGCATCCTCCACGAGGTCCGGAGGGACGTTTAAAAGCCTTGCACATTCATCAAGAAGCATAAGCCTTGGAAGGTAAACGTGGCCGTTAGACGTGCTCAGGTTCAGTACATATTTTATACCTGCCATGACTCTTGAGAGTGAGGATGGATCTACTCCCAGGTTTCGGGCTATCTTGTCTGCCGTCTTAAAACCTATTCCAGATATGTCGTCGCAGAGCCTATATGGGTTTTCCTTAACGGTCTTTATCGTGTTCTGTCCATATTTTTTATATATCTTAATTGCATAGGTTGCTGTTATCCCATAGCTCTGGAGAAAAACCATAACTTGCCTGAGCTCCCTCTGCTCCTGAAAGGCCTCGGCAATTTTTGCCGCCTTCTTCTCACCTATACCCTCAACCTCCGTAAGCCTCTCGGGGTTCATCTCCATAATATCAAGGGCATCTACTCCGAACTTTTCAACTATCTTTCTGGCAGTTACGGGTCCTATTCCGGGAATAAGCCCCGATGCAAGGTACTTTTCAACTCCCTCAACAGTTGCAGGCATTATCTCCTCGCAGCTTTCAACCTTTATCTGCTGCCCGAAGGTCTGATGAAGCGTCCATTCTCCCTGAATTTTAACCCTCTGGCCCTCATTTAAAAATGGCATATAGCCAACTACTGAGATTAAATCCTTGTTGTATTTAATTTTAGCTACTGTATATCCATTTTCTTCGTTTCTGAAGACTATATGCTCAACTGTACCCTCTATTTCAACCATTACAATCTCTCCCATTTTATCATCTAGGAAGAATTATATCACAACAACATCATTCTCTCCATCGTTCTTTTAATTTCTTCAATTTGCCTTAATATTAAAGATATATCCTCCTTTGTGGCAGGGATACTTAAATAATCCAGGGCCATCTCCCTGCATAATGAGCTTTTAAATGCTTCTTCTATAATTCTTGCCATTTTAATCCTTTTTATAATCCTTCTTTTACCTTCGCAAAAAAATATTTCTTTATTGTTTTTAAGAAGAATTGTCTCTTCATTGATATTATTAATTGCATAAAAATTAACGTATCCATAGCCCGTGTCCCTGTGAACCCTTGGCTTTCTAACCTTAACGGGTATGAGAATTTCATCCCTTCCAAGGTAAAGGGGAATTAAATTCCTCTGGCCTAAAAGTTTCGAAGATTTATGCTTTACAGTTCTCATATCGAGGCATTTATCATTAAATAAATCCTTTAATGATGAATTTATTTTCTTCCTTTGTATTTCTTCCCCCTCTGTACCATAGAGGATGCAGCAGTCTCCTGTACCTTCTATATATTCAGGAATTAAACAGTAAATCATTTTTCAACCCCCAACCTGTATTTTATCCTGGACTTTTAGTCGCTAATACCACACCTATAAAAGCTCTGTAAGCCAGGATAATTTAAATACATTATATAACCGAACATATGTTCGTGTCAATTCTTAAGAATAATTAAAAATAAATATATGTATAATATCTAATTCAATAAAAAAGGATGCTTTGAAGCATCCTTTTATTTGGGGCTGTTGTTCATGGAGTTGATTGTCTTTGAAAGTTCAATTATGCTCTCCGAAAGCCTTTCAAGCTTACCTTCAAGTCTTACTAGAAGATAGATTGAGAGGGCTATTGGAAAGCCGATATTTGAAACCTGACCCAACAATTCCTCCACATCCCTCACCTCCTCAGTATATAAATTGGAGGCTTTTAGAGGAATTTACATGGGCGATTCATTATTTATTTTAATTCACTATGCATTAGCCCTTTTTTCTGCCTTCAGACAAATATCCTCCAGCTCTTTTTCACCTACCACCCATTCAACAAGATATCCCATTATTATTATCCCCGGCAAATCTACAAGAAGCCTTGTAAATGTAAATTGAAACCCAAGTGCCGTAAGCTCAAATATAAAGGTGGGTATCTTGGTTACGCACCATGCGCCCATGAATATTATTATGTTGCTGAACTTAACACCCTTCCTTAAAAGCACCTCTGTAAAGGGAAAGGCAGCATACATTGGCCCTGCGGCAAGGGAACCTATTAACATCGCAATGGCAATTCCTAAAATTCCGGAATCCTCTCCCATGTACTTCATCATCGTCTCCCTCGGCACCCAAATATCCATAAGCCCAAGAAGCACCATAACTGGGGGAACAACAGATATCATCTGTTTAAAGCTTGAGCCTGCAATGCTAAAGCTTTTAAGGCCTATTTCTCTGTTGAAAGCAGTAATTATTAAAGTGATAATTAGCATCCATATAAAAAAGGAATATCTCTTTGCAATTTTTTTAATCATAATATACCCATCACCTTCTCAACGACAAAGGCTACAATGAAGGAAAAAAGAAAAGCTATGAAATTTCTATAAAAGGCTGCTCTTTTTCCTATATATTTGGCCTCCAGCGGAAAAGTAGCTAATCCAACAAGAGTCAGAGTTGATATCAAGGCAGCCACCTGTGCATAGCCTGCACCATTTTTTAAAAGCATATCCGCCGTTTGAAAAGCCACAAAGGTTGGCATCAGGGTTATGGAACCTACTGCCGCTGAAACGAAAACCCCAAAGATGCCTGATTTACTTCCTATTATATTGGATATAACCTCAGGCTTTAGAACAGCCAGCATCAGGCCAACTACAAGGATTATTCCAAGGAACTGGGGCATCATGTTCTCCAGGAATTTCCATGCCCCTTTAAGTGCTTGTCGTGTTTTACCCTTATCCTTTATATGTGATATTATAAGCAGCAAAATTGCTGAACCATAGAGAATTAAGGTTGTCACATATCTTCCCCCCAGAACATGATACCCTCCGAAAGAAGGTTAAACCATTAAATATTAATATAATATTAACGATGTGGAAGATATGTGATTGTCTCAAAAAAGCAAAATACCTGCAGATTATCTTAAAGCAAGCTGCAGGTACCCAATTTATCATTTAATTTCAATTTCTTCTATGGATTCAAGCTCAATATCATTGAATTTAAAGCATAGTATATATGGCATTTTATCAACAATACTCCAGAAATCGTCATATCCAAAATCAGGGTTGAAATAGTTTATGATTGCACTTAATGCAGTCCCATGTGTTCCAATGGCCACACTTTTCCCTTGATTATTCCTTATTACATCAAAAAGTGCGGAGATATTTCGCTTCTGAACTTCCCTCAGGGATTCTCCTCCAGAAAGTTTAAAATCAAAATCATCCCACTGTTTTTTAGAGAAGGCTTTAAAATCCTCTACCCACTCCCCTACTCGGCGCTCACGAAAATCGTTTACAGTTATAATTTCCAATCCAGCATTGCAGGCAAAATCCTTTATAGTATCTATAGCCCTCTTAAAGGGACTGGAGTATATCGCTGTAATGTTTTTATCCATTAACGCCCGTGTAACTCTCTTAGAATCCGCAATCCCTTTTTCCGACAGGGGACGAATCAAGTCATCCTTTATTGAAAAGTCTGGCTCAGCATGTCGTACAAAATAAACACATGTTTTCATTTTTTTATTCCCCCCAATGTTCCTTATAATTAAATCTAAATTTGCCTTGAATATCAGCACTTCCCCCACCAAAGGCTAACGGATGGACACGGAGGCTCATCCTGTGTTACTATTGCTGCGCAGCCCATTTTGTGCATAAATATTATAAAAACAGCGCTGCTTTCCTCAATTATATGACTGTATTCCGTATTTTACAATAAATTTATGAAAAAGCGCCAATCCCTCCTAAGGAATTGGCGCTTTTGTTGTTTATGCTGTTTATATTTCATCGTCTTTTAAATGGTATGGATAGGTTGAAACTACAACATTTTCATTTCTTAACAGGGTTTCCCTAATAAAAAAGCTAGTATGATTGTGCAGTAGCTGCCCCCACCACTTATGAGTTATAAATTCCGGTAAAACAACCGTTATCCTGTTGCCTTCCCCTGCTGCATTTGCTATATCATTTATATATTTTAACAGCGGTGTCAATATAGCTCTATATGGAGAATATTTAGCAACAAGGGCTATATCAGTATTTAATTCTGACCATCTAGACTTTAATTTGTCTAAAGCCTGCAGGTCCGTTGAAATATTAATAGCTATCACATTGTCAGTAATGCTTCTAGCATATTGCAGAGCGTTTATTGCAGCTTTATTTAAACTGGCAATGGGAACTATCATTATGTGGTTAACCTTACTATTCAGGTTTATTTTAGCTAAATCTTCCTTACTAATTCTTAACATATCAGCTACAACATCATAATGTTTTTTAATCGATATCATGGAAAGTACAATTACTGGTATAAGCACCGTTACTATCCAGGCACCTTCAGAAAACTTCTCAAATACAATAATTAAAGTTGTTAATATTGTAATGCCTGCACCTATTCCATTTATAGTAACACGCTTTTTCCATCCCTTTTCCCTGCTTTTTCTCCAATTAATAACCATTCCTATTTGAGCCAGGGTAAAGGATAGAAAAACACCTACTGAATATAATGGAATTAACCTATGGGTTGTAGCATTAAATATCACAACTAGCAGACAAGCAACTAAAGCCAGAACCACTATCCCTACTGATAGGCTTAATCTCTTTCCCTTTATGGTAAATTGTCTTGGAGCAAAACCATCTCGAGCAATTACATACATTAACATTGGAAAACCTGTAAAAGCTGTATTGCAAGCCATAATTAATATGATGGCAGTAGTAAATTGAACTACATAGAACATAAAAGTCCTACCAAAAACCCCATAAGCTATTTGAGCAACGACGGTAGGATAGCCCACTGGAATTGCATGGTAGAACCTTGCAAGTAAGGAAGTTCCACCAAAGATAAAAAGGATCAAGGAAGATAACAGTATCATAACGATTTTAGCATTTTTTTGGCTTGGTTCTTTGAAATTAGGAACGGAGTTACTTACTGCCTCTAACCCTGTCAGGGCTGAACATCCTGACGAAAATGCCCTGAGAATTAAAAACAAACTTAACTCTCCAGTTGCCTTAATCTGTTCATTTATCATTGGGGCTGGAGCTCCGTAAATTGTATATTTTATCATTCCATAAATTATCATAATAATCATACTGATTATGAATAAATAAGTTGGTACACTAAAAATCCTTGATGATTCACTTATACCTCTCAAATTTAAAATAGTTAGTATAATAATTAGCCCTACAACTAGTTCTACTTTATATTGGCTTAAATTAGGAAATGCAGATATTATTGCCGCAACTCCTGCACTGGCGCTAACAGCCACAGTGAGTATATAATCAATCAACAGGGAAGCTGCAGCAATTAAACCCGATCTTATCCCAATGTTTTCCTTTGCAACTATATATGCTCCCCCGCCATGAGGATAGGCTTTTATAATCTGTATATAGGATATGGTAAGTATAAATAACAAGCCTATAATAGCCAAGGATATCCATCCAAGCCATGTGTATGACATTAACCCTATTGTTCCTATGAGAACAATAAGAATTTCTTCCGCAGCATAAGCTACTGAAGAAATTGCATCGCTTGCCATAACAGCCAGTCCAAAAGGAATATTATACTTTTCACTGGATGTTTGTTCATTAGGTAATGGTTTGCCAATTAGTATGTCGAAAAGTTTTTTAATCATAGATCTACCCTTTCTATTTCTGTGTTTCCAATTGTTTAACGGATTTAATTATACCTTGCTATTAAGTAAAATCAAAAGAAAACAGAGCCTTAATTTTATTTATTAATAGCAATAAAGTTATACAGGAACGAATTATCTTCTTTCTTCTTTATTTTGCGCAAAATTCGACAATTTGATTCGATTTTACATAATATTTTTTTCATAAAATAAACATGCAGAATGTCGCTATTTTCTATAATACATAAAACAATGATAGGAATAATAAATGAAAGAGGGCAGAATCCCTGCCCTCACATCCATTATCTTACTGCGACCTCCTGAACATCCCTTGATATGATGTTTGCCTCCATCAGCGCTACCAGATCTCCCCCGGTGCTTTCGAATATGTTTTTGGTTATTATAAGCTGCATAAGGTTTTTTATTTCTTCAGAGGTCAAACCATCCCTGACCTCCGGAATGTTTATGGTAACGTTTTTACCAGCCTGATTCTGGAAAACCAATTGGAGCGTCTTTGCCATTCCCATCACCTCCCTTCACCTATTTATAAACTGGTTTAAGCGTTTATGAGTTCTTCAGTGTCCTGCCTCATAATGCTTTCAACCGCCGGGCTTAAAACCCCTGCAATGGCCTGTGCCACGTCAAACACGTCCTGATCAGCTGCCTGAGATTTAACCTTTTTAATGCTTATACTTCTAAAGGTATCATTTCCCAGGGCATCAGTACCGGTCTTAACCTTTATAACCAGTGCTGAAGTAAGTCCCATAGCGCTTACTGCCATCCTGTTCACCCCCTTTCACCTATATAAGTTGAGGGAAGGTGGAAAATTTATATATAAAAAAACAAAAAATTTAAGGCAGCCTTTTTACAGACTGCCCTAATAACTATACAGACGTTGTACTTTTCTCCTGTTCATCAAAATAAAACTTATCGTTTTCCATCTGCTTCATATTAATGATTTTTCCATATTCACTTATTTACTTTCCACCTCCAGCACCCCAACTCCTGAAAATTAAGGGGTGCCGGCCTTGCGGAAAGCAATAATATTAATAGGATGGGGGTGAAATTGCTAGATATTATATTAATTTAACTCGTTGTGCCAGATAAATTTACAGACCGACGCTGCGATAAAAAATATATTTCATTCACCAGTACGCTTAGCAAAGAAGTTCTAAGGCTCGGAATTTGAAAAATGTGAATTTCATATATTTTTTATCTCCGCCCAATTCCTGAACTAGCACAACAAGTTAATTTACCTACAATTTCATTATAAAATATAGAATAAAATTAAGATGTGATTATAATCAAATTTGGTATTTAATTTAATTAGTTGTGCTGGGTAAGTTTACAGATAGGCGCTGCGATAAAAAAAGCCCCAATATGGGGCATTTTTTACATATCAGCTATAAGCTTCTTTATTTCATCAACCTTATCAAGCTTTTCCCATGGAAGGTCAACATCTGTTCTTCCAAAATGACCGTATGCTGCCGTTTGCCTGTATATTGGCCTTCTAAGGTTGAGCTGCTTTATTATGGCTGCTGGTCTAAGGTCAAATACTTTATTTATTATTTCGATTATCTTATCCTCTGATATTTTTCCCGTTCCAAAGGTATCAACTTCTATTGATACGGGCCTTGCAACACCTATAGCGTATGCAACTTCTATTTCAAGCTTATCAGCAACGCCTGCAGCAACAAGGTTCTTGGCAACCCACCTTGCAGCATATGCAGCTGAGCGGTCAACCTTTGTTGGGTCCTTTCCTGAGAAGGCACCGCCACCGTGTCTTCCATATCCGCCGTAGGTATCAACTATTATCTTTCTTCCTGTTAATCCAGAGTCGCCGTGGGGTCCGCCGATTACAAACCTTCCAGTTGGGTTAATGAAATATTTTGTGTTTTCATCAAGAAGGTTATGTGGAACAACCTTTCTTATAACATGCTCAATCATATCCCTTTCGATTTGTTCCCTTGTAACCTCAGGGCTGTGCTGGGTTGATATGACTATTGTATCTATTCTAACGGGCTTGTCGTCCTCATATTCTACAGTAACCTGAGTCTTTCCGTCAGGCCTTAAGTATTCAAGGGTACCGTTCTTTCTAACTTCTGCCAGCCTTCTTGCAAGCCTGTGGGCCATGGCAATAGGAAGAGGCATGAATTCTTCAGTTTCGTTTGTTGCAAAACCAAACATCATTCCCTGGTCTCCTGCACCAATTGCTTCTATTGCTTCCATTTCACCCTTTTTAGCTTCAAGAGCCTTGTCAACTCCCATAGCGATGTCGGCTGACTGCTCATGTATTGATGTAATAACAGCACATGTGTCAGCATCAAAGCCATACTTTGCCCTTGTATATCCGATTTCTTCAACGGTTTTTCTAACAACGCTTGGTATGTCTATGTAGCAGTTTGTTGATATTTCTCCCATAACTAAAACCATTCCAGTTGTAACTGCTGTTTCACAGGCAACTCTTGCATTTGGGTCTTTTTCGAGTATAGCGTCAAGTATTGAGTCGGAAATCTGATCGCATATCTTATCTGGATGTCCTTCTGTAACTGACTCTGAAGTAAAAAGCCTTCTTGCCATTAATATACCTCCTTTTCTAAATACCATCGATTGTAACAAAATAAAACCTCTTCTCGCGAGAAGAGGTAACTTTTCAGAACCTCATCTACCAGAATGTAACCATTCCGCAGGAATTGGCACCTTTATGGCACAGCCATCGGTTGCCGGGCTTCATCGGGCCAGTCCCTCCACCTCTCTTGATAAGGCATAACCTTTTCAATTATATTTTTCAATTTTACCTTGCAATCATAACACACCCGCATGCATTTGTCAATATTTGTTTTATTAACTCATTTAATTACATTATTATCCAAAATCCCATGATTTATTCATATGAATTTTAATTTAATTTGTTGTGCTACTCTACTCTGAAAAGTCCATTGGGATAAAAGCAGAAAATATATACAGGTAGGCGCTGCGATAAAAAATATATTTCATTCACCAGTATGCTTAGCAAAGAAGTTCTATGGCTCGGGATTTGAAAAATGTGAATTTCATATATTTTTTATCGACCCTTAGATACTGCCGAAAATAAAACTAACACAACGCATTGATTTAAAATATCCTTTTTAAAATTAAGTATATAATTAAAGCCCAAACAGCGCCGATTAAGACCACCCCATATACTCCCCTGGACTTAATATCAGAAAACCCTTCTCCCCTTTCAGCCATTTCCCGGCATTCTTCAATTACTTCTTCCGGTATGAGCTTCATGCTTACGGTAATACCAAGGGGAATTAGGAAAAGATCATCTAAATATCCTAAAACAGGTATAAAGTCCGGTATTAAATCCAGAGGGCTAAGGGCATAGGCTACCACTATAAATGTCAGTGCCTTTGCATACCATGGTGTTTTCTTATGTTTATATGCAATATATAATAAATTTATATTTTTTTTTAAACCCCTTGCCCATTCCTTTACTCTTTTTAAATCCATTTTTGCCCCCATTTGCATAAAAATTTTATGTAAATACGAATTCTCTTTTTTATAGTTCACACCCATACTTCCCTATCTTCTCAACATGCCATACGCCCTATTAAAAATCCATGTACATACCACTATAAAAACTATATCGAAGGTATAATTGAAAAGGAAAAGCTGCTTTGCTGTATCGGCTTCCCCATTTCCTATATATGGCATTGGAAACTGTAAAAGCCCTATGATTATAATAAGCCATAGAAGTTCTATTTGAAGGCGGCTTTCCATATCGTCCTTTCTTCTTATATATTCTATAATTGATGTTAAAATCACCAGAGCATAAAAAGCCACAATAAAAGCTAGGCTTCTGGGCATTATGGTGCTTCTAAAGTTCGACCACAATGTGAACCGACTAAGATGAGGTGTATATTCCTTAACTTCACCCTTCTCGAACTTTCCAAGGGAGGTTCCAGTGTCAAAGGCCTTTGAAGCTGTATATTCCATGCCCTTTATAAGCCTCGCTGGCTGGGACAGATAAAACTTCAAAAGCTTAAAGTTGCTTATTCTGTCATTGAACTCTCTTAATGTTAGTTCTGATCTGGGAACATATTTTACATATTGATTCTTTGGAAGATAGGAGTGTTTCCCTGCTTCCAAAGCCATGTCCTCAGGAAGCCCCAACTTTCTAAGATCAGCCCTGGGGTCCTCTGAACCCTTTAATACTCCATAAAATACAGAATTGTATTCAGTATCAATTCCGGTAGTAAAGCTTGTCTGAAGATATATTCCACCCACATAGAAAATCAGCATTAGGCTTGCTGCGAGGAATATCGATTTTATTTCGATAGAGGTCACAAAATCTCTTTGAAGAGAAACTATGCGGAATATAATCAAAAGCATAAAGGGTAGAGCAGGAAATACCTGGGGCTTAGATCCTAAAAATAAAAGGGCAGCCATAAAAAGAAGTAGAATCTTCTTTACATTTATTTCTTCCATATGCTTGGACACATATAGGAAACAGGAAATAAATATAATCAGCCCTGTAAACATCATAGGCTCCCCGTACAGGCTGTTAAACCATACCAGATAGTTTCCATCCATCAATATAAACAAGGATAAAGCTACAAAGAAAATGCCTGTAGCCACCCTTTTAAACCGCAACCATTTAAAGCACATGTAAAGGCTTGATATATACATTACAGTATATACAAGGGCCAAAATTTTAGTGCTAAAATATTCACTTCCTATGATTATGGCAGCCTGGCGTGCAAGGAAAATAGGATAGATCATGCTAGTTGTTGGAATGACGCCAAACAACCTGGTATAGTTCATTGGAAGTATTTTATATTCCGTTGTAACATATTTGTACCAATCAGGGGTAGTGACTTTCCCAAGTCCCGTTACAGCCATTACCCTATAAAAGTCTCCCTGGTCTGCTACACCTGGCATTGGAGGATAGAATAACACAAATAAAGCTATAAGGGCTGCACCTGCTGCTCCCACAAGGCTTAGATATTTATACTGTTTTAAACAATCCTTAGACAGTTCATTTTTTTTTCTTACAGGCATGATACCATCCTTTCATATTAAGACCACGGATATAGTAGATTAATTCGCATCGGATAAGGAAGTTCATGAACTCGCTCTCGCTCAGTTTCAGAACTAGCTATACATGAAATAAATTTCACCACAAGATTATAAAAAACGTTTTCAGTACCTAAGCGGAGATAAAAAATATATGAAATTCACATAAAGCGGGCAATTAGAAGTTCTTGGCGATGGTATGCAGAAAAATCCTAGAACTTTCGTGACTTAAGAGAAGCGAGTTTAACGAAAGTTCTTGATTTTTCAAATCCCGAGCCATAGAACTTCTTTGCCAAGCGTACTGGTGAATGAAATATATTTTTTATCGCAGCGCCGGTCCGTACATGCTTTCTACTTTTATTCAAATGAACTTTTCTGAGTAGCTCTACATGAAACAAAATTCACCACTTTACTTATTATATCATCTCGAACATCCCCAGGCCAATTAGTATTATAGCGCTATCTGCAAATATATGTATTAAAATGAGTCTATAAAATTATCTGATCTGCAGCCAGTTAAATATCAATCCCACAGTTATAAGGCCAAATAAAGTAAGCCCCATAAGCTGCATGCCAAGCCATTTTTAAAGATTCCAATATGGTATAGTTTAAAAAGCAATAATAAAAAAGACGCTTTGATAAGCGTCTTTTTTGGTGGAGGAGGATGGATTCGAACCATCGAAGGCTGCGCCAACGGATTTACAGTCCGCCCCCTTTGGCCACTCGGGAACTCCTCCGTATTAAACTGGAGCCGGCTATAGGACTTGAACCTACAACCTACTGATTACAAGTCAGTTGCTCTGCCAATTGAGCTAAGCCGGCATGTGGTGGGCACAACAGGGCTCGAACCTGTGACCCTCTGCTTGTAAGGCAGATGCTCTCCCAGCTGAGCTATGCGCCCATGCCATTCCTCAAGCAGCAACATAGTCAGTATACATCATTTAATTAACTCTGTCAACAACTATTATAACAATTTATTTTTTATCGTTCAAAGCCTGCTTTATAAGCAGAGCTTTTAGAATATGGTGGAGGAGGATGGATTCGAACCATCGAAGGCTGCGCCAACGGATTTACAGTCCGCCCCCTTTGGCCACTCGGGAACTCCTCCATATTGATCTATCCAAATATATAACTTGAACCTGCAAACTGCCCGTTACAAGTCAGTTGCTCTGCCAGTTGAGATGACAGGCATATGGTGGGCACAACAGGGCTCGAACCTGTGACCCTCTGCTTGTAAGGCAGATGCTCTCCCAGCTGAGCTATGCGCCCATGCCATTCCTCAAGCAGCAACATAGTCAGTATACATAATATAAGGTAATTTATCAATTTAACTAAAGTTGATTTTAAGGGTTTATGTTCATTTTCCTTGTCATACATTCCCCATACTATGCAATGCTTCACTATACTTAAAATTATACCTCCCCCTGATTGAATTTCACAGATTCTACGGTAAAAGTTATAAAAGAATAGTTTTTATGACAGATTAATCTTTCAAAGAAGGCTGAAATAGATAAAATATAGGATAAGGAGGCTGTTCATCCGCCTCCCTATCTATTTTGACCCGTCCCTGCGTTATTCATTGGTATATTCAAATTTCTGTTGAAATCATCGAATATGTATCCTGTTCCCTCCGGCTTTTCATATTCCTTCTGAGATTCATCATCAATTGATAGAGTCTCATATGAAGGGTTGTCACTCCTGAATGTAAAAATGGCAACTAAAGTTATAAATGTTATGATGACAACAAGCCATATATTTAAAGTCCTTTTCATGCTACCCCTCCACACAAAATATTCACCGCCATTTATTTGGCTAATAAATAGTATTTCATTTTTAATAACTTATTATTCATAAATAAATTTTGTAATAAAAGACATACCCTCCTTTGTATATATTAACGAGGGGGTGAAGTGCTTGCGAAATCATCCAGACATACTTGGAATTAGAATAAACTATCTCGATAAGACTGCTGTAAGGGATCTTGGTGAATATATATCGGGTTTTTTCCAGGAAAAAACTTTGATTGTATGTATAGGAACTGATAAATGCATTGGAGATTGCCTTGGTCCTCTGGTTGGTACATTTCTGACGAAAAATAACTTTCCATATCCAGTAGTAGGAACTCTTGATTTTCCAGCCCACGCCATTAATCTCGAAAAGGTAATTAAAAATGTAAAATTGAAGTATCCCGACTATTTTACAATAGCAATAGATGCCTGCCTTGGATATGAGGACTGCATAGGCGATATACAGGTTAAACTTGGACCAGTCCATCCTGGAAAGGGTGTTGGGAAAGTCCTGCCCCAGGTTGGAGATATTTCGATAGTTGGGGTTGTGGATACTATTGACAATTCGGACGTGTTTTCCATAAGAAATACAAGGCTCAGCTTTATAATGGCAATGGCTGAGGTTGTGTCAGAGGCCCTCCTATATGCAGCAAAAAAGGTGAGCACTTAAGCTCACCTTTTTTGCTGCATATAGATAAAATATATTCTATTCACCATTTCATTTAACCACTGCAAACATCAATTCTCCCTCTGCAGCGATTTTGTCTCCAACCCTTGCTGAAACCTTGGCTTTTCCTATCCCTCTTTTTATTGCAACAAGCTCTGCCTCCATAATAAGGGTATCCCCTGGAACTACCTGCTTTCTAAATCTTAGTTTATCAATTCCTGTAAAAACTGCAAGCTTTCCCTTGTACTCTTCCATCGAAAGTATTGCAACTGCACCTACCTGTGCCATAGCCTCTACAATTAAAACTCCTGGCATTATAGGGTTGCCGGGAAAATGCCCCTGAAAAAATGGTTCATTTATTGTAACATTTTTTATTCCTACAGCCCTTTTTCCCTCTTCAATTTCTGTTATCCTGTCAACAAGCAGGAAAGGGTATCTGTGAGGTAAAATATTTTGAATATCTATATTTTCCATAATATGCCTCCATTTCTCTTCTTCTGTTTAAAATCCCTTCTTTCAAATCCAAAGCCTTAGAACTTCTTTGCAAAACGTACTGGTGAATGAAATATATTTTTTATCGCAGCGCCTATCTATGAATTTATTTGACACAACGGGTTAAATTATATTTTCACCATGCTCCGCAGTAAAAAACAGTTATAAATAGCACTTACGATACGCTGGCACAAAGCTTAATACATCACCATGGAATGTCTTATTTATATTATATAATTATTAAGTTTATAGCTCAATTATTTTTTATACCTGGTAATAATTTTTTTGTAACCAGTTTATAAAATTAAAATCCCCCTATCCGGCGGATAGAAGGATTTTAATAATTAGAAGCAGTTAATTCCTCAAGCCTATCAGAAAAGTCCAATGCTTTACCTGTACCTATAGCCACGCAGGAAACTGCATCCTCTGCAACTCTTACAGGAACCTGCATTCTTTCCTCTAAATACTTATCAAGACCCCATAGAAGCGAACCTCCTCCTGTCATAAGTATTCCCTTATCGCAGATGTCTGCGGCAAGTTCAGGAGGAGTTTTTTCAAGAACTGAATGCACACACTCGGCAATAGCTTCTATGGTTTCCTGAAGGGCGCTTCTAATTTCTTCCGAGGTAACTACAATATTCCTTGGAAGACCAAGTACAAGATCTCTTCCTCTAATTTCCATAGAGATATCCTCGTCCCTCTTATAGGCACATCCTATATTAACCTTTAGGTCTTCCGCAGTTCTTTCCCCAATCATCATTTTATGTTCTTTTCTAACATATCGTATTATTGCTTCATCGAACTTGTCTCCTGCAATCTTAATGGAGGATCTTACGACCATTCCCCCGAGAGATATAACAGCAACGTCAGTAGTCCCTCCTCCAATATCCACTACCATGGAACCGCTTGGTCTTGTTATATCAATCCCCGCTCCTATAGCAGCAGCTATAGGCTCCTCTATCAGATAAACAGTTCTTGCTCCTGCATTAAGTGCCGCATCCCTTACTGCCCTTTTCTCAACTTCTGTGGCTTCACATGGGATACACACTACAAGCCTTGGCCTTCCAAAGCCGCCAAAGGCCTTTTTAATAAAATGCTTCAGCATTAGCTGGGTGGTGTCGAAATCCGAAATTACGCCATCCCTCATTGGCCTCATGGCAACAATGTGACCAGGAGTTCGGCCTATCATTCTTCTGGCCTCTTCGCCAACAGCCAGTACCTTATTATTGCTCTTATCAATTGCTACAACTGAAGGCTCCCTGAGTACTATGCCCTTCCCCTTGACATATACAAGCACACTTGCTGTACCTAAATCTATTCCCATATCGCTTTTAGACTTAAATAAATTCATACTTTCACTCCCTACCGCAAATTATACAAAACTAATATATACTTCTATAAAATTCTTCAAATTCCTTCTTATATTAATATTTTTTGTAGGGAGCAGTTGTATTTTATGCTTCTTGCGCACTATATTTCATCTTTGTGGCTTTACCGCCCCTTATATGTCTCTCAGCTTTATTTAACTCCAATATATCCTTGGCTTCCTTTGCAATTTGAGGATTTATTTTAGGAAGTCTTTCTGTAATATCCTTGTGTACTGTGCTTTTACTTACTCCAAATATTTTTGCAGCTTTTCGTATTGTGGACTTCGTATCAATTATATACTTTGCAACTTCTAGAACCCTTTCCTCAATATAGTCCTTCAAGTCAAGTACCTCCTTTTTATATCTCTTTTTAATAGATATGTGCATTTAAAGTTTTTTATAATATTCGATTTCCAAAAAAAGAGTGCTTGACAAACCTTCCAGAGAAAGTTTGCAAGCCCCCTTCAAGTTCCACATTATTTCTTAAGGATTAAGTATTTTGATGGATCGACTATATCGTATGTTTTATTACCCTTTGTTTTCTCCAATACTACAAAATGTAAATGGGGACCATCGGATTCGGCTAACTCCTTGTAATAGCTGTCTCCAACATAGCCTATTACATCGCCTTTTTTAACTTTTTTACCTGCCTTGATGCCTTCAGGTACTTTATCCGGGTCAAGGTTGCAGTATACTGTCTTAACTCCATTTCCATGGTCTATTTCTACACTGAATCCATATGCTGTAACTGCGTTTCCTTCCAGCACTGGATCGGCACTAACTCTTGAAATCGTTCCAGCTTCAGCAGCCTTAACCTCTGTCCCTATCTCGGCCCTAATATCAATGCCCTCATGAACTTCCAGTGCGCCTCCAATGGCCGGATACTGCACAGGAGCGGTATTGCTAAATGGTCTGCTTATCTCCCCTTCTACAGGCATCTGTAGTTTAAAGCTTGACTTTACAGTACTTGTCTGTTTGGAGGAATTACTACTCGTTTTATTTGCTGTGTTTGTTATTGAGCTTGTTTTTGAATTATTGTTTGAGCTATTAGTTGAAGCCGGAACTGTTTTATTATCAGTGTCTTCAACTAAATCAGCGTTTGGCTTGTTGTCGGTTTGCTCAACATTTGTTTTGTTGTCCGATGTCAGCTTTTTATTTATGTTTGCATTATTCCTTGAAATATAGACTGCAGCTACAGCCACTATGCAGAGACAGACAAACAGAACAATGTAGAAACCCTCCCTGTCAAATATTTTTGATGATTTCTTAAACATGTTTTTTACTCCCATTTTTACACCTCCATTATGTAGTTTGTCCAGATTATGGAATATCATACATGGGATACAAAAAAATTTTTGAGCATCTTATATTTGTAAGATGCTCAAATTTCACAGTTTTTATTCCTATTTTTTTGAAATATCGCTAATCTTATTTATTGCTATACCTGTGTAATAATGCTTTAAAATTTCATCATACTTACTTCCTTTGTCAGCCATTGCCTTTGCTCCCCACTGGCTCATTCCCACTCCATGGCCGTTCCCCCTGACATCAAAAATAACCTTGCTGGATGTCACCTTTACATTAAAATCAGCTGAACTAAGGCCCATGGCCCATCTTACATCCACGCCGGAGTAGGTTTTATTTCCTATTTTAATTGCTTTGACCCTTTTTCCTTCGGTCCAGCCAAGTATTTTTATTTCGGTAGACAGGGTTTTACTCGATAGCTTAAGTTCCGGCTCCCCTTCCTTCTTTATTTTGTTATCATATTCAACCATTTTTTTAATGAAATCTGCTTTGCTTATTTCCTTTGTGGATTTAAAGGTCTTTGACACCTCCTCGCCAGAGCTTTCTACACTTACAAGATAGGGTGCTTCATATCCGAACACCTCTTTACTGTTTTCTGTCCATCCGTTGCTTGTTGAAAAATACTTAACCAGAGAAGCCAGTTTTCCATCATATGTCATTATCTGTCCCCTGGTAGCCTCAACTGCATTTTCTATTTTATTCCAATATTCAGAAGCTACACTTAAGTCCCAGTTTTTCATCCTGTCCTCCTTGGATATCCACGCCTGACAGTGTACATCATCACAAACAGCCGCCCCTTCATGGCTTTCTTTTCCTCCAAACTGACTCATGCGCGCTACAGCATAGGTTCTTGCAGCAATCGCTTGAGCTTTTAAGGCCTCTATACCCCATGATGCTGGCATTTCAGCAGCAACAACCCCCTTTACATATTCTTCAAGATCCATCTCCTCTATCTTTTTAGTTGTTTTGGACATATAAACCTTTATCTTAATAGATTCATCGTTACCCTTGCTGCTATTCGATACAGCCTGTGGTATTATATTTTGGGGAAGCCCTATTCCCTCGCCTATATTTCCCAGGATTATAATTGGTATGAATAGTGTTAATAAAATCACTGAAAGTATGTAAATCAATATCCTTCTCAATAACTTTCCCCCTTTCATAGACAGGGACAAACTCCTATATAGAATTTTATTTTCAAAGAGAAAATTTTATGACAAAAAACAAACTCAAGCCAAAAGAAGGTCAAAACTTAAAAGGGCTGACAAGCCAGATGAATTCGTTAAAACATAACGAATTTACCCGGACTTATCAGCCCTTTTCTATAAGAACTTCCGCCGTGCGGGAAGTTTTAGAGCATGGCAGCCACTTACTCAGATATTCTTTCGATATCTGCCCCAATATTTTTAAGCTTACCTACCATATCAACATATCCTCTGTCAATATGATGAACGTCATAAATTTCCGTTTTCCCCTCTGCCATAAGGCCGCCGAGAACCAGCGCAGCACCTGCTCTTAAGTCCGTAGCTTTAACCTTTGCACCGGTTAAGCCTTCTACGCCTTCCACCACGGCGCTTCTTCCATCTATCTTTATATTGGCTCCCATCCTCTTAAGCTCAGTTACATGCATAAACCTGTTTTCAAACACGGTCTCAGTTATAATTGAAGTCCCCCTTGCTATGCTCATAAGTGCCATGAACTGCGCCTGCATATCCGTTGGAAAGCCGGGATACGGCATCGTCTTAATATCAACGGATTTGAACCTTGCATTTGATACAACCCTTACCCTGTTCTGCTCCTCATAAACCTGAACCCCTGTCTCCTGAAGCTTTGCAATAATAGGCCTTACATGTTCGGGGATAACATTTTCAACAGTAACATTTCCTCCCGTTATAGCAGCTGCCACCATATAGGTTCCGGCTTCAATTCTGTCCGGAATAACCTGATGCCTTGTACCTTTAAGCTCCGTAACCCCTTCTATCTTTATCTTGTCGGTTCCAGCACCTGTAATATTTGCGCCCATGTTGTTCAAGAAATTTGCAAGATCTACTATTTCCGGCTCCTCTGCAGCATTTTCTATAACAGTCTCCCCATCCGCCAGCACCGCAGCTGTCATTATATTTTCAGTTGCTCCTACCGACGGAAAATCCAGATATATATTTGCTCCTTTGAGTTTTTTGCATATTGCCTCTACATAGCCATGTCCAAGTATTATATCGGCACCAAGGGCAGCAAACCCTTTTAGATGAAGATCAATAGGCCTTGTTCCTATGTTGCATCCCCCTGGAAGTGAAATTTTAATCCTTCCAAACCTGGATAGAATTGGCCCCATAACTAAAAATGAAGCCCTCATTTTCCTTACAAGGTCATAAGGAGGCTCCGTTGAATTTATATTATGGCCTTTTATTGTTATCTGATCCATTTTTTCATCTATCTTTATAGATGCACCAAGTGAATTAAGTACGCTGCAAATTACATAAACATCATCTAAAAAGGGTATATCATCTAAAACACATTCACAAGGGCACAGTAGTGATGCCGCTATAATAGGAAGCACCGAGTTTTTGGCTGCACTGATTTTAACCTTTCCTGTTAATCTGCTGCCTCCATTGATGACTATTTTATCCATTTATATTCCCCCATTCATATTAATATTCTGTCAATATGATTGGACTTCCTATCCATATGTAGGTGCAGCCCTTTGTTTCGCTATACCTTAAAGCCATATTCAAATTTATATACTTACCCTCTATTTCAACTCTGTCACTTATTCCTTTAACATAGCCGGTCAAGCTAACCATGTTTCTTTCATCCATTCCCTCTACAAGTCTCGCTCCAATGGAGGAAAATGCAGAGGATATTCTTTCCTTCATCTGTGGAACGCTGAGTTTCTCGTTGAACCTGCCCATGATTAACGAAGAAAAGGAGGGCTCAACCTTATAAACTTCGAAGGCTTTTGCCACAGTCCTCCTTATATTATTATTAATATTCTCGCCCAACCTATATTGTGATAGGGTAACCGAAGCATAGGTTAAATTTTCGCCGGGTATTTTCCTTACCCTGACTTTAACTTCCGTATCTTCATTTCTATAGTTTAATTCAGACCATTCATCCATCCTTGACTGAGAATACTCCCCTTCAAGCGTTAGGGCCTTAAAAATGTTTTCAGCGGTTTTTTCTATGCTTTCCCCTGATATGAAGCTTGCATGACCTTCAATTTCCATCTTCATAAATTCAGCTCCGGTATTGTTAAAGGATTTATATAAAATAGATAAGCCATCCCTTGAATTAAAAGACCTATTTAAATATAGTATTAGCAGAAGTACTGCCATTAAAACACCCCATTTTTTCATTTCCATCCCTCCCATTTGGTATTAGTAAGTATAACCAAATGGGAGAAAATTTATTCAATGATACTTACAAATTATTCCTTTTAAAACGCACAAAAAAACCCCGAAGTCAACCTTCGGGGTTTTTAAAAGATCAGGGCACAGAATTTCTGAACTATTTTGCCCTTTCCACAGCTTTTAGCCTTGCCTCGGCACGCCTTAAGGCAAGCTTTGCCCTTTCCTTATTTACCCTTTTATCGCCTGATTTAAGCCTTTCCTCTGCCCTCTCCTTAGCTTTTTTTGCCCTCTCTACATCGATTTCCTCCGGCCATTCTGCTGAATTTGAAAGAACAATAGCCCTGTTGTCCTTAAACTCCAAAAGCCCTCCCGAAAGGGCAGCGTATTTTACTTCATCGTCTTTTTTTATCTTTAACACCGTAGGTACTATACCTGCTGCATATGGAATGTGGTTTGCAAGTATTTCCACCCTTCCTGTGGTGGTATCAAGCAGGATGGAATCAACATCTCCTTCAAAGAAGCTCTTTTCCGGAGTTACGATCTTAACATTGAATTTAGCCATCCACTTCACCTCTTACCTGCCCATCATCTGCTTCGCCTTTTCCACTGCTTCATCTATTGTTCCAACAAAAAGGAAGGCAGCCTCCGGCAGATCGTCATGTTTTCCATCAAGTATTTCCTTAAATCCCCTTACTGTTTCCGACACAGGAACGTATTTTCCAGGTATTCCTGTAAACTGCTCTCCAACGAAGAAGGGCTGCGACAGGAACCTTTGAACCTTTCTTGCCCTTGATACTACAAGCTTATCATCCTCTGAAAGCTCATCAATTCCAAGTATTGCAATGATGTCCTGAAGCTCCTTATACCTTTGAAGAATGTTCTTTACCCTCTGGGCTGTTTCATAATGCTCCTCTCCAACTACCCTGGGATCAAGAATTCTGGAGGTTGAATCCAGCGGGTCAACGGCGGGATATATACCAAGCTCAACTATCGATCTTGATAGAACCGTTGTGGCATCAAGATGTATAAACGTAGTTGCAGGCGCCGGGTCTGTAAGGTCGTCTGCAGGTACGTATACAGCCTGAACCGATGTTATGGAGCCGTGCTTTGTTGATGTTATCCTTTCCTGAAGGGCCCCCATTTCAGTTGCAAGGGTTGGCTGGTATCCAACGGCTGATGGTATTCTTCCAAGGAGGGCTGAAACCTCTGAGCCTGCCTGGGAGAATCTGAATATGTTATCTATAAACAGGAGCACATCCTGTCCCTGGTCCCTGAAGTATTCAGCCATCGTAAGGCCTGTAAGTGCAACCCTCATTCTAGCTCCTGGCGGTTCGTTCATCTGTCCAAATACAAGGGCTGTTTTATCGATAACTCCGGACTCCTTCATTTCGTTGTAAAGGTCATTTCCTTCCCTCGTCCTCTCACCAACTCCTGTAAAAACGGAAAGTCCTCCGTGCTGCTTTGCTATATTGTTTATAAGCTCCTGAATGAGCACCGTCTTACCTACACCTGCACCTCCAAAGAGCCCTATCTTTCCACCCCTTGGATATGGTGCTATAAGGTCAATAACCTTTATTCCCGTTTCAAACATTTCAGGCTCAACTGCCTGCTCTTCAAAGGATGGTGCCGGCCTGTGGATTGGATAGTATTCATCTGCCTTTACCTCTCCTGCATTATCTATTGGCTGGCCTAAAACGTTAAACAGTCTTCCAAGTGTTGACTTTCCAACTGGAACAGAAATTGGCTTTCCTGTATCAACAGCTTCCATTCCTCTAACAAGGCCATCAGTTGGCTCCATGGAAACTGTCCTTACTATGTCATCTCCTACGTGTTGCATTACCTCTGTTACTATAGTTTTACCATTAAAATTTATATGAATGGCATTATATATGTTTGGAAGCTGGCCGTCTTCAAACCTTATGTCAACAACAGGCCCAATAATTTGAACTATTTTCCCTTTATTTAGTGCCATGCTCTCCCTCCTAATCCTTTAGTGCTTCTGCGCCGCTTACTATTTCGGTTATTTCCTGGGTTATGCTGCTCTGCCTTGCCCTGTTGTACTCAAGGTTTAGCTTATCCAGTATATCTCCTGCGTTTTTGGTTGCAGCATCCATAGCCGTCATCCTTATGGAATATTCGCTGGTAGTGCTGTTTGTTAGTGCATTAAATACAGCCGCCCTTAGAAAACTGGGAATTGCATAATCAAGAACGCTATCCGGAGAAGGATCAAACTCCATTTCGCTCCTTGAAGTTTCCCCCGGTCTTTCAACGGGAAGAAGTTTAAGAACCTCAACTTCCTGTTTAACCGGGGAATAAAATCTTGTATAAACGATATATATATTTCTGACCTTTCCCTCTCTGTAAACTTCTAAGGCAGGCCTTAAAATTTCTTGTGCATCCTTAAGGGATGGGGTATCTCCAACCTCAACGAACTCCGCAAGGGTTTCATATTTGTTTCTTGTAAAGAAGCTCTTTCCCCTTTCTCCAACGGTTATAAGAAGAACCTTCTTTCCATACATATGCTCTAAGGCTTTATTGATTACATTGGCGTTGTAGCTTCCGCAGAGCCCTGAATCTGAAGTAATAACTATATATACATCCGTATCGGAATTGTTTTGTCTAAAGTATATGGAATCATTTAAATCGATGCTTAAAGCAATATTTTTTATGGCTTCATTAAAGACCTCATAAAAAGGGTTGGAGCTATCAGATCTTTCCTTGAGCTTTCTAACCTTAACGGTTGCAACAAGCCCCATAGCCTTTGTTATCTTCTGTGTGTTTCTTATGGACCTTATTCTCCTCTTTATCTCTAAAAGTCCCGCTCCAGCCATGGACTTCACCTCCCTGCCCTTTACTTAAAGGTTTCTTTAAACTCCTCTATGGCAGAGTTTAGATTCTTCCTTATTTCATCATCAAGGGCCTGTTTTTCGTTTAATGTATTCCACAGCTCCTTGTGATGTGTGTGAATATATTCTATAAGTTCATGCTCAAAAACCCTTACCTTTTCAACGGGTATATCGTTAAGATAGTTATTAAGGGCAGCATAGAGTATTAAAACCTGATCTATTACATTCATAGGCTTATACTGCTCCTGCTTCAAAACTTCAACTAGTCTCTGCCCCTTTTCTATTCTAAGCCTTGCTTCCTTATCAAGATCTGAACCGAACTGTGCGAAGGCTGCAAGCTCCCTGTACTGTGCAAGCTCAAGCCTTAAGCTTCCTGCAACCTGCTTCATGGCCTTTATCTGAGCGCTTCCTCCAACACGGGATACCGATATTCCAGGGTTTATAGCCGGCCTTACGCCTGAGAAGAACAGCTCAGTTTCAAGGAATATCTGTCCATCGGTTATTGAAATAACGTTTGTTGGTATATAAGCAGTTACGTCTCCGGCCAATGTTTCTATTATTGGAAGGGCTGTCATAGAGCCTCCTCCAAGGCTATCGGAGAGCTTTCCCGACCTTTCAAGAAGCCTTGAGTGTAGATAGAAAACGTCTCCAGGATATGCTTCCCTTCCCGGTGGTCTTCTAAGAAGCAGTGACATCGTCCTATATGCAACGGCATGCTTTGAAAGGTCATCATAAACTATAAGAACATGCTTACCGTTATGCATGAATTCCTCTCCCATTGCGGTTGCCGCATAGGGCGCCAAAAACTGCATAGGTGCAGTCTCTGAAGCTGAGGCTGATACTATTATGGTATAATCCATTGCCCCGAACTCCTCAAGGGTGTTCATAAGGTGAGCAACAGTTGACTGTTTCTGTCCTATTGCAACGTATATGCATATAACATCCTTGCCTCTTTGATTTATTATGGTGTCAACGGCAATGGCACTTTTACCGGTCTGCCTGTCGCCTATAATAAGCTCTCTCTGGCCTCGTCCTATCGGCACCATTGAGTCGATGGCCTTTATACCTGTTTGAAGGGGTTCCTTAACAGACTTTCTTTCTATGACTCCAGGAGCAATAACCTCAGCCGGTCTGAATCTGTCTGTCTTTATGGGCCCCTTTCCATCTATTGGCTGTCCAAGGGCATTTACTACCCTTCCAATTAGTGCCTCGCCAACTGGAACCTCAACGGTTCTGCCCGTCCTTTTAACTATGTCCCCTTCCTTTATTCCCTGTTCCTGTCCAAATAGAACAGCACCTACGTTGTTTTCTTCAAGGTTGAGGGCCATTCCATAAATTCCGTTAGGAAACTCTAAAAGCTCCCCTGCCATGCACTTGGAAAGCCCAAATATTCTCGCTATTCCATCACCAACCTGTATTATTGTACCCGTATCTATGGATTCGAGCTTGTTTTCGTATTGTGATATCTGCTGCTTTATAATTGAACTAATTTCATCAGGTCTTATGCTCATACTTTCACCCCTTTGTATTGATCTAAAAGGCTTTTTCTCATGTTTTCAAGATTTCCCCTTATGGTGCCGTCTATAATCCTGTCGCCAATTTTCAAAAAGACGCCGCCTATTACTTCAGGGTCCACTATGTTTTGAACTTCAATATCACAGGAATACTTTTCACGAAGCCTTGTCTTAAGAAGGCTCATCTCTTCATCGTTCATTTTAACAGCCGTTGTAACATAGGCTATTTTTATTCCCTTTTCCTTGTAAACAAGATATTTATAGTCATAATAAACCGTTCTTATCTCATTTATTCTGTCGTGGTCGATAAGAAGAAACATAAGCTTTATTATTTCATCATCAACTTTTCCTTTAAATATATTTTGAAGTACCCTCTTCTTCTCATCGTTTGTAATGCTGGGATGCTCTAGAAACAGCTTGAGCTCATCGTTATTTATGAGTATGTTTGAAACATTCCTAAGCTCATCAAGGAATAAATCTATTTTATCATTGGCTTTGGCAACATCAAACAGGGCATGCCCGTATCTTCTGGATGCAACTTCATATTTTTGCATACTATACCCCTACCTTGCTTATAAATTCTCTAATAAGCTCATGGTGTTTCTCTTCATCAAGCTGCTCTCCTATGGACTTTTTGGCTGCAAGAAGGGAAAGCTCTACAATCTGTTTTTTAATTTCGTCCTGTACCCTTTCGTATTCCCTCTCTGCATCCAGCTCCGCCCTCTTTCTGATTGCCTCAGCTTCCTTTTTCGCACTCATTATTATGTCATCTGAACGCTTTATAGCCTTTGTTCTATATTCATCTATAATCTTTTTTCCTTCATCATCGGCCATTTGAAGCTTGCTTTCATACTTAACCTTTGCTTCTTCAGCCGTTTTGAGCTTTTCTTCTGCACTTTGTATTTTATCTTCAATACTTTTTGTTCTCTTATTCATAAAGTTTGTAACAGGAGTAAAGAGAAATTTTCTTAAATACCAGTATAAAATTAAAACATTTATTATAGTAAATATTACCGTAGTTAAATTAACTTCCATATGCTCTCCTCCTTTTGAAGGGGTTTAAGACAAATTACTGGCGCTACTTAAACTAAATCTTTAAACTATTATTAAATTAACTTATTATGCTAATTCTTTTATAAAAAAGCGGAGATAAAAATATATGAAGAAAGAACTAGCACCACACGTTAAATTAGCTTCAACTGTATTCCAATATATGGCTTTCAATTTTAAGAAGGCTTGCTTCAATTCATTTACATGAATAGAGCAAGCCGCAGGATTTAATTAAACAATCTTTATAAGGAGAAGAATTATTGCAACAAGAAGTCCGTATATAGCAGTTGCCTCTGAGAAGGCACTACCGATTATAAGTGTGTTTACTATGTCGTTTTTAGCTTCAGGCTGTCTGGCAATAGCTTCAACCGCCTTACCTGTTGCAATTCCAGTACCTATTCCAGCTCCAAATCCAGCAAGAGCCGCAATTCCAGCCCCAATTGCTGATAAACCTAATACAAATGCTCTTGGATCAATTCCCTGCATATGTTATTCCTCCTCTTAATGATCTGATGTAGTTTTTATAAATATCATAGTTAGCATAACAAATATGAACATCTGTATAGCCCCGTCAAACAGGTCAAAGTATACATGAAATGGTATTGGTATAACCGCCTGTAGTAGCGGTATGCCAAGATGCAATACCCCCGACAGATAGGCGAGGCCGTCATATATAAGTTCAACAAGTATAACAGCTGCTGTTATATTTCCAAAAAGTCGAAGGCTCAATGAAACCGGAACTACAAGCCTTTCAACGATGTTAAGAGGCAGCATTGCTGTATAGGGATGGGTATACCCTTTAAGATAATGCTTTATTCCATTGTTCCTTATTGCAGTTGCATGTATAAGGACAAAGGATATGATGGCAAGCCCCAGTGCCACACTATAATCTGCAGTTGGCGGCCTAAATCCTGTAAGTCCAAAAAGATTTAGAAGTAAAAGATAAATCATAAGTGTTCCAACGAAGGGAGTAAATTTTTCATATTTTTCTCCCATGTTGCTTCGGACAAGACTATTTATAGTCTCAACAAGGGTCTCAACCCATACCTGAATCCCCCTCGGCACATCATTCATCCTGCCCCTTATTAGAAGTACCATAAGCATGATAAAAATCATTACAATCCACTGGGCAACAACTGAATAGGTTATACCAAACTTCAATCCACCAATGGTAAATTCAAATAACGTTTTGACCTCTCCCATCTAGCTCACCTTCCTCCGTATGAAATGATTCAGGGAAGCATTTATAACAATGGAAAAATTCATTGTAATAAGTCCTCCAAATATTAAAAATACATTGGCATTATCGTTTTTCACCGCCTGAACTATTACATACCCAATTAGTATGTACCTTATCAGGAAAAATATAAGATGGTATACCCTTGACCTTTTCGGTCTTATTTCAAGAATGGTGTTTAACTCCAAGGAAAGAAGTATAAAATTTAGGGCGCTCAGTAAAAAACCTATGAAATAGGATTTTAGCCCATACATTCCAAGGAATGCGTAAACAAACAAACTGATTACAGCAGCAGTTATAAATCCGGCTCCTAACCTTTTTAACATAAGGCTGTTTATGCTCTGATTCAAATTATTCACCGTCCGGCTTTCTTATATTAATTTACCTTCGCTTTTTAGTTTATCCTTAATTTTAAAAAGTAACGCCTTTTAGCATTATTTAAAACTTTCAAAAAAGCCAAAGCTGGCATCCTCCTGTGGATACCAGCCTACATCTATCCTTTTTAGAGATAAACGCCTGCAAGTAGGTTGCACCATGGCTTGACAGCCTCCCCAGGGGCTGCTGTCCAACCTTTGAACATATAATTATTTTATCAGTTTAAATATAAATTTCAAAGCGATTTTATAATGAATTTAAGTCATATTATATGATTAATACCTAATTTTACTTTATAAATTAAATTAACGTGAATTATCGAAACTTTAAGCCTTTTATCTTGAAGTTATATTAAATGCTGGCGCTTGAAAATTCCTACCTTGAAGGTACAAAATCCTCCGGCCTTTTGTCAATCCTGTTGAAATAATATAGTATACTGTCAACAATCCTCTTTGAGGCATTCCCGTCCCCATATGGGTTAACTGCATTGGCCATGCTATTGTACTTCTCTTCATTTTTAAGAAGTTCAGCAGTTTCATTATATATCCTGTCTATCTCAGTTCCAACGACTTTTACGGTTCCTGCTTTAACAGCCTCGGGCCTTTCGGTTACATCCCTTAATACAAGTACCGGTTTTCCAAGATGGGGCGCTTCCTCCTGAAGGCCGCCTGAGTCCGTTAATATGAGATAGCTTCTATCCATAAGGTTATGGGTTTCCTTGGTATCAAGTGGTGGAAGAAGGTGTACCCTGTCAGTTCCGCCGAGTATGCTGTAGGCAGTTTCCTTCACCACAGGATTGAGGTGAACAAGATATACTACTTCAACGTCTTCAAAGTCCTCAGCAATTCTCTTTAAAGCTGTACATATGTTTTCAAGTGGCTTACCCCAGTTTTCCCTTCTATGGGCAGTTATCATTATGACCTTCCTGTTCTTAAAGTCTATGTTCCTGAGATCCTCAGTTTCAAAAAAATATTCCTTATCAACCGTTGTGGCCATTGCATCTATTACTGTATTTCCGGTAACGAATATATCCTCTTCCCTTATGCCTTCCCTTAAAAGGTTTTCCTTTGATGTTGCCGTTGGTGCAAAGTGCATATCCGCCATAGCACCTGTAAGCTTTCTATTCATCTCCTCAGGAAAGGGAAAGTATTTGTTAAAGGTTCTAAGGCCTGCTTCAACATGTCCAACCTTTATTTTATTGTAAAAAGCTGCAAGGCTCCCTGCAAAGGTTGTGGTTGTATCTCCGTGTACAAGTACTATATCCGGCTTTGACTTCTCAAATATCCTTTCAAGCCCTTCAAGAACCCTTGTGGTTATTCCTGAAAGGGACTGCCTTTCCTTCATTATATCGAGGTCGTAATCTGGTGTTATATCAAACAAATTTAAAACCTGATCAAGCATTTGCCTGTGCTGGGCTGTAACGCAAACGATGGATTCTATTTCTTTTCTTGACTCAAGTTCCTTAACAAGGGGAGCCATTTTAACAGCCTCAGGCCTTGTTCCAAATATGGTCATTACCTTTATTTTATCCAAAAGTACCACCTCTTCCATCAATTCCTTGTCTTTCTGGTAATAAACCCAAATTCAACTCCAATGGACAGCGTTATAAAGCATACTAAAAGCAGTATTACATAGGATTTTTGAGTCGACAGCACCATTGCTAAAACAGCAGTGGCACCGAGAAATATGCTTATAAGGTACATTATTATAACTACCTTCCTATGGCTCAAACCTAAATCTAAAAGTCTGTGATGGAGGTGACCTCTGTCCGCCTCCATAATAGGCCTTTTGTTCACCTTTCTTCTTACCATTGCAAATAGAGTATCAAATATGGGAAGCCATAGAACAAGTATTGGAACTGCAAGTGTAACTGCAGCTGCAGACTTTACCGCCCCTTGTGTTGATATAGCCGCAAGCGTAAATCCCAAAAACTGTGACCCTGTATCTCCCATGAAAATGGAGGCAGGGTTGAAATTATATGGCAAAAACCCAAGGCAGGAACCTGCAAGTATTGCCGTTAAAAGCATTGCAACCTCCCTGTTGCTTATCATAGACACTACAAATATAGTAATTGAGAAAATCATGGCAAGCCCTGCCGCAAGGCCGTCAAGACCATCTATAAGGTTTACCGCATTGGTTATCCCCACTACCCACAAAATCGTAAGTGGAATACCGAAATATCCTATATACACGCTTTCCCCATCAGCTATGAAGGGAACCGTAATACTTCCAATGGTTATACCGAAGGCAATCAGTACGGCTGAGGCTGCAATTTGAAATATAAGCTTTTGAACAGGCCTTAGAGGCTTAACATCGTCTATCATTCCTGCGATTACGAGTATTGTTCCACCGGCTATTATTCCCACAACGTGGGTATTAAATTTTGAAAAGATCAGGCTGCATATCACAAATGATATGTAAATAGCAAGTCCCCCCATTCTTGGAATGGGTTTATTATGTATCCTTCTCTCATCATCTGGTATATCTATGGCTCCAAACCTGTAGGCTATCCTCCTGGCCACCGGGGTAAATATAATGGATATCAATGCAGCCAGAACAAAAATCACCGCGTAACGAAGCATCCTTTCACACCCTTAAAACATTTTGCATAAAACAATTTTATCACAATATAGCTTCATTTACATCCCTTTTTTCTTTATCCAGCTTCATACTGTTTTTATCCCATTATACCATGACCTTCCGGAAGCTAAATAGAATAATTAAATGTAGCACATTTAAAAAAGCCGCTATCTTGTAGCGACTTTAAATAAAATTTCATATCCTTTTAAAGCTTATATTATTCCTTTTCAAAAGTTCCACAGCATAATCGTCTACCCTGTAGTCATGCCTGTAGAAAAGCCTTTTAATTCCTGCCTGTATCAGTGCTTTAGTGCAGTTGAGGCATGGAAAATGAGTTACATAAATGGTGCAGTTTTTAACTGCAATACCCTCCTTTGCACAGTAGAGCAGGGCGTTGATCTCCGCGTGAATCGTCGCTATACAGTGCCCATCCCTCATGGTATGGCCCACTTCATCGCAGTGGGGATTTCCAGAAATGCTGCCGTTATATCCTGTTGCAACGATTCTATTGTCAGAGTTTACTATAACTGCCCCTACATTTGCCCTGTCACAGGTGCCTCGGGTTGCTACCATTTCAGCAAGCTGCATAAAATATTGTTCCCAGGACTGCCTCATGGTCTCACCTACTTGGTACCAAATATCCTGTCTCCAGCGTCCCCAAGGCCGGGAACTATGTATCCGTGGTCGTTGAGCCTTTCGTCTACGTTTGCAACATATATCTCTATGTCAGGATGGGCTTCAAGAACGGCCTTTATCCCTTCCGGTGCAGCAATAAGGCACATTAACTTTATGCTCTTTGCCCCCTTGTTTTTGAGAAGCTGTATTGCATCAACGGCTGAACCGCCTGTTGCAAGCATCGGGTCTGTTACTATTATTTCCCTTTCTTCTATATCCGACGGAAGTTTCGCGTAGTATTCAACGGGCTTTAAAGTTTCAGGGTCCCTATAAAGCCCTATGTGCCCTACCTTTGCAGCAGGAATAAGCCTGAGCATTCCATCTACCATTCCAAGTCCTGCCCTGAGGATTGGAACTATTGCAACCTTTTTTCCTGTAAGCATCTTTGCCGTCGTTTTGCATATGGGTGTTTCAATTTCTATATCTTCAAGTTGAAAATTTCTTGTAACCTCGTAGCACATGAGCATCGATATTTCCTCAAGAAGTTCCCTGAAATCCTTTGAACCTGTGTTTATATCCCTCATTATTGAAAGCTTATGCTGTATAAGCGGATGGCTTATAACCGTAACTCTTGAGTCCATAGCAAATTCCTCCTATTTATAATATTTCTTTTCTATTTCAGTGATTTTGTTAACCCTTCTTTCATGCCTTCCGCCTTCAAACTCAGATGAAAGAAAGGCATCCACTATTTCAATGGCAAGGCCGGGACCCGTTATCCTTTCCCCAAGGGCTATTATATTTGCATTGTTGTGCTGGGCCGCTGCCTTTGCACTGAATGTATCGGTAACATGTGCTGCCCTTATTCCTGGAACCTTGTTGGCAGCTATAGATATGCCTATTCCAGTTCCGCATACCAGTATTCCTTTTTCATACTCTCCGCTTAACACGGCCTCTGCAACTGCATGGGCATAGTCAGGGTAGTCGCAGGAATTTGTGTCATAGGTACCAAAGTCCTTGTATTCTATTCCCCTGTCCCTTAAAAACTCCATGATAACCTGCTTAAGATTATAACCGCCGTGGTCGCTTCCTATGGCTATTTTCATATTTATCCCTCCTGAACATTCAAGTAAATATTTTATATTAAATATTTTGTGTAGACAATAGCAATTTAGTCTATATACATCAAAAAAGGGAAAGCAAGGGTATATATTATACCCGGCCTTCCCTTAATTTTCCAAATACTTTGCCTATTAGATTTTCCAGTTCAAAGGCACAGGCCCTATAAACGTTTAAATCGCCTCCAAAGGGATCAATAATATCCCTATCTTCCCCTGCGTATTCTCCTAGCGTAAACACTTTCTCCTTAAACTCAGGATATCTTGAAAGTATAGCTAACTTATGTCCCTCAGTCATTGTAAGAACAAGATCAGCACTTTTTAGGAGGTCATATGATAAAGGCTTTGATAAATGGGAAGTAAGATCCAATCCCTTTTCTTCCATAGCTTTTATTGCATTTTGGGAAGCTTTTTCACCCTGGACTGCATATATGCCTGCGGATGAAACTTCTATATCAAGTTTATTTATAGAAGCATAATGCTTTGCAATAGCTTCAGCCATGCTGCTTCTGCAGGTATTGCCAGTACACACAAAAAGAACCTTCATTCTTAACCTCCTCTACACCTCTATCACATTATACCCTGCGGCTTTTTTGAGGCGGTTCATAATAGCAAGACCAAGCCCCTCCTCGGGAAAGCCCTCAGCAAAAATATAATCTATACCTATTTTATCAAATTCTCTTAAAGAATCAAATAAATTTGCAGCTATTATTCCAAGCTGTTTTCGGCTTCCTACGGATATTTTAAATCCTCCCCTGTACCTTTCCATCGTTTCATCCGCTGCCATAATTCCTGCCCTTTTACCTTCCTTTTCAAGCTCCTCTACCCTTTTATTTATGTAATTTATAACATCCTCATCCCTGCCTCTTACTATGACCATAGGAGATTTTGGAGCATAGTGTCTGTATTTCATTCCCGGTGCCTTTGGTTTAAAGTTGCTATCGGGCTTTTTCATTATTGCAGGGTCTATTTCAACCCTTCCAATGACATCCTCAAGCATCTCCTTTGTTATGCCGCCAGGGCGCAGAATTGTAGCCACTCCACCTGTGGTATCAACGACGGTTGATTCAAGCCCAACTTCACACCTTTCTCCACCTATGATGGCATCTACCCTTCCTGAAAGGTCCTCAATACAGTGCTCAATCGTTGTAGGGCTGGGCCTTCCTGACAGATTGGCGCTTGGAGCTGCAATGGGAACTCCGGAAAGCTCTATAAGCCTTCTTGCTACTTTATTTGAAGGCATTCTTATGGCGACGCTGTCAAGCCCTGCTGTCACAGCCCCAGGTATCAGATGTGATTTTTCCATGATTATCGTAAGGGGCCCTGGCCAGAAGGCCTCCATAAGCTTTTGAGCCATTTCCGGAATGTTTTTCACGTACTTTGATATATCAAAATCAGCCACATGGACTATAAGGGGATTGTCCTGGGGCCTTCCCTTTGCAATGAAAATTTTTTTACATGCCTCTTCATTTAAGGCGTTTGCCCCTAGTCCGTACACTGTTTCCGTCGGAAAAACAACAAGTCCTCCGTTTTTTATAATTTGGGCAGCTTCATTTATTTTATCCATATCATCCTCATCTAAATAATAAACCTTCGTATCCATAACGTTTCCTCCAGTGATATTCCATGCCTGCACTATTTTAAGGCTAAAACGCCGAAGTTATTATAAGGCCTAATATTACGCCTATTATAGTTGAAATGGTTGAAAAAATTCCTTTAAACAAGTCCTTGCTTTCAGGTATCAGCTCCCCGCACACTATATAAAGCATGGTTCCTGCTGCAAAGCCAAGGCACAGGGTTATAAAAATCTTCGATATATTTCCTAAAATACCTCCGGCAAGGGCTCCCACAGCCGTAGGAAGAGCAGTCAATACTGTTAAAAGTATTATTTTAATCCTCCCAAGCCCGCTCTGCATAAGGGGGGCCGCAACCGCTGCACCTTCCGGAATGTCATGGAGACCAATAACAAGGGCCAGCTCTATTCCAAGGGACTGGCCTCCCATAAAACCCGAGCCTATGGCAAGACCCTCAGGAAAATTATGGGCTGCAAGCCCTATGCCCAAAAGCAGCGCAGTTTTAACATGCCTTCCATACTTTTTGAGCACTTTTGTGTGGGGCAGGAAAATATCCAGTATGGTGACAAAGGCTACTCCGAACAGTATGCCAAATAAAGTTATGTTAAGTCCTCCCATGAGTATGGCCTCGGGGATTAAATCAAAGGCCACAACAGCCAGCATAAGGCCTGCTGCTATGGACATTATGCTTGACATAACGATGTTGTTTGATTTTCTAAAACCAGTTGCAATGACGGCACCGGCACCTGTGCCCATTCCGCATACAACAGTTCCTATCAATGCTGCTGTAGTTATTCTTTCCAAAATTTCATCTCCCTAAAATTATATTCAATTTAATCTATTTTAGAGAAATGAAATATATTCGTTGTAAATTGACTTGTTTTGGTAGTTTTAAAACTACCAAAACAAGTCAATTTGTTTTTAATTTTCAAATATGGTTATCTATATACTCCTCAACAAACCTCCGTATATAGTCCATGGAAAGGGATGAAAACTTAGCCTCGTAGCAGCTTTTATACAGCATATAAAGATACAGGTATTTCATTGCCCCTGCCTTTTTCATTACATAGCAGTAAAATTTATTATCGGGATAAAGCTCCTCAAGATTGTTGAGGACTTTTCCATAATGGGGATTTGATTTTACAAAATTCCTGTCGAAGCTCTGAAAGGCTTTATTTCTCTTACCCCTTTCAATAACGATTAAAACCTCAAAGTCTTCCATATCCTTTTCATATACATCTACATAGCGTATCCTGTCCAGCATAATGGAAAGAGGAGCTTTAAACATTCCGTCCTTAATTTTTACCCTGTCGCCTGAAACTTCGAATAAAAACCTGTTTTTTGATATAACCTTTAATATATTTATCAAAAGGAGTATGTTTATTAGAATGAGATAACCATATGCAAAATATATCTCCCATCCAGAAAAAAGTCCATCGTTATTTAATGAAACAACCAAATAGGACATGGAAGCCATAATTATAAGGGAAAATATAATGGTTCTTTTGTTTCTGGCGTTTTCCCTTTTAATCTGCTTTTTAATCTTCATTCTAGTACCCGATGAAGAGGCATTCTTTTCAGATTTCCTGGCTTTTTTAACCTGTTTTTTATTTGTCACCCTACCACCTCTTTAAGGGCTATTTTTAACGTCCTTTATGAGGCTTTCAAGAATATACCTTTCCTTAGAGGATGTTAAAACATAGAAACTCCCATTTTCGGTTATGATCTTTGTTAAAAAGGACGTATATACTGCTCCTTTGATCTGCTCCTTTGGTACCCTGTATTTTTTTGGTATAGTAATTAAAGTTATACCCTTCTTGTCAAAAACTACATCCCTGCAGAACTTTAAACTGTAATATATCAATATTATACCATCTAATGTTAAATTGACTATGTTAACCCACCTGTAACTCTGCTTAAAGAGAAAAATGGCATAAAGAAGTATAACCGATATTACAATCGCAGGAAGAGCTAAAAACATAAACCTGTTCACTCTGAATATTTTCACATCCACCACTCCACCCTATAGTGACAGGGGCAGATTCCCATGCTCACCCGTTACCACAGCAATCAAATATTGTGTGGTACAGCCCCATCAATTCCGCATAGAAACCTACCCCTATAATTTTATTTACTCATTAAGTTAACTCGTTGTGCTAGATAAATTTACAGATCGGCGCTGCGATAAAAAATATATTTCATTCACCAACACGCTTAGCAAAGAAGTTCTAAGGCTCGGGATTTTAAAAATCAAGAACTTTCGTTAAACTCGCCTTGCTTAAGTCACGAAAGTTCTTGGATTTTTCTGCATCCCTTCGCCAGGAACTTCTAGCTCTTAGCTTTATGTGAATTTCATATATTTTTTATCTCCGCTTAACCCCTTAACTTGCACAACGGATTAAACTATTATCCTACTTCTTTTAACTTTTCTGCCTGATCGGCTGTTATAAGGGCATCTACAACTTCGTCAATATCCCCATCAAGGAAGCTTTCAAGTCTGTATATGGTAAGTCCTATTCTGTGATCCGTAACCCTTCCCTGTGGATAGTTGTAGGTTCTTATTCTTTCGCTTCTATCTCCCGTTCCAACCTGGCTCTTTCTCTCCTGGGCAATTTCTGCTCTCTGCTTTTCCTGCTCTATTTCATAAAGCCTTGCCTTAAGGATCTTCATAGCCTTTTCCTTGTTTTTTAGCTGTGATTTCTCATCCTGGCAGGAAATGACAATACCCGTTGGAAGGTGTGTTATTCTAACAGCCGAATCGGTTGTGTTGACGGACTGTCCTCCATTTCCTGAGGATCTGAAAACGTCTATTCTAAGGTCATTTGGATTTATCTCGATTTCAACGTCCTCGGCTTCAGGAAGGACTGCAACCGTTGCAGTTGAGGTGTGTATCCTTCCGCCGGCTTCGGTTTCAGGAACTCTTTGAACCCTGTGAACACCGCTTTCATACTTCAGCTTGCTGTAGGCACCCCGTCCCTTTACCATAAATATAACTTCCTTAAAGCCGCCGAGGCCCGTTGGATTTGAAGACATCATTTCTACCTTCCAATTGTTCCTTTCAGCATATCTTGTATACATTCTAAAGAGATTTCCGGCAAACAGGGCAGCTTCTTCTCCCCCTGCACCGGCCCTTATTTCGATAAATACGTTTTTATCATCATTAGGATCCTTTGGCAGGAGAAGAACCTTAAGCCTTTGCTCAGCGTTTTCCTTCTCGCCCTCAAGCTCCTTAAGCTCCTCCTCAACAAGCTCCTTCATTTCTTTGTCAAGTTTATCATTAAGCATCTCTTTGTCATCAGCAATTCTCTGTAATATATCCTTATATTTTCTATATTCCATAACTATCTCTTCAATTGCACTGTGCTCCTTGCAGAGCTTTTGAAACATGGATTGGTCGGATATAACTTCTGGGTCGCTTATCTTTTTAGTAAGTTCCTCGTATTTTTCTTCGATAAAATCAAGCTTATCAAGCATATTTCCTCACCTATTATATAAAATTTCACATTTTAATATTATAACACATAATTTAAAATGTGAACAATATCTAATACACTATAATCCCCACAAGGGCAGAGGCAATTATTACATATATTGGGTCGACCTTCTTATGGAAGAGGCTTAAAAGGCTTAATCCAAAAATTATAGCCCCCTTTATATCTATAACGCTTTCAACTGTGACGCTGTAGGCTGCAGCAGCTATAAGCCCGACAACCGCCGGCCTTATGCCTCTGAATACGTTCTTTGTGGTCTTTTTCTCATAAATCTTTATAAAAAAGGCAGCAATTAAAAGTATCATTATAAAGGATGGAAGGGCCACTCCGAGCGTAGCTGCGGCGCTTCCTAAAATTCCGCCCTCTGTGTATCCTACAAAGGTTGCTGAATTTACTGCAATTGGTCCTGGTGTCATCTGGGAAATTGCAAGTATGTCAGAGAATTCCCCAGTTGTTAGCCATCCATACCTTCCTATTACTTCCCTTTGAATAAAGGGAAGCATAGCATACCCTCCTCCAATTGAAAAGGCACCTATCTTTGCAAAGGTGAGAAAAAGCTTAATTATTATCTCCATCTTTAGTACCCCCTAACTTTCCAATAACAGCCCCTGAAAGTCCTGAAACTATGATTATAAGTATAGGATCGACATCAAAGAATATGACAAGTACCGCTGAAATAACAGCTATTATGTACCACATTGGCTTTATCTTGCTTGTCATTGCTATCTTATATACTGAAAAGGCTATAAGTGCAGCAACTGCAGGCCTTATGCCCATAAATGCCTCCTGTACAGCCTTCACGTTCATAAATTTAGTAAAGAACATGGCTACAATTAAAATAATCAAAAATGAGGGCATAATGGCTCCAAGTATTGCAGATGCTGCTCCTAAAATGCCCTTCTTCTTATATCCTATAAAGGTGGCCATATTAAGGGCAAGGGCCCCTGGAGTTGACTGAGAAACTGCAAGAATATCTATAAACTCCTCCTTTTCAATCCAGCTCTTCCTGTCAACAACCTCAGATTGAATAAGAGGAACCATAGCATATCCTCCTCCTAATGTAAAGGCCCCTATCTTTGCAAAAACCATAAACAAATCAAAAAGCATATTTTCCCCTCCATCCCATAACAACTCTATCCTTTCCGGCTAAATCTTTAATACATATGACGTTTTCAAACCCATTGATTTTAAGTATCTCCATCACCTCTTCCCTTTGATCATGACCGATTTCATAGGCAAGTAAACCACCTGCCTTGAGAAGCTTCGGGGCATCCCTTGTAATTTCCCGGTAAAAGTAAAGGCCATCTTCTCCCCCAGAAAGAGCCTCATGTGGTTCAAAGGATTTTACCTCTTCCATAAGGGTTTGTATTGTATTCTCCCTTATATAGGGAGGATTAGATACTATTACATCTACTTTTCCATGAAGCGTAGTATCAAATCCTGCCATCTTATCTGATTTTAGAACTTTAACCCTGTCTGAAACGCCGTTAAGTTTGGCGTTTTCCTCTGTAACCTCAAGGGGTGTATCCATAATATCCAGGGCATAAACCAATGCATCTTCTTTGTACTTTGCTATAGAAACGGAAATGGCTCCGCTTCCACAGCCTACATCAACCACAATTGGCTTTTCAAAACCTTCTATGGCTTTAAGCACCTCTTCAACAAGTACCTCGGTATCTCCCCTTGGAATAAGAACTCCTGGCTTTACCTTAAAATCCAGGGACATGAATTCCTGCCTTCCAGTTATATATTGTACAGGCTCGCCATTTTTTCTTCTCTCTATTCTCTTAAAGAATTCGTCGACTACTACCCCATCAAGGGGCATATCCCTGTTTAAATAGAGAAAAATCCTGTCCTTTTCAAGTAGATTGCTTAAAATAACTTCAGCATCCAGCTGGGGTGTACCTTTATCCCTCAGAATATCGGACGCTTTTTTAATGGCCTCAAAAAGCTTCACCAGTTATCATCCTCGCCTTCAGGTATTACTGCCTTAAGTGCCGCTATAGCAACCTCAAGCTGCTTTAAATCAGGCTGCCTTGTTGTTAGCTTCTGCAGCATAAGGCCTGGATATGAAAGAATTTTAGCAAGGCAGCTCTCCGATCTTCCAAGCCACTTTATAAGCTCATAGGAAAGGCCTGCAACAAGGGGTAAAAATACAATACGTGATAGGATTCTCATAAGAAGATTGGGCCATCCTAAGAAGCTAAAAAATATTATGCTTATAATCATGACAATTAAAAGAAAGTTAGTTCCACACCTTGGATGAAGAGTTGAGAACCTGGCAGCGTTTTCAGGGGTTAACTCAATCCCCTCTTCGTAGCAGTAAATGCTTTTATGCTCCGCACCGTGGTATTCAAATACCCTCTGTATATCCCTCATCCTGCTTATAAGGTAAATGTAGAGAAGAAAAATTATAAGTCTTATAACCCCCTCAACAAGGTTTATTATTATGAAATTATGGCTAACCTCTTTTATTAGATTGGCAGAGAAGGTTGGAAGTATAAAGAAAAGTCCTACTGCAATTATAAGAGAAATCATCATTGCAAATCCCATTAAAAAGTTATCGGCCTTATCACCAAGTTTGTCCTTAATAAATCTGTCAAACTTGCTCTCATCATCCTCTTCCTCAAAAAAGGAGGCGGAAAAAGTAAGGCTTTTCATTCCTATAATAAGGGAATCGAAAAGCGCCACAGCGCCTCTTATTATAGGAAGTGATAAAAATTTATTCTTTTTAGTTAAAGGGATGCTGTCCTGAACATCTATCTCTATTTCACCATCGGGTTTTCTAACGGCAATAGCTATCCTTTGAGGTCCCCTCATCATAACCCCCTCAATAACAGCCTGTCCTCCTATACTCGTCTTTTTAGCCATTTAATCACCTCTAAAAAATACTTTATTGCTATTATAGCACATATAAAAATTAATAAAAATAAACCATATACAAATGATTTTGCCAATGTTCCATCTGATAAAAAATATATTCCATTCACCAGTACGCTTGGCAAAGAAGTTCTAAAACTTCCCTGCAAGCTGAAACAGTGAATGGAATATATTACTTTTCGTCCTTTAATCCTCCCACAAATGAAGATACTTATCCGCTTCTTTTTTTCTTTTTTTTGTTTCCTCAACATCTATCTCAACCCTGTCCCCGAGTATCAATACATCCCCCTCCTTTGCTCCTTCAGGAAGCTTATCCCTATGTATATTTTTTATTGCTCCATCATCCATTACAACAACAGCAAAGCTCCCTTCAAACCTGTCTATAACCCCTTTCATTTAATCACCTCAATCCCTTGGAACTATGTGGCACTTTCTACATCTAGCTTCATAGGCCTCCTGTGCCCCAACTAAAACTATAGGATCCGAATACTTTGCAGGCTTTCCATTTATAAGCCTCTGTGTCCTTGTTGCAGGATTTCCGCATACTACGCATATTGCCTGTATCTTATCGATGAATTCCGCAATGGATAAAAGAACGGGCACCGGACCAAAGGGTTCCCCCCTAAAATCCATATCAAGGCCTGCACATATAACCCTTTTATTCTTATCGGCAAGCCTTTTACATACATCGACTATACCCATATCAAAGAACTGCACTTCATCGATTGCAATCACATCTGTGTCGGCCTTAATGAGCTGAAGTATCTCAGAGGATGAGCCGATACAAACAGCCTCTTCCTTATCGCCGTTGTGGGATACTACATCGGTTTTACTATATCTATCATCTATAACGGGCTTAAATACCTGAACCCTTTGCTTTGCTATCTTTGCCCTTTTGATTCTTCTTATAAGCTCCTCACTTTTGCCGCTGTACATTGGCCCTACAATCATTTCTATCCATCCATGATTCTTTGGTCCGTACATGTTCATTCCTCCCCCACTTTATATAAAAAAAGACCGGCTCACCGGTCCTTTACAGAATTTCCATTCTTTATTTAAAATTATTCTTCTATCTTTATGTTGTACTTCTTCATGAACTTTTCTACTCTTCCACCCTGCTCTGCAATATTCTTCTGCTTTCCTGTGAAGAATGGATGGCACTTTGAGCACATTTCAACTCTGAGCTCCTTCTTAACTGATCCAGTTACGAAAGTATTTCCACATGCACATTTTACAACTGCTTCGTGTGTATAGTTTGGATGAATTCCTTCTCTCATTTATTTCACCTCTTTCTCCATTCATGATTTTAAGAAGCTTATTAGCCGTATAATTGAGTCCCTGCATTCCATATATTCATTTTCAGCAGGACTCAAAATTTATAACAGGTCTATTCTCATCGTCAACTCTTAAAATTATAACACAGGTACTGTATTTAATCAACCATTTTAGTAGGAGCTTCCGTCCTTATTGAGCTTGACAAATACTTGAACGAAATCCCTATTGTTTCTCGTTTTCATAAGGACATTAAGAAGCTTTTCCGTTGCCTCCTGGGTTGTTTCATTTGCAAGGCTCTTTCTGATAGCTAAAACAGCGTTCAGTTCCTCAGGACTTAAGAGCAGATCTTCCCTTCTTGTTCCAGACTTGTTTATATCTATTGCAGGGAATATTCTCCTTTCCTGAAGCTTTCTATCAAGATGGACCTCCATATTTCCTGTTCCCTTGAACTCCTCAAATATAACATCATCCATACGGCTTCCTGTTTCAACAAGGGCTGTTGCAAGGATAGTGAGGCTTCCTCCTTCTTCTACGTTTCTCGCTGCCCCAAAAAATTTCTTTGGCTGAATAAGGGCTCCAGGGTCAAGACCTCCTGATAGCGTTCTTCCCGTCGGGGATATTGTAAGGTTATATGCCCTTGCAAGCCTTGTTAAGCTGTCAAGGAGTATAACAACGTCCTTTTTCATTTCAACAAGCCTTTTTGCCCTTTCAAGCACAAGTTCCGCAACCCTTGTGTGGTTTTCAGGCTCCTCATCAAAGGTAGAATACACAACCTCGCCCTTTATAGATCTCTGCATATCGGTAACTTCCTCCGGACGTTCATCTATGAGAAGTACGATAAGCTCAACATCGGGGTGATTTTTAGTTATAGCATTCGCAACCTTCTTAAGCAGAACAGTTTTACCTGCCTTCGGAGGAGCAACAATAAGCCCTCTTTGTCCCCTTCCTATAGGGGCTAAAAGGTCTATAAGCCTGGTTGCTAGGTCATTACTTGTAGTTTCAAGGCTGAGCCTTTTGTCAGGATAAATAGGCGTTAAGCTCTCAAAGGGTTTTCTGAAACCTACCTTTTCAGGAGGCAGGCCATTAAGCTCCTGCAGATATATAAGGGCCTTATACTTTTCCGTTTCCCTCGGATACCTTGCCTTACCCTTTACCTTATCACCGGTTTTTATTCCAAACTTTCTGATCTGAGAGGGGGAAACATATATATCCCTCTGCCCCTGCTGATAATTATCAAGCCTTAAAAACCCGTAGGACTGCCCCTCGATCAGTTCAAAAACTCCCTCTACGGTATCTGCATCGGATATAAGCTCCTGGATCTTTTCCCTTTTATCCTCATCTATATCATGAAGTTCAAAGCTTTCAGTTACTTTTGGCTCAGCAGCCTCAACCTCAACTTCAACGGGTACAACAGGAAGCTCGTCTTTTTTATTTTCATTTTTCTTATTCTCTTCCTCAACCTTCAATATCTCCTCTATGAGTTCACTTTTTCTATATTTGGTTATGGATTTTATTCCCATACCTCTTCCAATCTCCCTCAGTTCCTCGAGGGTTTTGGATTTTAACTCTTCAAAATTCATATTACACCTCCTGATATGATAGCAAATGCGGGTACATGAAATATACCTGACATGGTAACATTTATCTTCTATAACTTTGTAAATCAAGCATTATAAAGGGATATTTTAAAACGATTTCATGTGTTTTTTATCTCATGAAATATTAAAAACAGAAGGATAAATCAAGTTAAAATAAGTATCGAATTATATTTTGTTAATAGTTTAACTCCACCTGGAAATTATAATCCCGCAGTGAAATCGATATGATACCTTTTAAAAGTTTTTAATTAACACCCATTTAAAACAATCACCATTGGGAACTTAAAGGAAGGCCAATGCGGAAATCCTTGAAATAAAGATGTTAAAGATAAAAACTACCAATCCTTAAATTATTTTATATCTAAAGGTTTAAAATGTAAAGCATATACTTATAAACAATAGAAAAAAAACGGGAAGTAACAAATTCTTCCCGTTTATCTTCTACCTGACTTCTCTAAATTGTGCACTGCATTTACAAATCTGACTGTTCCCGTCTTCGCTCTCATTACAACCGATTGGGTTTTGGCCCTTGCATTCTGATAGTACACAACTCCTTTTAAAAGTTCTCCATCGGATACTCCTGTTGCAGCAAAATATACATCATCGCCCTTTACTATTTCGTCTATGGTCATGGCCTTTTTAAGATCAACTATTCCCATTTTCCTGCATCTTTCTGCCTCTGCCTCATTCATGGGATAAAGCCTCCCCTGAAAATCTCCCCCAAGGCATTTTAAAGCTGCTGCAGCGATTACCCCCTCAGGTGCTCCTCCAATTCCTGCAAATATATCTACACCTGTATCCTCAAAGCCTGTTGCAAGGGCTGCCTCAATATCCCCATCGGTTATAAGCTTTATTCTTGCCCCAACATTTCTAGCCTCCTCTATAAGTCCTGCATGCCTTGGCCTGTCCTGAATAACAACTGTTATGTTGCTCACGCTTTTATTAAGGGCCTCCGCAACCCTTTTTATGTTTTCACTAAAGGGAGCATCAAGGTCTATACATCCCCTTGCTCCGGGGCCCACTGCAATCTTTTCCATATACATGTCAGGAGCATGGAGAAGGCAACCACTTTTTGCCACTGCAACAACCGCAAGGGCATTGGGCATCCCCTTTGCTATAAAGCTTGTCCCATCAAGCGGGTCTACGGCAATATCAACCTCAGGTGAGCCTTCGCTCCATGTTCCTACCTTTTCACCTATATACAGCATTGGAGCCTCATCAAGCTCTCCTTCTCCTATTACAACTGTACCCTTTATGTCAACAAAGTCAAACATCCTTCTCATGCCGTCAACTGCAGCCTGGTCAGCAGCGTTTTTGTCCCCTCGTCCCATATATTTAGCTGCGTTAAGTGCAGCTGCCTCCGTAACTCTAACAAGGCCGAGCGCTAAATCTCTATCCATAAACCGTCCTCCTATATATATGCTATACTATATATTTTAAAAGATATGTTTATTATATAGATATCACATATATATGTCAATAAATTAAATGACATATATATAAATTATACAAATTTCATTATTAAACTAACTTATTGTGCTACTCTGAAAAGCCCATTGGAATAAAAGTAGAAAATATATACAGATAGGCGCTGCGATAAAAAATATATTTCATTCACCAGTACGCTTCGCAAAGAAGTTCTATGGCTCGGGATTTGAAAAATCAAGAACTTTCGTTAAAAAGGATATAAAAAAGAAAGCCAGTTAAATACCAGCTTTCTTTCGCGCCATTTCAAATATAATTTTACCTGCTTTATTTCTTTGGTACTGTCTTCCAATCCTCAAGGAACTTTTCAATTCCAAGATCTGTTTGAGGATGTTTTGTCATCTGCTTTAAAACCTTGAATGGAATTGTAGCTATGTGTGCGCCTGCAAGTGCTGCGTTAACAGCATGAATTGGATGCCTGATGCTTGCTGCTATTATCTCAGTGTCTATTGCATAATTGTTAAATATAGCTACGATCTCCTCAATGAGGTTCATTCCATCGGTTCCTACATCATCAAGCCTTCCTACGAATGGGCTTACATATGTAGCTCCTGCCTTTGCCGCAAGAAGTGCCTGTGCGGATGAGAATATAAGCGTAACGTTTGTTTTAATTCCTTCCTTTGAAAGAATCTTTACAGCTTTAAGCCCTTCAATCGTCATTGGTATCTTTATGACTATGTTTGGATGGATTTTAGCAAGCTCCCTTGCCTCCTTTACCATTCCTTCATGGTCAAGGCTTATAACTTCTGCGCTTATGGGACCATCTACTATGGAGGCAATTTCCTTTACAACCTCGATGAAGTCCCTCCCTTCCTTTGCTATAAGAGATGGATTTGTTGTAACCCCGCTGAGTATACCCCAACTCTCAGCCTCCCTTATTTCATTTACATTGGCGGTGTCAATAAATATCTTCATTTTACCCCTCCTATTTATAATAAAATTTATTTAGCTGCTCTTTCTCCTATTATCCCCAGAGCTTTTAGAAGCTCGAACATATCATCCATGTAACGCTGAACTACGTCGTCGACATATCTATCCTTTCCAAGGAAGGCTATCTCCATGCCCGTTGACGGACAGCCTATTATGGTTATTGGCTTTTCGATTATATCCCTAAGCTTAAACCTGTAGCTGTGAACCCTTTCACATGCTATACAATCTATGTCAATTAAAACCTCTTCTCTGTTTATATGGGATTTGAACATCTTGTGGCCGCATGTGCATCTGTAATTTGTTGGAATTTTCATTTCAAAAAAATTCGTACTAATTATATTATACTTTCCACATTCGCTGCATTTTACAGCGATCTTTTTGGAAGCGTCCACTATCAATTTTTTTCACCTCCGTATGATAATTATTCTCCATTTAATTTTATTTTCCTTCATATTTTTAAAAATTAAAATTCAATTTATTTTTATATATTTCATTCACCAGTACGCTTAGCAAGGAAGTTCTAGGGCTTAAGATTTAAAATTTGTATATAGAAATAGAGGTAAGGGCATAGCCCTTACCTCTATTTCTATATATCAAAGTTTAACGTTACAACTTTTCCACATTTAAGGCTTTCTTTTACGTCTATTATTCTCTGATTGGATGAACCCCTAAACCTTAATCCCTCTCGATGAAGCTTCTTTTCAAACCTGCCGTCCACCAAAACATCAGTGGCATTTAAAAGTTCACTCCAGCCTGCTCTGGAATTTGCATTTTCAAGTATATATTCATAGGTATATCCCGTATACGTCCAGACATTTAAGCCCGCTTTCCTCACCTTCTCAGCTATATACGCAAACTTATCAGCCTGCTCAAAGGGGTCTCCCCCGCTGAAGGTAACACCTTTAAGGAGGGGATTTTTCATAATGTCCTCCACAAGACTATCAAGTTCATATTCTACTCCTCCATCAAAGGAATGGGTATCCGGATTAAAACAGCCAGGACAGTTGTGCCTGCATCCCTGGGAGAAAAGAACCCTTCTTATTCCAGGACCATTTACAAGGCTTTCATAGACTATTCCGGACAGTCTCACATATCTTTTACTGGAATTATTCACCATACACACCTCTATAATAAAAGTCTATCTAAACATACACTCTCTTATTAGTTAAATGGGACCTTCTGTCCTTTCTCTCTGCAGATTTTCCGGCTCCAAACCTTTCATCAAGACCTAAATATCCCGTAACCCTTGACACTCCTTGAATATCATAACTTCCACACTTTGTACATCTTTTCTCGCCGCCGTGAAGGTACGTTCCACACTTTCTGCAGTATCTTATATGGAAGTTGATCCCTATATAGCTTATATTGGTATGTTTATAGGCATAATCTAATATATTCATTATTGTATCCCCTGTTGGATAATCATCAAGCTCAAGGTAGCTTATATGTCCCGCATTACAGAGCTTATGGTAGGGGGCTTCTATATCTATTTTATCCTTTATTGAAATTGGATACCCAACGGGTATATGATAGCTGTTCGTATAATAGTCCTTATCTGTAACGCCGGGTATTATTCCAAATATCCTTTTATCCTGAACTATAAACCTTCCGCTCAGGCCCTCTGCAGGTGTTGCATATGTACTCCAGTTCAATTTATCTTCCTCTGTTTTTCTGTCTGTATATGCCCTTATGTGGGATACTATTTTTATTCCAAGTTCCCTGGCATATTCATCTTCTCCGTGATGCTTTCCAACAAGGGCTGTAAGGGTTTCTGCAAGGCCAATGAAACCAATGGACCAGGTTCCCTGCTTAAGTATCGGCTCTATTGAATCATCGGGTGAAAGATTTTCCGAACCCTTCATTAGCCCCTGACCGGCTACGAAGGGAAGGTCCTTAACCCTTAAATTTTTCAAAACGCTATACCTGTGCATCAGCGCCTCCCTGGCAAGCTCCAGTCTGCTGTCCAGCAATTTAAAGAATTTATCTATATCGCCCTTAGCGAGTATTCCAAGCCTTGGAAGGTTGATGGTTGCAGGTGCTATGTTTCCTCTTCCCTTTGTTCCCGGCTCTCCATTTATATTTGAACAGACATATGTTCTACACCCCATTGTAGCCGGCATCACACCTCTATCATAGTAGGCCTTATTAAAATCTGCATCCAGATTCATAAAGGTTGGGTTCATTCTCTTTGCAGCAACTCTGCAGGCAAGCTTATAAAGATAGTGATACGGATCTCCCTTTTCCCTGTTTACACCTTCCTTTACTCTGAAGATTATGTTTGGAAAGATTGGCTGCTCTCCCTTGCCCAGCCCCTTTTCGTATTCTAACAGAAATATCTCACATATAAGTGCTGCATCCTTTGATTTTGGTATCCCAATATTTATTGATGAAAAGGGTACCTGAGAACCTGCTCTGCTGTGCATAGTGTTTAAGTTATAAACTATTCCCTGCATAGCCTGAGATATTTTTTTTCTGAGCTTTTTTTCAACCAGCTCATCGATTTTATCCTCTGGAACGCCAATATCTTCAAGCTCCCTTCTAATCTCATCCCTTGTAGGCTCAACAAAGACAGCCATATCATTGTCAAAGTCAGGATGAGACTGTCCACCAAACATATCGTTCTGGCTGGACTGCAGCAATATACAGGATAGCTCTGCAGCGGATTCGATCCTTTTAGGCCTGTTTATCATACCATACCCGGTATTAAAACCTCTTTCCAGTATCTCCCTTGTCGGTATATGTAAACAGTTTATAGTTAAATTATAACTGTCAAGGTCGTGATAATATACGTCTCCGTTTTCGTGGGCTTTAGCCAGATGCTTTGGCATTGACGCAAGATTATACCATTTGTTTGATTCGCTGGCAATTCTAAGAAGCTTGGAGCTAAAGTTATTTCCAACATTAGCATTGTCCCTGTCAGTTTCCACTCCAATTTGCTTTATAGCCTTCATGAGATCTGATTTAATTTCTCTGACCTTTGTTCTTTCTCTTCTATAGTTTGAATAGGCAGTTCCAATTTCTTTATAACCATTGTTTAATAAGGTTTCTTCTACTATATTTTGAATCTCTTCAACTGATACAGCATCCTTTTCAAGTTCTTCAATTCTTTTAATTACCTTTTGAGTTAACGCTACAGCTTCACTCTCCTTTAAATTAAAGGCAATCTCCGAAGCTGCAGCCTTTATAGCATCAGTTATTTTCATGTAGTTGAAATCGCTCTTTCTGCCGTCCCTTTTCACAACATGTAGCATAATTTTACCCCCAAACATACTATATCTTGTACGATATTTATTATACCCCAAATAAAAATCCTGGCAATTACAAATTTAGTTTTGTAGGTATGATACATTCAATTAATGTGAAATTGCTCTTTTTTTTAAAGTTTTTTATACCAACTTCTCCGTTGACATGGAAACGTTTCATGATTTTTCCATGAAAAATATCCCGGTAAAACCGGGATATTTTTGATTTATTTGTCTTTAAGTGACGCCTTTATGAAATCTCTAAAGAGTGGGTGCGGTCTGTTTGGCCTTGACTTAAATTCAGGATGGAACTGCACTCCAACAAACCATTTATGTGACGGTATTTCAACTATTTCAACAAGTCTTTCATCAGGGGATGTTCCTGAGAGTACCATTCCTTTGGATGTTATCTGAGTTCTATATTCGTTGTTAAACTCATATCTGTGCCTGTGCCTTTCGTATATAACTTCCTCGCCATATGCTTCGGAGGCAAAGGTGTTTTTCTTAAGCTTGCACGGATAAAGTCCAAGCCTCATTGTTCCACCCTTTTCATCTATATCCTTCTGCTCGGGCATAAGATCGATTACTGGATATGGAGTCTTAGGATCTATCTCCGAGCTGTTAGCGCCTTTGAGCCCAACTACGCTTCTTGCAAACTCGATGACAGCCACCTGCATTCCAAGGCATATTCCAAGGTATGGAACGTTGTTTTCCCTTGCATATTTTACTGCAAGTATTTTACCCTCTATTCCTCTGTCGCCAAAGCCCCCTGGAACCAGTATTCCATCTGCATCCTTTAAAAGATCCTTATAATTTTCCTCGGTTACATCAGTTGCGTTTATCCAGTCTATTTCAACTTCGCAGTCATTTGCTATTCCTGCGTGGTTTAAGGCCTCAACAACGGACATATATGCATCATGAAGCTCAACATACTTTCCAACAAGGGCAATCCTTGTCTTTCCCTTAAGGTTTTTAACTGCGTCAACCATAGCTTTCCAATCATCGAGGTCGGCGTCGGAGCATTTGATGTTAAGCTTTTTAACAACTAAATCATCAAGCCCTTCCTCATGAAGTAAAAGCGGTACCTCATAAAGGGTTTCGGCGTCAAGGTTTTGAATAACTGAATCCCCATCTATGTTGCAGAAAAGCCCTATTTTATCCTTAAGCTCAGGTGATATTGGCTTTTCAGAACGGCATACAATTATATCAGGCTGAATGCCTATGCTCCTTAAATCCCTTACTGAGTGCTGGGTTGGCTTTGTTTTTAGTTCTCCCGCCTTTCCGAGAAATGGCACAAGGGTAACATGTATAAAACATACATTTTCTCTTCCAACATCGTATTTTATCTGCCTTATAGCCTCAAGGAATGGAAGGCTTTCGATATCCCCAACCGTTCCACCTATTTCAGTTATTACAACATCCACGTCCCTTTCCTTTGCAACGCGGTATACTCTCTGCTTTATTTCGTTTGTTATATGGGGAATTACCTGAACTGTGCCTCCAAGATATTCTCCCTTTCTTTCCTTTTGAATAACTGACCAGTAGATTTTTCCAGTAGTTACATTGCTGTTTTTAGATAAGTTTTCGTCTATAAATCTTTCATAATGACCGAGATCGAGGTCCGTCTCTGCGCCGTCGTCTGTAACGAACACTTCACCGTGCTGATATGGGCTCATGGTACCAGGGTCTATATTAATATATGGATCGAACTTTTGTATTGAAACCTTTAATCCCCTGCTCTTTAAAAGACGCCCAAGGGATGCAGCAGTTATACCCTTTCCAAGCGATGAAGCAACTCCACCAGTTATGAATATGTATTTCGTTGCCATAGTGTCCCTCCTTACCGTACTCTAAACTAACTTTTTTATTTTACTTCAAAAGGTATTATAAATCAACATAAAGTTAACTCGTTGTGCTGGATAAATTTACATAGCCCCTGAACTAGCTCTGTATGAAACAAAATTCACCACAAGATTATGAAAAACGTTTTGCATTATCTAAGGGTCGATAAAAAATATATGAAATTCACATTTTTCAAATCCCAAGCCTTAGGACTTCTTTGCTAAGCGTACCAGTGAATGAAATATATTTTTTATCGCAGCGCCTACCTGTAAACATTTTCTACTTTTATTCCTATGGGCTTTTCAGAGCAGCACAACAAGTAGTGTAATAGAATTACTATATTTACTATTTCACGGCCGAACATAAAATATCCCTTTTTAAACTCCAAATAAAAATAGGCAGAGAGCATCTGCCTATTCATACTTTAAAACATATAACCTTGTTTTATTGTTATTTATATCTTCCTTCTTTATCTCAAGTACCTGAGACGACTGCTTCTCTACCCCTTCCATCCTGCTTAGGAAATCGTCTAGGGGCTCAAGGTTGAATTTTAATGCAGGTGTTTTGTAGTGCATTGGAATTATAATTGAAGGTTTAAGCTGTTTTACAACCTGTGAAGCTTCCTCTCCATTTATTGTATATACCCCTCCAACAGGAACCAAAAGCACATCAACCTTTGAAATCATCTCTATTTGAGCAGGAGAAAGCAAATGCCCAAGATCCCCCAGGTGGCATACCCTTATTCCGTCGACCTCAAAAACATATACTATGTTGTCGCCTCGCTTGCTTCCACGTTCATTGTCGTGGTATGTATGAACCCCTGTAATAGATATGTCCTTTACATAAAAGTTTCCAACCTTATTTATAACCTCATAGCTTCCCTTGACACAGTCTGTAAAATTATGATCATAATGACCGTGGCTTACTGTCACTATGTCTGCCTCTACAGAGGGAAGTTTATACCCTACGTTATCATCAAAGGGATCAGTAAGCAACCTTATTCCCTTTTCCGATGTTATTTTGAAACAAGCGTGTCCTAACCATTTAATTTTCATAAAACCCCTCCCATAGTAACCGTTCTCATGCTCTTTAAAGCATATCGCTTAGCCGCTTAAATTAACCAAGCTTTGTAATTTATTATAATGAAAACATTTGTTACTATATTATATTATCATATAAATTTTATGATTATGCACAAATTTATATTTTTTTAAATATAACGCATATTTCTTCATAAAGGAATAATATCATAAAATCCTAAAGCACGGGATGGCCGTCAGGGCAGAATGCTAATTCATAAATGGCAGAAAATTGTTATTAGCTGAAATAAAGCAGAGAAACATCGTAAAGCCCCTCTGCTTTAAAAGTTAAGCTTCTATTTCATAAAATCTTTTCCTTCCGTAACTTATCAAACAGGCATAAAGTACCACATTTATAACCGCCAAAACAATTGTAAGGACAAGGTATCCATATATGGGTGTTTTAAGAAGGAAATACACAGCAGCAGCTGTTCCATATAGAAAAATCATTCCACCAAATATTATTATCACAACGTTAATGTTTTGCTTTACTGCCTTTTGGGGGTTATCCCATATAAGCTTTGGCCAGGTAAGCTCTAAAAGTAATCCGCATATGAAGCTTGGAAGCATAAGAAGCTGTGAAATTATAAAGGCGAGCATAAGACCGCCTATAGTAACACCCATGAGAAAATACCCGATTGCACAGGTGATAAAACCTGCCATAACGCCAAATATCCCGGCATGTAAGAGCTTTGCATTTATATACTTGACGGGTTCTATGGGCATTGACTTTAGATACATAAATGCCTTCCCTTCCCTTGAAATAGCCGATGACGCAATGCTTGACATTGAACCCAAAAAAGCCCCCATACCAGCAACTATAAGGGTTGAATAATAGCTCGAAGTGTTGTACCTAAGAATTGTACCAAGCTGTGCAGCTATTACATCCCTTTGAATAAAAAGCATTGCCCCGAGGATTGCAGGAATAAGGAATATTACAAAGGGACCGTTTAAAAAGAAGATGGGTTCCCTGTTCATAAGCCTTATCTCCCTTAACAGAAGGGAAGTTAATATGTTTCTTCTTCTAAGTCCCATTTTTAATTCCTTCTCTGTCATTTTTCTTTCGGATTTTCTAACCTCGGTGCTTCCTATAAGGCTCCTTAAATACATTTCAGACATAAAACAATGAAGCAATATAACTGCCACTGCTGCAGTAAGCAGCAAAAGCATTAGTCCTGTAAATCCCCGCGTGGACGATATATCGATTATGGCATAGGTTCCCCAGGTGGATGGAGGATATATCCTTGATGCAATTGAAACCATTCCATTTTGGAATGTAAATATTTCTCTTAAGACCTCCGGATTCTTATTCATTTTCATCATGGTGTCTTGAAAAGAAAGCTGTATCACAACCCCAAATAAAGCGCCTATAAAGCCTGATATTATCATTACAACATCCTTTTTCTTTAAAAAGTTTGCAACCTTCATCAGTGGAATTATAACAATATAGGAGACAACGAGGGGTATTACAGGTATCAAAAGGGACACTATAAATGAAATTATGTAAAATAAAAGCCCTTCCCCTGATTTAACACCATATACAATCACTCCCGTTGCCATTATAATTAAAGACAGAACGGCTTCATACAAATAGCTTGTAAAGAATTTGGCAAATAAAAGATTCCAAGGTTTTAACGGCATGGAAAGAATTATATCTCCTTCCTTATCCACAAAGTATGTGGCGATTATCCCCACTATCCCAAATATGAGGGTAAACATGGCTGCAAATATAAAAGAATTGCTTATTATAATCCCCTGCTGGTTTATAGGTCTTAAAATATCGTAAAGCTGTATATTGTATATAATAAAGGCAGATGCTGTACCCAATAGCCCGATAAGTATTAACAGAATAAGGGCGATTGTCTTAAAGGCCGATTTTTTATTTGTCTTAAAGCTGTTTATAAACCCGCTGATGCCGTAGAGAGAATTAATATATATTTTCGTTAACGCCCATGCTTTTTTCATTCTTCTATCAACTCCAGGAACAGATTTTCGAGGCTGTCATTATCCTTCCTGAGATGTCTCAGCTCATCAAGGGTACCGACAAATATTATTTCCCCTTTTTTAATTATCCCTATCCTGTCGCATAGCCTTTCAGCAACCTCCATTACATGGGTTGAAAAGAAAACCGTTTTTCCTGAGTCCGCATGCTTTCTCATCATTTCCTTTAAAATAAACGCAGATTTAGGATCAAGCCCAACCATCGGCTCATCAAGTACCCACACAGATGGGTTATGGAGAAGTGCCCCAATTAGTACAAGCTTTTGCTTCATTCCGTGGGAATAGCTGTTTATGCTCGATGACAGAGCATCCCTTATCTCAAAGGCCTCTGAAAGCTCATTTATCCTCTTGTACCTTTCATCCTCCGGAACTTCATAAACATCCCCTATGAAGTTTAAATATTCCATTCCTCTAAGCCTGTTAAATATTTCGGGATTATCAGGAACAAAGCCTATATGCTTCTTTGCTTCCACAGGGTTTTTAACTATGTCTATTCCGTTTATTTTTATGGTTCCTGAATCGGGCTTTAAAATCCCCGTTATCTGTTTTATTGTTGTGGTTTTTCCAGCACCGTTTGGCCCTAGAAAGCCAAATATTTCACCATCCCTCACTTCAAGGTTTATGTTATTAAGGGCCTTAATCTTTCCCTTTCCATAGGTTTTTGATACACCCTTTATTTCTATCATTTTTTCCCCTCCCTATTATTGATATTATATTTTAACTGATTTTGGAAAACAAGGGCAAATACTTTGTTTATGATGTAAAATATTCAAAACTAAATATCATATTGCCAAGTCAGCTGCAGATCCATCGGCACATGGATATTAAACGATTTTATATCGGCTTTTTAAATGTTGTTGACAGAATAGAGCTTTTAATTTATCATGAAAACTAGATATTTTAAACTGAATATTTTAGGACCATGAAGAGGAATAGTAAAGGGTAAGCCTTTTTCAGAGAGGAAATCATATGGTGTGAGATTTCCAGAGGATAACCTTGAACCCGCCTCGGAGTTCTGGGCTGAATGATTTTCATAGGCCTCAGCGGATTTCTACCGTTATGAAATTAAGTGGGTGCATTTGCACCAATTAGGGTGGTACCACCGATACGATACCTCGGTCCCTTTGTGGATTGAGGTTTTTTGTTTGCATTAAATTATCATGGAGGGATAATTCTATGGAAAAGGAAAAAAAGTTTGTTGAAGCCATAACATCCATGGAAGAGGATTTTGCAAAGTGGTATACAGACGTAGTTAAAAAGGCTGAGCTTGTTGACTATTCAAGCGTAAGGGGATGTATGATTATCCGTCCCTATGGATACGCAATCTGGGAAAACATTCAAAAATATCTCGACAGTATGCTTAAGGAAACAGGACATGAGAACGTATATATGCCTCTTTTCATTCCTGAAAACCTTCTTAAAAAGGAAGCAGAGCACGTTGAAGGCTTTGCACCTGAGGTTGCATGGGTAACACATGGTGGAAACGAAGAGCTTACTGAAAGGCTCTGCGTAAGGCCAACTTCTGAAACCCTCTTTTGCGACCATTATTCAAAAATAATTCAATCCTACAAGGATCTTCCAAAGCTTTATAACCAGTGGTGCTCCGTCGTTAGATGGGAAAAGACAACGAGACCCTTTTTAAGAACCACTGAGTTTCTATGGCAGGAAGGACACACAGCCCACGCAACAGCTGAGGAAGCTCAGGAAGAAACAATAAGAATGCTAAATATCTATGCGAAGCTTTGCGAAGAAATCCTTGCAATTCCTGTTGTTAAAGGGCAGAAGACTGATAAGGAAAAGTTTGCAGGGGCTAAGGCCACCTATACAATAGAAAGCCTTATGCATGACGGTAAGGCTCTTCAGTGCGGTACTTCCCACAACTTTGGAGATGGTTTTGCAAGGGCCTTTGACATTCAGTATACAGACAAGGATGGAAAGCTTAAGTACGTTCACCAGACCTCATGGGGAATTACAACAAGGCTTATAGGTGCAATAATAATGGTTCACGGGGACAACAGCGGGCTTGTGCTTCCTCCTGCAATTGCACCAACACAGCTTATAATAATACCTATAGCTATGCATAAGCCTGGAGTCGTTGAAAAGGCTGCAGAGCTTAAAGAAAGGCTCTCAAAGGTTGCAAGGGTTAATATGGATGTAAGCGATAAGATGCCTGGCTGGAAGTTCAGCGAATATGAAATGAAGGGAGTTCCACTTCGTCTTGAAGTTGGCCCTAAGGATATAGAAAAGAACCAGGTTGTTCTTGTAAGGCGTGACAGCAGGGAAAAGATAGTTGTATCAATGGATGAGATTGAAACTAAGATACCTGAAATACTTCAGGATATTCAAAGGTCACTCCTTGAAAAGGCAAGGGCTGCACAGCTTGAAAAAACAAGTACAGCAACAACTCTTGATGAATTTGTCGACCTCATAAACAACAAGCCCGGCTTTATAAAGGCTATGTGGTGCGGAGAAAGGGAATGCGAAGATAAAATCAAGGAGCTCACCTCCGCAACTTCAAGATGTATGCCCTTTGAGCAGGAACATGTGTCAGACACATGCATCTGCTGCGGCAAGCCAGCAAAGAAGCTCGTATACTGGGGAAGAGCATACTAAAAAATCAGGCAGTGGACTTTCCACTGCCTGATTTTTTAGGGACGGTTCATAATTAAACAGTTGTGAACTGTCCCTTGATTTTATCTCAACCATACTCTCATCAAACATACCCTTATCCCCCACCGCTCAAGATTCAGCTTTGGATAATCCTTTTTCTATTTTATTACATAAGATGTAGAATTTATTTATAATTGATTAATTAGAGGAATTATATATCAGGGGAAAACCTGAAAGGGTCCTTGTACTTTACAAATCCAGGTACGGAAGTACTAAACGTTATGCGGAGTGGATAGCAGAAGAGGTTAAGAGAGATTTGTTTGAGATCTCCAGCAACTTTACAGGGGAGATGAAAGAAAAGGTAAATTTCTTCTATTTAAGGGGTGCTTTCAAGTATCAAAAGCTTGGTTTTGTTGACAGGATGATGATGAATGTGCTTAGGAAAAAGCTTCTAAAGAAAAAGCCTGAGGAGCTCGATGAGGATAGCAAGGGCCTTTTGGCAGCCTATGAAAATCCTATTGATTGGACGGACAGAAAGGCCATAGAGCCTATTGTTAAATGTATCAAGGAACAATAAAGTTACAGCGATTCTAAACACAAAGTATGAGGGCATCTGCAGGAAGCCAATGTCATCAACTTAAGCATCCAATATTTGTATTTCGAGTAAAATTAAAACCAAGCGGAGATAAAAAATATATGGAATGGAACATATTTTTTATCGCAGCGTAGGATTAAGTCATTACTTTCATAATATTACACACTAAGTTTATGACATTGGTAGGCAGCTGCCCCTATAAAGTTTATCAATGCATCATATCATCGGATATTGTTACCTTAAGCTCTCTATGGCCTCCTTAGCCCAGTTGGAGTTGTTATATATGGCCCTTCCTACTCCTATGAGGTCTGCCTTGCCCTCTTCAAGGAGCCTTTCAGCGGCCTTGGCATCGGTTATTCCTCCGGTTAGAATTACCGGTATGGATACCTCTTTTTTTATTGCTTCAGTAAGGGGTGAGAAGTAGCCCTGCTCGCTATTGCCCGGTATCACGTATCCGCAGAAGCCTCCTGAAACATCGATAACGTCCACTCCTGCCCTTTCAAATTCCTTTGAGGCAATTATGCTGTCCTCTATTGTTGTTCCACCTTCTCTATAATCCGAAGCACCCAGCCTCAAAAATACAGGGAAATCTTCTCCAACTGACTCTCTTACTGCCTTAATAACCTCAAGGTGAATGCGGATTCTGTTATGTATATTTCCACCATACTCGTCCGTCCTTTTGTTTGTAAGGGGTGAAAGGAATTGATTTAGAAAATACCCATGGGCTGAGTGTATCTCCACCCCATCAAAGCCTGCCTCTTTAACTCTCCTTGCAGCATCCCCAAAGGCTTTAACAATACCCTTTATTTCATCCTTATTAAGCTCATGTGGAATAGTTCCCTTTCTCGGATTAGAAACTGCAGAAGGACCAACGGGTGTTTTACCCGTAACTTCTTCAGTTGCTGCGCTTCCTGCATGGTTTATTTGCATTATAGTTTTTGAACCATTTTTATGTATAACCTCAGAAAGTTTTTTCAGTCCTTCAATTACGCTGTCGTCAGCGACTGAGAGCTGGTTTTTGCTTGCCTTTCCCTCCTGGCTTATGAAGCTGTGTTCAATAATTATAAGGGATATATAACCTCCCCTGGACTTTTCATCATAGTAATCCAAAATTTCCTGACTTACTCCTCCGTCTTCCTTTGACCTTGCAGTGGCCATAGGCGGCATAACCAGACGGTTTGAAAGGGTTAAATTCCCTATTTGCAGTGGTTTTAATAAGTATGACATAATCAAACCTCCTAATATACATAATTATATTATTGTTTACTTTATATAAAATAAGGAGATTCACACGCACTCAACCTGTTATCCTCAATTAACGGGCTTTCCACCCATATTTAATAATTCATGATTTATTTTTAATTATAGACATATACCTTCAAATAATCAAACTTACATATCCTATATTTGATTACAATCACTGAATATATTTTGCCTTAAGTGGTATTATATAGTTGAAGGAGGGAAAATCATGCTTTTTGAACCAATTAAGTTAAGAAACATTATAATAAAAAATAGAATAATGATGTCTCCAATGTGCCAGTACAGCGCTCAAGGGGATGGAATGGCAAATGATTGGCATTTTGTGCACTATGTCACAAGGGCAGTCGGAGGCACAGGCCTTATAATACTTGAAGCAACAGATGTTGAGGCAAGGGGTAGAATCACTGATTACGACCTTGGCATATGGAAGGATGAACAGATACAGCCCTTAAAAAGGATTGTTGATGAATGTAAAAAATACGGAGCCACAATTGGCATACAGCTTTCCCATGCAGGAAGAAAAAGCGAAGTAACTGACGATACACCAGTTGCTCCAACTTCTATGGAATGGAATAAAGATTATAAAACACCAAAGGAATTATCAAAGAAAGAAATAAAGGATATAATAAATAAGTTTAGGGAAGCTGCTGTAAGGGCCGAAAAGGCAGGGTTTGATATAATTGAAATCCATGGTGCCCATGGATATTTAATTCACGAATTCCTGTCACCACTTTCAAATAAAAGAACTGATGAATACGGCGGCACTACAGAAAACAGAACAAGGTTTTTAAGGGAGGTCATCCAGGCTGTTAAGGAAGTATGGCCAAAGGATAAACCCATTTTCCTTAGAGTTTCTGCAGATGACTACATAGAAGGCGGTATAAACATCGATGAGATGGTTAGAATACTCTCCTTAATAAAGGATGAGGGAATAGATGTAATAGACGTAAGCAGTGGAGGGCTTTTAAATGCAAAAATAGAGCTGTATCCTGGATACCAGGTTAAATACTCTGAAAGGATTAAAAAGGAGCTTGGATTTAAAACTGCATCAGTAGGTCTTATTACACAGCCTGAGCTTGCAGAGGACGTACTTAGGAGTGGAAGGGCAGACATAGTTATATTGGGCCGTGAGCTTTTAAGAAATCCATACTGGCCCCTTCAGGCAGCAAGACACCTCAGATATGATATTCAGTGGCCAAAACAATATGAAAGGGCAAAGCTCAAATAAGGACGATTTACATCGTCCTTATCTTTATTATTTACTTTAACAACAGCTTTAACTTAAAGCAATAATTTAAGAAGTTAAAGTGTAATTATACCTGATTTATAAATAACTTAAACCTTTTCTTTAACATTTTTTTATTTACACATAAAAAAGAGCATTTTCTTACACACATTATGTAATATCCATATTAAACTAGGGCTTTAACTATTTATGCTGCCCTTACTGGTGCAATAGACAAGATGGATATCAATTTAAGAGTCCCCTGCAAAAAAATTAACACCTGCTTTCAGGTGTTAATTTATCCTCTTTATGTTAAGCTCAAGGGCATTTTCTATCGATTCAAACCCTGAAGCCTCCATCCTGTATTCAAGCTTCACGTTTCCTCCTGCCTCGTTTACATCTATTAAAACCTTCCTTGGCTTAATTACAACTTCAAGAGCACCATAGGGAGTGCTGTAGAGGCTTTTATGATTGAGCCCCTTTTTAAATACAAGGCTTGAGTTTGTAGTCCCCCTACGGGTAATGATTAATGAATCATCTTCAATTTTCACAGTGGTCTTTGTGCCTTCCATTCCGGAGATTTCGCTTTCCTCGTACTCTGCAAAGAAGTGATCCCCCTCTTTATAGTATCTTCCTTCCGTTATAAGCTCAATTTCCTCAGGTTGTCCATCAATATATTGTAAAGTTTTAACTGAAATGAGTACCTTATTATCCACTTTATCCTCCTTCCTTCAAAATCAATATTTTTCGATATCGACCTTTTGGATGTTTGATATATCCCTGTTTAAAAAGTTGCTTCCAACCCTCGAGAACTTATCGGGATTGTCGCTAACATAATACCTGTATGATGGATTATTTTCAGGATCGTTTTGAAGACCCTTTTCCATCAAAATCTCTTTAAGCTCTAAGGCAGTCTCCTCTGCAGGGTTTATCAGGGTAACATCCTGCCCCATAACATCTCCAACAACCCTGGTTAAAAGAGGATAATGGGTACAGCCCATAACAAGAGTATCTATGTCTACATCCTTCAAAGGCTTTAGGTATTCTTCCGCAACTAAGTAGGAGACCTTCGTACCTGCCCATCCCTCCTCAACAAGAGGTACAAAAAGTGGACAGGGATGCCCTATGATCTCTGCCTCAGGATAAAGTTTCTTAATAGCATTTTCATATGCCCGACTTCCTATGGTACCTTCAGTTCCAATTATACCAATTCTTCCTGTCTTGCTTGCCCTTACGGCTGCATGGGCTCCGGGCTTTATCACCCCTATAACGGGTACTTCTATCGACTCCTGAAGCTCACCAAGGCTCATGGCAGATGCAGTGTTGCAGGCAACTACGATTGCCTTTACATTTTTGCTAAGCAGAAATCTGCTGTCCTGAAACGCAAACTTTATTATTGTATCCCTGGATTTTGACCCATAGGGTACCCTCGCAGTATCCCCAAAATAAACTATATCCTCTTCTGGAAGTATTTTCATTATTTCCTTAACAACCGTAAGACCCCCAATGCCCGAGTCAAAAACTCCAATTGGCCTTCTATCCAATTACATCCCCACCTTTATAACAAATACATGGTTATTTCTTCATCCCTTGCCGGAGATACCTCTATTATATTATACTCCTTATCCTGCTGCTTTTTGTACTTTACTCTAACCTCTTTTTCATCCCTTCCTTTGCTGTACCTTCCAGCGATGGCTGCAGCAAGTATTATGTCATCATATGAAGGGTTTCCACGAAGTATAACCGTTGATCCTTTAAAATCTATCGTATTAAATATATAATCATCCTTTTTAATAAGAGGAGTTATAACCTTTCCTTCCCTTTCATCCCTTGCTGATATTATCTTTACATCTCTATTAATTCTAAAATGTCTTCCATAATTGAGCATTTCAACATCATCGGGATTTATATCTTTATTATAATTTAAAAGATCCTTAAGTCTAGCAGAAAATCCTGGCTCTGTTAACTTACATCCTCCATCAGATAATGGATACTCCTTTATTCCCCACCTTTCTGCAAGCTCCATTGTGACCCTTCTGGATCCTTCCTTAATATCAAGAAGCTTTTCCCTGTCAACAAGCCCATCCCTTTCCATTTTAGTTGGAGGTAAATTTTTTGCACAGAGGGGTCTTAAGATATAGTCCTCAAACCTCCCGTCATTAACATCCTTTGGCATTGGCCTCTGGCTTATAACTTCACCTGTAACCATAAAATCAGCACCAAGTTCATTCATAAGTCTTCTCGAATACTTCATCATCATGCCATGACATCCAATGCAGAAATTTGCACTTTTACCATGTTCATACTTTAGGCTTTTTACCATTGAAAGATGCTCATCGGTAAAATCAATAACCTTAAGTGGTATATCTATCTGTTCACACATTTTAACTGCCCTTTCATATGTAAAAAACGCAGAGCTGAAGCATAAGCCTATGACGTCAATTCCCTGATTTTTAATCAAATTAGCGGCAAGTATACTGTCCAATCCTCCTGAAACAAGGGCAATTGCCTTTGTCATGTTTTTCAACTCCTTTTGCCTCCATCTAAATTATATTAAACTAATATATATTCTTTGTAAATATTTAATAGTTAAACATAAAAGAAGCTGGCCAAAGGCCAGCATATTTATCTTAAGTTATTCTGTTGTTCAAAGGCCCTTTCTGCATATCTTATTGCAGCGGCCACCATGTTCCCACAATTTCTTGAGGATACTCCTCCCCAACCATCAGACCTTACTATATCGCCAACTCCAAGCTCTCTGGCAAGTTCGTATTTTAACTCGTCTGACATAATGCTTCTATGTCTGCTCATTAAAATACCCCCTTTATAATTCACCAACTCAAATTAAAAATCAGTTAGCCGGGAATTGCAGGGCAGCCACCTAAATGTGCTGCCCTATTTACTTGCCATTATTATTTTCCCCCCTTGGATAGAAGATATCCCTTGTAATATTTACATCGTAAGTTCACCGTTTGGCGTATCCATTATCTTAAGTATCCTTTCCTCATTTCCATCCTGAGAATTTATATAAACTATGTATTTTTCACCATCATAATCACCATAAAACTCATAGCAGTATACCTCCCTCAACGATTCCATAGGTATTACAGCTAACCTTACGTTTCTGATGTTAAGCTTCTGGCTTACATTTTTCCTTGCCTCTTCCGGAGTTATCCTTGGATTCGGTATATCCCTGTCATAGTGGGCAATCAGGTAATGCTGCGATTCAATACCTACTATATCCCCATTGTCAAGTGCGATCTTAAGTTTAATTTGATCCGGATAGACTACATGTTTTCCATCGACATATACGTAGTTTACAAGGGCTGTGCTGTCATACTTCAGGGAAAACGTAGGTATCATATCCCTATAACCAATTGACTCCAAAAATTTTCTACCTCTTTCTACTGCTGCCTTCATGCCTATTTTATCTTCATTAACATCCCTGGAGTCCAGCATATATACTACATGCCCTCCATTTTTGCTTATATCTATGTTGACTTCTCCGTCCCTTCTGCCCTTCATTTTAACTGATAATGCATAGGCGGGTATTCTTTCTCCCTTTTTATCGCTGTACTGGCTTATGCTCTCAACTTTATCCTTACCAAGTATGTTTGCAGCAATTTCCTTGGCCTTACCAAGGCTTATTTCCTTTTCCGATAAAACCCTCGGCTTTATATTAAGTACATTTTCAGAAAAGGGGCCGTCATATATAAGAGTTGGATACTTCTGCATAGATTCTGCAATTTGTTCAAATTTCGTTTCAACTGAATTTTGAAGCCTCTTTTCAAATATTTCCTTTCCTGCAGTCCTTATCTCTCCCCAGTCCATTCTTCCCTGTGATACATCCTGTTCCAGTGCGTGGATTTGAGTACTTAAATACTGTGAATAGCTTTTAAGTTTATCAAAATTGTTCCATTCAGTCTGTGTAAGGCTTTCCCCTCTGTTGGCTGCTTTTAAAAGGGCATAGCAAAAATCTCCAACCTGGGAAAGATATTTACTTACATCCTGAAGTGCAGCGTTTGATATAGGCAGGGAGTTTAGCCTCTCCTGGGCCGCATTTGCCTGCCTCCAGACATCTGCAAACATAAGAAGACTCTGCTTCTGCGATGCACTTACAGGTATTTTTGACATGGATACCTGTATCTGCTCGACATCCGATACAAGATTGTATAGGGATCTTTCATACTGGCTTTGGAGAACGTTTCTATAATCCCTAGACTCAAGGTACATAAGGGTTCCAAAGGTGGTAGAGCCTGCAATAATAATGGAAACTATAATTGCCAGCACCGCTCTCTTCTTAAACATATAATTACCCCCTTAACGTGTTTTAAGTAAAACTCTATAAATATTTTTTGTAAAAAAAGTATTTTTATTCTTTAAAATTAAAAAAGCCCCAAGTTAGAGGTGTATGACAAGCTATAAGTTTCTTATACACCCTACACCCTGGAACTTTTAATTATCTTTAGGCAATGACTTAAAACATATCCCTTATCTTTTCAATTGTGGATTTGAGAAAGTCCACAGTTTTAAACCTGAACTCAACCTTATTTTCACTTATCTGCTTAACTTTTTCTTCAGAGGATTTGCTTGAAATCTCCCTGCTCTGCAACTGGCCCTTTGAGTTATTTGATACAACTTCTTTCTTCTCCGTCTGCTGTTTAAATGCAGTTATACTCTCTACTTCCTCATCCTTTAACACTTTTTTGAGCTCCTCATCTGTTTTTTCAGATGTATAACCCCTGGTTATGTCTATGAAACAGAGGGGTGGAAACATAACACACCACCAATTTTTCCCATCACCTTTGCCAAGTACAACCCTCAGTGCCTTATACTCTCCCGCCGGAAGCGTTATTGAATTATAGGTTTTAACAGGAAAGTTAAAATCCCCAAGCACCGCCTTAGCCCTATAGGGCTTTCCCTCTTTAATCAGAATATCGTTTGCTATCCTTTCAATCTCTGGAAGGCTCCTGTTTAATATAGCAAGCGACTCATCCCTTGAGGATGACTTCTCAAGCCTTGGGCCTATGGCCTTTAAAATAGCATCCCTAACCTTAAGCTTTACCTCCTGATCGCCGTCGAGGTCGCTGTTTGCAATGACATGAAACCTTATAAGTTTGTCCTTAATTCCACTTGCCGAAACAGATTTGTTTGTGAAACTGTTGTAGGTTAAAACTGACGCTAAGATAAGCAAAACGACTAATAACTTCTTCATGGCTATTCCCCCAAACTCGATTGTATTTAACAACTTATAGAAATATAGAATATGCAATCCATTTCTTTTATTATTTATAAGTGTTTCCATAAATAAAATTTTTAAACATAAAAAGAAATAGGTTTTTGAAATTTTCAAAAACCTATTTCTTGGAGGGACCTATTCTCCTGATATCTGCCTTTACGTCATAGCTTATTTCCGCTTTCTTAAAGGATTCATCCCAGTTTTCTTTATATTTTTTATAAACACTGTTATGGTATTTGTTTGTATAATCGCCAAACCCGAGGTAATCGGCACCTATAACATTTTGAAAATATCTCGTTGATTCCTGAAGTTCCATTTTTATTGACTCTTGAATTTTCTGCTGAATATCCTTTAGCGTATTCGTCTCAAAGAGGTTTTCCTCAAATGAATATTCCTTGATATCCCCTTCAACCTCAACCTTTACTCTGTATTTGAGATTATCTCCTCCTTCTTCGAGCCATATCTCTCTATTCATTGTATAAATAACAAACGGTATCTCTAAACCCTTATAGTTGATAACCTTTTTCCCGTTTTTAAACTTTCTGTTCATTATCTTATAGGTCCTTACATATCTGGTATCAAGATAATCTAAAAGGCTGTAATCCTTAATAAGGGCAAGCCTGTTTATTTCAAATCCTCTGCCATCCTGAGGCCTAACTTCCAGAAGGGGAACCGCTGCTAACCCATCGTTATTTCTTATTGATGACAGGAGTTCAGTTAAGGTCATATCTGTCGTTTCGGATGTTATTTTAGAGTTATCCATTATGCCGGTCACATAGACTGAGTTTAAAATTTCAAGCTTAGGATCTATTTCAAAAGCTTCCTCAGGATTTCCAGTAAAGATTACAACCTTCGCCAGACTATTTATTACTGCATCTCTCTCTATATGATCGAGTATTTCCTTAAAGGTTTCCTTATTCCTTACCAATCTTTCCGTAAGAATTACTAATCTCAATTGACCATAAAACGGCACCCTGGATGTCATCGTGGCCAACTTCTCAACGGCCTTAGTAGCGTTTACGCTTGTTACGCTTCTTATCAAAAAAGCATTTTCCCCTTCCTGTATTTTGCTGGGATTTGCCATACCAAATGTAATTTTCAGCTTCTCTGGCATATCATCATTAAAGGCTCCAGTGCTGCCTATTGGTTTATTTTCCTTATCTTCTTCATTTAAATCGATCAACATGGCAGTTATAAATACCCTTTGCTCAAGTTCAATTTTATCCCAGCATCCAGAAGTGAAAAGAAGTGTAAGTATTAATATACAAATTAATCCCCTTTTATGCTTCACCTTTCTTCCCTCCCTTCCTGTCAAGCAGGGAAGCTATAAACATGATAATTGGTACTATTATTATTGTGTAGGTTCCAAGGTAGATAGTTAAGGTATCGCTCATTTTAAAAAGCTCTACAACGCTCTCTCCTGTTAAAGATAAAATATATATAAGAGGCAGAAATATGGATACGATATGTTTTTTCTCTTTCTGATTTAAAATATCTCCTCCTATTACAGATGCTCCGTACATAGTAGATACAACTGTTGTAAAAACAAAAATCACCCAGAGGGCCATAAGCAATCCCTCAAGTCTTTCTATAAACCCTCCCGGAATCTCCGAGGCCTTAATAAGGTTTACGGTTGGATATATTAAAGAGGCTGTTTCCCTTGAGCCAAACTTCGCAAGGGTCTCCATAACTATTATTGTGTAAAACAAAGTTATAATAATTAAAGCTATTGAAGAGACCTTAAAGGCCTTTTCGGGCTTTCTTAAAAATGGAAAAATTATAAGCAGTATCTCATATCCTGAATATGCAAAGGCTCCAGATTTCAAGCCCGTAATATATTTAACAGGGGATACTGAAAAAACAGGCCTTAGATTGGTAAAATCACTTTTAGGCAGTGCAACAAACATTAGAAATACAAGTATGAGGATTATCAAAGGAGTTACCGACTCAAAGAACCTTGCTGAAGGCTCAACCCCTGTTCTTGCAAGGACAATTGCAAGTATTATTAAGGGAAATATAATAAACTCAAGGGGGGTGTTACTAAGTAAATACAATTTAATGGTTTCTGCAAAAATTCTCAAAACAATTGCTGTGAAAACCACAAAATATACAAGAACTGGTATTGCAAGTATTGTTCCAAAAACCTTTCCAAATTGTCTTCTTAATGCACCTGCAAAACCGTATTCGCTGTATTTTTCCCCAACCTTGCACATAAAGTAAATAAATATAATATTAACCAGCCCCGATAATATAGCCAGAACCCAGGCTCCTGCTTCAACTTCCTTTGCAAGGGAAGCCGGAAGGGTAAGTATTCCAACGCCTAAAATCGTATTATATATGAATACCCCAAGCTGTATGCTTGATATTTTGTCATCATTTGGAGTCATCTTCTCCACCTCCCTGTCTTAACACATCCTCAGGATCAAGATGTATCGGTCTTTTCTTTAGATACTTCCAGGGCAATTTCAATATGAATGTATCCTTCATATCCTCCATTGAAAAAGGAGCCATTGGTGCTAAGTATGGAGTACCAAAGCTTTTTAAGTTTACCAGATGTATAAGGGTAGCCATACATCCAAGTACAACTCCATAAAGACCGTAGATGGCACCAAGTATCATGAGAATGAATCTTATAAGCCTGAAGCTTGTAGCAACTTCATAATTTGGAATGGCAAAGGAAGATATTGCAGTTATGGCAACGACCACAACCATAATTGGACTTACAATTCCTGCCGAAACTGCCGCCTGGCCTATTACAATACCGCCAACAATACCTATTGTAGATCCTATTGGCCTTGGAAGCCTGACACCCGCTTCCCTTAAAAACTCCAGGGTAAGTTCCATTATTATAGCTTCTATAAAAGCAGGAAAGGGTATGCCCTCCCTGGTTGCAGCAATTGAAAGTATAAGCTTATTTGGAATTATTCCCGGATGATAGGATGTTAAGGCAATATAGAGGGAAGGGGCAACCAGGGAAAGGGTACCTACCATCAGCCTTAAAAACCTCACAAAGGTTGTAATGCTTGAACGTGAGTAATAATCCTCAGCCGATTGAAAGAAGGCATTTAAAGTAGTTGGAACAATAAGGGCAAAGGGAGAGTTATCCACAATTATTGCAACCCTTCCTTCGTAAACTGCACCTGCAACCACATCCGGCCTTTCTGTGGTTTGTATCTGCGGAAAGGGCGTAAACTGCTTTTCCTCTATAAACTGCTGAACATACCCGCTGTCAAGAACAGCATCAATGTTTATTGACTTGATCTTTTCTTCTACCTTCTGAAGTACCCTTTTATCAACTATATCATCGATATACATTATGGCAATATCCGTTTTTGACCTTGTTCCAACACGAATCTGTTTAACCTTAAACCTGGTGTCCCTTATGCGTCGCCTTACAAGGGCAGTGTTAAACCTTATCGTCTCTACAAAGCCGTCCCTTGGCCCCCTTATAACGGTTTCCGCCGATGGCTCGCTGGTATTTCTGGCAGGCCACAGCCTTGTGGCAATTATTATAGCTTTATTATATCCATCAATAAAAAGCGCAGTTTCCCCGGCCATAATAGCAAGAAGGGCATCTTCTATCTGATCAACTTCTTTGAAATCAGTAACGGCCATAGCTGAATTCTTAGTCGCATCTATTAGACTATTTCTTATATCCTCAAGGTCCGGCTTAACCTCCCTGGCTTTAAGCATAAGGGGCATTAATACGAAGTCGTTTAATAGAATTTTATCGGCCATCCCATCTATATAGCTTAAAAACATCCTGTGGCCTTCCGGACCTCCTATGTTGAATTCCCTAAAGACAACATCGTTTGAATCCATAAATGCATTCTTTACCTTCGATATGTTGTCATCAATAATTTCACTTATGGTAGTGGCGCTTTCAAACTTCTGTTCATGCAGTACTTCATTATCCCTCTTCCTTCTGTGGATTTTCAATATATATCACCCCTAAAGCCTTATATTCCTTGCAATAACATAAAGTAAAATCCCTGCTGCTATGTAAAAGTATCCAAAAAACCTTGCCGATTTGTATTCCCTGACTGCATTATTCTTTTTATAATATCTAGCATCAAACCCCAGCAGGATAATGCTTGACAAAAGAAATAATATTAAAACGTTTAAATCAAAAGTCTTTGAGATGAATCTTAAAACAGACACCATAGGAACACCTCCATATTCTCTTAGTTTAATTTTTACAGAATAAGCCACGTTTATTCAGCTGGCTAGAAATATTAAAAAGGGATCCCATATCTTATGATATATGGGACCCCTTTTAAGCCGAATCTCCTAAATATTTATTTACAAATTCGATATCGGATGGCTTATCCACATCGTTTCCAATTTCGGGATAGCTTGTTATTATAGCACTTCCCCTAATTCCAAACATCTTCCATACCTTTAATTCAACGGATGAAATTGAAAGTATGCCAAGGACAAGCTTTATGAGAAAGATTATCCCAAGCTCCCTTCCCATTTTAAAGGGTTTTTTTCTGTATTCCACAAATTTCTCAATTTTTTTAGTAAATTTATCAACAACCTGTGGATTGATATATATGATATTCCCTCCAGTAAAGGTTCCTTCCCTCATCTTAACATAGGTTCTTTTTACCTCAGGATATTTCTCATCGTTAAGCTTCTTATCTATGATAGGATAACCAACATCAATATCAAGGGCTTCACATCTTAGGGCAAAATCCCTTATAGCCTCGCCCTTTACCATTGGGATGTCGCAGGTACATATTAAACAAGGCTTGTTATATTCCCCGAGTTCATGAATCCCCTTTTTTATATTTTTCAATATATCACCCTCGGAATCTACCCATCCGTCCACAAGATGGCCTACTTTTTCCTTTATTATTTTATCGCCAACTATGTAAACCCTGTTGATGCAGCCTGAGTTTCTAAGGGACTCTATTACATATTCCACCATATACCTGGAGGCTATTTTTATAAGGGCCTTGGGAACCCCATTTTCTCCCCGGTCCCCGGCAAGAATCACTGCATTCATATTTGTTACACCTCTCCATTGAAGGTTCTTACTAAATATACTTCCTTGAGATAATCCCTTAACCTGTTATAGCATATCTCCGCTTTACCCTTATCCTTAAACAGCCCAAATACCGTTGGCCCGCTTCCGCTCATAAGGCTTCCAAGGGCATGAAATTCCATCATTATGTTCTTTATTTCAAAAATCACCGGATGCCTTTTTATGGTTACAGTTTCAAGAACATTAACCATATTTTCTGCAACACCCTCTATATTGCCCCTTTCCATATAGTCAATTATCCTCGTCGTTTCAGGATGCCTTGTTATTTCATCGAGCCTGAGGCTTCTATAAACCTCCTTTGTAGATACGGAGATGTTGGGCTTTGCAACAACGCACCATGCTTCGAAGGGCTTTAGGGGGGTTAACACTTCTCCTATACCCTCTGCAAGGGCTGTTCCCCCCATTATGCAAAAGGGAACATCAGCTCCAAGCTTTAGCCCAAGCTCCATCATTTCATCCCTATCCATTCCAAGGTCAAAAATCCTGTTCATGGCCTTTATAACGCCTGCCGCATCGGTGCTTCCACCTGCTAACCCTGCTGCAACTGGAATCCTTTTTTCTATGAAAATATCAACTCCACCATCTATATTAAATCTATCAATAATGAGCTTCGCAGCCCTATAGGCTATATTATCCTCATTATCCGGAACATCCTTATTTTTGCAGTACAGCCTTATTCCTCCCCCGTTTTTTTCAACAGTTACATCATCAAAAAGGGAGATGCTCTGCATTATCATCTTAACCAGATGATATCCATCCTGCCTCTTTCCAACTACATCAAGGGATAGGTTTATTTTTGCAGGACATTTTATAATTACCTTGTCCACCTATATCCCACCTTTCATTAAAATGTTGTAGTTATATATTATATATTAAATTAACAGATACTTCAAATAAATTGTATATTTTCCAGAGAAATAGTAATTAATAAAAACCAGGCAACGGGATTATAATATTTCCCCACCTGGCTGCAATTTACGATACAATCTCAAGCTTAATCTCTTTCTTAACCTTACCCTTTTTGAAGCTCTCAATCGTTTTGATTATTCCTTCATAATCCTCATAGAAAACAACTATACAATCCCCGTCCTGCGCATTTTCCATGGCATCTTTTAAGGCCTCCATCTCATTTAGAATTATTCTGTAATCTTTTTTGGATTTTCCCGATGATATAACCCCCTTTTCCAGAAGCTTCGCCACTTCTCCCTCTGCCCTTCCTCTCTTATCCATGTCCTCTTTAATGTAGATGTAATTAAACCCTTCACCGCCTATCCTGCCAAGCTCTATTATATGTGCGTCCATTCTATCCCCTGGAACGCCTATAACGCCTACAAGCCTTCCTGCCTCCATCTTCTTCAATGCATTTAAAACGGCAGTATATCCTCCTATGTTGTGGCCGTAGTCCACAATAACTTTAAAATTATCAAGGTTGTATATGTTAAACCTCCCGGGATTTTGTGACTCATCAAGGCAGAATGTCCTAAGCCCCTTGGCAATTGCTTCTATGTCAACCCCTAAACCAATACATGCGCTTGCTGCAGCCATGGCATTTTCTATGTTGTATTCAAGCTTTCCTTCAAAGGTTGACGGCATTTCTAGAACACCCACAATCGGCTGAACCTTATCGCCATCGAACAGGCATATAAATCCATCCTTTAAAAATACTGCCTTCCCACCGTCTATCATGTGTTTTTTAATAATTATATTATCAGGGTTTTTAGAAAAGTAAATTATATTGCTGTTAACCCTTTCAGTTAAAAGGTTTACGCTTTCATCGTCGGCATTTAAAACTGCATATCCGTTTTTCTTGACGGACTCAGCAACAAGGGATTTAACATATACAAGATCTTCAAGTGTGTTTATTCCATCGATTCCAAGATGATCCTCAGATATGTTTGTTATAACTCCCACATCTGCAAGGTCATATGCAAGTCCTCTTCTTAAAATACCACCCCTTGCCGTCTCCAGCACAGCAACCTCAACCCTTTTATCCATGAGAACTGTTTTTGCGCTTTCAGGACCCGTTGTATCTCCCTTTAAAATGCACTTGTTTCCAATGTAAATTCCGCTTGTAGTTGTCATACCAACACATAGGCCCATCATTGAAAATACATGCCCTATCATTCTTGTTGTTGTTGTTTTTCCGTTGGTTCCCGTTATGGATATAACAGGAATTGAATAGGGAGATATGCCTTCAAAATTAAACTTCTCCTTCACTGCTTCCCTATCCTTAAACAGATAATTTATAATATGCGCTGCAACGTTTCTGCTTTTTCCATAGGAAGGATACATATGCATCCTTATCCCAGGACATGCATTAACCTCGAGTATTACTCCTCCGTTTTCGTTTATGGACTGGGATATGTCGATAGTGCACATATCCACACCTGCAATATCAAGATTTAAGGCCTCGGCTGCCCTTATGGCGTATTCTATGTTGTCGGGATGGATTATATCGGTACAGTCCTTTGCAACCCCTCCCGTTGAAAGGTTTGCATTAAACCTTAATGTGACGGTTTCTCCCTTCCTCGGTACATACTCAAGGCTTAAGCCTTTACTCTTAAGATAATTTACAAGTATATCATCTATTTTAATCTTTGTCAGAGGTTTTTCATGGTCATATCCCCTTAAGGGATTTTCGTTTTCAATTTCTATAAGCTCCCAGAGGCTATGTACCCCGTCGCCCACGACGCACGGAGGCATTCTTAAGGATACAGAAACCACCTTTTTATCAACTACAAGTATCCTGTAATCCTTTCCTTCGATATATTTTTCAACGATTACCTTCTCATTTATTTTTGACGCTATTCCATAGGCCCAGAGGGCTGTTGCATCATCCTTAATGCCAACTGTTACGCCCCTTCCCTGATTTCCATCCAGAGGCTTTATAACTACGGGATAGCCTATCCTGCTGCAAACTTTTAATAAATCGTCGGCATTATCAGCACAATCTCCTTCTGCAACAGGGATACATGCAGTTTTTAATATATCCCTTGTAAGAAGCTTATCACAGGCCATGTCAACTGCAATGCATGAAGTTGAATCGGTAATAGTTGCTTCTATTCTTCTCTGCCGTGCTCCATAGCCAAGCTGAAGCATGCTGTTTTTTCCTATCCTCATCACTGGAATACCCATGTTCCTGGCTGCATCGTATATCCCTCTGGTACTTGGACCAAGCCTTATACCTGCTATTTCCTTTTCTATATGCTCTAAGGCATCCTTCATATCGAAATCCTCGCCCTTTATAAAGCTGTTTATACATATAAGTGCATACTCGGCACATAGAAGACCAGCTTCTTCAAGCTCATACTGATAAACAATGTAGTATATATTTTTATCAACGCACCTTGCTTTTCCATATTTAACATCCTTAAAGCCAAGGCTGTTTTGCATTTCTATTATCATATGCTCAAATATATGAGGAAGATATGTTCCTTCCTTAAGCCTGTCTACAAATCCACCTTCATATCCTAGAGAACAGTGATGCTTTTCAAGCCCTGGAAGCGCTTTAAGAAGCCTCTCGTTAAACCCTCCTATATCCTTTGATGGTGTTTCGTATAGTTCTTCAACATCAACTGTAAGCCTTATACAGGGTTTATAACTGTATATGTTCCTTCCTGTATAGACTCTTTTGTCAACTATCTTCATTTTTATCCTCCTTGTTTTCCCTCTTAGGTATCGGTACCCTGTTTCTCATGTCATATTTATAACCCCTTGGCAATATGTGAATCTTTATATCCGTTATGGCCAGAGTTTCCTGCGGCAGAAGCTCGGATATGTTGGTATGGGTTATAAGACTTCCATCTATCACCGTAACAGCTCCGGAACCAATGACCCGAAATACGCTGCTGCCTTCAACTACTATAGCTGTATTTTCATCTATTCCAATCCCCAGGCTTTCAGGATTCTGGGCAACCCCTCCAAGAAGCCTCCCTATTCTTCCCCTCTGGGCAAAGTGCTGGTCTATAAGTACACCCCTTATAATGTCAAGGCCAGGTGCCATTTTAAGAGCGACTTTTCTCGGTGAATCATCATCCTTTCCTGAAACCACCATGGTGGAACAAACACAGGAGGCACCTGCACTTGTTCCAACGATTAAAGTTCCATTCCTGTATGCCTGTTTAAGGCTTTCATAAAGACCTGTTCCTCCTATAAGGCTTGTTATTTTAAGCTGATCTCCTCCTGTAAAAAATACACATCCACTGCTTTCTATTTCCTTGCAGAACTCAACTTTATTTGCATCATGCCTATCCTTTATATCGATGATTTTAATGTCATGCAAGTGGAGCCTGTTAAAGGTTTTTTTGTATAAAGCCCCAACCTCCTCAGGATATTCGGTTGCAGCAGTTAAAACGATAAGAGGCCCCCCCTTGGAAGAGGTTTTTTTAACCACCTCCTTAAGTATCTCGCACTTATCTGCTTTATCCTCTGCACCTCCGATTATTATTAAATTGCCAAAATAATCTTCCATATGATCACCGTCAACCCTAAAAAATGATAGTTCTTTTATATTTTTTCCATGAAAAAGGTATTTATACAAAAAAAATCTCCCTTATTGAGGGAGAATTTTTTACTTAATGAACATTTTTTTAGGAATTAAAAGCTTCATGCCCGCTTCAATGTGATCCGGATTTTCCAGATCGTTAAGCTTTAATATATCCTCTACGGTTGTGCAGTACTTCTTTGCAATCTTCCAGAGGGTATCGTTTGGCTGTACCATATATATAACTATTGTTGGCATGTTCTTTATATTATCAGGAATTTCAGCTTCTACAACTGATTTTACTATATCCATGTTTATTTTGTAGAATACCTTTGCCGAGCAGCCAACGATTATCTTTATATCCACTTCCTTCTGGGACACCTTATCATGGGATGCATGTTCTATATTGACATCAACCTCACTTATCATGTCTATTCTCGTCCCAGGAATTTCAACCGTTGACTTAAAGGGCAGCTCCTCCTCGAAACTTGTCATACCCCTATCATCGGTTACAGTATACATGAGGGAACAGTTTACAACTCCCTCAACAATTACCTTGTCCTCAACTATTTTTACATCGGTGATGATTGGATTTGTAACCATGTACTTTACGACATCTATAGGCTCCTGATCCTCTGGAAGCACTATTCTTTCCTTTATCGTCTGACTGTCTGAATTTTCTCCAAAGAGGCTTGTAACTTTGATGTTTTCCTTCTCAATCTCATACCTTGCCTGAGATGAATACGCATCTATTATGTTCTCCATCTCTCTTGTCATAAATACCTTTACACCTATACTCACTCCTGCCTCTATTTCTATTGCCCTCTTTTCCCCTGCTTCATTTTCTACTGGAGTGCATATAACGTCGTCTATTCTAAAATTTTCATCACATTTCATCCCCGGCTTTACTTCCGGCATTTCTATCTCATGTGTGAAGGCGACATCCTGCTCGCCATGTTTTATATCATTACTCCTGGTGTCGTATACAACTTCCATTAGGGCACAGGCATTAACAACAATCTTTCCTTCGTAGACGGAGACATCCTTTTTATGAATATGGACATTATATTTAAGTATGTCCTTAACCTCCTCCATATCCTCTGGTATTTCAATTTTTCCCTTTATTATTGTCTGCTGGCTGTTATCCCCAACATATTCATCAACCCGAACTTTGTCCTTCAATATCTGAACGTCCTCACCCTTAATGTCAACTATTGTCTCCGCAGCTTCCTTTTCATATACCATGCCCTTTATGTTTACCACTGCATTAACCTTTATCTTTTTGGTTGGTGCATTTATTGGCTCGTAATCCTTATGTTCTATATTTGTTGCTATTTTGCAGGACATTCTGGGAAGAGCTCCTGGAACCTGTATGTTATGCGTGAAGTTCGATGTGGCGCTTACCTTGTATATGCCCCTATTGTCATCTGAAGATGAATAGAGGATATCAAAGTCCATCTTACCCTCGATGATTATCCTGTCCTCGACTACTTCGCTGCTTAATATGGAAACCCTGGTATCCATATTAAGTACCTTTGCAATCTCGGGATTCCTCTCAGGAATTACTATATCGCCATTTACCATTGTTTGGCTTATGCCTTCTCCAATCAGTTTTTCATAGTTTATCATATCTCTTATAAGTTCTACAGACATTATATCCCTCCCACCCTAAATTACCTAATATAATATATAGTTCCTTCTATGAAATTATGCCTTTTGAAGGATTAATATGATAAAAACGTATAATTATTCGAATATTTTATCTTAACTTAATTTTGCTTCTTTTTTCTAACCAGTTGACACAATACGACATATGCTTTAATATATAGAATTGTTGATGACCATATAACCTCTCATAAATTCTCAATACCCTATAAAGATCTTAATCTTTTATCCCCCTATTTAAAAGATTAAGCTTAAGTTTAACTTTTAAAGTTAAGCTGCCAAACCCATAACCCCATACGAAAAACCGCCCAGGGCGGTTTTTCGTATTTTTTGCATAAAAAAAGATAAACCTAAAATCAGGTTTATCATATTGCTACATTGTTGTTTTTAAATACCAGCTGTACCGTTTGTGTCAATATGTCTGAATAGCTATAGGAAATCGTTCTCGATGTTCTGTCATTTCCTTCAACTCTTATAACGAATATGTTAGGGTATGTCTTTTCAAGGATGCCTTCTCTAACCATAACTTTTCTTCTTCCGCTGTTAGCCTTAAGAAGAACTTTTTCACCTACGTGCTCATCTATATCTTTTTTGATAGCACTTAAAATTTCCTTTCCCTTCATGTACAACACCCTCTTTCCACATTTAATATTTTACATCAAAAAAATATTTTCGTCAATAAAAATATAATATTTTATCAGCATTTTATTATCATGTCAACATAAAAACAATATATTCTTTCACTAACTGTTGATGTAGAAAATATTTATATGAGCTTAATTTTGTTTTTTCACTGATTAAAACTTTATTTGAGAGTTGATTTTATGCAAAATACAGTTTTCGACATCAATATAAAATATCCCCTAAGGATATCCTTAAGGGATAACACCATAATAAAGGCATATTGCATCAAAAATGGCCTGAGCTATCGCCTTATAATTTTCCTCCGTATATTTCATTATATCCCTGTTGCCGCTCATATACATGCACTCCAATATTATTCCACTTACCTTGCATTCTCTAAGCAAATAATAGTCTCCTACCCTGACACCTCTGTCTTTAACTTCTATTCTTTCACTGATCTTCCTGCAAATTAACTCTCCCAATTTTATAGCCTCATTATCCTTTTCATAGCAGTAAGACTCAACTCCGTTTACCCCGGAATGGAAAAAACTGTTTTGATGTATGCTTATGAAAAAATCCGGCCTCGTAGAGTTTATAAGCTCCACTCTTTCACCAAGGGTTTTGTATTCATCACAGGTTCTTGTCAAAACAACCGTTAAGCCAGTCTTTTCAAGGAGTTTCTGAAGGCTTAATGCTATATAAAGATTAACATCCTTTTCAACAACACCCTCCTTTACGTTTCCTGAATCCTTCCCACCATGTCCAGGGTCTATTACTATTCTCCTGTTAATAAGGGGTTTATCATTATATTCATTTGACACATTTTTAAACTCTATTCCCGTATAATAATGTTTAATTATATCCTTATATCCTACACCCTGGGATGCAAGGCTATTTGCTCCATCAATACATATTCCAAGTCCAAGCCCCTCACCTATTACCTTGAACCTTAAGCTGTCTTCCACAAAAAAAACCCTTGTGCTTTCCAGGTTGAAAAGATTAATAAATTCTTCCCCGGAAAGAATCCTTCCCATTACGTTAATTTCAATTATTCTTCCGGTCTCATCCCTTTTAATGTTTTTTAAAATATTGTCAATATCGTTTTTATACTCTGTGCCCTTTATACTCAATTTATCCTTTATTTCCTGAAGGCTTATAACTTTTTCTTTATACGAATTGCTGCAGTGTCTGCAAAGCACCCTTCTAAGATAGTTAACCCTATATCCCAGTATCTCCTCTGAATTTGACGTGCCTCCTCCACAACACTTGGTATAATAAAATTCAACCAGATTATCCCCGCTTATAGCGACAATCCCCTCCGTTTCATCCATAGCTCTTTTGATAATTTCTTTTTGTTCATATTCCAGGGAATTAAAAATGTCCTCCTGTATAACTATATAATTGTCACCAGGAAGATAATATTTTGAACCTTTAATATTCTTATACAAACTGCTTCTTAAAAGCACAACTATTGCCTTTATAACTTCAATATTGAGCTTATGAAATTCCATCTCAGCCAATTTACAGGCTATAACAAAGTTTATATCCTCTTTAACTATTCTCCCATCCTTTGAAAAAACCTCTACTAACACCTTTTCCATGAAATCACTCCTATTCGTAGGGAGATTTTGGTGTTCCCTCCCTGAACTTTCCCCTTGTTTGAAGGCCACCAATCCCCCTTGTTCCCGTTATGGTATTTTCAAGTATCTCCTGAGGAGTAAAAAATTTAGATATGCTCCCAAAGGCTATTTTTTCACATATGAATACGGGATCAAGGGCGTGAATGAGAATTCTATGGGGTGAACTGGCAAAATTGGCACCTGCATCGATAAGAGCCTCAAAATGGGATTGGCATGCTCCTGCAAATATTACAAGATCGTCATAGGATGGCTCAAATTCCCTTGCTATTTTCACTGCTTTTACAAAATATTTTGAATTTCTATAGCTGTCCAGACTTCTAAAGTTTACACTTCCCTTAAGCATGCCGTCATGCCCTGTAATTACCAGTATGTCAGGCCTGTATTCTTTAAGTAAGTCCATTATTACTTCTGGCTGCTGGAGTTCGGGGACTGGTCTTCCGATTGCTTCAACTCCGAGCTGCTTGTATCCCCGAAGACATACATTTAGATATTCTTCATCGCCATCTAAATGCATCACCTTTCCTGCCTTTCCAAAGGTTATACCATCTTCTGTCCTTTGTATTACTCCACCCCTGAATCTTGTGGTCTGGTTTCTCCTTGCAAGAAGTATTTTCTTCATAATGGTGTTTACCTTTTTGTTATATGTTTCATCGTTCAGGCTTATTCTGTTAAGTGAAGGCTTTTCAAGATCCTCCCCTGGAGCATCGGCCATTATCCTCAGGTTTGTACCCTTTAATATATAAAAATTCCTTCCGTCCTGCTTTTTAACAATCTGAACTATTTTAAAATATATATCGCCTCCATAGGATTTTCGAATAACGATATCTCCAACCTTTAGTTCATCCATGGAACCACTCTCCTTCAAAAGGTATATTATATAATATGAAATATCGACAATTTTTGTTAACGACAATTTGAGAGATGTGGAGAGTGGTTCTTATGATATATGTAATTATCCCCTGCTATAATGAAGGCAGGTTTATTAAAGAGATATTAAAGGAAGTAAGCAAAAGCGATGCTGATAAAATACTCGTTGTAGATAACGGGAGCACAGACAATACGCTTGATATTTTAAAAAGTTTTGAATCCCATAAAATAAATATACTATACTGCAATACACCCTTAGGTCACGACGTTCCAAGGGCTGTAGGGCTCTCCTATGCCCTTTCCGATGGAGGTGAATACTTTATATTTATAGATGGAGACATGCTTGGAATTACAAAGGATGATATAAATACCCTTATAAAATCATTAAAACTGGGAGTTGACCTATCCCTTACCGACTGCTATTACGATAATGAACTTCCATCGGGGCTTGCCTACTATGTCCTTGAATTTAGAAAGATGCTGAATATGGAGCTTAACCTTTTCGACAAGATAAAATACTCAACGCCCTCCCACGGGCCACATGGAATTTCAAAACGCCTTGCTGAATCCATCCCCATTCATTATATATCCATTCCTCCCCTGCTTTTGTGCTGGGCAGTTAAGATGGGATTTACGGTGGATGTTGGGCTAAACAAACTCCACAGATTTTTAAGCCTTATGTCCAGGACGGAAAAACATGCTTTAAAAATGGCGGAAACAATAATAGGCGACTGCATATGCGGAATCAACTACGTCAAAAACAATACCTTGAGCAGAGTATATGAAGATATTGAATATACGGGATACCATAAGGACAGGCGCTTTGATCTTCTTGATATAATGTTAAATGATGCTGCCCTAAAAGCTTAGAGCAGCATCATTTATTTAAAAATCTCATCCACATTTCCTATGAAATTCAAATATTTTTCCTTTTCTTCGATTATCTCCCTCATCTTTTTGATGAACACCCCTTCGCTCCAGCCTGATTCTCTATAATAGAACCTGTTTGCAAGCCTCCAGAACCTCTGGGGGAATATAAGGAGCGTTTTAAGCATATTTTCCTCCTCACTGCTAATTTGTCTTACCCTATTATATGCACCTACAATAGCCCTTGCATATTCAACGTTCCAGTCAAGCCTCTTGAGGGCTTTTATTATAAGCGTTGAAACATCATATATCTGAAGCTCTGATTTACAGTAATCAAAATCTACTATGTGAGCGTTTTCATCCTTATCGAACAGTATATTATGGTATGTGTAATCGTGATGGCATAGAACCCTGTCAAAATAGGACCTTTCACAAAGCCTTATATACCCCTCCATATCAAGTGTCTTAACTGCCTGCTTTGCAAGGTCCAGGTAGGAATCAACATTGGATAGGTACATAATATCAAACTCAGTTTTTCTCCTGTTCTTTCTTGCTATGTCCCTCATTTTATTAAGTGTTGACATCCTCTTTTCCATGGTCTGAGGGAGCTTTCCTATATCATCCCTGACTTTAACGCTCTCATCGGGAATAAAGCCCCGTGCACTTAAGTGAAATACTGCAAGGGTTTCCGATGCCTTCATCAATTCGTCAATTTTTTTAAAATCACATTCCCTCCCCTCAATCCAATCTGTTATAACGTATATGTCGTCATTTACAAGGGCATAGGGGGTTCCTTCAAGGGATAGATTATACCTGTCAATATTTTTAAAACCGTTTCTTATTATATGTTCCTTTGCTTGATATAAATACATCAACTTTTGAATTCCGTAATTTATCTTTTTTAAACATTTGTTTCCTTTATTAGTTTTTAGAAGATACACTCCTCTCATTGGTATAAATTCGTATATTTTAAATCCAAACTGTGTTGATATTTCAGTTTCTCTTACCATATAATCACCCCCTAACTATTTTTATGTCGTAGAAAGCATTTGTATGATAAATAAGAAACAATAAAGATTTGCCATTTCTGTTGTAGGGGAGAACATCGTTTCTTCGCACAGTAATGGCTATTTTGCCGGTAGCACTGTTCGCCTCTACAAGGTATCAGCAATTTTAAAGCAATAGATATTTTTCTTTCAACACATACTAATATTGCCGCAAGTTGAATTGTTCTGAAAATAGAGGTATTATTAAATAAAACCGTCAGGAGGGATAATATGGATAATATGAGATGGAGCCTTGATACTCTTTACACTTCCTTTGATTCGGAGGAATTCAGGGAGGATCTTAAAAGGTGCGATGAATACATTAAGAATATTAAAGAGTGGGTCAAGAACAATCTTTCAACAAAGGATGATCCTGTAGAAAAAATTGAAGAGTTTATAAAGATTCAAAACGAATTTTATTCACTTTTTTCAAAGCTCTCAGCATATACGGAGCTTACACTGAGCGTTGAGGCTAAAAATGAGAAGGCTCTTCGCACTTCAGACATACTCTATGGAAAAATACCTGAACTTACCGAACCGACATCCACATTTAAAAAGTGGGTTGGTTCACTTGAAGATATTGATAACATAATAGAAGCCTCTGAGCTTTTAAAGGAGCACAGGTTCTATTTAAAGGAAATAGTGAGAAGAAGCAAATACTTATTAAGCGATAAGGAAGAAGTCATAATAGCTAAAATGAAAAACACAGGCTCAAACGCATGGTCAAAGCTTCAAAATCTTCTATCCTCCACGCTTCTTGTTGATATAACTATAGACGGTGAAGAAAAACATCTGCCCCTGCCAGTTGTAAGGAATATGGCCTACGATAAAAACCCTGAAGTTAGAAAAAGCGCATACTATGCAGAGCTTAAGGCATATGAGAAAATCGAAGAGTCCTCTGCAGCATGCTTAAACGGAATTAAGGGGGAGGTTATTACAATATCAAAGCTTCGAGGATATAATTCAGTACTTGAGAAAACCCTTATGGATTCAAGAATGGATAAGGAAACCCTCGATGCAATGTTATCCGCTATGAGGGAAAGCCTTCCATATTTCCACAGGTACTACAGAAAAAAGGCTGAGATACTTGGACATAAAAACGGGCTTCCATTCTACGACCTCTTTGCCCCTGTTGGAGAGGCTGACATGAGATTTACATTTGAGGAGGCCAGGGATTTTATAGTTAATAGCTTCAAAGGCTTTAGCAAAAGGCTTTCCGATTATGTTAAAAATGCATTCGATAAGAGATGGATAGATGCAGAGCCAAGGGAAGGAAAAAGAGGAGGGGCTTTCTGCTATAATCTTCATCCAATAAAGGAAAGCAGAATACTTTCAAACTTTACAGGAAGCTTTAACGATGTCAGCACTTTAGCCCATGAACTTGGACATGGATATCACGGAGCCTGCCTTGTTAATGAAAGCTTTTTAAACAGCGATTATCCAATGCCCCTTGCAGAAACTGCATCGATATTTAATGAAACCATAATAAAAAACGCTGCCCTTAAGGAGGCAGGAAAGGAAGAGGCCCTTACAATCCTTGAGAGCGATATATCGTCCTCAGGTCAGGTTATAGTCGATATTTACAGCAGATTTCTATTTGAAAGCGAGCTCTTTAGAAGAAGGGAAGAGGGAGCTCTCTCTGTAAATGAACTTAAGGAAATGATGCTTAACGCCCAGAAGGAAGCCTATGGAGATGGGCTTGATCATAATTACCTCCATCCATATATGTGGATAAACAAACCCCATTACTACTATGCTGAAGCGAACTTCTACAACTTTCCCTATGCCTTTGGCCTTCTCTTTGCAAAGGGATTATATGCTGAGTACCTTAAGCGCGGAGAGGAGTTCGTAGAATCTTACGATAATCTCCTTGCAGCGACAGGGAAAAACAGCATAGCCGATGTGGCTGCAATGATGAACATAGACGTTCACTCAATAGATTTCTGGAGAAGTTCCCTTAAGGTTATTGAAGAGGATATAGAGAAGTTCATATCATTAACATAAGGTAACATATATAAAATATTTTACCTTATGTCTTCTTCACAATGTATTGGCTCTCACACAATCAAACCGCAATCCATATTATGGTATAGTAGAAATTAAATTGTGAGGTTGCCATGAATATAGGAATTGATGCACGGGCGGCAAGATGGTATAGGGGAACAGGAATTGGAACCTATACCTACCAGTTGATATACAATATAAATCTCATTGATAAACTAAACAGGTATCTTCTTTTTCTTCCTGATGAAAATATATCCGATCTTAACCCCGGGGATAATATAGATATCAGGCTGATATCCGAGGACAGAAGGGAAAATTTTTGGGAGGAAATAGATATTCCAAATATACTAACAAATACAGGAATGGATATATACCATGTCCCTCAAAACGGTATAGGCCTTCCCAGGGAGAAAACTTCCCCCTTTGTCATAACCCTTCATGATGTTATTCCCTTCAGAATGCCCGAGACTGTAGGGCCCCAGTATCTAAAAATATATACGAAGGAAATACCTGAAATCATACCCCTCTGCGACGGAATAATAACGGTGTCGGAATTTTCAAAACAGGATATAATAAAATCCATGGGCTTCCCTGAGGATAAAATCTTCGTTACCCATCTTGCAGCAGAGGATATATACTATCCTCAGAATAAAACGTTGTGCAAAAACTTTGTAAAGGAAAACTATAAAATTGAAGAAAATTTCATACTCTATGTAGGAGGCTTCAGTCCCAGGAAAAACATAACGGGACTCATTCAGGCCTTCAGCAAAATAAAGCCAAAGCTTAAGAAAAAATATAAACTCGTTATACTTGGCAAAAAGGGACGTTCCTACTATGACTACAGGGATCTTGCCTATGAACTCGGCCTTAAGGAAGATGTAATTTTTACAGGATATGTCCCCGTTGAAGAGCTTCCCGTATTCTATAATGCAGCAAGCGTGTTCTGCTACCCTTCATTCTACGAAGGCTTTGGACTTCCTCCCCTTGAGGCAATGGCCTGTGGAACTCCCACCATAGCTTCAAACGTCACCTCCATCCCTGAAATATTGGGAGATGACGCCCTTTATATAAAGCCTGAAAACATAGACGATATAGCGGAAAAGCTCCTTATGCTCATAGAAGATGAGAAGTTAAGAATTGAAATGTCCTTTAAGGGCCTTAGAAGAAGTGCAATGTACAACTGGAAGAAAACGGCTGTTGAAACTATAAATGCCTACAGGCAAATAGCAGGTAAATAAACCTGCTATTTTATGTTGTTCTCATACAAAAATTCATCATCTGAAATTATCCTGCCGTATTCGTCATCCCTTATTATTGTGTGCTCCTTTGAAAATACCACTGCCCTTTTAAAAACGCCATCGACATACTCAAAGTCATGGGTTGAACATATTATCGTTTTTCCGTGGGAGTTTAGCTTTATGAGAAGATCCCTGAGAAATCTCTTCGTTTTTGGATCAAGCCCATTCATAGGCTCATCAAGGACAAGCACATCGGGATTATGAGCAAGTACAGAGGCCACTGCAACCTTTCTCTTCTCTCCACCGCTAAGGTGGTATGGTACCCTGCACCTAAGCTCTTCTATTTGAAGAAGCTTTAAAAGGTCTGAAACTCTCCTCTCTATCTCTCCCTCGGAAAGCCCCATTTGCCTCGGTGCAAAGGCTATTTCATCATATACCGTTGGATTAAAAAGCTGTGAGTCTGAGCTTTGAAAAACAAACCCTATCCTTTTATGAAATTTTTTAGAAAATGCATTGTCCTCCAGCCTTTTAGCAGTAATGCTTGTTCCATCAAAAAAATATTCCCCTCTTTGAGGAAACAGGATTCCGTTTATAATCTTTAAAAGGGTTGATTTTCCACTTCCATTGGGGCCTATGAGGGCTATTGACTCCCCTTTTGCTATGTATAAGTTTATATCTTTAAGTGCCGGGGCATCTTTATAGCTAAAGGATATGTTTCTAATTTCAATCAAGGCTGCCTCACCCTCCAGTTAAAAATATGCTGCAGTTAAAGCTAGTACAATTATAGCATAAACTGCATCTATCCTCGATATGTTAAAGGCTAATACCCTTTTATATTCTCCTGTAAAACCCCTGCATTCCATGGCCGAGTAAAGCTCCTCCCCCATTTCCTTCGATTTTAAAAATAAATTCCCCATAAGGGCTGATATTGAGGAGTATTTGTTGTTGTTTTTGCCTATAGATCTAATTTTAAGGGCAGTAAGCATATTTAATGATATCTCTCCAAGAAGATAAATATATTTTAAAGTTATTTCAAGCACCAGTATGAAAATATCCGGTATTAGAAGAAGTTTAAGCGAGGCTGACACATCAAACCATCCAGTGGATACCGATAAAATATTGGCCATTGAGACGGTGAGTAAAACCTTGTATACGATAATTAAGCTGTTTATTATGTTTCCCGTTGCCATGGATGGTATAAGCATAACAGCACTAAAGGAAGACGCTGTAATTCCAAGGGCTAAAACTCTTTTTCTGTCGCTTTTTTCAAGCATAATAAGGTTTATTAAAACAAATAATCCTGCAGAGAGAAGAAAGGTTGCGTCCCGTGAAGTTGACACACATACAACAGTTAAAATGGTTGAAATAAGCTTTAATGGTGGAGTTACACCATAAAGGATCCCTCTCCTTTGCCCACCCAATCTATCGATCTTTGATAATATTTTCAGTATAGACATCAGACTTTTGTCTATAAATTTTAAGCTGTCACTTCCAGGTTCGTACCTATCCTCTCTAAAAAGCCAATCCACACTTCCACCTACTTATCAGTTATTTTAACTTCCCTTTTTATAAATAGAGCTGCTGAAATGGCCATGAAAAGAAACACTATTATCAAAACGCCTATAATACCGGACAATATATATCCCATATGTTCCGAAAAGCCTGGAACGGTATAGTCAGGAAGGCTCGATTTGAAGTTAAAGCCCTTTTCCATTCCCTGGGGGACAAATCCTACAATGCTCTTTATTTCATCAGCCCCCCACTCGCCCCATGCGGTGCCCGATGCTAAAAGCCCTAGAGGTGAGAGAATGATCATAACGATAAGGGCTACATAGAGGGGTCTTATCTTTAAACCTCTTCCTTCATTTAGCCCTTCCCCTGAAACTTTTCTTATATATCCATAAACCCCTGCCGTTACGATTCCCTCTACAACCCCGGCAACAAGCAGGTGTGGTATCATCATGGCAGGAACCGAAATGCTCAGCCCATAGGGGTTATAAAGGGGCATTCCCGATGCATCCTTGAAAAGAACAGGCTGTATTCCAAGCTCTACCGCTGTAAAAAGTGCAGCAGCATTTAAGGATACATATCCTGCTAAAAATGCAGCTATGTAATTTCTTCTGTTTCCACCTCTGCCCATCATTATTTTGTAAATATAGTGTGCCGTAAAGGGCATGATAAAGGCAAGGTTAAAGGCGTTTGCACCAAGGGCTAATATTCCGCCATCTCCAAAGAAAAGGGCCTGAACTGCGAGGGCTATTGTAACCGATATTGAGGCAGCGTAGGGACCTAAAAGTATTGAAATAAGTGCTGCCCCAACGGCATGGCCCGTTGTTCCCCCCGGAAGAGGAAGGTTAAACATCATGATTAAAAATGAAAATGCTGCTCCCACTCCAAGCAGGGGCATCTTCTTCTTTGAAAATTCCCTTTTAACGTTTGCTGAAGCTCTTTTCCATACTGGAACCATTGCAGCACCTAACACTGCACAGGTTGACGGGCTTAAATAGTTCTCTGGAATATGCATAAAACACCTCCTCAAAAAATAAAGGCAGCACAAATAGTGCTACCTTCGTGGTAAGCTTTTCATTTAATATACGCATTGGGGGCTTCTTAAAACATATCAACCGGTGAAGGCCTTCGTGACCTTTCTTTTATAATTATAATACATTTAGGGACGGTTAACAACATCTAACTGTTACCTTCCCTTAGAAAATGTCAGCCAGTGGTAAGTAAGGATTACAAAAAGATTTTTCGAAATTAATATATTTTATTAAATATAATATTCGTATTGTAACGAAATTTAATCTTTATTTTAACAAAAATATTGATTTATTTGCAGTAAAATGATAATATACAAATATAAAATTAATCCGTTGTGCTAGATAAATTTACAGACTGACGCTGCGATAAAAAATATGTTCCATTCACGAGTACGCTTAGCAAAGAAGTTCTAAGGCTCGGGATTTGAAAAATCAAGAACTTTCGTTAAACTCGCTTCTCTCAAACAAACGAAAGTTCTAGGATTTTTCTGCATCCCTTCGCCTAGAACTTCTAATTGCCCGCTTTATGTGAATTTCATATATTTTTTATCTCCGCTTAGTTCTTGAATTAGCACAACGGATAAAATTAATATTCATTTATCCATATAATTCTGGAAATATGGTTCAGAAGTTTCTACCGAAAGACCGTAAATCTTTCGACTATGGGTAAATTCAACGATTAGACATTCTCTATATGTCAAGACGTATAGTATTTTGTCTTTATTCACTCTGAATTTACCCACAGGGTGAATTTTGTTCTTTTTGTTCAAACATTAAATTTTCATATCAGGAGGTCTTGCTATGAAGGCAGCTATCATTTTCGGAAGCAAATCAGATGTTAACGTAATGAAGGGCGCTGCAGAGTGCTTAAAAGAGTTTGGAGTTGAGTACAGGGCCTTTATATTATCTGCCCACAGGGTTCCGGAAAAGCTGATTGAAACCATTGAGCATCTTGAAAGAGAAGGCTGTGAATGTATAATCGCAGGGGCAGGCCTTGCAGCACACCTTCCAGGAGTAATAGCATCCCATACAACTATTCCTGTCATTGGAGTTCCCATAAACGCATCCCTCATGGGACTTGATTCACTTCTCTCAATAGTTCAAATGCCAAAATCAATTCCTGTTGCTGCAGTTGGTATAAACAACAGCTACAATGCCGGCATGCTGGCCGTCCAAATACTATCCATAAAATATCCTAAGCTCGGTAAGAAGTTAAAAAGCTTCAGATTAAACATAAAGGATAAATTTATAAAAGAAAATGATGAAGGAGTTGAACTTTAATGGAAAAGAAGGAGTTTCTTTATGAAGGAAAGGCTAAGAAGGTGTATTCCACCGACCATGATGACAGGGTAATAATTTATTACAAGGACGATGCAACGGCCTTTAATGGTGAAAAAAGGGACCAGATTGAGGATAAAGGAATTTTCAATAACAGTATAACATCCATGATTTTTGAGCTCCTTGAAAAACACGGTGTTAAAACCCACTTTATAAAAAAACTGAATGAAAGGGAGCAGCTCTGCAGAAAAGTTGAAATAATACCCCTTGAGGTCATAGTTAGAAACACGGCTGCCGGAAGCATGGCTAAAAGGCTTGGCATCGAAGAGGGAATGGAGCTTAAAACAACCGTCTTTGAAATAAGCTACAAAAACGATGATCTTGGAGACCCCCTTATAAACGATTATCACGCAGTAGCCATAGGACTTACAACCTTTGAGGAGCTTGAAACCATATACAAAACAGCAGAAAGGGTTAACAGCATTCTAAAGGATTTCTTCTTAAAGCAAAACATAAAGCTCATAGATTTTAAGCTTGAATTTGGAAGATATAATGGAGAAATACTCCTTGCAGATGAAATATCACCTGATACATGCAGATTCTGGGACGCTGCAACAGGTGAAAAGCTGGATAAGGACAGATTTAGAAGGGACCTTGGGAACGTGCGTGAAGCATATGCCGAGATACTTAAGAGAATAGGAGGAGTAGTCAATGCTTAAGGCATATATAGATGTAACCTTAAAAAAAAGTATTCTGGATCCTCAGGGAACGGCAGTAAAGGAAGGGCTTTCAAAACTCGGATTTGAGGTAGAAACCGTTAGAATAGGAAAACATATAGAAGTTACGCTAAACGATATGAATAGGGAAAATGCAGAGAAATTGATTGATGAAATGTGTCTAAAGCTTTTGATAAACCCTGAAATTGAGGTATATTCATACAGAATCGAGGAGGAATAAAATGAAGGCTGGTGTTGTTGTATTCCCTGGTTCCAACTGCGATAGCGATGTATACAGTGTGTTAAAGGAACTTGGAGCTGACGTCAAATATATATGGCACGGCGAAGATAAGATAGATGTTGATCTTTTAGTTCTGCCGGGTGGCTTTTCCTATGGGGATTATTTAAGGTGCGGTGCAATTGCAAGGTTTTCAAAAATACTTGAGGGGATATATGACTATGTTGAAAATGGTGGATATGTTATTGGAATATGCAACGGATTTCAAATACTTACGGAACTTAAACTCCTTCCAGGAGCCCTCCTTAAAAATATGGATCTAAAGTTTATATGCTCAGACTGCATACTTGAAGTTTCAAACGATAATACCTTTTTTTCAAGGCTTTATAAAAAGGGGGAAAGGGTGAACTTCCCCATAGCCCACGGTGAAGGAAACTATTATGCCGACGATGAAACCCTAAAGGAGCTTGAGAGGAATAATCAGATAGTCTTTAGATATGTAAATAACCCCAACGGCTCAAGAAATGACATAGCAGGGATTATAAACAAAAAAGGCAACGTACTTGGAATGATGCCGCACCCTGAGAGAAGAGCCTCCTCCCTGCTTGGGGGAACAGATGGAATAAGACTTTTTAAGGGAATGATAGAAAGCTTTAAATAGGAGGATGAAGGATGAAACCCTATAAAATGGTAGGACTTTTAGAGGAAGAATATAATAAAATAGTTGAAATACTAGGACGTGAACCAAACGAAACGGAACTTGCCATGTATGGCGTCATGTGGTCCGAACACTGCAGCTATAAAAACTCAAGGGCACTTCTCAAATTATTTAACACAAAGGGTTTAAGGGTTCTCCAGGGCCCTGGCGAAAATGCAGGCATAGTGGATATTGGAGATGGATTTGCCATTGCAATGAAAATAGAAAGTCACAACCACCCTTCAGCCGTTGAACCCTATCAGGGGGCTGCAACAGGAGTTGGAGGGATTTTAAGGGATATATTTACTATGGGAGCAAGACCCATAGCAAATTTGAACTCCATAAGATTTGGAGAATTAAAGGATGAAAAGACTAAAAAGCTCTTAAGGGGTATTGTAAGGGGAATTGGGGATTATGGAAACTGCGTTGGAATTCCAACCATTTCAGGAGAAACTGTTTTTAACAAATGTTATAACGACAATCCCCTTGTCAATGCCATGAGCGTTGGAATACTTGAAAAGAAGGATATCAAAAAGGGTACTGCAAGGGGTGTTGGAAACTCCGTTATGCTCGTTGGGCACACCACCGGAAGGGACGGCATAGGCGGAGCAAGCTTTGCCTCATGCGACCTTACAAGGGAGTCGGAGGAAAACCGCTCAGCAGTTCAGGTGGGAGATCCCTTTATGGAAAAGCTTCTTATGGAGGCCTGCCTTGAATTAATCAAAACGGACTGCGTCGTTGGCATTCAGGATTTAGGTGCTGCAGGGCTCACCTCGGCAAGCTGCGAAACTGCATCAAGGGGTGGAAGCGGAATAGAGATAGATGTAGCCAGGGTTATAACCAGGGAAAAGGGGATGACTCCAAGGGAAATAATGATATCCGAATCACAGGAAAGAATGCTTGTAATTGTTGAAAAGGGCAAGGAGGATAAGGTCTTTGAAATATTTAACAAATGGGGGCTGCATGCAGTAGTTATCGGAAGGGTTACAGATGATGGAATGCTAAGGGTCTTAGAGAATGGAAAGGTTGTTGCCGAGGTTCCTGCTTCATCCCTTGCAGATGGAAGCCCTGTAAACTATAGAAGCTATAGAAGGCCAAAATACATGGATAAATTATCAAATATGGATATAGCAAACCTCCCCTGCCCTGAGAACTTAAGTGAAACTTTAATTACAATGTTAAAATCCCCTAACATAGCCTCAAAGGAATGGGTATACAGCCAGTACGACTACATGGTAGGAACCGATACAGTTGTAGTACCTGGAGGGGATGCAGGGGTACTTAGAATAAAGGGCACGAAAAAAGGAATTGCCCTTACGGTTGACTGCAACAGCAGGTACTGCTACTTAAACCCATATGAGGGGGCTAAATCCTCAGTCTGTGAAGCTGCAAGAAATATAACCGCCTCAGGTGGAAGGCCCATTGCAATAACTGACTGCCTAAACTTCGCAAGCCCTGAGGATGAAGGGGTTTACTATCAGTTTAGAAATTCAATACTTGGCATTAACGAGGCATCCAGGATACTTGATACTCCGGTTATTAGCGGTAATGTAAGCTTTTATAACCAATCAGAAAAGATGGCAATCTACCCTACTCCAACCATAGGCATGGTTGGCATCGTTGAAAACATCGAAAATTCAATGGATATACACTTTAAGGATAAGGGAGATTCCATTATCCTGGTTGGAGAGACAAAGGCTGAAATAGGAGGAAGCGAATATCTTTCCGCTATTTACGGAATAGAAGCAGGAAGGGTTCCTGAGGTCCATGTGGAGATAGAGAAAAATACAAACGAAGGCGTTTTAAGTGCAATTGAAAAGGGACTTATAAAAAGCGCCCATGATATTTCAGATGGAGGCTTCATAGTTGCCCTTTCTGAATGCTGCTTCAAAAACGAATTGGGCGTTAACGTAAACATTGACACTGAATTAAGGGAAGATATATTCCTGTTTTCAGAGAGTCAGGGAAGATATATATTGACAGCTTCAAAGGACAATATAAAGGACATAATTGAAATATTTACAAAGCTTGGTGTTCAAGCAGAGGTTGTTGGAGAGGTTATAGACTCAGATTTTAAAGTCAATATAAACGGCCGGAATGTAATTAACCTGAATATAAAGGAAATGAAGTCTGCATGGAAAGGAAGTCTGCCATGTATTATGAATCAATAGATAAGTTCAAAGAAGAATGCGGCATTTTTGGAATATTTTCAAATAAGGAAATGGATGTAGCTTCAATAACCTATTATGGGCTCTATGCCCTTCAGCACAGGGGGCAGGAAAGCGCAGGAATAGTTGTCTCAAACGGTAAGGACATAATTTGCCATAAGGATGTTGGGCTTGTAAGCGATGTATTCAGTGAAAATATTTTAATGAATATGAAGGGCTTTTCAGCCATAGGCCATGTTAGATATTCAACGGCGGGGCTAAACACAAGGACAAACGCCCAGCCCCTCCTTGGCAAATATAAGCTTGGCTCAATGGCAATCGCCCACAATGGAAACCTTGTAAATGCAGACGTCATAAGGGAGCTCTTGGAGGATGGCGGAGTCATATTCCAAACATCCATAGATTCCGAAGTGATATTAAACCTTATTGCAAGGGGCGCAGGGAAAGGCATAGAAAGGGCTGTTGCTGATGCTATACAGGCAGTTAAAGGCTCCTATGCAATAGTAATATTAACTGAGGATAAGCTTATCGGAGTCAGGGACCCAAATGGAATAAGGCCCCTATGTATAGGTAAAATAGGGGAAAGCTATATACTGTGTTCTGAAAGCTGCGCCCTTGATGCGGTTGGTGCAGAATTTATAAGGGATGTAAAGCCTGGAGAAATAGTGATAATCGATAAAGATGGTATAAGATCAATAGACTTCGCAGAGAAAATAAAACCTGCAACCTGTGCCTTTGAATATATATACTTTGCCCGTCCTGACAGCACAATAGATGGTATAAACGTGTATTTAGCAAGGGAGCGCTCAGGTGAGATGCTCTACAGAGAATGCCCTGCCGATGCGGATATAGTAATTGGAGTGCCGGACTCTGGAATAGCGGCGGCTTCGGGGTATTCAATGGCCTCGGGGATACCATATGGAATTGGCCTTATAAAAAACAAATATGTTGGAAGGACCTTCATTTCACCATCCCAGGAGCTTAGAGAAAGGGCCGTTTCCGTTAAGCTAAACGCCCTTAGGGTAAACGTTAAGGGTAAAAGGGTAGTTCTTATAGATGACTCGATAGTGAGGGGAACCACAAGCAGGCGCCTTGTGGAAATTTTAAGAAGGGCCGGTGCAGCTGAGGTCCACTTCAGGGCAGCATCCCCCGTTGTAAAGTATCCCTGCTACTTCGGGATAGACACTCCCCACAGAAGGGAGCTTATAGGCTCAAAGCTTGATGTGGAAAGCATAAGGAAGGAAATTGGTGCCGACAGCCTGGGGTATTTAGGCATAGAGGGGCTTTTAAAGTCTCTGGGAGAAAACAGGGATTTTTGCCTTGGATGTTTTAACGGAATATATCCTGTTTCTGCCCCAATTGAGATGGACAAACTTCATCTGGAAAGGAAGTAATACTATGATAAGCTATAAAGACTCAGGAGTTAATATTGAAGAGGGATATAAGACAGTAAATCTTATAAAAAAGCACAGCAAAAAAACCTTCATTCCTGGAGTGATAAATGACATCGGAAGCTTTGCCGGAATGTTCGAACTTTCCGGCTATAAAAACCCAGTACTCGTTTCAGGCACCGACGGAGTTGGAACAAAGCTTGAAATAGCCTATAAAATGAAAAGATATGATACAGTTGGAATAGATTGCACTGCCATGTGCGTAAACGATATACTGTGCCATGGAGCAAAACCTCTTTTTTTCCTTGATTATATAGCCTGCGGAAAGCTGGATGCACAAATTGCAGAAAGCCTTGTAAGGGGTGTATCTGTGGGATGCCTTCAGGCAGGATGCGCCTTAATTGGTGGGGAAACCGCAGAGATGCCTGGATTTTACAGGGATGGAGAATACGATATAGCAGGTTTTGCAGTTGGCATAGTTGAAAAGGACAGTATTGTTGACGGAAGCACCATACAGGATGGGGATATTTTAATTGGAATAGAATCCTCAGGAATTCACAGCAACGGTTACTCTTTAGTTAGAAAGCTAATAAAAAACCTTGACATGGATTTTAACGGCAAAAAAATGGGCGATGTACTCCTAGAGCCTACTAAAATATATGTAAAAACTATTCTTTCACTCATGAAAAGGTTCAATATAAAGGGAATGGCCCATATAACCGGCGGAGGCTTTATTGAAAATATACCAAGAATGTTTAGGGATGAGTTTACCGCTATAATTCACAGGGACAGCTTCAAAGTACACGATATATTTAAATATATCATGTCCCTCGGCGTTAATGAGGATGAGATGTATAATACCTTCAATATGGGAATAGGCTTTGTGATATGTGTCGATCCCAAAATGGCCGATGAAATAGTTAACGAAATTGAAAGAATGGGTGACCGGGCATACAAAATAGGCTATGTGCAGGCTGGAGGTGCTGGAGTTTGCATAAAATAGCAGTTCTCATCTCCGGTGGAGGAAGCAACCTTCAGTCCATTATTGATAACATTGAAACAGGATACTTAAAATGCAGTATAGAAGCTGTAATAAGCGACAGGGAAGGTGCCTACGGCATTGAGCGTGCAAAGGCCTTCGGGATAAAAACATATGTACTTGATAGAAAATTATATGGAGAAAAGCTTTCAGATGAAATATATAAAATACTTAAGGATAAGGTTGATTTAATTGTCCTGGCAGGTTTTCTATCAATACTGAAGGGAGCACTCCTGAGGGAGTTTAAAAACAGAATAATAAATATACACCCTTCCCTTATTCCATCCTTTTGCGGCAAAGGAATGTATGGGATGAAAGTACACGAAAAGGCAATTGAGTATGGGGTTAAATTTTCAGGCTGCACAGTCCATTTCGTAGATGATGATACCGATACTGGTCCTATTATACTTCAAAGAGTTGTTCCTGTATACAGCTTTGATACTCCAAAGAGCCTTCAGGAAAGAGTGCTAAGGGAGGAGCACAGGGCTCTGCCGGATGCCATAAGGTACATTATTAAAGGTGCTGTAACGGTTAAGGGAAGAAATGTAATTATTAATGATATGCAGCCGGGTAAGGACACTGGAATATAAATTTTAATCAGGAGGGATTTTAATGATTAAAAGGGCCCTTATTAGTGTATATAACAAGGACAAGGTGTTGGATTTAGCCAAGTTTCTTTTAGACATGGAAGTTGAAATAATATCGACGGGGGGAACCTACAAGTATCTCAGGGAAAATGGTATAGATGTAATTGAGGTTTCAGAAGTTACAGGTTTTGAAGAGATACTTGACGGAAGGGTTAAAACCCTTCATCCATCCATTCATGCAGGAATCCTTGCAATAAGGGATAAGGAAGATCATATGGAAGTTATAAAAGGCAAGGGAATAAGACCAATTGATATGGTTGTTGTAAACCTGTATCCCTTCTTTGATAAGGTTAATGAAAAAATATCCTTTGAGGAAAAGGTTGAGTTTATAGATATTGGCGGTCCCACAATGATAAGGGCTGCTGCAAAGAACTTCAAGGATGTTGTGGTTTTAACAGATGTAAATGATTACGACAGAATAATTAGTGAGCTTAAAAAATCAGGGGATGTTGACTACAATACAAGAAAATATCTCGCTGGAAAGGTTTTTAATCTTATGTCAGCATACGATGCTGCCATAAGCAGCTTCCTTCTTGGAGGTGAATACCCTGATTATTTCACCATTTCATATAAGAAGATGATGGATTTAAGGTATGGTGAAAATCCTCACCAAAGGGCAGCCTATTATGTGTCCACATCAGAAAAGGGCTCTGTGAAGGATTTTGTTCAGCTAAATGGAAAGGAGCTTTCCTATAACAACATAAGGGATATGGACATTGCATGGAAGGTTGTAAATGAGTTTGAAGAAACCGCCTGCTGTGCCCTTAAGCACAATTCTCCCTGTGGTGCTGCCATAGGAGAAACTGTATATGAGGCATATGTAAAATCCTATGAATGTGACCCAATATCAATATTTGGTGGCATAGTTGCCTTTAACAGAAAAGTCGATAGGAAAACAGCGGAGGAAATGGTTAAGGTATTCCTGGAGATAGTAATAGCCCCTGAATTTGACGATGATGCACTTGAAGTGCTAAAGGCCAAGAAAAATTTAAGGATCATTAAATGCAGCGTAAAACCACAGGATAAGGTTGAGCTATTAACCGTTGACGGCGGCCTTCTAGTGCAGGATGCTGATAGAAAACTTCTTGACACTCTGAACGTTGTAACAAAATTACATCCAACGGAAAAGGAAATGAGGGACATGATATTTGGTATGAAGATTGTAAAATATGTAAAATCAAATGCCATAGTTGTTGTAAAAGATGGCCAGGCAAAGGGAATTGGAGGAGGACAGGTAAACAGAATATGGGCAGCATGCCAGGCCCTTGATAGAGCCGGGGACGGTTCAGTCCTTGTTTCTGATGCCTTTTTCCCATTTAGCGACGTTGTAGAAGAGGCTGCGAAATATAACATTAAGGCTATAATGCAGCCGGGAGGATCAATAAGGGATAAGGAATCAATAGAGGCCTGCGACAAGTATGGAATATCCATGGTTTTAACCGGGATGAGACATTTTAAACACTGATGGTGGTGATAATATGAAAATACTTATAATTGGAAACGGAGGCAGAGAGCATGCCATTGCCTGGAAGGTATCTCAAAGCCCCCTCGTTGAAAGTATATACTGTGCTCCAGGAAACGGCGGCACAAAGGATGAATACAAGTGCGTAAACCTAAATATAAAGGAAATAGATGATCTCGTCAGGTTTGCAAAGGATGAAAAAATAGACCTCACGATAGTTGGTCCTGAAGGGCCCCTGGTTGATGGCATAGTTGACAGATTCAAGCTTGAGGGCCTTAAGATATTTGGACCTTCAAGGCATGCTGCAAAGCTTGAGGGAAGCAAGATTTTTGCAAAGGAGTTCATGAAGAAATACGGCGTCAAAACTGCAGAATATGAAAGTTTTGGGGATTTGGAAGATGCTATAAATTATATAAATAAATGCAGCTACCCGGTTGTAATAAAGGCTGATGGCCTTGCAGCAGGAAAAGGTGTGGTAATATGCCAAAATCATAATGAGGCTAAAGATGTGTTAACGGCATTTATGGAGAAGGATATTTTTAACGGATCGGGTAAAAGAGTTGTTATAGAGGAATATCTTGAAGGGGTTGAGGCTTCCATTCTTTCCATAACCGACGGATTAACAATACTCCCCTTCATATCCTCAAAGGATTATAAAAACATATATGATGGAAATAGGGGACCAAACACCGGGGGAATGGGAGCCATTGCCCCAAATCCATACTTCAATGAAGAGGTTTCCATGCAATTTATAAGGAACATACTTGAACCCACCCTTAAGGGAATAAAATCAGAGGGCATGGATTATACGGGAATCATTTTCTTTGGAATAATGATAACTCAAAAAGGGGTATATCTACTTGAATACAACGTCAGGATGGGCGATCCGGAAACCCAGGCGGTTCTTCCCCTTATGAAAAGCGATTTTGTTGAGCTAATCCTAAGGGCCCTTGATAAGCGATTATCATGCTTTAATATTGAATGGAGGGATGAATTTTCCTGCTGTGTAGTTGGAGCTTCAAAGGGTTATCCTGGAAAATACGAAACGGGGTTTGAAATTAAAGGAATATGCAAGGCAGAAAATAAAATATTTATAGCAGGAGCATCCTATGAAAACAATAATTTGATAACAACCGGCGGACGGGTGCTCTGCTCTACGGCCACAGGTGAAACCTTAAAGGAAGCAACTTCCAGGGCATATGAAGATATAAACAAAATACATTTTGAAGGAATGTATTTCAGAAGGGACATAGGGACGGTTAATTAACTAACCGCCCCTCAATACCATAAACCATAAACAGGTGTTTGTGGATAAATATGTTAATAATGTGGATAAAATTAACAATAAAAACATTACGTATATAAAAAGGACTGGCCCCTTGATTACAGGGGCCAGCATCTAAAGTTTACACATATCTTTTGAGATCTCCATTTTAGACCAGATGTTAATCCACCCATTTCCTCTTAAATTCCTTTAAGAACCTCTCCCTGTCCTCCTTATACCCAGCCTTTCTCTTAAGTTTATCCACAAACTCATCCTCATCCCAGCTTCTTGTTCTCATGTAGTAGAAGGACGATATATCGTAGAAATCCTGGGGAAAGAGAAGGTATCCATATAGGACGCTTATTTCTTCCTTTGAAAGCCTCTTCTCAGACATGTATGCCTCCATTATTGAATCAGAAATTTCTATATTCCACCCATTATGCTTTATAGCCTTGGTGATAATGTTGGAAAGGTCGTGATACGGAAGATCTATCACTGAGTAGTCAAAGTCTATGAAGTAGACGTTGTCATCGTTTCCTATTAAGATATTATGGTGTGCAAGGTCGTGATGGCATAGAGTATGTGATGTCATGCAGAGCTCCCTGTAGGGCGATCTTTCAAGATGCTTTGAAGCATCCTTTATGCATCCTATATAATAGTCCGCATATTCAAGGTACAATCTGTCAAACTCGCTCTTGTTTATATGGATATTGGCAATATCCCTATATACCTCCATGGATTTTGCCTTTTCCCTGAACTTATCTATCATCTTGCCCAGTTGATTCCTTTTGCCGTTATATACCTCTATATTCTCCCCTGCAATATGAAGCTTTGCCAGGGCCTTTGATACCTTTAAAAGGTCTATGGGATTTTCAAATATACACTCCCTTCCCTCTATTATGTCAATTACAGTATAAATTCCTCCTTCATATTCCACATAGGGCTTTCCGAATATGGTTTCCTTGAAGTTTACCACATATGGGTATTTCCTTCTTATCTTATTCAGGGAATTGTATAAAAACATAACTTCCTCTGTTCCATAATCGACCTTCTTTAATATCTTCATACCCTTATCGGTTTTAAGAATATATATTGTACGTATTGGAGTTGCATCCTCGACTAAAAAATCGTAATTGTCAAAAAGATCCGTATCAAGAAAATATTTGGATAGATATGCCTTATCCCTGTATCTATATTCCACTGTTACACCTCCAATATATCCGTCTTATACTCGTTTTTCATATATTTTTTAAACTTATTAAGCAGTTCCTCCCCCCTATCCATATGATCCATATACTTTGAAATAGTTTTTATTGAATCAAAGGGGAAGGAAACGAGGGCCCTTATTATTCTCCTTGAATTTTCATCCACATTCCTTATCCTACAGTATGTGGATAATACATAATCATACACACCCTTATCCCCTGTTTCTTCAATAAGCTTTTTAATAAGCGCTGCAACGTCCTCTTCAACCATGTTGTATGCGATATCGAAAACCTTTGTTATTGTTAACCGTCCCCCTGAGAGTTTGGCGGTGTTGTTTGAAATTGCATTGATACACACTTCTTTCCTCTTCATGCTGCTTTCAAGGCCCTTTATATAGTCCATGGATTTTAGAATCTTCATGGAAGCCTTCGCCCTTCTTAAAAGTTCCTGAGCATATGGCTTTGCGTATGCTTCAAACTCACTTAAGTTTTTTTTATCACTGATATAATCAACAAACTTTTCAATCCTCATCGTCAAATTTCTGCACTTTTCCATTTTCTTTCCCCATCGTACCTTCATTTTTACTCCAGGGGGAGGAGTGAATCCCTCTGCAGCGTTATGAAAATGAGCAAGAACCTCCGCCATAGCAGTTCCATTTTCCCTGCTGTTCAGCTTAAACCTCAATTCCTCTGCATTATCGGTCAATATATAAAGGGTGTTTGACTCATTTATAAAGGGCTTACCTTCTCTATTTCTTCTTATAATGATTATGTTTGTAAATCCCTTTGAAACAAGACGATTTATAATCTCAGAAGCACATTGAATTTCCCACTCCTTATAGCTAACATGGCTCAGCACAAGCTTTACCTTTGAAAGCTGAAGAAGATATCCGTCATTAACTTTGATAATTCTTTTAGGATTCAAATTATATGATTCCTTTATATTCATTTCTATCCCCCCATCAGTGCCTTTTCTTCTTTTTTTCCCTTTTCTCTCTGTGCCTTACTTCCCTCAATCTGTTTTCATTTATTTCCCTTACAATTTCCTCCCTCTTCTCCTCCAGCTTTTCAAGCCTCTTCTGCTGCCTTTTTATTCTTTTAAGATTTTTTATATCGTTTTTAAGCCTCTCGATTTTTTCATCATATATATCGCAACTATCATTCGGTTCCCTGCCATTACCCTCTTCTTTATTATTTACATCATCCGTTTCTGCTTTTATATCATCTACACCAGCTTCAACATCCCCAAGTTTCTCTTTAAGCATTGCTACCCTCCATTAAACTTGCTCTAAATTTCTCAATAAAATCAATCCTATCCCTGCTGTCACCTACGATTCTATTAAGCTTTTTAATGAAGAAATCCTCTCCCCAGGGTTGTTTTTCAATGTAGTACTGGAGTCCCACCTGCCAGAAGTCCTGGGGAAACTCCATAAAGCAGAATATCAAATACTGCTCTTCGATGTTTACCGGAATAAACTCACTGTAGATATCAAGAATAAACTGAAGCCTTTCAAAGTCCCAGTTTCCATATTTTAAATTTCTGATTATTATACTTGAAAGGTCATGCAGGTGAGAATCGAATATGCAGTAGTCGAAGTCTATCATAAATGCTATAAAATCATCTGTAATTAAGAAATTGTGGTTTGCGGTATCATGGTGGCAGAATCCCCCCAGGGCTTGATGCCCCTTCATAATCTCAAGATAATTTGATTCCTCGAGGTCTTTAATTGCCTTAAGGGCCTGTTTATAATGGACATCGAAATATTTTAAATATATGTTGTCAAACTGAGACAGGCTATCCTTTGACTTTATAAGGGCCTTAAAATATAAAAGTTCATCACATCTTTTTTTAAACTTCCTTATCCATCTCCCGTAATAATTTCTCCCCTTTGCCCCCTCTGGAAAATCAAATCCCCTCGATGAAAGATGAAATTCTGCGAGGGTCTTTACACAAAGTTTAAGTTCTGCAGAATTTTTAAAATTTGCCTCCCTTGATTCTATCCAATCGGTTAAAAATCCATATCCTCCATCAAGCTTTATATATTTATCACCCTTTTGAGTTGAATAAGGGGGAAGAATATTTTTAAATCCCCTTCTTAAAAGATGATCTATGGCAGAAATAATAAAATTAAACTGGTTTATATCATACTTTGAAAACTTAAGGCATTTGTACCCATCCTCCGTTTTTATTTTGTAAACGTTCTTAATCTTTTCTATGCTCAGGATCTCTATGTTATAGCTGCTTTCCAGAAGCTTCTTAAGTTCTTCCATTTGATCATCTCCAAATATCGCTGCAAATTTTAAATTCTATTTTATAATATGAATGCACCCACTAAATGTGATAAACATTAGGGATATTATGCACAAAGAGTAAGTATAAATAATATTAATAATATATAGATTGAAAATTATGGGGTGTGAATAGATGAAGGTTGGAATAGACGCAAGAGGTGCTAACTGGTATTCAGGTACAGGTATTGGAACATATACTCAACAGATTTTGAAATATATATTAAAATATGACACTTCAAACGAGTATTTTATATACTGGTGGGGAACCAACTACAGGGAAATATCTAAAAATGGAAATATAAAGATAAGCATAGCCTCAAAAAAGCACCACAAATTTTTTGAGGAATATTTTATTCCCGAAAACCTGAAAAACAGGGGTATTGATATATATCATGTACCTCAAAACGGCATTGGCCTTTCGTCCCAGAAAAGCTGCATATACATTTCAACGATACATGACCTTATACCATATATCATGCCCGAGACCGTTGGAAGGGGATATTTAAAAAGGTTCATAGCTCAGATGCCCCAGATTATACAAAATTCGGATATGATAATAACGGTATCGGAATACTCGAAGAAGGATATTATGAGGATATTCGATGTGGAGGAGGAGAAAATAAAGGTTACTCCCCTTGCTGCAGATGATTATTTCAGGCCAATGGATAGGTCCAATGCAAAGGAATTTTTGAAGAAAAACTATAATATCGAAGATGACTTTATATTATACCTTGGAGGTTTCAGCCCTAGAAAGAACGTTAAATCAATACTTGTTGCCTTCTCTAGAATACACAAAAAACTTTCAACGAATTACAAGGTTGTAATAATAGGACCATCAAAGGATGATCATTCATACCTAATGGGACTCTGTGAAACCCTTGGAATTGATGATAAGGTGATTTTCACAGGGTATATTCCATATGAGCATCTACCCTATTTTTATAACAGCTGCACAGTCTTCGTTTATCCTTCACTTTATGAAGGCTTTGGCCTTCCACCCCTTGAGGCCATGTCCTGTAAAACCCCCGTTATATCCTCAAACGTTTCCTCAATACCTGAGGTAGTTGGTAACGGGGCAATCCTCATAAATCCCTTTGATACTGAGGAGCTTATAGATGCTCTTGAAAGGGTCCTTGAAGACGAAACCTTAAGAAACGATATAGCTGAAAGGGGATATGAAAGATCAAAGGATTTTGGATGGGATAAAACTGCTGCACAAACTTTAAACGTATATGAAGAAGCATATGCGAAATATAAATGAAGCAATTTAAAAGGGCAATAGTGATGGTCGGGCTAAAAGCCCGACCATCATATTTCATGACACAAACTTATAAACATTTCATTCGCCTTGTTTTCGACTTCACAATCATATTCCTTCACTATGCTGTAAGCCTCTCTGCATCTGCATTACGACAAGAAGTATTTTTAAAGGCATCGTTATAAATCTAGCCTATCATGTCCATCGCTCTGCCCATTTTTGAATTTCATCCATTGCTTTTTCAAGATCCTTACCCTTCTCCGTAAGCTCGTATTCTATACGTACGGGAATTTCGGGGTAAACTTTGCGAACTATAATACCATGCTCTTCCAATTCCTTAAACCTTTCTGCAAGCATACGTGCACTTAAATTAGGTATAATCTCCTGTATATCCGAAAATCTCTTGGCACCGGTCAGCAAAGACCTTATAATAAGTCCCGTCCATCTTTTACCCAATAGTTCAAAGGCCGCTTCAAACTTTGGACACATTTGAAACTTTTCCATATCAAATCAACCCCCAAAGTTATTTTATCATATTTACTTGACAAAGGTAAGTAGGTTGTTATATTATACTTACATAAAGTAACTACATAATATTTTTTAATAAAATAATTTATTAATATATAATATAGTATTTTTATTCAATTCAAATTTTATTCTTAATAAAAGAGCAGACGATAAAAATGATTTCATATTTAAAAACAAAAACAAAGGAGAGGATATAAAAATGTCAAAGGTACTATATGTCACAGCAAACCCAAAGTCTATAGAGGAATCCTATAGTTTATCAGTGGGAAATGCTTTTATAGAAAAATATAAAAGGGTTCATCCAGAGGATGAAGTAATAACCCTGGACCTTTATAAAATGGATATTCCCCTTATTGATGAGATTGTATTCAGCGCATGGGGAAAGCTGGCACAGGGGGCGTCCTTTGAAAGTCTCACTTCAGAAGAGCAGAAAAAGTTATCTACGATGAACAGCCTGCTTGAACAGTTTATGTCAGCTGACAAATATGTCTTCGTTACTCCACTTTGGAACTTCACAATACCTCCAAAGATGAAGGCTTATCTGGATGTTATGTGTGTCGCTGGCAAGACATTTAAGTATACAGAAGAAGGTCCCGTTGGACTTCTAAATGGAAAGAAAGCCCTCCACATCCAGGCAAGAGGAGGAGTATACTCCACCGGTCCCGCTGCTGACCTTGAGATGGGTGACAGATATATAAGTACAATTTTAAACTTTATCGGCGTTACAGATAAACAATCAATTATTGTGGAAGGTATGAACGCAACGCCTGATAAAGCTAATGAGATCAAGGCTGCTGCAGTTGAAAAGGCTGTAAGGTTGGCTGAAACCTTCTAACTATAAAATTAATACAGTTACAATTCGCCAGGTTAAAAATAAAGCTTCTTCACCGCAGCTATAATTACGGGACACTAAGCCAAATTTGCCTTGAGTTTTAAAATAGGTCTATAGTAGTTAATAATCATATTTCAAAATCAAAATGGTACTATCAAATTCAAACGCTTTGATAGTACCATTTTGATTTTCTAAACTGATTGCATTGTCCTATAAGCATCAATATAAGTTTTTGCTGAAATACCTGTCTCCTCTATCGGGAAAAATAACCACAATATTTCCTTTCTCAATCTTTTCAGCCAGCTTCAAAGCCCCAGCAAGGGCCGCGCCTGAGGAAGAGCCAACTATGAGTCCCTCCCTTTTGGCAAGCTCCTTTACAAGTGCAAAGGCCTCATCATCCCTTACCTTTATAAATCCATCCACCAGGCCCATATCAAGGGTCTTTGGAATAAAGTTATTTCCTATTCCCTCAATTGCATAGCAGCCTTCACACCCTCCGCCCATGGTAGAGCCTTCAGGGTCAGCTATTATAGCCTTCACATCCGGTTTTCTTTCCTTAAGATACTTGGCAACTCCTGTAAAAGTACCTCCGCTTCCTGCTCCCGCAACGAAGTAATCTATTTTACCATCAAGGGAGTCAAATATTTCCGGCCCTGTTGTTTCATAATGTGCAAGGGAGTTTGCAGGGTTTTCAAATTGCTTCAGGGATATGGAATTGTCTATTGTTCTTAAAAATTCCTCTGCCTTTTCAATGGCCCCCTGCATTCCAAGCTCCCTTGGGGTATTTATAATTTCAGCGCCCAGGGCTTTCATAAGAAGCTGCTTTTCAATTGAAAATTTTTCAGGGACAACAAATATAACTCTATATCCTTTATTTATTGCAGCAAGGGCAATTCCAAGCCCTGTATTTCCTGCAGTTGCCTCGACTATTGTTGAGCCCTTCCTTAAAATCCCCTGCCTTTCTGCCTCCCGGATCATATATACTCCAATCCTGTCCTTAACACTTCCTCCGGGATTCAAATACTCGAGCTTTGCAAATAGGTTTATTCCCTCTTTAATTCCCATATTGTTAAGCTTTAGAAGTGGAGTTTTTCCTATATACTCCCTTATATCGTTGATATAGTTCATGCTACTTCAGTCCTTCCAGTACCAGCTTTGCATATTCAATTGCAGAAAACAGTGAGTGATCCCTGTAGTTTCCGCACTGAACCTCATTTGCTGCAGGAACTTCCTTTGTGCTTGTTATTTTTTCAAGGGCAGATATAAGTGCAGGCCTTACTTCCTCCACTGTTCTATCACCCCATGCAATCATATAGAAACCTGTACGGCAGCCCATAGGTGAAATGTCAATTATTCCATCCATTTCTTCACGCATGTAGCCTGCAAGAAGGTGTTCAATTGTGTGTACTGCAGCAGTTGGCATTGCACCCTTATTTGGCTGCATGAACCTTAAATCAAACTTGGTGATTATATCTCCCTTTTCACCTCTATAAGCGCCAACCTTTCTTATATATGGTGCCTTTACCTTTCTATGATCCAATTCAAAGCTTTCAACCTTAACCATTTTTATTCCTCCCTTAATGCATTTTCAATATCCTTTATTAAATCCTGAGCATTTTCAATTCCAACAGAAAGCCTAACCAGATTATCAACTATTCCAACAGCCTGCCTTACCTCATATGGAATGGATGCATGTGTCATAGTAGCAGGATGGCATATGAGGGATTCAACCCCTCCAAGGCTTTCACCAAGGGTTATGAGCTTTAAACCTTTGAAGAATTTATTAATATCATATCCCTTTTTAATCACAAAGGATATCATTGCACCTGGACCCTTTGCCTGTTTATTGTGTATTTCATAACCGGGATGATCCTTAAAACCAGGAAAATAAACCTTTTCAACCAACTTGTGACCTCTAAGATATTCTGCTACCTTTATAGCGTTTTCCATATGCCTGTCGAGCCTTACAGATAAGGTCTTTATTCCTCTGATAAGAAGGAATGAATCAAAGGGAGATAAAACTCCACCGGTGGAATTTTGAATAAAGTGAAGCCTTTCTGCAAGCTCACTGCCGTTTACAACTGCAAGCCCTGCAACGAGGTCACTGTGGCCGCCGAGATATTTGGTGGCGCTGTGAACCACAATATCTGCCCCAAGCTCAATTGGCCTTTGAAGGTATGGCGTCATAAAGGTATTATCCACGATAGCCATTATTCCATGCTTTTTAGCAATATTAGTAATTTCAGCTATATCCGTGATTGTCATCAATGGATTGGTTGGTGTCTCTATAAATATCGCTTTAACCCTTTCAGAGATCCTCTCCTCTACAAGATTTCCACTGCTCGTATCTACAATTTCATACTCAAGGCCAAAGTTTTTAAACACCTTGTCAAGTACCCTGTAGCTTCCACCATAAAGGTTGTTTGAAATTAAGATTTTATCTCCGCTCTTAAACAACATTAAAACTGCCGATATCGCAGCCATTCCCGATGCAAAGGCAAACCCTGCATATCCACCCTCGAGCTCTGCGATAAGCTTTTCAAGGGCATGTCTTGTTGGGTTTCCTGTTCTTGAATATTCATATCCCTTGTGAACTCCAAGGGCCGACTGTCTGTAGGTTGAAGTTTGGTATATCGGGACGTTTACGGCACCTGTGTGCTCATCTCCATCAATTCCCCCGTGTATTAACAAAGATTCAAAATTCATATTATTCCTCCCTCTTTATTCCTGATGCAATAAAAATTCCTGTTTCAGTATATTCTCCTTTGCTTGAATATCCCTTGCATTTTAATCCTGTACTTTTAACCTCTATATCGCTAAAACCTGCTTCCCTCATCCAATCCATTATCTGTGAATGGGAAAAACCAAGCCATACATCGAACATTTCTTCCCTTGCCCACTCTCCATTATGCTCTTCAACGTCTGTAATTACAACTGTTCCTCCGTTTTTTAGAGCCCTGTACATTTCATTAATGGCTTTTTTGGCGTCAGGCACATGGTGCAATGCCATATTGGTGTATATTGCATCTATTGAATTATCAAATAGAGGTAAGTCCTCCATTGACCCCTTTATAGGATAGATGTTGTTCATTTCCCTGGCCCTTGCAGTGTTATGCAGCTCCCTTAACATGTTTTTAGCGCTATCTATTGAGAAAACGATTTTAGCCTCCAGGGATAATGCCTGTGATATAAACCCTGTACCACATCCAAGATCTGCGCATATTTTATCCTTTATATCAAATTTCGAAAGGGCAATATATTTTAACTTCTCTTCGAAATATTCACTCCTTATAACATTCCATTTTGGTGCTATTGAATCAAAGTAGCTTACTGAGTTCATATTCAAACCTCCCTTTTAATTATTTTTCAGCTCCGGATTCTGAAAAATAAAAAAGCTTCTGCCTCCATTACAGAGGCAGAAGCTGTCACTTCCGCGGTTCCACTCTGCTTATCATGCAAAAAACATGATATCTCATCAATATTGGTACCAACATACCTCAATGCTGTAACGGGCATACCCGCTGAAGTCTACTAAACTTCGATTCAGTGCTCAAGGATGCACTTCAGTTATATTCAGCTTAAAATCCCTTTCAGCCTATGGGGATTTCTCTCTGAAAGCTTCCTATAACCTACTCTTCCTGTCATTGCATTTCAAACTATTTCGAACGATTAATTGCATTATAACCCTGCATTATGGATTTGTCAATAAGGCAACTTTTGTAATACATAATATGCTGAAAACTATCATCTTGTGCAGCGGCATATCTATATAATAATCAGGCCGTTGATTAAATCAACAGCCTGATTATTATATTATTACTTTGTTATGCCGGCTTCCCTTATATCGGATAGTGAATTTTCTTCCTTAAACTTCTGGTTATCATATATTCTAAAGAATGGATAATAAAGTGCTGCTGACACTATAATGCTAACTATCTGCATTACAGCTCCTGATATCTTACCACCTGTAGCAAGGAATCCACTTATAATAGCTGGAGTTGTCCATGGAACCATGATACCCGCAGTCTTTGCAACAAGTCCCGTAGCCATTGCAAAGTATGTTATAGAAACTATAACTACAGGAACAAGTACAAATGGAATCATCATTATTGGGTTCATAATCATTGGAAGTCCAAAGGTAATTGGTTCGTTTATGTTAAACAGACCTGGAGCTATCGCAAGTTTTCCTATTTGCTTTAACTGCTTACTCTTTGATCTTGTTAACAGAAGTATTGCAAGTCCAAGGGTTACACCTGAACCACCTATTGAATAGAATATATCCATAAACTGCTGTGTTACAACGTTTGGTATTGGCTGCCCTGCTGTAAATGCCAATCTGTTCTGGTCAACAAGTGTAAGCCATACCGGTCCCATTATACCCCAAACAAGTGCCTGTCCGTGTATACCTGTTACCCATAGAAGCTGAGCTATGATTACAGCAATTATTGCACCAGCAAGTGATCCTCCAAGTAGTGATAATGGCTTTCCAAGGATAACTCCAACAACGTTATGGAGGTTACCAAATGGCGTTACTTGAAGTATAAGTCTTAAAACCCAGAGAGTTATAATTACTAAAAATCCAGGTATAAGGGATGCAAAGGACTTTGATACTGCTGGTGGAACACCGTCGGGCATCCTTATAACGAAGTTCTTCTTAACAGAAAATCTGAATATCTCTGTTGAAATTATTGCAACTAAAATAGCAACGAACATTCCCTTACTTCCCGTAAGTGCCAGAGGAATTCCTGTTACGTCAAAGGTCTTATTTATACCCTCCGGAGTGAAGGATATTTTATAAGGAGTTACAAGCATAAAGCCCGCAAGGGACATTGCTGCTGCTGATATCGGGTCTATCTTATATCTTTCAGCAAGCCTGTAGGCTACGCCTATTGCAACAAATACCGCAAGCAGGTCAAATGTAACGCCTACAGGGAATGTTAAATTATCCCTCCACGCTGCCCCAAAAGTATTTGCCATAAATGCGTCATAGCCTGGTATTGGCAGGTAAGCTAATATTAGGAATAATGAACCTATAATGGTTAATGGAGTAGTTAAGATGATACCGTCTCTTATCGCTTGAAGGTGTCTCTGCTCTCCAACCTTCGCTGCAACTGGCATGAACTTTTCTTCTAAGAATTGAGTAAATTTGTTCATTACTAAACCTCCCTTTTATAATTTTATTATATTTTTATCAGCAGTAGAAGGTTTTAATCTTCCACCGCCGGTATTAACATTGATTATTTTTTCCCAGTGAATCAATTCTAAATGATATTAGTGCATCATTACTACCTTTCATATAATGCAATCATCTCTTCAATTAGGTCCCTTGCTAAAATTGCTATCATTAGATGATCCTGGGCATGGGATATTAAAACACTGGACTTTACTTCTTCCCCCTCGGCTTCCCTTATCATAAGCTGTGTTTGAAATTCATGTGCCTTAATCAATTTTTCGCTGGACTCTTTAAGTTTCATCTTTGCTTCTTCAAAATTTCCTTCCCTTGCAGCCTGTAGAGCTTCAAAGGATAGGCTTCTGCTGTCCCCTGCATTTGCTATGATTCCCATTGCTATCCTATCAACGTTTGTTTCTTTAATCTTCCTTATATTATTGCTTTGCACCTTGACCTCCTCCTAGATGTTTAAATTGTGCTTTTATTTTATAAAATTTGATTATTCATTACAAATTTCTAAAAAAATAGACTTTTTTCGTCTGCTATTATATAATTTATTTAGGTATTAGATGCCTTTTTTATAAAAAATCATCCCTTTTTCGTTTATCTTATTTAGAAAAATCTAATTCTATTTTTTTTATAAATTTTTAGGGGGTGTTTTTCTTGAGTTTATACAGCGAATCAAGCCCAGTCAATTTTGAAAACAGCAAACTCACACTAACATTTGAACACCCGCTTCTGAAAAAGGAAAGATTTTTAATATCCTATCTTTTAGAACTTTATAAAAAAGAAAGAAATGGAGAACTAAAGCTCGATAGACAGATGCTTATGGGCCTTCTTGATATGGACATGGACGAGCTAAAGAGCTTCATTAAAAAACTATCCAAAAAGAAGCTTGAATATTGCGTAGAAACAAACGAATCCCTTCGCTTTGAGGGCTATTTCTCTGTTATCGACTCGTTTTTAATAGACGAAAAAAGTGTAATATTTTTATTATCAAGGGAAGTCATGCTTTCCTTTAAGAAGGGAAACATATTTAATACACTTCATATAGATCACATTTTGAGCTTTAAGGAAAAGCAGTCATATTTATTATATCTGTACCTTTTAAATCACTGGAAGGAAAAGGCTGAACTTGAAATTACCCTTGATAATTTGAAAACCATTCTCGGCGTTGGAGATAATTATACGAGATTTTATGATTTTGAAACTAAAATACTTCTTCCTATAGTGGAGGACATCAATTCCAATGGAAAATATATATTAAGCTATGAAAAGATAAAATCAGGACTTAGCTCTAATAATAAAGTTATAGGTATCAAATTTTCTCTGATAGACAGGCTTGCAGAAAAGCTCAAAAACGACGTCAACATCCTTATAACAATAATTAAGAAATATATCGATGACTATGATTTTGTGTATAATCTCCTTCTGGACAGTTTAAAGAAGTACGAATATGAATACGTATATAAAAATTTAAACTATGCCAGGTTAAACAGTAAAAACACCAACCTGAAATTTGACATGTTCTTAAAGGAATGTATAGAAAACAATGTTGCTGAATCTAAAAAGAGCCACCTGGAGCCTGTTATAAAAATTAAAAAGCATATACCAAACATTTTCAGGCTGCAGGCTGAGGTGTTTAAACAGATAAACAGGTTTGAATCCTATAAGCTTCTCGATGCAAACTTCTTTTCACCGCTGTTTCTGAGAAAGCTGTATAGCTTAAAGAGCGGAGAGACCATGGAGGTTGAAACGGATCTGTTTAAAATATCCATATATTATAATGAAGATGATTTCTCTGAGATAAACATTTATAAATTTGAGACAGATGAAAATGTATTATAAAAAGACCGGATTCCGGTCTTTTTATAATACTTCACTATTCTAATTCTGCTCCATTTGAAGCGATTACCTTCTTAAACCAGAAGAAGCTCTTCTTCTTATATCTCTTTAAGTCCCTTAAATCCCTTTCATCACGATTTACGAAGATGACTCCATAGCGCTTTTTCATCTCTCCCTGGGAGCTTAATATGTCAGTTGAGCCCCACATGAGGTATCCGATAACCTCAACTCCCTCTTCCATAGCAAGCTTCATCTGCTCTATATGGCTTCTATGGTAATCAATACGGTAATCGTCCTCTACAGTGTTGTTTTCATTTAATTCTTCCCTTACTCCTATACCGTTTTCTGTTATGAAAATAGGCATTTTATAACGTGCATAGGTCTCCTTTAAAGCTATTCTTAGGCCTATTGGGTCTATAGACCAGCCCCATTCATTTGCCTCTAAGTATGGGTTTGCCACTACCCCTGTAACAGCAGGTTCCTCACCATCATCTGTTGCCTTAACAATACGGCTCTGATAATAGCTAAATGCTAAATTGTCCACTGTGTTTTCCTTCAAAAGCTCTGCGTCTCCTTCTTCCCACTTTATCCTTATGCCCTTCTTTTCCAATCTGCTTGTTACATATGATGGATACTCACCTCGTGCAAATACATCAAAGAAGAAGTCAACAAGAAGCTCCTTTGCCTTAACATTTGCCAGGGCATCCTCCGGCTTGCATGTTGCCGGATATGTTGTCATATATGTAATCATACCGCTCATTTTACCATCTGGAACCATCTCGTGCAGTGCCTTTGTAGCCTTGGCATGGGCAATAAATACATTATGGCATACCTGGTATGCAAATGCCTCCGGATCAACACCTTCAGGCACCTTTGCTCCCCAATGATTTATATGCTGTAGTACTAAATTTTGTTCGTTAAATGTAATCCAGTACTTAACCCTGTCGCCAAATCTTTCGAAACAAGTTCTTGCATATCTTTCAAACAAATCAACAACTTTTCTTGAAGCAAAACCATTGTATTTTTCAGCTAATGCAAGTGGTAAGTCAAAGTGATAAAGGGTGATAACGGGCTGCATGCCATTTGCTATAAGCTCATCAAATAAATCGTTATAGAACTTTACTCCCTCTTCATTAACTTCCCCTTCACCATCCGGGAAAATTCTTGACCATGAAATGCTTGTACGATATGCATTAAAGCCTAACTCTTTAAAGAGTGCTATATCTTCTTTATAACGATGATAAAAATCTATGGCCACCTTCCAATCTGAATGGTTTTCCGGTACGGGTCTAACGTCTACTATGGAGAGCCCTTTTCCACCTTCGTTCCATGCTCCTTCAGTCTGGAATGAAGTTACTGCGCCTCCCCACAGGAATCCCTCTGGAATTACATTTGTGCTTTTCTTTTCCATAACGTTACCTCCCTTGTATAAGTGATTTTATTTAGTACATGAAAATATTATTTATAGCCATAAAGCTGGCTGTAAAATGCTATCATAAAATCAAAGAAATACATTAAAGAAAACCTCTCCGATGAAAAACCAGTTTCGTCGTAGGTACTTCCATTCAGATAATAAACAATGTCTGCCTGTTCCAGAAAAGGAACTTCCTTATTGTGGGTAATTATAACCAGTTTACATCCGGTTTTCTTAATGGCTTCAAGCAGTGGAATATTGCCGTTAATAAACCTTCCAGATGGGCTTATAACTATGGCAGCGGAGTCCTCATCCAAATCCTCCACATCTTCAAACTGTTCCTGTATATCTGAAAAGGCGCTGACAAATTTGTTATGCTTAACCAGCCTTAGCTGGAAATCCTGGGCTATTGCCTGTGATAATTGAGTGCCAAAGAAGGATACTTTTTTACAGTAATGTATTAGTTCAATGATTTTGAAAGCCTTATGAAAATCAATCATATTTTTGGATGATACCAGCCAGTTTACAATTTTATTATATAAAGCTTCCTGCAGCTCCTGTGCAATTACCTCTTTATCTGAAGAATCAGTAATTCGTATTGTAACATCGTCCTCAACCGACGTTTTGGCATAGTCTTTAAATTCCTGAAAACTTTTATATCCTATTTTTTTACAAAATCTAGTAATAGCAGCCGGTGAAGTGTAGCACCTGTCAGCCAGGGTAGTGATGTTCATATTTGGAATGTTTTTTACATCGTGCAGCAGCGTTAATGCAATGAAATAGTTGGTATCTTTATTTTTGCTGTTGTTTATAAAATCTAACAACCTGAATATTATATCGTTCATATTATCACCACTTGCTGTAAGTATATCACAGTATAAAAGGATGAACAATCAATCTATCCCTAATTTTCAAAAAATGAAAATCTTCCGTAGAAATTTCTACTATTGATTTAATCTGTAAAATTATCCAGCACAACGGATTAAGTTAATTTAACGCGTTGTGCTACTCTACTCTGAAAAGCCCATTGGAATAAAAGCAGAAAATATCTATAGATCGATGCTGCAATAAAAAATATATTTCATTCACCAGTACGCTTGCACACAAACAGACATTTGACTCTTATACTTGACAACGATTCTGCTTATAACTATTATGATTACATCAAGAGGTGATAATCAAATGAAAAAATTGAGCAGCCGCCTTTCCATTGCTGTGCATATTTTAACTTTAACTGCAATGAGCAGTAAAAATTGTACATCTGAGTTTATTGCTTCAAGTGTAAATACCAACCCTGCTTTAATACGCAGAATTATAGGATATCTAAAAAATGCCGGGCTTGTTGCCGTTCAAGCCGGTACTGGCGGAACATCAATTCAAAAAGACATTTCTGAAATAACATTGCTTGATGTATATAATGCTGTTGAAGTTACTGAAGGAAATGGACTTTTCAATTTTCATAAGGGTAATCGACAATGTAAAGTAGGTGCCAATATTGAATCCATATTAGGCGCAGCCCTTAAAAAGGCTCAGACTGCAATGGAAAACGAACTACGCAGGATAACTATTAAGGATATTGTTGACGGAATAAATAAACTCCCATAAGTCATCATTCTAAAAAAAACTATTATGGTTTAAAAAACCCTAAACCATAATAGTTTTTTGCTTTATATTAAACTTTATTTTTCATTCACCGACTTCGCCATAATATGTAAAGCCGCTTAGAACTTAATTACTTCAAATGGTTCGTATCCCTTATTAATCTTAATTTCTCCACTGTCGATGTAGAAGATCTCTAAAACCGGATTGGATGCACTTTTATATAATTGTTTTACTCCTTCAGAAAGCCTGGAGAAAAACTGCTCTTTTTTAGCAGCATCCGTTACAAAGGTTGCCTTACCTGAAATTCTAACATTATATCCATTGCTTACACCGGCAAAGGCTACCTGTGGATTAGCCTGTATTTGCTTATAAACATCCTTTGTGTTTGCTGTAGCAAAATAGAACCTGTTTCCTTCTGCAAACTGATACTGCCATCCTCTAACTTCAAGCTGTTCTCCATTAGTTGTTGCAAAGTATCCTATCGTTCCATCCGCTAAAATTTCTTTAACTTGTTCAACAGTCATTTCTATACCTCCCAAAAAACTAATATGGCAGAAAAAATTTTCGTACGCTTCTTACAGCATTTTATTTCTTCTGTTGTAACCATTATAGTTTCAGCTAAAACATTTGTCAAGTTTCTATCATTTATATTTAATAAAAGGCTCATGCACAACCCCCTGGGTCATACATAAGCCTTTTATTCATGTTATACAAACCTTTCAAATTCATCATTATTAGATAACTTCTTTACAACTTCCTTTATTTCCTGAGCCCTGTCCTTAGGGCATATGAGAACAACATCCTTTGTGTCCACAATCAACATATCCTTAACTCCTATGGCCACTATAAGCCTTTTATCCCCAAGTATTGTTGTGTTTTGAACTTCTGTGAGAAAGACTTCCCCACCTGCCACTATGTTGTTGCTCTCATCGCTGTTTAAAAACCTTTCAAGGGCGGTAAAACTTCCTATATCATCCCAAACAAAGCTTGTATCAAGTACAACTGCCCTGTTGGTTCTCTGCATAACTCCAAAGTCTATGGATATACCATCGATTTTTGAATACTCCTCCTCAATAACCCTTTCTTCATCAAAAGTTCCAATGGCTTCATATATTTTCATAAGGCTCCTGTAGAGATCGGGAAGATATTTTTTGATTTCCCTGAGGAGACGGTCTGCCCGCCATACAAACATTCCGCTGTTCCACAGGTAATTTCCCTTTTCAAGAAAACTCTTTGCAACATCGACGTTTGGCTTTTCAACAAACCTCTTTACCCTGTAAACCCCGTCCTCCAGCCTCTCTCCCTTTTCAATATATCCATATCCAGACTCAGGCCTTGTAGGATTTATTCCCATGGTTACAAGACAGTCGCCATCCCTTGCAACATCAATGGCATGTTTGAGTGTCTTTTCAAACTCCTCCCTGCCGATTATTACGTGATCTGATGGAAGGACAACCATAACAGCATCAAAATCCTTTTTAAGCAGCTTTACTGCTGCAAGGCCTATACAGGATGCGGTCTCCTTATTATCCGGCTCTTTAAATATATTTTCACTCTTTAAATCCAATAGACTTTGGATAATCGACACGTAGTTTTTGTTTGTTACCACGCATATTTTATCCATAGGGATTATGTTTTTTATCCTATCAACGGTACATTCTATCATCGTCTTGTCTTCAACTATTTTTAGAAACTGCTTTGGAAGGCTCTTCCTTGATTTTGGCCAGAACCTTGAGCCAAGCCCTCCCGACATTATCACTGCATATGCCATATAAAATCACCCCGCATATATTCATAGTATGCGGGGTGACTGTTTTGGTGACAGCCCATACCAGCTGACTATAATTCCTTTTATCTAATCAGCATCCCCATGGACTATCAAACCCTTTCCTTGCTCTAATTCTCTGCCATTTCTGTAGCTTCTGCATAATACTTTTCTATTAAGCCATCCTTTTTAAGCCTATCTATGGTTTTATTTATAGAGTCAACCAAATCTTGATTTCCTTTCTTCACTGCCACAGCTGTACCATTGTAGTCATACTCTATTTTTATATCTGTCATCGCAAGATCCTTGTTTTTATTAGCATAGGCCTTTCCTACCGCAGCACCAACGAGTACTGCATCCACCTTTTTGGACTTCAATTGTAAAACCAAATCTGATACAGAACCAACCGGCTTAATTTCCGACTCCTTAAACTGTTCCTGAGCTATCTTCTCCTGTAAAGCTCCCTTCTGAACTCCAACCTTCTTTCCCTTAAAATCCCCAATGCTCTTATATTTGCCATTATCCTCCGCCCTAACCAATATTCCCTGTTCTCCTGTGTAATATACATTTGAGAAGTCAACACTCTTTTTCCTCTCCTCCGTAGGTACCATGCCTGCAAGTACTATATCTATGTTACCTGCATTTAAAGCAGCCAGCAGCCCATCAAATTTCATATCCTTGATTTGAAGTTCTACTCCAAGATCCTTCGCTATTTCCTTTGCTATTGAAATATCAAATCCAACGATTTCGTCCTTGCCATTTATTTCTTTATGGAACTCGCTTGGAGGATAATCTGCACTTGTTCCTACAACAAGCTTACCGGATTTTTTTATCTCATCAAGCTTTGACATTTGCTTATTTCCATCGGTATTTGATGCATCAGATACTGCATTTCCCCTGGCACAACCGGAAAATACAGCAAAACTGCAAACTATAAGCAGTATAGAAGTCCATTTCTTAAATTTTTCTATGAACATTATTAATCCCCCTTTATAGTTTAATATATACATGGTTATTCATTTATCTTTTTAAATTCATCCCATATTCTTTGCTGAAGTTCTGGGGACACTATTACATCATATCCCGTCATAGCCATGGCACATGCCCCTTTAAACAGCGCCTCCTTTCCCTTCTCGCTTTGGGTTGCAGCAGCAAATTCCCTTGAGTGGCCAACAAGCTCCTTATCTCCAAGGCCTATGTAAGGATGTATTGAAGGCGCTGCATAACTTACATTTCCCATATCCGTAGAGCCCGATGGCCCTTCACTTTTTTCAATTTCAACCTCGCCAAGGGCGCGGAGATTTTCACTGAAGGTCTCCGATAAAACGCTATTTGTTCTTAAATCATCATTTGAAAGTTCAAAGTTGCTTACCTTCAGCTTTGCTCCTGCAGCAAGTGCACCTGCCTCGGCACACTTAATAACCCTGTCTGATATCTCCTTAAGCTGCTTCTTTGTAGCTGCACGGACATAAAACTTTGCTGCTGCATAGTCCGGAATGATGTTTGGAGCCTCTCCTCCTTTAGAAATGATGCCATGAATTCTTGCATCCTTTCCTATATATTGTCTGAGGGCGTTTATATTGTTGAAAGTAGCTATAACTGCATCCAGTGCATTTATCCCCTTTTCTGGACAGCCTGATGCATGGGCCGTTTTTCCGAAGAATTCAAATTGATAGGCATTTATAGCCAGGGAACTTCCACTTTCCTTTGTTACTGCAGATGGATGGACAAGCATTGCAGCGGTAATACCATTAAAGGCGCCCTCAGCCGCCATCTTTACCTTAGCACCGTTTGTTTCCTCCGCAGGTGTACCAAACACTACTATGCTTCCCCCTATTTCATCTATTATCGATTGTAAGCCCACAGCCGCTCCAACTCCCATGGCGGCAATAAGGTTATGACCGCATCCATGACCTATCTCAGGAAGTGCATCATATTCACAAAGAAAAGCGATTTTAGCTCCATCCTTGTTGCTGTCATAGGTTGCCTTGAAAGCAGTCTCAATTCCATATACCCCATGCTCTATGTTAAATCCATATCTCCTTAAAAATCCCTCCAGCTTTTCTGCTGCCTTAAATTCCTGATTTCCAAGCTCGGGATTTTCATAAAGAAACCTGCTGATCTCCTCAAGTTCCCCCATTATTTCAGATACCTTAGCTTTAATTTTTTCCTTCATTTTAAACCTCCTTGACTAAATCTTTTTCATTTATAGTATAATTATGCACTTTATTTTATAAATATTCAATACTTTGAATGATATTTTATAATAAATTTTTTGTGAACATAAAAATCCCCATATACTTTCACAGTATATGGGGACATTCATCATGATTAAAATTTTTATACATATATCATCTTTCTTGTCATACCGCCGTCTACAACGAAGTTTGCACCTGTTATAAAGGAATTTTTAGAATCTATAAGAAACAATATCATGGATGCAATGTCCTCAGGCCTTCCAACCCTTCCTGCCGGGTGCTGCTTATGATCCATTTCGCTTAGCACAGGAACCTGTTTTTTACTCTCCTTCTTCCATTCGCCAACTTCAATCCATCCGGGGCTTATGCAGTTAACCCTGATATCCGGCCCAAGGCTTATTGCCAGGGCGTGGGTTAGTGCAAAAATCCCTCCCTTTGATGCTGAGTAAGCCTCTGTGTTTGCTTCTGACATAAATGCCCTCGTGGAAGCCATGTTTATAATAGAGCCCTTTCTCTCCTTAAGATGTGGAGCACAATACTTCGAGCATAGGAACACCCCTGTTAAATTTACACCCAATACACTATTCCATTCCTCAAGGGAAATTTCCGTTATTGGCTTATTTACAGATATTGCTGCATTGTTAATTAAAACATCGATCCCCCCAAAACATTTAACGGTTTCACTAACCATGGCCTTCACTTCTTCCTCATTTGAAACATCACAGGGAATGAACTTAACCCTTCCATATTGGCTTAACTCCTTCTCAGCCTCAAAACCCGCCTCCCTGTCTATTTCCGCAATAACTACATTAAAGCCTTCCATAAGGAGCCTCATGGCGGTGCCTTTTCCTATACCCTGTCCTCCTCCGGTTATAATTACAGTTCTGTTGTTATTTTTCATAAACATCACTCCTTTACTTATGTAGGTGGGGCCTTTTATATCCCTTTTATATGTTACCAATCCTTTCCTCAAAAATAAACTGTCCCTTCGATATCATCATCAAAGGGGCAGCTTATTAAATGTATCTAAAGGGGCTGGCAGTTTATATGTTTTTAAGTCTATCATTTATCATGCTTTTTACATAATTCTCATCAAATTTCTGGTCGTATAAGTAGCTAATAAACATCCTGTCTATATTTCCTTCAATATCTATAATCCCGTGCTTTGAAAGTTCCAGTATATATCGCCTTACGTTTTCGGGATAGGAATCTAAATTCATAATATAACCTCCTTTTACTCCCAGCCCTCAATCCCATGAAGCTTATCTATTGCCCACTTAATGGCATTCCTTCCGTCGTTAAACTTTTCATCATTCCTGCCTGCTATATAGGAATACCCCTCTTTATCGTCTATGACTGTAATCGATATTCCATCCCCTTTATTAAAAAGAGTAACTCCTCCATATACCTCAAGGTCGTTGTATATTTCCTCTATTTTGTTTTCCATATTGTCCATGGCATATATCCCTCCTCTGCTAAATATATTATTGCAACAACTGGCTGTATATTATTCTATAAAGTTTAATTAATAACACCGGATTCTCACCAGTGAATGAAATATATTTTTTATCGCAGCATCGGTCTGCAGGCATTTCCTGCTTTTATTCCAATGGACTTTTCAGATTAACACAGCGGATTAAAGCATTATTTAAGAAAACCCTATCAGTTTAAAAACTGATAGGGTTTTCTTTACCAATTTATAGTTTGAGCAACCTCTGCCTTTGGCCCAAGGTTTACGTCTTTAAGAGCCCACTTTTTAAACTCCTGATATCCAGTTCTGTCAACTATATATCCAATATGCTCCTTTCCCTGGTAAGCCTCTTTGTCTATATATTCTTCAATATACTCATAGGTGTTGAGTATTATCTTTATAACGCTCTCTTCGTCAGCCCACTTAATAAAGTCCTGGGCAATTCTGGGGTTCTTCTTTCCTGTCCTGCCCATTATAACTAGCTTATAATATTTTTCTTCACTTCTTGTCCATGCTCCTGTTGGACACTTTATAACACATTCTCCGCAGCCTATGCATTTGCTGTGATCCCTTACAACCTTGAAGTTTTCAAACTTAAGGGCACCGGTTGCTCTCTTTTTGCAGTTTTTAACGCAGGCCTGACATCCAACGCATCTGTATGGATCGTACTGCGGCTCTGTCATACCAATTATTCCAAAGTCCTGCATTCTTGCCTTTATACAGTCGTTAGGGCATCCTGTTACAGCTATTTTAACATGTCTGTCATGTGGGAATACAGCCTTTTCTATCTTCTTTGCAAGTTCACCCGTATTGTAGTTGCCATAGGGACAGTATGCATTTCCAACGCAGGCCGAGATGTTTCTTGTTCCAGATGCCGGGTATCCGCAGCCTGGAGCCTCCTGGTTTATTTCAAGGCCATCAATAATTGGCTGAAGCATCTTATTAATGTCAGGCATGTTTTTCATATCTATTCCAGGTATTTCAAATCCCTGTCTTGTAGTTATGTGAACTGTTCCATTTCCGTACTTCTCAGCAATTTCCTGAATTACTGAGAAGAACTTTACGTGCATATTTCCTCCGGGAACCCTTATCCTTACTGCGGTTTTTCCCCTTTCCTTTGTAATTCTAAAAGCATTTTTTTTAAGCTGTTTAGTATTTATATCTAACATGACCCTACCCCCTTAATCCACAAGGTGTTTTGCCTGAGTGAAGTTAAATACCGGTCCATCGAGGCAAATATATGTGTCATCTATCTTACAGTGTCCGCACTTTCCAACTCCGCAGCACATCTTTCTTTCATATGAAACCCAGATGTTCTCTTCCTTAATTCCTCTGTTTATAAACTCCTGAACTGTAAACTTCATCATAATTGGAGGTCCAACAACTATAACCTGCGCCTCATCAGCGTTTTCAATCTCAACTGTCTTAACGTAGTTGGTTATAAGCCCTGTGTTTCCTGTATAGCCCTCATCCGCCCTATCTACTGTTAAGGTAGTCTGTATTGTCTTTGACCAGTTTTCAATGCTTTCTCTAAAGAGAATGTCCTTTGGAGACTTAAATCCCATAAGAACGTTGAAACTCTTTGCCTCTTCAGGATGAGACGCAAAGTAGTCCACAATTCCCTTAACCGGTGCAAGGCCTGTACCACCTGCTGCAACTATTATTTCTTTTCCTTTATATATATCGATATCAAATCCATTTCCGTAGGGTCCCCTCATAAAGAGCCTGTCCCCAACCTTCATGTTATGGATTTCGTTTGTTACAACCCCAACCCTTCTGATGGTCAGGGCAACATATCCATCTCCTATTTCGCAAACAGATATTGGGGCTTCGCCGTACTTTGGAATTGAAACTTCAAAGAACTGTCCCGGCTTTACCTCACCCCTGTATTCCATTTTAAAGGTGTAATCTATATCGGTATGCTGCTTTATTTCAAGTATTCTAGATGAAAATGGTATATATACGTTTTCCATTATTCCACCTCTTTCATAGCATCGTTAAGCTTGTTTACTGCATTTGCAAAGGAAATGTATTCCGGACAGATATCATCACATCTTCCACATCCCACGCACATATGATATCCAAATCTCTTGTTAAAGTCATATACCTTGTGCATAACCTTAAATCTCATTCTTTCGCCGTACTTCTTTCTGAAGCTGTGTCCACCTGCCATATCTGTAAATCCATCAACCATGCAGGAAGCCCAAACCCTTCTTCTCTCCCCTGCATTAGGATTATCCTTGTAGAATATATCCTGCATTGTAAAGCATGCACAGGTTCCGCATACGAAGTTGCATCTTCCGCAGGCTATGCATCTTTCATCGTACTCATCCCACATCTTTGACTTAAATACCCTCTGATCGAGGTTTTCAGGAATTTTTACAACGGTTTCGTTCTCCAAAACAAACTTTGGTGAAACCTCAGCATTTTCTTCATCCTTGAAAAGCCCATCAAAGGTTTCATTTTTACTTTCTACATAAACCTTTCCGTCCTCCAGCCTTACAAACAGGTCATATTCGTCTGTTCTATTGCTTCCCATGCTTACGCAGAAGCAGTTTTCAAAGCTCTTTTCACATTCCATGAGGACGAACTTTACCTTTGTCCTTAGGGCTGCATAATATGAGTCTGCAAATCTGTTTCTAAGATATATTTCATCTAATCTTTTAACTGCATGTATATCGCAGCTTCTTAAAAATATTAAAATGTTTTTTTCATCAACCTTAGGCTCTATTACGTTATCCTCTGTAAAGTAGAAAAGCGTCTGTGTAATTGGAAGAATTACTTCCTTTGGTGAAAATACTGACTTTTTATCAAACACAACATCCTTTATACTGTTTATTTCTGCATACCTTATTGTATCCGTCTCAGAATACCTTCCTTTTCCCTTTAAAAGCACAGGGGCATAAATCCTGTAATTTTTTTGAAGCTCAGTAAGAAGCTCATCAAACCTTTCAACATCCATTCTAAAGCCCATGTTTTTGCCTCCTTTATATTAACTATAAATGCTGCATAATTTTTCGCTTTAATTCTCGCTTTTTAAAATTCACTCATCTTTTCCTTTGATATGAACCAGTACCCAAATCCCATAAACACTGCTCCGCCGACAATGTTTCCAAGGGTTACTGCAGCCAGATTATAGACAAAGCCAGCCACCGATACGGCTGATGTATGGGGAACCAATAAAGCTATTGATAAAAGCGTCATGTTTGCTACGCTGTGTTCAAATCCTGCCGTTATAAATGCAAACAGACACCAGAATATCATTATAAGCTTTGCAGTTTCTTCCTTCAGCTTAAAGAAGCACCATACTGCAAGACAAACAAGTATGTTACAGAGTATTCCTCTTATGAAAAGCTCAAAAAATGGTGCTGACATCTTTGCAGCCGCAGCTGAAAGAACAAAGTTTGCTGTGGTTCCCTCAGCAAGGCCTGAACCTGTAAATAGAGCCGCCACAACAAATGAACCTATTAAATTCCCTATGAAGCTATAAATCCAAATTTTAATCGTGTCCATCCATGTTACTTTTTTCTCAAGGGCTCCAATCGTCATTATCATATTGTTTCCTGTAAAAAGCTCCGAGCCTGCCATAAGAACAAGGCTAAGTGCAATTCCAAATGACACTCCCATGACTATCCTTGTAGATGGAACCTTAGCAGGAGATAATAACCCTCCTATTGTGAATATAAGTATAATTCCAAATCCTACAAACATTCCCGCCAGTGCAGATGATGCAATGTATCTGGATACACTGGCCCTAAGGATACTAGCTTTTTTTACTGCAGCTTCTGCAACATTCATAATCTCCTGTTTAAACACCTTCAATTTCCCCCCATATATTTTTTATGTTAAAATTTTATCATTCAAACAAAAAAAAGTATGTGATAGCCATCACACACCTCTAAAATAAATCGACAATTTTTCGCTGCTAACAACATATATTTTTTTATTCTTTACTTTTATAAGCCCCTCATTCTCAAGTACCCTGAGGCATCTCGATATTGTCTCCCTTGAGCTTCCAAGCATATCCGCAAGATATGTTACAGTTATGTTTAAGTTGATGAGGATACCTTCATCTGCAGGAATTCCATAATCCCTTGAAAGCTTCCAAAGCTTTGCAGCAAGCCTTTTATCTATCCTTATTGGAACTGTGTTTTTAAGCTGCCTGTAGAGCCTTCTTATTTTCTTACTCATAGAGTTTATTATAAATTCTGTGAGCTTAAAATCCATAGACATGGCTTTCATTAAGTCATCCTTAAGAAAGCACAAAAGCTCACTGTCTTCAAAGGCTTCACAATTTGCCGAAGATACCTTTTCATCGAAAATGACTTCGTTTATTATTTCTCCCTCATTTAATATGAATATAACCCTTTTTTGACCTTCCTCAGAATTTCTATAGAGGGTCATTTTCCCCTTCAGCACTATGTATATTGTTTTTACAATTTCCTTCTGATCGAAAAGCTGCTTTCCCTTCTTTATTTTTATCTTATATGTCCTGTCCTTTAGAAATTCAAGTGTACTATTGCTAACAACTTTAAAAATAGGCAGGTTTATATATTCCTCAGGCTCAACCTTAAGCATATGTTCCATCCTTTCGGATTTAAATCACTATTTTATCCGGCAGTTTCCCAAATCTCCACCATATAGTCTCATCCATGTTCTACTTTACTTCTATTCTGTCAATAATATTATAATACAATTCAGAGATATGATAAAATAATTGTGGAATAATTATCATGTGATAATTATTTTCTTTTATTTGATTTTCAGTTATAATAGATATAGATGCCCTTGGAAACATTCCAAAAAGCACCCGCTTCGTAATGGGCTATAATGTATTTGATTATGTTGTATAGCTCCATGAAGTTACTTGGTTTTCGGAGTGTTCCAAGGCACTTGAGAAGAGAAAATATTACTATAGAAATTGGGGATTGGTGATACAGATGGAACAGAACTTGAATCAGGAAATTTTAGATAAGATAACAAAGGTGTGCCTATGTAAGGCAATACCAAAAGCAAAGATAAAGCAGGCAATAAGAAAAGGCGCCAGAAGTGTAAAGGAAGTTCAGGAAGCTACAGGTGCCGGCTCTGGCGGCTGCGGTGGAAGGAGATGCACACCAAAAATTGAAGAGCTTCTTAAGCAGTATGGCGAAACATGGAAATAAGTTATTAATAGGGGCATTCCGTAAGGAGTGCCCTTTATTTATTGCACCTGCAGTATCTGTTTTGTCCTATCTCCTGTCTTTGTAGAATCGAGATACACAATTTCAACGGGGGAAATCTTTATTATTTTAACGTCCTCATTATCCAGCAAATGCTTATCGTTTATGTATTCCCTCGCTTCGTTATAAACCTGCTCTCCTTTATAGCCTGTTTTTGCCCTTCCAAATATCTGCACGCCCTTTATTCTTCTGTAATCGAGATATTCCGTAGTAACTAAAAGACATACGTTTGGATTCTGTTCTATGGCTTTAAACTTTTCTCCCCCGGCAGAAATTATATAAACATCTAAATCCTTTCCAAGGAAGAACATTACAGGGCTTGAGCGAGGAATATTATTTATTGTGGTTGCAAGGGACCCCTGGTTATGCTCCATTAAAAATGATCTTATCGTCGAGTGAAGCTGGGAATTTGACAGCTTTACGTTTTCCATTTAATCACCTCCTAAATTATTTTGTGTAGTTTTAATATAAATATGAGTAGATAAAAAACTCATATTTTTTATCTACCCTTGTTTACATAAGTACAACCACAGCTATGTTAAAAAAATATATTATATTAAACCCCAACCTAGTTTTTAAAAAAATCATGGAAAACAAAATATATGGACTTAAAAAATAAATTTAAAAATAGTTTAACAATATAGGCAAACCCTAAAAATATAAGGGGCATTCCATAAACAAAGGGACGTACATAATTTCTCTTCATAAATACACCCCCTCCAAAGGACATCTTAATATATAATATTGCATTTTGCGACAAATGTTTACAGCAATTAGGCATGCAATAAAATATTTTGCATGCCTTGAGTTTCTATCTATTTGTTGGCTGCATGAACATCTGTGTCCAGTATGGTGTGCCATTTTTATTCCTTGCAAGCCCAACGCCTATTTCTGTATAGCTTCTGCTCAGTATATTTGCCCTGTGTCCCGGTGAGTTCATCCATGCTCTTACAACTTCCTCGGGAGTTCTTTGTCCATAGGCTATATTTTCGCCTGCAGATGAAAATCTAAGGCCAAAGCTCTGCATCATCTGGAATGGGGAACCATAGGTTGGTGACTGGTGAGAGAAGTATCCCTTATTTGCCATATCCTGTGATTTAAGCCTTGCAACCTTTGAAAGCTGGGCGTTTTCCTTTAGAGCAGGAAGCCCTGCCTTTGACCTTTCAATATTGGTAAGCCTTATAACCTCTTTTTCATAGGCATTTGCAGTGTCTGACGGACTCGGAACCGATACATTCTGTCCAGGCTTTACAAGTCTTGGATTTGTCATTTGGGGATTTAATTTTATAATATCCCCGGGACGACATCCATACTTATCTGCTATATCCCATATGCAGTCTCCAGGTTTTATTGTATAGTTAAAGGGCTGTGCAAATACTGTTGCAGACACCATCATAAAAGAAAATGCAATGACTAATATCTTCTTTTTCATATTGTTGATCACCTCACTAATATATAGTGTTCATAAAAGAAGATATTTTATAATCATATATTTTTAGCATATAGTTAAAGTTTTTTCAGAGAAGTTAATATATTAATGATTATGAAGTGAGTGGAAAATAAATAAGCCCCCTTTATGGAGGCCCATTACTATCTCGAAGGTCTAATAAACATCTGTGTCCAATAAAGCGTTCCATTGCTCTTCTTTGCAACACCTACACCTATTTCAGTATAGCTTCTGCTCAGTATATTTGCCCTGTGTCCCGGTGAATTCATCCAGGCCCTTACAACTTCCTCAGGGCTTCTCTGTCCATAGGCAATGTTTTCCCCCGCGGCTGTGAACCTTATTCCAAAGTTCTCCATCATCTGGAACGGTGAACCATAGGTTGGAGATTGGTGGGAGAAGTAATTTTTATTAACCATGTCCTGAGACTTATACCTTGCAACCCTTGAAAGCTCCCAGTTTGCCTTAAGTGCAGGAAGACCTGCCTTTGCTCTTTCTATGTTTGTAAGCCTTATCACTTCATTTTCAAGGGCTTTTACGTCATCGATGCTTGGGATATTGATCTTCTGTCCAGGATATATGAGGTTTGGGTTTTTTATCTGAGGGTTTGCCTGAATTAATTCGCTAACTCCTATCTGATACCTTACGGCTATTTTCCACATTGTGTCCCCTCGCTGAACAGTATATGTGCCTGACTGGGCAAATACCGTTGAGGATATCATCATAAAAAGTATAGCTAAAATTGATATCTTCTTTTTCAATGAAAACACCTCCAGTAATAGTTTCTATATAGGTTAATTTTTTATGTAGGATATAATTGGTAAATAAATTTGTTAAAATATAACATATTTTTGATTTTTGTTTATGATGTTCTCATGAAAGGATATATGATTATCTTGCAAACACAACCAAAAAGGAGGTATCAAAATGACTTTAGATTATATAGAGGTAACATCTGTTAATGTAATTGATTGATGACATTATAACAAAGATCTCTTCCCTTCATATGAAAAATATGGTAAACTATATAAGGATATGGAAAAATTAGACATTGAGAGGAAAGACAGTACAGATTCGTGTAAGGAGATGAACCTCATGATTAAAGTAAGTTGTGTTTCAAAAACCTATAAAGTACCTAAAAAAACTTATAAAAGGAGTTTAAAAAATATAATTATCAAACCGTATACAGAAGTATATGCAGTAAATAATATTAGTTTTAACATTGAAGAGGGAGAAATTGTTGGATTTGTAGGCTTAAATGGGGCAGGTAAGACTACAACAATAAAGATGCTTTCAGGTATATTAACCCCTACAAATGGAGAAATAACAGTTTTGGGATATATACCATATAAGGAAAGGCGAGAGTATACAAAAAAAATAAGTGTTTTAATGGGACAAAGATCCATATTATTTTATGATATTCCTGTTATTGAATCACTAAAATTTTATAAAGATGTATACGAACTGGATAATAATGAATTTAAAGATAGATTAGATTATTTAAGCGGAAAATTAAATTTAAGTTCTCTTCTTCACATTCCAGTAAGGAAACTGTCTTTAGGACAGCGAATGAAGTGCGAAATAGTTGCATCTATTTTGCATAATCCAAAAGTGATATTTTTAGATGAACCAACTTTGGGATTAGATATAATATCAAAGCAGGAAATATTAGAATTTTTTAGGTATCTAAACCAAAATTTCAAAACTACTATATTTCTTACAACTCATGATATATCTGATATTGATAGATTTTGTAAGAGGATCATAATAATAGACAAAGGAAAAATAATATATGACGGAGATATAAATACAATAAAAGAAAGGGATAAGTTTAAGATTGTTGAAATAACTCATACAAATAGTTTTGATGCAAACAATCTAATAACTTGTAATGAGTATAATCTTATAAGCAAAGAGGAATACAAATCAAAGATAAGAGTAAAAAAAGATAAGTTAAATGAATTTATTGACTTTGTATTACATGAAAATGATATACTTGATATCAATATCAATACAATTAGTTTAGAAGATATATTAAATGGTATTTATGAAAGGAGCGAACATGATTAAAAAATATATAAGACTGTTTAAAAGGTTTATTGTTATTTCATTTAATCAAGTATATGTATTTAGATTTGAATTTGCAATGCTTTTGGTACATTTACTTTTTAATTTTAGTTTTATTTTCATATTTTGGTATACATTACTTAGTATAATTCCTATTTTTAATGGATGGCAATTTTCAGAGTTAGCATTATATACTTCAATAATATTTTTAGGAGAAGGTTTGGGGGGGATATTCTTCGGATTCAGAGATTTACCAAGCAAAATTATCGAGGGTCAGTTAGATAAATATTTGTGTCGTCCTATTAATACTTTAATAGCAGTTTTATTTGAACAAGTTTCAATAATATATTTCTTAGAGCAGATTATAATGAGTATATTACTAATTATATTAATATTACTGAAATATAAAATTAGTGTATCATTTCTTTCCATACTTATCAGTTTAACTGTTTTAGTAATTGGGGTTTTAATCACAAATTTTATATATGGAATTTTAACTTTTCTATGTTTCTGGGTGGGAAGACTAGAAGTTGTTAGGGAATTAATAATGCAGCTAACAGGGTTTAAACAATATCCACTAACTATATTTCCACAAAAAATACAATTATTACTTACGTATGTCATACCGGTAGCATTTGTTTCTTATTACCCTACTGTTTTTTTGCTTGAAAAACAAGAGATGACGTTAGTATTTGTATTTAAATTATTAATATACTTAGTGATTGTTTTCTCAGTGTTTGTAAGTGTTTGGAGATATGGTATTAAAAGGTATGAATCGAATGGGGGATAAGATTGTGATAATAAAATATTTAAGGATCGCTAAGGTTGAATTTGAAAAAACCAAGGAATACTTTTTAAATTTCATTGGACAAATAATATATTTGCCAATGCAATTCCTACTAATCTACTTTTTATGGAAATTTGTATACTCATACAATTCACAAATAGGTAATTATTCATTCAATGATATGATAGAATATTATTTGATACTTACAATTGTGCAGTCTGCAATTATGCCAGTAGGTATCATAACATATGAAGAGTGGAATGATATTAACCAAGGAAATTTAAATTTATATTTATCTAAGCCACTATTTTATCCATTTTATTTATGCTACAGGAAGATAGTTCTTTTTCTTTGGAATATTATATTTGGAATATTATTTCTAATTTTTGCAAATATTACAATATTACCTTGGCTAAAAATAACATTATATATATATAATATATCATTGTTTATATTATCTTCATTTTTGGGATTTATGATAATGTTTAATTTATTTTTTATTGTTGGAACATTAACTTTTTGGGTAGAAAATGTTTTAACGCTTCGAGATAATGTTTGGAATATGATAAAAATATTTTCAGGAGAAATTCTTCCAATAGCTATATTCCCCTCATTTATAAAAAAGATAAGTGTTATATTACCGTTCCAATATATTTATTATACACCAATATCGGTTCTTCAAGGTAAATTAACAAATGAACAGTTACTAGATAGTATAGGGTTTCAAATATTTTGGGTAATTTTTATGAGTATAATTAGCTTAATAATGTGGAAAAAAGGTAGTGTTAATTATACTTCCCAGGGAGGTTAATTGAATACTCGAATATGAAAAAGTGTTTTCGGAAGTTATGCTTTCAAGCATTGCGGAACTTAAAAATTTCCAGTTTAGCGTAGCAAATCATTTACAATGAGTAGTGAGTATGATAGCCTTTCAGGGGCGATGTCACAGGATTTCTGGGGCATCCCCCTGACATCAAATCATGCTCACAGAGGCTCATTGTCAATGATAAACTGGAAATTTTGCGGAAGCTAACTGCTTGAAATTGTAGTTGCCAAAAACATGAAAAGATCTATTTATTCCGTAAATCTTAGAGTTTTACTGTATAAAATAAAAGGTTCTTCTGTAGATGGTTCTTTTTTATTAATCATTTCTTTCAGTGAGCTTTTCTCGGTAAATTGGACACTCTAGAATTAGCTTTTCTCGTTTTTAAGCCAAAATTCCTTCGTACCACTATTTTCACAGAATTGTTTTACAAACCAGTATTGGAAAAATATTGACAATAGAGACTGACGCATATAAAATAATATTGTAATTCATATCAGAATACTAGGAATTGAGTGTTTTTTCATTAGTAATAAGTTATTATATATTTTGTCATGCTTTTGGACTCACTATTGTTCAATGGAATAATATTTTAGTGATATGAAAATAGTCGGGTAAATCCGACTTTTGTTTAAATATAAACCCGGTAAATCGAAGATATAATAAAATCATTGGAGGGGGCTAAATGAAAGGAAAAATTAGTACTAAGATATTTTTGCCCTTGATGGCAATTACTATAACTGTTATAATCAGCAAACTGGTGCCGGATAAGTCGGCAGCATACAGGACTGTATTCTGGATTCCGTTATTTGGCGTAATTTCATTACTTTACGTATTAGCGATTGTACTTTCATTAAAATTCGAAACCTTAAATCAGTGGCTTAGGGAGAAAGCTCCACTGCTAACAGCTGCAATATTATTCTTATCACTATGGGAAATTGTTACTTCAAAGCTTTCACTACTGCCTCTCCCTTATTTTCCTCCTCCAGGGCAGGTTGTTGATGTTATAATAACCGATCGAAAAATGCTGTTAATAAGTACCTTTTATTCACTGCGAATGCTAGTGGCAGGCTATTTATTAGGAGCTTTTTCAGGATTAATAACCGGTACCATGATAGGGTGGAACAAAAGGCTTAACTACTGGATTGGACCACTTCAAAAGATTATTGGCCCTATACCTGCAACTGCATGGATTCCAATTGCCATGACCATTTTCCCCACAAGCTTTTCCGCCAGCGTGTTTATACTTGGGCTATCTGTATGGTTCCCAGTAACGGTTATGACAAGCTCAGGTATAGCTAATGTTCAAAAGTCATATTTTGAAGTGGCCCAAACCCTTGGAGCAGGTAAGCCATATTTGATATTTAGAGTGGCACTTCCTGCTGCCCTGCCGAATATATTTATAGGCTTGTTCATGGGACTTGGCACGTCCTTTGTAACTTTAATTGTAGCAGAAATGCTTGGAGTTAAGGCTGGTCTTGGCTGGTATATCAACTGGGCCCAAGGATGGGCAGAATACAAAAAGGTATATGCAAGCCTTGGAGTTATGTCCTTATTATTCTCTACTATCATAACCCTACTGTTTAAAGTTAGGGACAGGATACTAATATGGCAAAGGGGTCTTATAAAATGGTAAAAAACGAAGGCAGGATAGTTCTTAATGAAATAAGCTGTGAGTTTATAGATCATGAAAACAATAAAATTCTTGCACTTGATAATATTAACCTGCAAATTGAGCCAGGAGAATTTATATCCATTGTAGGACCCAGCGGATGTGGTAAATCCACACTGCTGAGAATAATTGCGGGGCTTCAAAAACCCACCAGTGGAATTGCTGCCCTCGATGGTACCAGGATAGAGGGACCGGGATATGAGCGTGGACTTGTATTCCAGGACCCGACTCTTTTTCCATGGTTAAACGTTTATGATAATGTCGCTTCAGGACTTGTAGCAAGAAAGGTATATAAGGAAAGAAAGCATGAAATAGATAGTTACATCGAACTGGTAGGTTTAAAGGGATTTGAAAAAGCCTATCCCCATCAGCTGTCAGGAGGTATGGCACAACGTGCCTCCATCGCAAGGGCCCTTGTAAACCATCCCAAGGTATTGCTTCTAGACGAGCCTCTCGGAGCCCTGGATGCATTTACACGAATGTGCATGCAGGATGAGCTGCTAAGAATATGGCAGGAGAGAAAAAACACCATGATATTGATCACCCATGATGTTGAAGAGGCTGTTTATTTAAGCGACAGGATTGTAGTTATGTCCCCAAGACCGGGACGTATTGTAGACGTTATCGATATTAACCTGAAGCACAGGAGGAGGCGAAACGAGGCTGAATTTATGTCTCTAAGGAATAAAATCCTCGAGCTGCTAAATTTCGTTAAGGAGACAAAATAAAGCTTTTAATAAAAAACTAATAACTATTAATAAAAATATAAATAGGCAATTGCAAAACTCATTAAAATTTTAGCTGAAAAATTAGCCTTCTTTAAAAAAACAGGAATTTAGACAGTGAGTTTTAAACAAAGAAAGAATTCTAAATTCGGATTTTTGTAGGTGAAGCAAAAAAGGGCACACCAAAAAAGCCTAACAATTTAAAAATTTTAAA